>NZ_LBIY01000002.1:556370-625992 GCF_028128625.1 Bradyrhizobium sp. CCBAU 45389 | reverse complement strand
ACCGTCTTCGTCAAGGACGGCAGCACCGGCACGGCCTCGACGGCGGTGAACTTTGCCATCACCGGCAGCAACGACAATCCGACGGTGAGCGCGGGTGCACAGAGCGTGCAGCTGGTGGAGGCGGGCGTCGGCACGACGGGCACGGCGAATGCGTCGATCGCGCTGACGAGCGGTGACTTCGATACCGGCGATGCGGCGGGGGGGGGGGGGGGGGGGGGGGGGGGGGGGGGGGGGGGGGGGGGGGGGGGGGGGGGGGGGGGGGGGGGGGGGGGGGGGGGGGGGGGGGGGGGGGGGGGGGGGGGGGGGGGGGGGGGGGGGGGGGGGGGGGGGGGGGGGGGGGGGGGGGGGGGGGGGGGGGGGGGGGGGGGGGGGGGGGGGGGGGGGGGGGGGGGGGGGGGGGGGGGGGGGGGGGGGGGGGGGGGGGGGGGGGGGGGGGGGGGGGGGGGGGGGGGGGGGGGGGGGGGGGGGGGGGGGGGGGGGGGGGGGACAACGATACCGACAGCAATGCCCTGGCGGGTGGCGCGAACGTGTCGGACAACTTCACCGTCTTCGTCAAGGACGGCAGCACCGGCGCGGCCTCGACGGCGGTCAACTTTGCCATCACCGGCACCAACGACAACCCGACGGTGAGCGCGGGTGCACAGAGCGTGCAGCTGGTGGAGGCCGGCGTCGGCACGACGGGCACGGCGAATGCGTCGATCGCGCTGACGAGCGGTGACTTCGATACCGGCGATGCGGCGGCCTACGACGCCACGGCGCTGACCTCCGACGGCTGGGCGACCAGCGATGGCGGGGCGACCTACACCAAGACCGGGACCTACGGCACGGCAGGGGGGGGGGGGGGGGGGGGGGGGGGGGGGGGGGGGGGGGGGGGGGGGGGGGGGGGGGGGGGGGGGGGGGGGACGCTGACCACGGCCAGCGGCGTGGTGAGCTACGCCCTCGACAACAACGATACCGACACCAATGCCCTGGCGGGCGGCGCCAGCGTGTCGGACGACTTCACCGTGTTCGTCAAGGACGGCAGCACCGGCACCGCCTCGACCGCGGTCAACTTCGCGATCACCGGCAGCAACGACAATCCGATGGTCACGGCGGGTGCGCAGAGCGTGCCGCTGGTGGAGGCGGGCGTCGGCACAACGGGCACGGCGAATGCGTCGATCGCGCTGACCAAGGGGGACTTCGATACGGGCGATGCGGCGAGCTATGATGGCGCGGCGCTGACCTCCGACGGCTGGGCGACCGGCGATGCCGGGGCGACCTACACCAAGACCGGAACCTACGGCATGGCGACACTGACCACGGCCAGCGGCGTGGTGAGCTACGCCCTCGACAACAGCGATACCGACACCAATGCCCTGGCGGGCGGCGCCAGCGTGTCGGACGACTTCACCGTCTTCGTCAAGGACGGCAGCACCGGCACCGCCTCGACCGCGGTGAACTTCGCCATCACCGGCACCAACGACAATCCGACGGTCACGGCGGGCGCACAGAGCGTGCCGCTGGTGGAGGCGGGCGTCGGCACGGCGGGCACGGCGTCGGCGACCATTACGCTGACCAAGGCCGATCCGGACACTGGCGATGCGGCGGCCTATGACAACACCGCAATGACCGGCAATGGCTGGTCGACCAGCAATGGCGGGGTGACCTACACCAAGACCGGGACCTACGGCACGGCGACGCTGACCACCGCGACCGGCGTGGTGAGTTATGCCCTCGACAACAACGATACCGACACCAATGCCCTGGCCCAGGGTGCGAGCGTGTCGGACAACTTCACCGCCTTCGTCAAGGACGGCAGCACCGGCACGGCCTCGACGGCGGTGAACTTCGCCATCACCGGCACCAACGATGCGCCCGACATCCACCTTGTCACCACTGATACAGCAACGGCGACTTTGTCAGAGACAAACTCCGGTCTATCGACGAGTGGCACGGTAACGGTCAATGATCCGGAGGTCTCTGACACGGTGGGGTCGATCGTAACAACTGTCGTCGCGTCGGGTGCCATAGCAGGGCTTGGGCTGACCAACGCACAGTTGCTCGCGATGATGAGCGTGTCGCCGGCATCGAATCTGGCGGCGGATCCCGCTGACACGCACAATCTCACTTGGACGTTCAATTCCGGAGCGCAGGCGTTCAACTACCTGAATTCCGGCCAGTCCTTGGTGCTGACCTACACCGTGCAAAGCACAGACAATAATGCTGCGTCTGACACGCAAACGATAACGGTAACGATAAACGGCACCAACGATGCGCCGACAGCCGTCGCCGATACTGTTCTGACGAGCGCCGGCAATAACAAATCGTTTGACATTCCGGAATGGGCCCTCGTCGCAAACGACACAGATCCGGACAACACCACGCTCGATGTCCTGTCCACACCAGAGAGTGTCGGCAGCCCGTCGAGCGGGACGGTGACTCACACAGCGGGAACAGGCAGCGCAGGGTTCGTGACGTTCAACGATGACAGCAACGCTGCAGGCTCATTCCAATACAAGGCGACGGATGGGACGAGTTCGGGCGCGGCCGTTACGGTAACAATTAACAATGTCGGGAGCTCCGGAAACAACATCACTGGAACCGCCGCTGATGAGATCCTGGTAGGTACCGACAACAAGGATAACTTCCACGCAGGTGCTGGCAACGATATCATAGTAGGAAAAGCAGGCGGGGGTACGTACGCCGGCGACAGCGGCAACGACATCATTGTTTATGTCAAGGGTGCAAACGCCGGATCCGGACAGGTAAGTATTCATGGCGATAATGGTGCTGCGCCAGCTGGTACGGACAGCGACACATTGAAGATAATTCAGTCGACAGCGGCCACTATCGATCTTTCCAATGCGTCAAACCAAACCAACGACAGCTTTACCACCGTCGACGGTATGGAGAACGTGGACGCTAGCCTGTCATCTGGCGCAATGACACTCACTGGTTCCTCGGGTGCAAATATCTTGATTGGTGGCTCCGTCGCCGACACGATTACGGGCGGGCTCGGTGCCGATACCATGACGGGTGGCTCGGGCGCCGATACCTTTATTGTCAATACATCCCAGTCACTCGCAACCATCGGCGGCAGTGGCAATTCGGGAACGATCACCGGATTTGACGTGATTACCGACTTCGACGGAGCTGCCGATTTCCTGGATCTACAGGGCACTCCCACCGCAAGCACTTTCAGCAGCACCGGCTCCACTGATTCGACGCTGACCATCGCTGGAGCCACGGTGAAGTCGCATTCGATAACGAACGGCATCGTTACGTTCGATACTTCATCGCAGACGTTTACTTCAGCGGTCAGCTTGGACGGAACCGATACCTCGCGCGTTGCGGCCGCGGTGCAATATCTCGAAGCGAACAATCTTGGTGGCGCCGGCAAAACCCTGGCATTCACCGCAACCATCAATGGTGTGGCGCACACCTATGTGTATGAACAAGTCGGCGCCACGCCAAACAGCGCAAACGACATCCTGGTCGATCTCTCTAACGTGACTTTGACGAGCGGCGGCACGAGTCTAACGACGCTCATTACAAATACCCACGTAAAACCCGCGGGCATTGCAGGTGAATCAATCAACCTCGCCTTGACCAATCCTTCGGGGGATCCAAATACGCTTATTACAGTCAATATCTCCGGCCTCCCTGCCGGGTGGAGCTTGAATGGTGGAACAAACAACGGTGATGGCACGTGGACGGTGCAGACCGGGGATGTGCAGTCACTGGAGATTACTTCGTCGTCGACCTTCACGGGCGCCCTTGTATTGAACATTACCGAGACCTGGACAGGCGCGGATGGCAATCCAGGGGTGAAGTTTGTCTTCGACAACGTCGAAGCTTACGCATCAGGCTCACCGATCTTCGCCATATCCGGCGACGACAACCTGACCGCGTCCAGCGGCCACGATCTGCTCGTATTCTCGCAGCCGATCGGCCACGACACCGTTTACAGCTTCGACATCGCGACGGATCAGATCGATCTCATCGGCTATGCGTCGATGACAAGCTTCGCGGATGTCCATGCGAACACGACCGACGATGCGAACGGGAACGCCGTCATCACGCTTGGCGATGGCCAGACGATCACGTTGAATGGCGTGCATTCGGCTGATCTGACCGCAAATGACTTCGTGTTCGATCAGACACCGACCACGAACAATCCTGGTACGATGACGATCGGAGACGGCGCATTGCTGCCGCTGTCCGGCGACATCAACAACACAGGGACGATCGAGATCAACTCGACAGGTGATAAGACCGATCTCCAGCTCATCCAGCATGGCATTACCCTGCAGGGTGGCGGAACGGTGCTGCTGTCCGACAGCAGCGGCAACGTGATCGAGGGGACAGTCTCCGACGTCACGCTGACCAACGTCGATAACACGATCAGCGGTGCAGGTCACCTTGGCAACGGGTCGATGACCCTGATCAACCAAGGGACTATCATCGCAACCGTCACCAATGCGTTGGAAATCGACACGGGCTCCAACTTCATCGCCAATACCGGAACACTCGAAGCAACCGGGACCGGCGGACTGGTGATCAACAGTGCGGTCACCAATACCGGCCTGCTCTGGGCCAATGGTGGCAATATCATTGCTAACGCGGACGTCACTGGCGGTTCCGCGCTGATTAGCGGTTCGGCCAAGCTCGAGCTTGGTGCTGCAGCTTCTACGGACGTCAAGTTCGATGCGGTCGGTGACGGCATTCTGCAGCTAGATCATTCGATCAGCTTCAGTGGGCTCGTGTCGGGCTTCAACGCAGGTGACCAGTTCGATTTGCGCGACATTCTGTTCGGCGCCGGTGTCTCGGCCTCCTATACGGCCGATGAGTCCGGGACAGGCGGAACACTCAATGTCACCGATGGCGTCCAGACCGCAAACATCAGCATCCTCGGTCAGTACACCTCGAGCGACTTCGAACTCGGGACCGATGGCGCAGGCGGTACGTCGATCAAGTACCACGCTGGCTAAAGAGGGGGCCGGCTGATGCTGCCCCTGGTGGTTCAGACGGCGCGGATATGGATATCCATCTGACCGATGTCATGACATCGGCGCATCGGATTTCCTCCATCACCAAGAGGACCAGGCGGAGCAGGCTATCTGCTCCGCCCATCACGCGATCGACGGGGTCTACCCGAGGGCCGGAGAGCCCGCGATTGACGTAGGGCGCTCGGGCGATTGCGGCCTTGGCCAGGGCGCCACCGGAGCCTTTCATCTCTACCGAAAGTCATTCACCGACCCCAGTGGTCTTGTGGCCTCGGATGATTTTGACGTCGTTTTGGCTTCAGAATGTCAGACTTGTCAAAGGCTTGTGGCCTGTTCTGATTTTATGAATTTATGGCGCCCTGTAAATTAATTACGGTCGGAAAAACTCGCACGTTGCGCGTGTCACCACTTTTCCGGGGGGCTTCCTGATGATATGCAAAAAGATAATTTAATCATTTTTTAACTTTTTACGGTGGCGTCTTGAACTACACCGACAAGTCTTTGCCGAACGGCTCGGGGCAACAATCCCTTCAATTCGAGAGCGACGCGTCGGCGGAAACGCCGCGCGCTGTGGTTGCGATCCCGGACGCGCACCTTCTCTTCTCCGGCGACTTCGTGCGCGTCGGCACCGACCTGATCCTCTCGGATCAGCTCCATCGCGTCGTCGTGCCAAACTATTTCCGCGACCACGCGCGCCCGTTGCTGGTTTCCCCGGAAGGCGCGCATCTCGATCCCGGCGTCATCGATGCTCTGACCGGACACACGCAATATGCGCAGGCAGGCGCACCCGCCGCCAGCGGCAAGGTGGTGGGCCATGTCGTCAAGATGACCGGCAGCGCGAGCATCGTCCGCAATGGCGTGACGATCGTCGTCAACGTCGGTGATGCGGTCAACCAGAACGATGTGGTGCAGACGGGCAGCGACTCGACGCTTGGTCTCGTGCTCGACGACGGCACGACGTTCAATCTGTCCGCCGGTGCGCGGTTCATGCTGAACGAACTGACCTACGATGCCAGCAGCACATCCAACAGCTCGCTGATGACGCTGGTGCAGGGCGCCGCCAGCTTTGTGGCGGGCCAAGTTGCGAAGACCGGCGATATGCGCGTGGCAACACCCAGTGCCACGATCGGAATTCGCGGCACGGCCGTGATCCTCGACGTCTCGGCGACCGACGGCAGGATTTCGGTTTCCGTCATCGATCAGCGCGACGGCCAGGTGCACGCGGTTCAGGTTTTCAATACGGCCGGCGTCCTGATAGGTACCGTCACGAGCAATGGATCGACGCTGACGCTGACGCCGACGGCGAATTTCGACGTGATTGCTCAGCAGAGCAACAAGACGACTGATCAGGTCGCGCAGGAATTCGGTGCATTCCAGCAGGTGCTGAGCACGTACGATGCCGGCAAACAGCTGTTTCCAAATCTTCCGCAGCACACGGAGAACAGGGACCAGAACAATAACAACAACCCGAATCCGAACAGCACGACGAAATTCGCCGGGAGCCCGCCGCTACAGCCGCCCGGCACGGAATATCATCCCCTGCTCGGGACGAGCGCCACTCCGCCCTCGAGCGCCGTGCCCCCGGTCGTTGTCGTCACGGTCAATCCGGCTTCCGACACCGGCACGAGCCCGCCTACGAGCAACACCGTCGTGGGGGGGCCGATCATTGTCCCGGTCAAACTCTCGGCCGTTCCATTCGTCGTCACGCCGCCGAACGTAGCGGCAATCACCTCCGGGCCGGGAGATCATATCGGCCCGGTGATGAGCGCCAATGGCGACGTCGTCTACGATCCCGACGGCGCGATCTACTTTTTCAACCACGAGACGGGCGCGACCACCACCATCGCGTCTCCGGCGAACGGCTGGAGCTACGGTTCACCGACGATCAGCTTTGACGGTCGCTACATCGTCTATCAGGGCTCCGACGGTGGCGGGAGCTTCGTCTTCGTCTATGGCACCGATCCTTCCGATCCGGCGCACTATCATGTTCAGACCGCGCTGGCGCCGGGAAGCGCCGCGGCCGTCAGTGGCGACGGCAGCACGATCGTCGTGCAGCAGGACGGCGGCAACGTTGCGATCTACGGCCTTGACGGCACGCTGAAGGGGACGGTGACGCCAGGGACGGTGGGGAGCTCGGGGGCGCTTTGGAAGCCCGCCATCAGCGCCGACGGACACCTGATTGCCTTCTGGAATTCGGATGCGGCTGCTCCGGGGGGCGGGGGCAGGCTCCTTGCCTTCAATTTGTCGACGGGTGAGCTGGCCGTGATTGCCAGCACCTCCGCCGGGGCCGGCGTGGTAGCGCCGACCATCAGCGCAGATGGCCGCCTGATCGCCTATCAGGAGACTGACGGCACCGGCCATTCCGAGATCTATCTCTATGATTTGAATGCCGGGGCCGTCGTATTTCACACGTCCAACGCTTCGGGCAGCAGCTATAGTCCGGTGCTGAGTCCGGACGGCCACTTCATCGTCTTCACCAGCGAGGCGAGGCTGACCTCGGCCGATCAGAACGGGTTCGCCGATATCTACATCGTCGACGTCACCAACCCGGCGGCTCCCGCCTATCGGCTGGTTTCGGACGGGGTAGATACAGCGTCCAATGGCGGCGCCGCGATCAGCGCCGGCGGCCAGTACGTCGCCTTCGGCAACAGCAGCAACATCTTCTTTGCCGATCCGACCTCGGGACTGAGCACGATCATTCTGGAGACGGTGAAGTCGCCCGACGTCCTGACCGCCAAGGGATCGATTGCAGTCACGGGTGACTACACCGGCGTCGCGGTCAGCGTGTCGGATCAGTTTGGCGGCGCGACTCCATACTTCAGTGCCAGCTTTGACTCAAACGGGCATATCAACTGGAGCTTCGCCGAGCCGAAGAACGACTTTGCGGGGCTGTCTTTCGGCGAGACCGCCACGCAGGAATTCGTCATCAGGCTTTCCGCCGACAATGGCTTCATAACCATCCCCGTCTTCGTAACGGTGCACGACGGCGTACAGCCTCCCATCCAGACGGTCGATGCGGCTCCGGTGGCGGCGCCCGTGACGCTCGCGCAGGGGCAGCAGGACAGCCCCTACGTCATCACGCCGACGGCCTTGCTCAGGGGCGTCTCCGACATCGACGGTCCCTCCCTGTCCATTTCGTCGCTGACGATCCAGAGTGGAGGCGGGGGTCTGGTCCGGAACAGCGATCAGACGTGGACGTACACGCCGGATCCGGGATTCAGCGGCCACGTCGTGTTCGGCTACACGGTCTCTGATTCGATCAAGTCTGCGGCTTCGACCGCCAGTCTCAACATCACGCTGCCGCTGGCCATTACGGCGATCGGTCCTGATAGCGGAGCCTCCGGCGATTTCATCACCAACAGCACCCAGTTGTCGGTCTCCGGCAGCAATGGAGCGCTCTCGCCAGGCGAGAAGATTCAGGTCAGCGGCGACAACGGTCTCACCTGGAGTGACGTTGTTCAGGCGACGGGAACGACATGGAGCCTGGTCGATCCTGGTGTCCACAATGCGAGCTTCTCCTATCAGGTGCGTGTCGTCGATTCCGTAGGCAACACCATTGGCGTCGCCGCACATGCCGTCACAATCGACACGGCTCCGCCCGTGGTCACGATCGACAATTCGAATGCGCTGACCAACCAGGCCACCCAGAGAATCTCCGGAACCGTCGGCCTGGCCGATGCCGGCACCACCGTGATCGTGTTCGACAATGCGCAGGCCATAGCCGGTGCCGTCGTCCAGGCAGACGGCAGCTGGAGCGTGATCGTACAGCTTTCCGAGGGCGGCAATAGTTTCGTCGCCCGGGACACGGACGTCGCCGGTAATTTGGGCTCGAGCAATACGGTCGTCCTGACGCTGGATTCGACGCCGCCGGCGGCAGTTGCATCCGTGTTGGCATTGAGTGCCGACAGCGGCAGCTCGCCGACCGACTTCAACACCAACGTGCCCTCGCAAACGGTCAGCGGCACCTATACCGGTGCCTTGGGTGCGGGGGAGACGATCCAGGTCAGCGCCAACAATGGCGCCACCTGGGTGACGGCGTCCGCATCGGGCGGCGCCTGGTCCGCGTCGGGCGTATCGCTGTCGTCCGGCACCAACTTGCTCTCTGTTCGTACCATCGACCTCGCCGGTAACGTCACGGCCGGAGCGGGACACAGCTACACTCTGGATACCGGTGCGCCAACCGCGGTCGCGACGGTGACGCTGCTAAGTTCTGACACTGGCAGTTCTTCGACAGATTTCGTCACCAACATTCCGTCGCAAACCGTAAGCGGCACCTACACGGGTGCCCTGGCCTTCGGCGAAACGATTCAAATCAGCGCAGATGGCGGTGCGACCTGGGTCGGTGCAACCGCCAATGCAGCCAACAGCACCTGGTCAGCATCCGGCGTGACGCTGTCACCCGGGGGAAACACGCTGACGGTCCGGACGATCGACCTTGCGGGCAATATCGCGGCCGGGACCGGCCACAGCTACGTCTTCGATACCGTCGCGCCGTCCGCATTTGCGACGGTGGCGGCACTGGGCTCGGACAGCGGCAGCTCGTCGAGTGATTTCGTCACCAATGTCGCGTCGCAGACGGTCAGCGGCACCTATGCCGGCGCCCTGAGTGCCGGAGAGTCCATCCAGGTCAGCGCCGACGGCGGCGCAACCTGGGTCACGGCGATCGCCAATGCGTCGAACGGCACCTGGGCGGCATCCGGAGTATCGCTGTCGGCCGCCGGGAGCACGCTGTCGGTCCGGACGATCGATCTGGCCGGCAACAGCCTCGCCGGCACCGGGCATGGCTACACGCTGGACACCGGCGCGCCGTCCGCGGTCGCGACGGTAACGGCACTGAGTTCGGACAGCGGCGGCTCGGCGAGCGATTTCGTCACCAATGCGGCGCCACAGACCGTGACCGGAGCGTACACGGGCACGCTGGGTCCCGGCGAGTCGATTCAGCTCAGCATCGACGGTACGAACTGGGTGACGGCAAACGCCGCAGGCGGCGTGTGGTCCGCATCGGGGGTGATCCTCTCCGGGGCAGGCAGTTTGCTGTCGGTGCGCACCATCGATTTGGCCGGCAATGTCGCTGCGGGCATTGGCCACAGCTACGTGCTGGACCAGACCGTCCCGTCCGGTGGCACGCCGGATCTGATTGCGAGTTCGGATTCCGGCTTCTCCAGCAGCGACAACAGCACCAACGTCCTGGCCCCGACGCTGACGGTCGCGCTTGGTGCCGGTGTTGCGGTGGGCGACACGGTCGAGCTGCTGCTGAACGGGTCGTCATTCTCCCATCCTCTGGTGCGAACTGTCACCTCAGGCGACATTGCAGCCCAAAGCGTCAGTTTCGCGGTGAGCCCCGGTGATCTAGGATCCGACGGGCTCAAGCTGATCTCCGGCCGGTTTACCGATCTGGCGGGCAACAGCTCGACCACCAGCGCCCTGACCATCACGCTCGACACGAGCGCGCCCGTGCTGGCGATCACCAATCCTGGCGGCAACACCAATCAATCCGTGCAGACGATTACCGGCACGGCGGATCCCGCTGACGCGGGTGCGATTGTCACCGTGCTGGATGATGGCATCTCGGTCGGCGTCGCAACCATCCAGGCCAACGGCAGTTGGAGCACCGACGTCACGCTGCACAGCGACACCAACAGCTTGACCGCACAAGCGACTGATGCCGCCGGCAACCAGGGCGTCAGCAACACGGTGGTCTTCACCCTGAGCACCAATGCTCCATCCGGCGGTACGCCGGACCTGGTGGCAGGCTCCGATTCCGGCAGTTCCAGCAGCGACAACACGACGAACGTGACCGCGCCGACTTTCACGGTCGTGCTCGGTGCCAACGTCGCGGTCGGAGATACGATCCAGCTGTTGCTCAATGGGTCGCCGTTCGCCCATCCCGTCACGCACACGATCAGCGCAGTCGACATCGGCGCGCAGAGCGTGAGCTTGACCGTAACCGACGGCGACCTCGGCGCTGACGGCGCCAAGTCGATCTCGGCCAGACTAAGCGACAGTTTCGGCAACAGCTCAACGACCGCTGCACTGATCATCACGCTCGATACGGCTGCCCCGACGGTGAGCAGCGAGGCGATCACCAGCGCGACGGGAGCGCAGAACAGCACGCTCAATGCCGGCGACGTGGTCAGCGTCACCGTGTCGTTCAGCGAGAGCGTCACGGTGACGGGGACGCCGCATCTGGCCCTCAACATCGGCGGCACGCCGGTGCAGGCCAGCTATGCCTCGGGCAGCGGCAGCAGCCAGCTGGTGTTCACCTACACGATCCAGGCCGGCCAGAACGATGCCAACGGCATCAGCATCAACGCCAACGCGCTGAGCCTGAACGGCGGCACGATCACGGACGCCGCCGGCAACGCGGCGGTGCTGACCGCGGCCGCGGCGGCCGACAACGCGAGCTACAAGGTCGATACCGCCGCCCCGACGGTGAGCAGCGAAGCGATCACCAGCGCGACGGGAGCCCAGAACAATACGCTCAATGCCGGCGACGTGGTCAGCATCACGGTGTCGTTCAGCGAGAGCGTCACGGTAACAGGGACGCCACAGCTGGCCCTGAACATCGGCGGGACGCCGGTGCAGGCGAGCTACGCCTCGGGCAGCGGCACCACTCAGCTGGTGTTCACCTATACGATCCAGGCCGGGCAGACCGATGCCAACGGCATCAGCATCAATGCCAATGCACTGAGCCTCAACGGCGGCACGATCACGGACGCCGCCGGCAATGCGGCAGCGCTGACGGCGACCGCGGTGGCCGACAATGCCAGCTACAAGGTCGATACGGCCGCGCCGACGGTGAGCAGTGAAGCGATCACCAGCGCGACGGGGGCGCAGAACAATACGCTCAATGCCGGCGACGTCGTCAGCGTCACCGTGACGTTCAGCGAGAGCGTCACCGTGACCGGGACGCCGCAACTGGCATTGAACGTCGGCGGGACACCGGTGCAGGCCAGCTACGCCTCGGGCAGCGGCAGCAGCCAGCTGGTGTTCACCTACACGATCCAGGCCGGCCAGACCGATGCCAACGGCATCAGCATCGATGCGAATGCGCTGAGCCTCAACGGCGGCACGATCACGGATGCGGCCGGCAACGCAGCGGTGCTGACCGCGGCCGCGGTGGCCGACGATGCCAGCTACAAGGTCGATACGGCCGCGCCGACGGTGAGCAGTGAAGCGATCACCAGCGCGACGGGGGCGCAGAACAATACGCTCAATGCCGGCGACGTCGTCAGCGTCACCGTGACGTTCAGCGAGAGCGTCACGGTAACAGGGACGCCGCATCTGGCCCTCAATATCGGCGGCACGCCGGTGCAGGCGAGCTATGCCTCGGGTAGCGGCAGCACCCAGCTGGTGTTCACCTACACGATCCAGGCCGGCCAGACCGATGCCAATGGCATCAGCCTCGATGCCAACGCGCTGAGCCTGAACGGCGGCACGATCACGGACGCCGCCGGCAATGCCGCGGCGCTGACCGCGGCCGCGGTGGCCGACAATGCCAGCTACAAGGTCGATACGGCCGCGCCGACGGTGAGCAGCGAGGCGATCACCAGCGCGACGGGGGCGCAGAACGGCACGCTCAATGCCGGCGACGTGGTCAGCATCACGGTGTCGTTCAGCGAGAGCGTCACGGTGACCGGAACGCCGCAACTTGTCCTGAACATCGGCGGGACGCCGGTGCAGGCCAGCTACGCCTCCGGCAGCGGCAGCGGCCAGCTGGTGTTCACCTACACGATCCAGGCCGGCCAGACCGATGCCAACGGCATCAGCATCGATGCGAATGCGCTGGGGGGGGGGGGGGGGGGGGGGGGGGGGGGGGGGGGGGGGGGGGGGGGGGGGGGGGGGGGGGGGGGGGGGGGGGGGGGGGGGGGGGGGGGGGGGGGGGGGGGGGGGGGGGGGGGGGGGGGGGGGGGGGGGGGGGGGGGGGGGGGGGGGGGGGGGGGGGGGGGGGGGGGGGGGGGGGGGGGGGGGGGGGGGGGGGGGGGGGGGGGGGGGGGGGGGGGGGGGGGGGGGGGGGGGGGGGGGGGGGGGGGGGGGGGGGGGGGGGGGGGGGGGGGGGGTGTGGCCGCGGTGGCCGACAATGCCAGCTACAAGGTCGATACGGCCGCGCCGACGGTGAGCAGCGAGGCGATCACCAGCGCGACGGGAGCGCAGAACAGCACGCTCAATGCCGGCGACGTCGTCAGCGTCACCGTGACGTTCAGCGAGAGCGTCACGGTAACAGGGACGCCGCAACTTGCCCTGAACATCGGCGGGACGCCGGTGCAGGCCAGCTATGCCTCGGGCAGCGGCACCGGTCAGCTGGTGTTCACCTACACGATCCAGGCCGGCCAGACCGATGCCAACGGCATCAGCATCGACGCCAACGCGCTGAGCCTGAACGGCGGCACGATCACGGATGCGGCCGGCAATGCGGCCGTGCTGACGGCGGCCGCGGTGGCCGACAATGCGAGCTACGTCGTCGACACCGGTTCGCCGACGGAATCCGTCGCGATTACGTCCGTCGCCAGCAGTTCGTCCTCCACGAGCACCTCGATCACCGTGACGGGGACGAATGGTACGCTTGCGTTCGGCGATAAAGTCCAGATCAGTACGGACAACGTGACGTGGACGGATGTTGTCCGGAACGGTTCGACACGGTGGAGCTTCACCGACAGTACGGTCCGAAGTGCGAATTTCACATACTTCACGCGAGTGGTCGACTCGGCGGGCAATGTCGGCGCGACGGCGAGCCTTCCGATACTGGTTGCCAGCGGCGGCGCCAGCGTCGCGATGAACCCAGCAGGCGGCGTCGTCGAGTTCACCGGATCCGGCGGCACTTTGCAGATTGGCGCGGCCGTCACTGCAACGATCAATGCGATTTCGATCGCAAGCGGCCCGGTTGCGATCGGCGGAAGCGGCAACATTGCGACCAGCGCCGGCGACGCGATCGACCTCTATGCGACCGGCGCAAGTGCGGGCAATCCCGCGAACCTGACCGTCAATCCCACCGGCCAGATCACCGGAGCCGGAAGCGCTATCTCCGTGATTCAGAATGCCGCCGGATCAATCACGGTCACGACGTCGGGAACAGTGATCGGCCAGGCGGGCAGGGGCATCCTTGCTCAGCAGAATGCGACAGGCACGGGCGGTATCCTGATCAACGGATCAGGCAATGTGACAGGAACGGGCGCCGCGTTCAGCGGGATCGTCGCTGTCAACCTCAATTCCGCGAACAACAGCGATATCACCGTCAGCCAGAGCGGAAATATCACGGGCGGTCACGACGGCATCCGCGTCCAAACCAATGGCAACGGCAATATCAGCATAACCACGGCACCCAATCCGCTCGAGGCGACCGCGCAGATCATTGGTTCGACACTCTACGGTATCGAGGCGCAATCCAAGGGGACCGGCAATATCCAGATCAATGCGGGCGCCGGCACGGTTATCACGTCAGCTGGTGTCGGCATCAACGCGTACAACGAAGCGGTCTCCCTGCCCAAGGTCGGTGGCGTGATCGCAAGCTCGATCTCGGTCAATGCGAGCGGCGTGATCAACTCGGGTACGGTCCTGACCGGACAGGGCAGCCGTCCAGCCGGCATCCTCGCCGGCTACAAGGGCGGCACGACCAATACCGTCAATGCCAACGTGTTCGGCAACGTTTCCGTCACCAACACCGGCACCATCAATGCGGCCGGTGGTGACGGCATCCGCGGCTATAATTTCGGGCCCGGAAACGTCAGCATCAGCAATTCCGGGACCATCATTGCCGGAGATGTCTATGGCATCGTCGGTTCAAGCAACAGCACTGGCAACGTTTCGGTCACGACGACTGCGAGCTCCAGCATCACCTCGGGGTCGCACGGTATCCTCGCGATCAACCAGGGCACTTCCATTTTGCAGAGCCTGGGCTCGACCGTCACCGTCACGGCCGCCGGCACGATCAACTCGGGTGTGCATCTGTCGGCCGGAGGTGCCCAGCCGGCGGGCATTTCAGCTGGATATTATGGCAGCAACGGTACTTCAAACACGAACATCAACGGCTCGGTCCTCGTCGACAACGCAGCCAATATTTCGGCGAGAGCCGGTTATGGCATCATTGGGTTCAATTTCGGCTACGGCAACATCACGATCATAAACAGGGCCGACAAGTCGGTGAGCGGTGCGCAATTCGGCATCGCCGCGAGTTCGTCCGTCAACGGCACCGCGTCGCCTTCCAATGTCTCGATCAGCGTCGAAGCCAATTCGACGCCGACGGCTGCCGCGGTGACTGCGAGCTCGCTCATGGGGCTTGCCGCAATCAACGCCAACAACTCGAGCGGCGGCAATATCACGATCACGACCGGCGCCAATGACCAGTTCACGTCCGGCGGCTCCGGCATCAACGCCAATTCAGCGGCCGTCAGCGTCGCGTCCGGAAATCAGATATCGGTCACCACGTCGACAGGCACAATCAATTCCGGCTTCAACTTCTTCTCGGGCGGCGGCACGCCTGCCGGCATCTCGGCTGGCTACTCCGTCCTCTCGCCGGCCAACATTCACGGCACCGTCGTTGTGGACAATGCGGCGACTGTCACCGCGGCTTCGGGTTCCGGCATCAATCTCTACAACAATGGCAATGGCAGCATCAGCGCAACGCTGCGGCCGACGTCGTCGATCACTGCGGCGCAGGGAGCCGGCGTCACGGCATTCTCGGCCGCGGGTGGCAGCATCACGATCAACAATCAGGGCGCCATCAGCGCGGCGGCCATCGGCATCTCGGTCGGCAACGGATCCAGTGCTTCGGTCAATGGGTTGATCTCGATTTCCAACTCCGGAACGATCAATGCGCCCGGTGTGCCGTTCATGCCCGTCGTGACGATCGGCAACGGCAACAGCACTCAGACGGCAACGGTTTCCAACGCCGCGGGCAAGTTCATCGCCTCGAATCTCTTTGCCCGCACGACCAACAATTTCGCCATCTCGGTCATTGCCGGCAATGGGGCGGTCACCAACAACGGCTCGATCACCGGCAATATCAGCTTCAGCGGAACTGGTAGCGGCAGCGTCAGCAATGCGCTCGGGGCAACCTGGAATATCAACGGCTCGAATTTCTTCGGCAGCGGCACGAACGCGATCAGCAATGCCGGCATCATCAATATGCTCGGCCTTGCCGCCTTGTCCGGGGCGGCCGCGATTGCGCTGTCGAACACGGGTAATATATCCGTTTTGCCCAACGCTTCGGCGCAGATATTCGCTAATGTAACCGGCGCGGGCTCGATCCTCCTGGGCGACCGCTCGGCCCTCGAGCTTGGACTGTCTGTTGCGGCCACACAGACCATCAATTTCGGCGGCAAGGGACTTCTGACGTTCGACAACCCGGCCTCGGTTGGTACGAATCTGCCGCTCAACTTTAGCGCCAGCGGTGGCGGCAATGTTGGCTCGATCATCACCCTGCAGGGCGGCGGCATCACGGCTGCGAACATCAGCGGCTCGACGCTGACCGTCAGCGGTGTACAAAACTATGCGTTCCAGGTGTCCGGAACCGGACTGTCCGGAAATATGTTCGATGTCCTCTCGCCGAACCGTATCGTGCTGGTGCCGACCAGCGCGACGATCATCTCCGGCGTCACCACGTCGCAATCGCCGCTGACGCCGGCAAGCTTCTACATCCTCGACAACGACCATATCAACAGCAGCACCGGACCCGGGTTCAACCTGGCGACGAGCGACGGCGTTGCCGCCAACACGTATACGGTCGTGGCCAATACGAGCTCCGACTTTGTGATCAACGGCGCGTTTCCGGGTCTGCGCGTTGCGACGCAGGGTGCGAGCGGGGCGATTATCAACGCGGCTAGTATTTCCGGCCCGACGCCCAGCTCCGGCCCCAACGTTGGCCTCACCGTTGATACCACACAGAACAGCAACATCGGAAGCGGCTCTGCCGATATCGTCAACTACGCAAATGTGAGCGCGGTGACGGTCGCCATCTCCGCCAACACCGTCAACGGCAATATCAATATCGTCAGCTCGGCAGGCACGCTGACCGGAACGAACTCGTACGGAATACTGGGCGTGTCCAACGGCACGGGCGGCGTCACCATCACGGCGTCGGGCGGCACGATCACTGCCGGTTTCAACGGTATTCGTGCCGCCGAGCTGCAGGAAACTACCCCCGGGCCGGGCGGCAACATTTTTATCTACAACTCGTCCAACATTACGAGCGGAACGAACACTGCGAACATTGCGGGCAGCGGTGCGGCCGGTCTTCGCGCGCGGATTCTCAACAACAACACGACGGTGCCGAACGCCGCGATCACAGGCGACGTCACGATCGAGAATCGCGCCAGCATTACCGCGCAGGCTGGCGCAGGCATTTTTGCCGACAATTACGGTTCAGGAAATACGTCGGTTACGTTTGCGCCTGGCCAGTATTCGATCACGGCGGTCAACGGAGGAGCGACGGGCGTCGGCAGCGGCCTCACCCAGTATGGTATCTTTGCCTTCACCTACGGTACGGGAAGCTCGCTGGTGAATGCCGGCTGGGGCACCACCATTACCTCGGGCAGCACGGGCATCAATGCCGGCAACCAGGCCACCACGATTGCTTCGGGCAGCGGGAGCACCGTCGCGGTCTATAGCCAAGGCTTCATCTCATCCGGAACGAACGTCAACAACGGAGGCAGTGCACAGTCTGCGATCCAGGCAGGCTACAATCCCGGCGGCAACGGCGCGTTCAGTTCGGCCGTGTACGGCGACGTGATCGTCTATGTCGCGAGCGACGGCAATCCCTTCGGCAACCCCAATCCGACTCTGCTCGCCGCGGCGGGGCCCGGCATCCTTGCGTACGACTACGGCGTCGGCAACATCACGGTCACCGTCGGCTCGGGTGTCTCGATTCAGGCGCTGACGGCGGCAACGTCGTCGGGGGGCGGCAACGCTCCTTACGGCATCGGCGCCACCAATCGCGGGTCGGGCAATATCGTTGTCGTGACGTCGAATGGGTCCTCCATCAATTCCGGCAGCACCGGCATCAATGCGGTCAACGACGCAAATCCGACGGCGGGCTCAGATCTGGCCAATCTGTTTGCAGCCAATGTCGCCGCTGGCAAACCTGCCGTGGTCTCGGTGACGGCAGCCGGCGCGATCAACGCCGGCGGACAGTCCACCAACAGCGGCGGCACGCCGTCCGGTATCGCCGCTGGCTTCTTTGCGCCGGTGAGCGGCGCCGGGCATTCGAACCAATATGTCAGTGGCAACGTCTTCATCAACAACGCGGCGGTCGTCTCCGCCGCCGGCTTCGGCCTCCAGGGCTATAATTACGGCTACGGCAACATAACGATCAACGATGCCTCGGGCGCCAACATCACGGCGGGCTCGAATGGCATCTACGCCCACGCCGATGGCGGGTTCACCGATCCGGTAACGTCGAGCGCGCTGTCTCGTGACATTGCCATCACCGTCTATGCCAACACGACCATCACCGCCGGCTCCGCAACGTTCAACAAGGCTTACGGCATCCTCGCCCTGAGCACCAACGCCGGCAGCATATCGGTGGTCACGTCGACGGGAGATACGATCGACTCCCACCAAGGCAGCGCCGGCATCAATGCGGTCAACGAGGCCACCAGTATTGCACCGTCGTTCAACAGCTCGGTGATCGTGACGAACGCAGCCTCAATACACTCCGGCAGCGGCACCACGGGATTCAACAGCCCGCCGGGCGGTATCCTCGCAGGCTATATCGGCCAGGCGACGGACCCCAGCCTGAACAATCCACCGAATCCCGCGAACTACAACGTCTATGGCGAGGTCGTCGTCAATAACTTCGGCGATATCACCGCCGATGCAGGCGATGGCATCAGGGCCTACAACTTTGGTGTTGGCGACGTTAGCGTCGACAACTTCTCGGGGACCATCACGGCGCTCGGCGGTGCAAATCCACCAAACGGATCGGGTGTTGGAATCCTCGCCCAGAACTTCGGGCCGGGTAGCGTCTATGTCACGACATCAGCGAGCACGAGCATTACCTCCGGGAGCACGGGCATCGCTGCCTTGAACAAGGCGACCACGGCGGATCCGCTCAATCCCTCCGTGGTCGTGCCGGCGACGGCGGAGGTCTTCGTCAATGCGTCCGGCACGATCCACTCCGGAACGACCCCGACGGGCACCGTCGCCGCCGACCCCGCCGCAGGCATCCTGGCCGGCTACAATCCCAACAATCAGAACACGGCGAATAATGCGGTCCACGGAAATGTGTTGGTCTACGACCATGCAACGATCGTCGCGCCGACCGGGACCGACGGCATCCGCGCGGTGAATTACGGCGACGGCGACATAGCTGTTACGGTCGAGTCGGATTCCCGTGTGTTCGCGGGCCGGTACGGCGTTGCGGCGTTCGGCTTCGATGGCGGCGATGTGAGCGTCACGATCGACGGTTCGGTGATGGGTGGCACAGCGGGGCTCGACGTCTCCACGACCGGCACGGGCATGGTCACCATAGACAATGCCGGCTTCGTTGCGGGCATCGTCCTCGGCTACAACGCGGCGTTCACGAACGTGGCGGGGGCGGACTGGCAATTCAGCGGCGCCAGCGCGTTCACCGGCACCAGTACGCTCGCGAATGCCGGCACGATCGAGAGCACCGGCACGTCGTCGATTCTGGGCCTGGCGGGTTTCACAAATACCGGAACGATCGCAGTGGAATCCGGCAGCCTGACCATCGGGAGCGCGGTGACCGGCGGCGGCGCTGCGGTGATCTATAGTGCTTCCCTCGTGTTCAACGCGGCGTCGGACGCCAACGTTGCATTCGACACCGGCACGAGTACGCCCGGGACCTTGGTGCTTGCGGATGCCGCTCATTTCACCGGCACGGTCACCGGCTTTGCACTTGGAGACACGATCGATCTCGTCGGGATCGCTCCTGCGAACGTCAGCGTCTCCAGTTCGGGTGGTCTGCACGTCGATTTCGGCACCGGTTCGTTCGCTCTCGGTGGCAGTTACGATCCGGCCGGATTCCTCATCGCTTCCGACGGGCAAGGTGGCGCGAAGATCAGCTGGAATCATCAGGGGCCCGTGATCGATACCAGCCAGCTGACCGTCAGTCTCAACAGTGGCACGTACACCGTGACCGGGATACAGGTGACCGACAGCGATCCCACCGTTCCGACCGCGCCTGTCGTGACCTACACGCCCGGCAGTACGCCACCCGCGTACGAGAAGGTGGCGCTGACGCTGTCGGACATTGCCGGCGCCGGCCAAACCGTGAATTTCATCTTCCAGAACGGCACGGGGACGACCGTGCAGGGTACCTCCGGCAACGACGTCATCTTCGCTGCGAGCGGCCAGGACGTGCTCACCGGGGGCGGGGGACGGGACCAGTTCGTATTCGCGTCGCCCCCGGCTTCGACGCCCGTCCAACATACGATCACCGATTTCGCGGAGGGAATCGACCGGCTCGACGTGCGTCAGTTCACGAACGTGTCCTGGGCCTCGGCGGCCGATAGTCCCAACGACACGCTGGTGACGCTGGATGCCAACGACTCCATTCTGCTCAAGAATATCGTGGCGTCGAACCTCAAACCGGCCGACTTCATCTTCCATGTGTAGTCGGCGCCAACGGGAGGTGGACTGAACTGAATGCGTGACGTAGAGGTCTTGTTGAATTCGCTCGTCGACGTCGATCGTGGCACGCTGATCTCGGTGTTGTCCATGGAGGTGCAGACTGCCACAAAGCTCGCAATGAGTGGGCACCAGCGTACGGCCTGGCAGCGCGCGAAAAGGCGAAGCGCCGTCGAGCACGCCGCCCGTCTCGCGCATATCCTGGCCTATTTCAAATATGGGGAGACGCCGCCCGGCATGTCGGAGGATGATCGCCGGCTTTGCAGCAGCCTCGTGGAGAAGCGTAGCCTGTAGGTTGACCGGGTGATCGTGTCTGGAAGACATTTGATGAAGAGTTGATCGCCATGAATGAAAACGACGCGCTCGTGCTGGATCTTGCGATCGGCAGCCGCTTCCGGGTGAGGTCCCTCGGCAAGCATAGCAAGCGTTTGGACGGCAGGACCGGACGGGTCATCGGCTTTGCCCAGACCAAGAACGCGCTGCGGGTCATTCTGGACGGCCACAAGCATCCGCAAACGCTGCATCGCAGCTATCTGGAGCCGCTGGTCGAGACCGCGTCCTGAATCGGCCGGCACCGCCTCAGTTGGATTCGATCGGCGCGATCAGGTCGACGATGCGGAGCAGGCCCTGGCAGACACGCCAGATGCAGCCGGTGCCGAGAAACAGTTCGGTCGCTGCGTTCATGTCGCCAAACTGGAGGTGATATCCATTGGCGACGACGTTGATGGATATCCTGATGCCATTGGTGCCCACCAGCTGGGTGCGCGCCGTATGCACCGCTTCGACCAGCCGCCGGCCGAACTCCTTGGCATCGTCGAGATCAAGGGCTGCGAGCCGCGGTGGCGTGCGCGCCTGGTTGAACGGATACACGGCGTCGATCAGGATGGTGTGGCCGTCCGATAGCAACAGCAGCTGGCTGACCGACTTTCCGGCCGGAAACAGGAAGCATCGCTCGTCGAGGTCGATCTTGATCTCGTACTTCGGCCGCAACTCTGCAATGATCCGGTGAGCTGGATTTATATTCATCGTGTTGCAATGCGAATTGACCGTAACTTGGCTTTATCCTAGGTCGCTCATGTGGAGGCGGCAAGGCGGATGCGGCAAGGTTGATCCAGCGCCTGGTCTTCGGGCGACCAGCGGAGGTGTTATCCCGGGCCGCCCCAGGCGGTATAGTCGGCACAGAACTGGGCAAGAGGGGGCCAGCGAGGCTCCAACCATATTTCGGGGCATTGAGTAATGGCGATCAGGATTGCGGCGGTGAGCTCCGCCACCATGTCGGATGACAAAAAGGAATTCATCGTCCAGACCACGGGCAAATATACCGGGGCGCTGGAGCTGAGATTCGCCAGCGACTGCGTCGATGATCTGATCGCGGCACTGACAAAGGTGCGAGGCGGCGCGCAGCCGGCGGCGTCACATGGCGGGGGGCCGGCACTTGCCGCCGAAACAGCCGTCCCCGGTGCTGAAGCCGCAGCGCAGGCCAAGCCGGGCGCGACCGGCAAGGCCGACGAGGTGAGGTTCGAAATCCCCAAGAACTGCACCATTTCCGCGGACACGAGCGGCCGCGGCCTCGTGCTCTTCATCCTCAATCACCGGCTGGAAGGCCAGGCCGGTTACGCGTTCTCGCCGGACGCTGCGAAACAACTGGCCGGAGGGCTGACCAAGAGCGCTGATGCATTGCTGGCGCAGCGGGCGACACCCAAGGACTGAACCGGCTGTCTGCCCGCGGAGCGTTGGCCCCGCGTCACCTAAACTCCATTCATACAAGAATTTACGATGATAAATAGCGCGATCACCCTCAGCATTCGCCCGAAATGGCCCGAGATCTCGGATCACTACGCGGTCTGGTCGCAAGGCCGCGAGATCGGCAGGATCCGCCACGCCCTCGATGCAAGCGGGGCCGATCGTTCCTGGGAGTGGTTCGTCCTGATCCCGATGGGCCTTCCGGCATGGGCGAGCGGTGCAGCGCAGGACAGGGACACGGCGATCAGGGCCTTCAGCACAGCCTGGGGAAGGCTGCTGAAGGAAACGCGACCCGAGCGGATGCAGCGCGCTTGGGAGTTGCACGGCGCGGCGCAGTCGCGGGCCGCGGCGATGGCTTCGCCGTCCGTAGCCGAAAGCTGAAGGCAAGGCGACCTTCCACCCACATCCGCTGAGGGGTATTATTTAACCTTCGGAAGCGGGAATTGCCGAGATTTCCCGGTATCTGCTCGGCCGGTCACTATCAAATTACCGAGTAAACGTTGCATTAATCGTAAAGAGTTGCTTAAAGTTCCCTGTTTGAGTTTCTGGGCAGGCAGGGCTGTTTTGATTGATTTTTGCCGACGGAGGTCTGCATAGGCCGGCACGCGCGTCCGCGCGTGTCGGTTTTTTCGTGCGCAACCGAAGGCGGCATTCCTGCCTCCTCCCACGTGACTTTGGAATTTTTGTTGTGATTTTTTTGGAGGCTTAGGTCATGGCAATTTACAAGTACGATCCGTCGAGCGGCGTGTACGTTCTTGTCGACGACTCTCAGTTGATCGCCGATCCCACGCTCGCGGCCATCTCGATCAGCACCGACCAAGCCGATTATGCGCCGGGATCGACCGCCTATTTCACCGCGAACGTCGGCGTCGGCGACACCGTCACCTTTGAAGTCACGGACGTGAATGGCATCCCTGTCTCCGGAACGAATGCGCCATGGACGGTGACGGACGGCGGCGCCGGCGATCTCGACAACGTCGCGAACGGCGTCGTTCAGACGAGCTGGAACGTCGGCTTCGACGCAGCCGGCGAGTCCTTCGTGCTGAGCGCGATCGACCAGACCGCAGGCCTGATGGCCACAACCGCCTTTACCGATTCCAGCGGCACCGTGACGACAGATATTTCCTACCAGGTCCAGGTCGACCTTTCGACCGTGGGCTCTACGGCCCAGGTCAATCAGGTGACCATTGAACAGATTCCGGTCGGTTCAACGGGCTCGTCCGGCACCGGTCAGTTTCCGTCGTTCTTGCGGATCCACAATGCCGGCAACAATAACACCGAACAGGGCTACAACACCGACGGTGACATCAAGCCCGGCACCGGTGCGCAGGATTTCCAGTTCGATCAGGTTGGAGGCAACTTCACCCACTCGGTCCAACTGGGATCGATGGCGATCGTCAACGTCGGCGGGACGGACTACAGGGAATTCCGGCTGGATCTGGGCGAGAACGTCAACAACCTGATCTCCCTGGACGTTCTCAAGCTTTACTATTCATCCAATCCGGCACTCACCAGCTACGATCCGATAGGTGCACTTGGCGGCACCGACACCGGCTTCGGTGTGGCGGCGACGCTGATCTGGAATATGGATGCAGGTGCCGACGGAGATGTCTCGCTCAAGCTCAACGACCTCTCCTCCGGCAATGGTCATCCGGACTACAGCTTCCTCGTCCCGAACTCCTTCTTCGCGGGGCTTAGCAACAGTTCCTACATATACCTGTATTCGGTCTTCGGTGGGGTCAGCGGCGAGCGGGTCGACGGCACTTTCGAGGAGTGGTCGTACCGGGCGTCCGGCAACGTCACGCCTCCACCCACCCCGCATGCGACCGTCACCATCGCCAAGGACACTGTCTGCCCGGAGGATGGAGAGAGCGTCGCCGGCAAGACCTTGCTCTCGGGTGAAGACGTCAAGTGGACTTACGCGGTCACGAATACCGGAACGGTGGGTCTGAACAACGTCGTTGTGACCGATGACAACGGGACGCCCGGCACGACGGCCGACGATTTCACTGCGACTGCCGTCACCGTGACTTTCAACAGCCAGGAGTACAACGTCGGCGACGTCAATCATAACGGTATCCTGGATGCCGATGACGCCACAACGACCGGTGTCAACGAAGCCGAAACCTGGCAGTACTCTGCAACGGGGACGACGGTTGCCGGCGCCTACTCGAACACGGGGACCGTCACGACGAGCGCGACAGGCTACAACCCGGCCAATCCGCCCGCCGATCTCAATCCAACCGCATTCGACATCAGCGGCTACACCGGCGTAACGGTGGCTCCCGACTCGATCACCATCAAGAAGGAGGTGTCCGTCGACGGCGGTCAGACCTGGTCCGACGCCAACGATCCGACTGGACCGGTCCTGCTCACCGGGTACGACGATCCTCAGTATCGTTTTACGATCACCAACAATAGCGACGTGTCCCTCGACATTCACCTGGTCGACTCCAAATTGGGGATCAACCAGGTCGTCACCGTTGCCGGCAGCGGCGGGTCCGAACTCGTCGACGCCATCGGTGGTAGTCCAATCACCGCATCCTGGGCGGAAGGGCAGCAGACCAACACCGCGACGGTATCGGCGACCTTCACCGATGACTGTGAAAACACCGCGACCGCGAGCGACTCGGACGACGCCAATTATTTCGGCGCCAACCCCTCGCTGACGATCTCCAAGGACATCATCTGTCCGGATGACGGCGATGTCCTGAAAGCCGATACCAAGATCAACCTGCTCAAGGACTCCGACGGCAAGGTCGAGTATCGCATTACGGTGACGAACACTGGGAACGTCGCGTTTACGAACCCGGTTGTCACCGACTCGCAGCTTGCGCTGGGGACGCACACGGACACCGGTACCGGGACGGCGGGCGACAACATCCTCGATGTCGGCGAGACCTGGACCTACACCGTGCTCGCCGATTGGGTTGCCGGTGGACCCAACACCAACACGGCGGATGTCAGCGTCAGCTTCACCGACGGTGCGAGCAACACGTTCACCGCCGATCCTTCCGATTCTGCCATCTACTTCGGGCTCGCTCCGCACATCACGTTGGACAAGAAGACGAATGGTGCGGATTCCGCCAAAGTCCTGGTGGGGCAGGTGATCAACTGGACCTACGCGGTCACAAACGACGGCAATGTCGGGCTGACCGGTGTCGGCGTTTCCGACAACAATGGCACGACGGGCACGACGGCCGACGATTTTGCCGCGGCAACGGTGTTCGGATCCAACGCGGATCTACTGGGGTCGGATACGACCCACAACATCGGCGACCTCAACAACAACAACGTGCTCGATGTCGGCGAAACCTGGCAATTCAAGGCGAGCGGAATTGCGGGGGCAACGGCCTACACCAACATCGGCACAGCCACGACCAATGCGGTCTCCGACGATTGCGGTGACTCGACGACGCCCACCGCAACCGATCCCAGCAGCTATACGCCGATCGGCGTGACGTTGGCCGGCCTGACCAAGGGCTATTGGTCGACGCACCTCACGTTGTGGGATGCGACGTCCGGCGACGAAAAAGGCTCCGGCTCGGAGATCAACGTCGTTCCGAAGTACGACTGGGACCACGATACGAAGACCGGCTCGAACGATCTCAGCACGCTCACGACGAACGGTCCTTCGAGCAGTCTTGGCCTCGTGAAAGGCGCCAACAACGGAGGCGGGGATTCCGGGCTTTTGATGGGCGACCTGAACCATGACGGTCTGGTCACTGGCGAGTCGGGTCATCTGTTCTTTGATCTGGCCTCCGCTCAGATACTCGCGAACAGCTCGGTCTCAGGTGATGCCCGCATCATCCTGGCGAGCCAGGCGGTCGCGGCGCAACTCAACGAGTACAACGACTATATCTACGATCAGGCGCATGGCGGGCTGGCACCGGGCTTTGATGCATCCCCCACCGGCCTGATCGAGGAGGCGGTGTTGTGGCTGAAGGGGCAGGGTGCCTTCAGCAACGGCAACAGCAAGATCAATTTCTCGACTGCAAATGATCTGGCGTCACCGGCCGTTCAGGCCATCATCAACGATGCGGCCGGAACGGACTACACCTTGAACGGCAGTGCCATCACGTTCAAGAGCACGAGCATGTCCTCGAGCGACGACTCGTGGTCGAAGCTGGCTTCGACCGGATACTCCTATAAGTCGTCCTACATCGCGGCCAATACCGACAGCGATGCCGGCAACGACGTCACCACCACCGTGTATGCAAGCGGCGAGGGGCTGAAGAACGCTCTCGCCGCCTACAACCATGGGCTCGACGGTTCGACTGGCGGCTTCGTGATATCGACGGACGGCAGCCTGATCGGCTGGCAGGACAGCCTTGGCGGCCCGGTCTACGACGTTCAAGCCAATACCGTGGATGCGTTCTGGGGCATCCTGGAAGATCAGAACCTGATCGGCCTGCATCCGATCGCAGGAATCGCCAATCACGCCTAGGCGGGACGAACTACGAAGTCCCAAGCAGGCCCCGCGGCGAAATCGCTGCGGGGCCTTTTTCTTGATCACACGATCAAGCTCCACGATGTCGTGCTCTCGTGAAGCAGCGTCGGCGCGATGCCGACGATGTCCACGATGACCTGCGGCGCCGCGCCGTTGTGCGCGTCGACGACCACGTTGGTGCCGCCCCTCGCATCGGAGACGAAGCTGAGCCAGCCATCGGTGAATGCATTGCTGCCGCCATAGCCGATTGAGCTGAGCAGCTGCCCCACATTGATGGTGTTGTTGCCCGACACCCAGTTCAGGATAGTGTCGGTCGTGCTCGAAAGCGCATTGAACATGAAAATGTCGCTGCCTCCCGCGGCTTGCGCGGCGTAGAGGATATCCGCGCCCTTGCCGGTGACGATCGTGTTGTTGCCGAGGCCGGCCTGGATCGTGTCGCCGAAATCATTGGCGATGATCGTGTCGTTGCCGACGCCCGCCCAGACATTCTTGATGATCGAGGTGGACGTGATCTGAAGCGTCTTGCCGGCGATGGTGTCGGTCGCTCCCGGATTGAGATCCAGGTAGGAGCCGGTGGTCACGGCCGCGGTGTTGATCTGTGCGGTGCCGCTGGAGTCCGTGAGCACGACGCGGTTGCTTCCGGCCATGGTCGCGAATTCGTCGGTGTAGATATAGGTGGTCGGGGTGGTTGGTGCATCGCCCAGCGCCGTCAGCGTCCAGCCGTTCAGCGTGCCGCTGTTGCCGGATACGCTGTCGGTGACCGTCAGGGTCCACGTGCCCTTGGCGTCGCCGCCCCAGAAGCTGTTCGCGGTGGTCTCGAACACGATCCCGCTGCCAGTGCCTGCGCCCGGATGAGAGACGAGCGTGGCGCTCGTACCGTCGGGCCCGGTCAAGGTCACGGTGAGGTCGCCGGGGCTTGCGTGCGTGATGTTGAGATCGATCACCATCTTCTCGACCTTGAGCGACGAGGCGAAGGTGATCTGGCTGCTCAGGCTTCCGATGCCGTCCGGAATCGCGGCGTTGTCACCATGCGTCGCCGATTCCGTCGACATGTCGGCGTAGGTCTTCTGGTAGCGCCAACTTTCGGCAAGCCGAACCGCCGCCGTCGCGTCGACCAGTCCGAAGCCGTAGTCCTCGCTGTAGTGCAGGCCGCCTCCGTTCCAGTCATGGGCACCGTTCACGTGCCAACTGGCGCTGGTCGGGTCGGTCTGTTTGGAGGAATAAGCCAAGATATCCTGAATGTCGCGGAATCCCAGATTGGGATTGGCCTGCAGCATCAGGGCGATGACGCCGGAGACCGCCGGAGCCGAATAGGACGTGCCGGAGATCGAGATGTAGTCGCCACTGGTGTTGTAGCCGGCGCTGCCGACCCGGTCGTCGCTATACGCGCCCCCCGGTGCCGAAACCAGGAGCGCTGCGCCCGGCGTGCTGAAGCTTGCAACGTGTCCGGTGGGATCGACTCCGGCAACGACGATGGCATACGGGTCGTTCTGGTAGTTGTGGTAGTTGACGTTGTCACCCGAGCTCCGGCCGTTGCCGGACGCGAAGACGATGCTGGTCCCGAGGCCGCCGCGGCCGTACATGACCTCATTGAGGATGGCGGTCCTGGACGACGCGAACGCAGACGAGAAGAAGTTGTCCGAGTAGGCGGTCGTGTAGCCCCAGCTCGCGTTGACGACGTCCATGCCGCTCGAGAGCGCGTGGGTGAAGGCATCGGCAATCTGGCTCGGGCCGCCGCCGGTGCCGTAGCTGATGCGGAAGCCCGCGATCCCGGCATCGTAAGCCACGCCGACAGTGCCGCTGCCGTCACGCGCGGCGCCGATCACACCGGCAACCGTCGTCCCATGACTGTCGGTCGACGTGCCGTAGGCATCGCTCCCGCCGTTGGTCGCGTCATAGTCCAGATTGAAGAGATAGTGCGAATGAAGATCGGTGTTGTTGTAATCGATGCCGTCGTCGATGACGCCGACCTTGACGCCCAGTCCGGTATAGTTCTGCCAGGCCTTGGTGACATTGATGCCGCCGGTGCTACTGGTCAGATTCCATTCCTTGTAAAAGTACGTGTCACTGGGCAGCGTGCTGTTGCCGGTGGGTGGGTTCAGGGTCGGCGACAGGATTGTTACGGCTACAAGTTTCGTGGTCGTGTTTCCCTGCCCGACAGTAGTGCCGGTGCCCGAGGTGCCACTTCCACCCGATGTGCTCCCGCCTGTCGTTCCGCTGCTCGTGGCACCTCCGCCACCCTTTTTCCCGGCGAAGCTTTCCGGACCGCCGCCGTCCGAAGCCGAAAAGCTCATTTCGATGCCATGACCCTGGCGCACCGCCGGAGTGTCCATCGATCCGACATTTGCCGAGGCGATGTTCAGTCCGATGAATTCCCATTCCAGAGCATTTGCATTCGCTTCAGAGAAATTCCCGTACTGATCATTCACGCCCCGCTTGGCCATTGAAGCTCCTTGCCCTGTGCGACGGAAGAAAAAGCGCGCGATGTCGCGCGTCGGTGCAGGGATCGGAAGGCCGCGCGAATTAAAGGCGGGTAAATCGAGCCGTTAAACTGGGATCAGCGGTTCCAGAGCGCTGACAACGGCAGTCCAAGTTTCGCAATCTCTTTAACGGCGCATAAATCGGGTTTTATGTTCGTTACGCCCGCCGTTTCGTGGCAATAGAGCTTGTCTCCCCGGGGAGAGCGCGAAGGAAGCCGTTAAAGCCATCCACGCAGGGAAGGCCGGACCGTGCGCACTTTCTCCGCACACGGGGTTGCGGGTGCAGCCCGGCGCCCGGTCTTCCCTGCGCCCATTCTTCCGGAAAGGGAATTTTCAGCTCGTGCTCGCGCATGTTGCGCCGCGGAAATGCGAACCATGTCCGCTGTTTGGGTTCGTGCCGGCGTTCCGCTGGTGCCGCCTGCCTTCACCCGCTGCATTTAGCCGTGGGTCGGTCAAGATAAATATCGTAAACGCGCAAGCCCCCGTAGCTCTACGGGCAGCTTTACCTTCCAGCGAGGATTATTTCGCAGGGCCGGCGGCTGTGCTAAAGATTGTGATCGATTAGACAAGAATTGTAACGGCTGCCAGTAGGTCTTTAATTCCGCCGGGCGTTGTCGCTCCGGCGTCATTTTTGATTAGGGGGGCGGGTCTCCGCCGGATTTTGTGAACGCGCCTTTCAAAAGGCCGGACGAGCTCCGGCGCCTGCTGCAGACATGCCAGGGTTATTTCGTGACGGCTGGCATCTTCAGCCTTGCCATTAACCTGCTGTACCTCGCCGGCCCGCTCTACATGCTGCAGGTTTATGACCGCGTGATCTCGAGCGCCAGCGAGATCACGTTGCTGATGCTCACGATTGCGCTGCTGCTGGCGTTCGTGGCGCTTGCCGGGCTCGACGCAGTTCGCGCAAGAGTGCTGACCCGCGCCAGCATCCGCCTCGACCGGAAGATCGCCTCGCGGGTGATGACGGCAATCATCGATCGTTCCGCCGGTGTGGGCGGCGCCCGCAGCCAGGCGCTCCGCGATTTCGATACGTTTCGCCAGTTCGTCACGGGGACCGGCATCCACGCGATCTTCGATCTGCCCTGGGCCCCCATCTACATCGCGGTGATCTTCGCGCTTCATCCGTTCCTGGGGGCCTTTGCGCTGGGGTGTTCGGTCATCCTGGTGCTGATGGCGCTGCTGAGCGAGTGGCTGGTGAAGCTGCCGCTCACGGAATCGAACGAAGCCGCGGCGCGCAGCTACAGCTTCACCGAAATGAGCCTGCGCAACACCGAGGTCGTGCGTGCCATGGGCATGACCGGCGGTCTGCTGCGGCGCTGGAGTCGCGATCGCGACCGGATGCTCGAGCGCCAGGTCGCGGCAAGCGACCGCGCCGCCGCGATCCAGAGCCTGATCCGTTTCCTGCGCCTCGCCATGCAATCGCTGATCCTGGGGCTGGGCGCATATCTCGTGATCGAGCGGGTCACGACGGTCGGTTCGATGTTCGCGGCCAGCATTCTGCTCGGCCGCGCGCTGCAGCCGGTCGAGCAGATCGTGGGCTCCTGGCGCGGTCTTGTCTCGGCGCGTGCTGCGTTCCTGCGCATTCGCGAGCTGCTTACGGCGCATCCTCTTCTCAATGCCGGCCTCACGCTGCCGAGGCCCAAGGGGCGCGTCTCGGTGGAGGCGCTCACCTTCGTTCCTCCGGGAAGCTCCAAGGCCATTCTGCGCGGCGTTGCCTTTGCCGTAGAGGCGGGAGAGGTGCTCGGGGTCATCGGCCCATCCGGGGCCGGGAAATCGACCCTGTCGCGCCAGCTTGTCGGCGTGCTGACGCCTTCGGCCGGCGCCGTGCGGCTGGACGGCGCCGACGTCTCGACCTGGGTCAAGCGGGCGATCGGCGACCATGTCGGCTACCTGCCTCAGGATATCGAGCTGTTCTCGGACACGATCGCCGCCAATATCGGCCGCTTTGACGAGGGAAGCGACAAGGACGTCATCCTCGCCGCCCAGCTCGCCGGCGTGCACGAAATGATCCTGAGGCTTCCGCACGGTTACGACACCCAGGTCGGAGAAGGCGGCGCTATTCTGTCCGGCGGCTTCCGCCAGCGGATTGGCCTCGCTCGCGCCGTCTATGGCAGCCCGAGCCTCGTCGTGCTCGACGAGCCGAGCTCGAACCTCGATGCCGAAGGTGATGTCGCGCTGGCGGATTGTATCGTGCAACTGAAGAAAGGCGGGACGACGGTTGTCATCGTCTCGCATCGGCCGGCGACCATCGGGGTCGTCGACAAGATTCTCGTCCTCAGAGATGGCGTCGCCGAGATGTTCGGGCCTCGTGCCGAGATCATGGCGCGGCTGACCCGTCCTGTCCCCGTGCACGCCGTGCAAGGCTCCAGCAGCTAGGCTCGCCCAATGGCCATTCTAGATGGAACACCCAAGAATTTCGCCGCTGTTGGCAGCCGGGCCGGTCATTCCGCCGGGCCGCCCAGCGACTCGATCAGGCGTATCTCTCTCGCCGGCTGGGTCATCATTGCCGTATTCTTCGGCGGGATTGGTGCGTGGGCGCTGACCGCGCCGCTCAACGGCGCCGTTGTCGCGAACGCGGTCGTCAAGGTTGACGGCAATCGCAAGAGCGTCCAGCACCTTGACGGCGGCATCGTGAAGCAGCTGCGGGTCAGGGAGGGCGACAGGGTCCGCTCCGGTGACCTCCTGATCGTGCTGGATGAGACCCAGGCGCGCGCCGAATACGAAGTTCTGACGCAGCAATGGGCCGTGCTTCGTGCCACGGAGGTTCGGCTCCTGACCGAGCTCGATCACGGCTCCGAGCTCGTGATGCCGTCGGATCTGAAGGCGCGTTCCGAAGATCCCTATCTCAAGAGCGTCTGGAACGGGCAGGTCAGCCAGTTCGAGAGCCGCCGGGCCGCGCTGGAGGGACAGCGCAGCGTCATCCGCGAGAAGATCAACCAGCTCGGCTCGCAGATCGTCGGCGCCCAGGCGCAGGTGAAGTCATTTACCGACCAGATCAACTCCGTTCACAGCGAGGCGCGGGATATCGCGCCTCTCGTCGAGCGGGGCCTGATCGCGCGCCCGCGTATTCTGCAACTGGAGCGTACCGCCTACGGCCTCGAGGGCCAGATCGCGGATTCGAACGCCAACATTGCCAAAGCGCGCCAGGCAATTGCCGAGCAACAGCAGCAAATGGCGCAGCTCGACAATGACCGAATGACCGACGTGACCAAGGACCTTCGCGACACGCAAGCGAAGATTCTGGAGGTCATCCCGAAAGCCATGAACGCCAAGGCGGTGCTGGGGCGCATGGAGATTCGCGCGCCCTACAGCGGCCAGGTGGTCGGCCTCAACGTCTTTTCGGTCGGCGGCGTCATACAGCGCGGCGACAAGATCCTGGACATCGTCCCGGAGCTGGATGGGCTCACGATCGAAGCGCAGGTGGCGGTCGAGGACATCAGCGACGTGCATCCCAACACGCGTGCGGAAGTTCACCTCACGGCTTACAAGCAGCGGATCGTGCCGATCATTCATGGCGACGTCATCCAGGTCTCGGCAGATCGTCTGACCGACCCCAAGAGCAACAACCCATACTACACGGCCTTCGTGCGAATTGATCAGGACGAGCTCGCGGCTATGCCGAACATCAGGCTCTATCCGGGAATGCCGGCAACGGTGATGATCCCGACGGTCCAGCGCACGGCATTTGAATATCTCGTCGGCCCGTTGATCATGTCGTTCAATCACTCCTTCCGCCAGAAATAGGAAGCATGGGCCCGGTCGAGCCTGCTCGCGCGGACGGCGGTGAGGCGGCCATCAGCTCGCGGCGCCGACGCGTTAAAGCCCCATTTATGATGCGCCATGCGGTTGTTGTGCTGCTGTTCAGCCTGCTTGCGGGGTGTGGCGGAACGCGATTGGCGCTTCAGAGCGAAAGCGAAGGTTCGTCGGTAAATCTGGCCGAGACGCTTGTGGACTGCCGCAATGCATTTCCCGATCAGAGCGCGCAGGCCGTTGCGCGTGCCGATTGCATCGTGAAGGCAACGGAGCTCTTGGTCCGGCCCGGCTTGCCATTTCCGGAGCTGCTCGACCGCGAAAATGCATTGCGCAAAGCGCTCGCCGTCCAGGTCGCGGCCGGCAAGGTGTCGCTGCTTGAACGAAATGACCAGATTGCGAAGGCGCACAGGGCCATCGTGGCGGAAGAGGCGGAAAGGCTGAGAGGAGCGCCGTCGGAAGGCGGGCAGGGACGCGGCCCGTTAGCCGTGGTTCAGTGGCGGGCTTCCAATTCGGAAGCGTGTGCCCGGCTCGGGGGCAATTCTCAGAATTGCTATTGAACGCGCTTGGCGAGGCGGCAGTGAAATCTTGGTCCGCAAGGGCAACGCAGAAAACCTGCCCGCGTCGCTGTAGGACTATTTAGCTGTAATATTACTTAAACGGGTCGTCGATCGACGCGGCTGACTGCCTCACGCGTCGAACGCCGATGGGAGAGCCGTCCGACACGAACAGCAGTTCATAGCTCTGCCCCCGCGAGTCCGTTGCACTGCAGGTGACACTCGAGACCCGTCGCGCGGCAAAGTTGCCGAACTGGCGGCAGATGCCGGTCGATGCCTCCTCCGAAGGCACCGGCAGCCCATGGACTTTTGGCCGGTGCTTGGAATTCAACAGCATCCGATCGATCGGAAGCTCGTAGGAATTGTCGTCGAAGCGCTTTCCCTTCTCGCCGGAGAAAGACACGACGTGGCCGTCGTCCGCCGGATCCTCGATGGCCACCGCGAAGCTCACACGTCCGGCTTCGTTATGTGCGTAGGCGACGGCCTTGCAGGCGTAGCTGCGACCCGCGATCTTGAGGGTCGTGCACTTGCCGGACATGTGTGCAAGGATGTCGATCAGAGGCTGACGATGCTCGATGCGCTTGGGAGCGTCGGGACTTTGCTCCGCTGCCGGACGGGGCCCGGCCGTCTGCGCGGCGCAAGGAGCCGCAAGAGCAAAAAGCGCCCCGGTCGACAGCAACAGCCCGGACCGCATCCGACATAAAAAACGCCGCCAAATGCTCACGCAATCCCCTCTGCCGGGCCGTGTCCCGCGACGAAGAAAAGCCCGTCCGGCCAAACTCTTACCCCGCTCAATCCGGCGCATAGTGACATTGGAGCGATCACCGATCAATCGAGTGAAGGAGCGGCGGGGACTGTCTTGCCTGTTTACTTAACGCCGCCGAGGCATTACAGGGCCGTAACCGGCCAGCCTTTCCCTCGGCGGAGCGGCCGTCCGCAGCCCGGGTCACCTGTCACGCCAGCGTCGAGCTATGGAGTTAGGAACGTGTGACGCCGAGCGAAATTGTCTTTCCAGTTTGTGGCTCGGACCTTGCATACCCGGCCGGCTGAACGAGACCGAAGAGGGCAGTTGGGCTGACCGATTGCACGGGATTGCAACGAACCGCACCGGTTTTCTGAAGGCGAAATCCTATGGATCGATGATTGACTTGAAAACGAACGAGACCGTAATCTCACCTACCTGTGGTCGTTAACGTTGATTCCCACACATGCAAATGGAATTTACAGGTGCCTAAATTAAAGAACAAGACGATTGCCAACTTCGGTTCGCGCTTGAAGCAGCTGCGCGAAGAGCGGTCGATGACCATTACCGAGCTGGCCAGGCGGATTGACGTGACGCCCCCCGCGATCTGGCATTGGGAGAAGCGCGGCAGGGTGCCCAAGCCCGCCACCATAAAGGCCGTGGCAAGGGTGCTTAACGTCAGCGCTGAGTTTCTCGAGGACGGTGTTCACCTCGTGAATACTCAGGATCAAGCTCCCTCCGACCAGCTCTCGCTGCGGCCGGACGAGATGAGCCTCGAACAGCTGATCCGCGCCATCGAGGCAAAAGGCTTCCATGTCCGGATCACTTCGGCCAGCGATCGGGAAATCTAGAAGGCGAAGCGCCGTATCTCGGCCGGGGATATCGGCGAACAACGCCAAGCTCCTTTACCGGCGTTGATATCGGAATTCACGAAATCGGCCAGGCCGCAATTGACGCGGGTGGCTCGCTGGCGCCAAACGGCTCTGCCGGTCGGGCAACCCTGGATGCTGCGCGCCTTGCGGGCGCCTTTCAACCGGGGCTGCGCTTTCCCAGAGTTATTCAGAAGGCGCACACCCGGCGCGCGGAGGCAATGATCGTCGGCGTGTCGGGTTTGCAACCACGGTCGCGTTTCAACCTGAATCGATTTCACGCGTAGTCGATGAGCTATGATTGCCAGCGGCGCTTGTGGCCAAGTTGGGTCCGTGACATAGTTTCGCAGTTAAAGCCAATTTAATCCTCGCGTAAATTTCGTTTCAGCCGCCAACGCGTCATTCGAGGCGATGCAATGAACAGAAATTTCAGCACCCTGAGCATTTGGAATCTGGCTCGTCCTCTGTCGCGTGTTGTCGACGACACCGGCACCCGAGTTCTCCTCGGCAGGCTCGCGCCGACGAAGTCCTGAAGCTGCGCGCCTTCCTCGCCAATGCCCATCGCGCGCCTGTCCCGACGCGCCATGCCAGATCACCACGTCTGCCGCACTCGTCGCTCGCTGGTCGGCGGCAGCTGACCAGGACACTCGGGTTCTCATGCGCTCTGTCATGTTGCGAGGAACATCATGCTCGGTCGCCTTCGAAAGCTTGTTTTCCACATTCGACACCGCACTCCCGCAGCCCGCTTTTCCGACAGCATTCGCCGCGTCAACCGCCTGGCGCGCCTCATGTCCTTGATGCAACGACGACCCTCTCGTAAAGCCGGGCGAGACTGACGATGCCGGCCGATCCTGACGGAAGCAGCATTGCCGAGCGGGAGACGATCGTTCGTCGACTGTTGCGGCGCGTACCCGGACGAGCCGGTGGCTCGCAACGGCCGGCACCAGAGGTCCCGTTCGGCCGCGAGAGCGACCCCAATCGTGAATTTGATGAGCGCCAGACCGGCAGCGAATTGGGTTGGCTGCTGGGGGCGTTGTCCATTTTCCTCATCGTCCATGCAGTCTGGACGAGGCTCGGCACTTCATAGGCGGACCGCGAGGGGCGGTACCCTACGGGGTTCCACGAAACAGGAGAATCGGCTTAGCTTCGTTCGAAGCGTGTATCCGTAGAGGATCGACGGAGCAGCGTTTGGACGATCTGGAGCGCAAGATTGAGCTGCTCAAGAAGTCGCTGGCGGCGACATGGAGCAGTCTCGCCAAATCCTCCATTCCCGCTGACGACAAGTGCCAGATGCGCGCCCAGGCAAGGCGTTGCAGCGAGGAGCTGAGGCGCTGCCTCCTGATCGCCGAGGCCAAGCACACACGCGAGCACGCCAAGGCCCTGTCCGATCACGAGGGGCGTACGTTGCCAAAACCAAACTTCCGTTTTCTCTCGACCGGGGCCGCAACGGAGCCGGCTGATCCGGGATAAATGACCCTTAAAGGGAAGGAAGCTATCCAAGCCCGCACCATTAAAATGGCATAAAGCCTGACCCAATTAGCGGGCTGCGAAACCGTCCGGAAACTCGTTTCCCCGATTGCCGACATCGCGCTGAAACGTTGCCGGACCAGTCTGTCCTTGCTTCGAGCGATGGGGATTCATCATGTGGGCAATTCTTAACGACCTGTACCGCGAATATTGTCTGGCACGCATGACCGAAATGCGGAAGCTCGAGCTCACACACTGAGGGAAGGCGACGCGAGCAGTTTGACTGCGCGCTCTTATCCCATGACCAGGTCAAGTTACTTGGGTTTTGGCCTGGGCGGGTCGACCGGTGCGGATCAGGATCGTTCTTCTCACGCAATTTGTCTTGACAGGCTGGCGACGCCAACCGCCGCCTAAACGCCTGCCGTGGCCGATTGTGGCGCGGGCTCGCGTCGCCACCACGAACCGGCACGCGCAAGAATCAGTATCGAGACGATGAGGGTCGCTCCCAGTCCCGTTGGCGTGCTCGTAAGGAAAGTGAGAACGAGTACGAGCGTGCCGGCCAGCGCAGGCAGCTCGTAGCTCCGGAAGCCGCTCCTCAGTCCTACGCGAAACAGGAAGGCGATGGAAATCGTGAGGATCAACATGTCATAGATGGCGATATAAGGCGTGACCAACAGCGTGCCTGCGGATAGGGCGGCCGCCTTCAAACCATAGGGTACGCGGCTGCGCCACATCAGCACGAGGACCAGCGTCGTGCTCACAACGAGGATGAGCTGGAGGGCCCAGGCCAGCTGTTCGGTGCCGCCGAAATGACGCACCAGAGAGTAGAGGCTCATCAATTTCCACCAACTAAACCTACCATCGACCAAGATCACATTCGAGGAGTGCGACAGCCAGTAGAAAAATGCCAGCCAACTCGCAGTGCCAAAGGCGAGTGTGGAGATGAGCAACATCGCGATGGTCGTCACGGTGGCGCTAATGAATACGCGCCAATGTCCCGCCGCCATGAGCACGATGGGAAACAGCAGCCCAAATTGCGGTTTGTAAGTCAATAGACCAAGGCAAATGCCTGCGAGCCCCGGGCGCACCGGAATGAGATAGAGCGTGCCGCCAATCAGCGCAGCGGTCAAAGATCCGGTCTGTCCGACCAGCGCATTGAAGAAAACGATCGGCACGGCGAGTGCGAGCAGTACGCCGAGGTTGTGACCGACGATTGCCCGCACGACGGCAACATACGGCACTAAACTGACAACAACCCACCCGAGGTACGCTGCACCATAGGGCAGCAGCGCCATTAGTGATGCGACGAAGAGGAATGGTGGCGGGTAGTGCCAGGGGAAGCTACCGGCGAAATCCTGTCCAAGCGCCGCAACTTCGATTTGCCGATGGATGTCCCAGTCAAAGGCTTGTGCCGGCAAGCCATCGAGCACAAGGCGCCCGGCGGCCCAAAAGCTGACGAAATCCACGGGAATGCCGAATCCATCGCCATCGTAAATCCATACCCGCGAAATGTAAGCGATCAGGCAAGCCGTCAGGTTCGCCGCGGACAGCACAAAAAGCACTGCAAAAAGCATTTTCCGGGACGAAGCGGGGACCTTGGTTTGGGCCGAGGCGGGTTCGTGGGAAGAGCGAGCCATGGCCAGGTCCGGTGCTCTAGGAAACAATCGGAGTAGGGCGCATGCCCTGGAGCCCGCGGATGGCGTTGCGCGCGGGCAAAGGAGAGCGTGAAGCCACTACGGCAAAAAACGGCAGCGTGCCATATGAAGAAAATGTCGGCGCCGTCGGGCGAAAACTGTTGAAAGTGGGCCAAAGCGACGGTCGTGCCGGCCGCGCCACGAAGCCCGTCAGTGTTCTCGGTTCCGGCCGCGGGCCGCCGCTCCAAGTCTTCCCGGACTCCATTCAGCCCTTCCTGCGGTATCGTCAGGCCACGCGATCCATCTGCTGCTATCGATGATGATGGTGGGGCGATTAATCAGTTTGAACACTTAACGTTGCTTCCGCGAGCCTAAAATGACAATGATTGGCTTTCAAGGACGCAAAACATACCGGTTAAGCATTGGTTCGCAACACATGGATGCGAATAGCGTAAAGACAGAGAGCCTTCCGCGTAGTGATCATCTTCGGGCCTGGCTGCCGTTGATCCTGGCCACAACGGCCTATTTGATTCTTATCGGCAAGATCGGCGAGATATTACGTGATGCCGATACCTATTGGCACGTTGTGGTCGGCGAATGGATTATTGATCATCGCGCCGTACCTTATGTTGATCCCTTTTCATTTACGAAGCACGGCGCACCCTGGATCACCAGCGCGTGGTTGTCAGAAGTCCTGTATTTTCTTGCATTCAAATTGGCAGGGTGGCTCGGCCCTGCGCTTCTAGCTGCGTTGGCAGCTTCTACGGCGTTCTTCCTGCTTGCCCATTGTCTCCTTAAGAGACTGTCGAACGTGCCGGTCACGATCCTGGTGAGTGCCGGCATAGCCATGACGGTGCACCACATCCTGGCCCGGCCGCATGTATTGATTTTTCCACTGATGGTGCTGTGGGTCGACGGTCTGCTTCGGGCTACCGACGCGCGACGGACGCCTCCATGGACCTATCTTCTGATCATCACGCTATGGGCGAATCTCCACGGAAGCTTCACGTTGGGCATCGCCATGATCGCACCGTTTGCCCTTGAGGCGATTTGGAACGCGGACAAATCGTCCCGCCTGACGGTCGCGCTGCATTGGTTCCGATTTGGGGTGTTGGCGCTTGGGGCCGGCTGTGTGACCCCGTATGGGATCGAATCCATCCTGGTTACAACACGGATCTTGAGCCTTGGGTCGGTCCTCTCGACAATTGGCGAGTGGAGACCGATCGATTTCGGCTCTCTACACCCGTTTACGGTTTGCCTGCTTGGTGGTGCTGCCTACGCGCTCTACAGCGGGTTCAAGCTGCCCTTTCTCAGGATGGCCGCACTGCTCGCGCTCGTCTACGAAACTCTCGCTCACCAGCGCTATGTCGACGTGTTCGCGATGGTTGCCCCATTCCTGATTGCTGACCCGTTGGCACAGCATGTCTTGCGCCAGGAACACCGGAAAGCGATTCCGGCGAGGACGACGCACCTCATCACGTTTTTTGCGGTCGTATCGATCGTGACCGGTGTGATCCTTGTGACGAAGGATCGATCGCTGCCGCTTGTTCCGGGTGCTGCAGTGGAGAAGCTCAAGGAGCGAAAGGCAGATCGCGTCCTGAATGACTACTATTTCGGCGGATATTTGATCTTCCAGCGCATGCCGACATTCATCGATTCGCGCGCCGAATTGTATGGTCCGGAGTTTCTCAGCCGCTACATGCGGGTCCTCTCGCTTGAGGATATCCCGGATTTCATCAAGCTGCTCGATGAATACAAAATCGATTCGACACTGCTCTTCCCGACGACCCCGGCTGTCGGTCTGCTCGACCGGTTGCCTGAATGGGAACGCGCGTATTCCGACGACGTGGCTGTCGCCCACGTTCGGCGTAGGCACCCGGAAAGCGTAGCGACCTCGAAATAGGGGCGTCCACGGAAGTTCGCCCAGCAAAAGGACCGATCGCTGCGCAAGGAAGCGTCCGTCCGTCTCCAACTGATGCAATCCCAGGTTGGTGACGGCGTCGGAGTTGTAAGGCCGCTTTATTGGCGCATCGGAGAATTCGGCCTCTGCGAATTCGCGCTGCGGATCAATTCGGAATAATAAAAAAAGTTCGAAAATTAAAAAATCCGACAAGACCGCTGACGGTTCTTTTACGGCAAGCGCAAAGTTCTGGCTTCTGAGTTAGGAGTGCCTCGGCAGCCGGCAGGGAGCGGCAAAAAGCGGCAAATCGCCTCCTTTTATGGTTCCAATCACCGTAGGAATACAGGAATAGCCCTTATGGAGTAAGGTTAATAAAGGATTAGCAGGTGACAAGATTTACGTTCTGTATATAAATTTTAAATTGTTGGCTCAGGCTTTCATCGGCCGACGCACCCTCAGGTTTTAATCTTAGTAAAAGGAATTTCCCATGTTGAAGCTTTACATCAAGACCACGGAAGCCCTGAAGCGCCTGCGGGCCGACAACGGCGGCGTGGTGTCGTTTGAGTACGTCATCGTTGCCGCTTGTGTCGTCGCCGCGGTCGGTCTTGCGTTCGGTGCCGGCGGAAGCGGTCCGATCTCGGCCGCGCTGAGCAGTGCAATCTCGAGCATCTCTGCGAAGGTCATTTCTGCGGTCGGATAAACGACCGATCGGGACTAGAAGACGGGGTCAGTGGATTGTGGCCCTGTCTTCTACGGCTCGAGCGCGACTGCTTCGTGGCCCATGTCGGTTGAACCAATTGTGCCACCAGCCAGTCTACCGTTGAAGACCTCGTCGGCAGACATTCCGATAGGGTGATCCATGGACGGTGCGAGCTGACGTCGTTCGTTCCGACCGGGGCGGCCACGGCGTTGAACTCAACTGAAGAGGTGTCACGTGTTGAGGCATTTTGTCGAAGTCAGTGAAGCTCTGAAGCGTCTTCGCGAGAACGAGAGGGGCGTGGTGTCGTTCGAGTACGTCATCGTTGCCGCTTGTATCGTCGCCGCGGTCGGTCTCGCGTTCGGTGCCGGCGGAAGCGGTCCGATCTCGGCCGCGCTGAGCAGTGCAATCTCAAGCATCTCTGCGAAGGTCATCGCTGCCGCCGGATAGTATGGCGATTGCTTCAGTGAGTTTCACTCGATGATGGATTGGACGCTGACTATATATTTTTCCGGTTTGGCGTTCAGCCCATCAAGGTTGCATTGACGGATTCAGGGCCGCCATAGGCGCCACTGCGATTTATATTGTTTATACGGCCGCCGTGGCCCGTTCTAATTGGGCCTCTTTAAGGCCGCTTTATTAGACGTGCTCGGGGTTTGTGCTTGATGAGTTGGATCGTCTCCATAGCCGCCATTTTGCAGATCTTGCTGCTTCTCTATGTCGCCACCATGGACGTCGCGACACGCATAATCAGCAATGAGATTTGTCTGGCCCTAGCGATCCTCGGGATCGCCGGTCATTTGACCAATCCTGCCGGCATCGCCGGGTCGCTCTTGATCGCGACGGTTCTGTTTATGGTGCTGTTCATTGTCTACCGGCACGGATCGATCGGCGGGGGCGATGTCAAGTTGCTGGTCGCGCTGGCGCTTGGTCTGCCGTGGATGGGCGTCGTTCAGCTGCTGACGATCACGGCTTTGGCGGGCGGCGTTCTTGCCCTGGTGCACGTGATGATGCGGAGCCTGCCTCATCCCAGCGTAGCGCCAGCCGGATCATCGCTGCCGCGTCGCGTCTATGCGGTCGAGCGCTGGCGTCATTTGCGGCGCGCGCCGCTTCCCTATGGCGTCGCCATAGCCTGCGGCGGTATCGGAGCGATTTTGAACAGGGGTTTTTGATATGTCATCGGCTTTGCGGCTTTCGATTATTGCGGTGTTGCTTCTCGCGATCACAGCGCTGGGCCTCATCGCGCTCAACCTGAGCACGCCCAAGGCAACGGCGACGACGGAAGTCGCGCAGCCGGTCGCAAAGGTCGTGGGATACTATGTCGCGGCGCGGCCATTGCCGCGAGGGACCTTGGCCCGTGACGAAGATTTCGCGGTGCGCTCGGTGCAGGCCGATCAGGTTCCGGCGGATGCGATCCTGGAAACGCCCGACTCCAAGGCTTCGCTTGCCGGTTCGCTCGTGCGCAAGTTCGTCGAGGCCGGCAATCCGATCACTCTGCAAGACATTGTGCGCCCTCAGGATCGGGGTTTCCTTGCGAGTGTGCTGGCGCCCGACAGTCGCGCCATCAGCATCAAGGTCGACGAAGAGTCCGGCGTGTCGGGTCTGATCAGGCCGGGCGATCAGGTGGACGTCCTGCTGACCCAGGTGTTCGAGAAGGCGGACCCCTCCCGTCGCGCGCTGACGGAAACCGTGCTCCGCAACGTCCGGATCATCGCGATCGACCAGGAAATCGCGCAGGGTGGGCGAGGCATCGCCACCACCATGGGCAAGCCCGCCCAGACGGTGTCGCTGGAGCTCACGCCTGAGCAGGTGCAGAGGATCACGGTTGCCAAGCAACTCGGAAAGCTCTCGCTTTCCGTCAGGGCCGCCGTCGACAAGCGCGATAATGCCGATGCTGGCGTCATGTCGAGCTGCGATGTGTCGCCGGAGCTCGCCCGCCAGAATGCCCTTGCCGGCCAGACCACTGCAGTGGTGCTCTATTCCGGCGGCGAAGCCAAGCAGTTCACGGTCAGGAAGCAGGTCACAGGCGTCGGCAATGCAAGCGTCAACTGCGACGGATTGCCGGATGTTGCGCGTCAGGCCGCCGTATCGGCAGGTGCTGGCAATTCGGCGGAGAAGCGATGATGATGAACATGGCAGTCGTGAATCCGCTTGAAACAGCATCTGTCGTCACGCGCGACCGCATCGTCTGCTTCGTCAACGACGAGGACAGCGCCGCGGCTCTGCGCAAGGGTCTCGACGGCGCCCACTTGTCGCTCAGGCGCGGCACAATTCGCAACGCCGTACGGATGCTCGAGACCGACACGGACCTGTTCGCACTGGTCGCAGACATCAGTGGGTACGACGATCCGTTTGCCGAGTTGGAAAGGTTGGCCAGCGTCTGTCCGCCCGATGTCCGGGTCGCATTGATCGGAGAGAGCAGGGAGATCGGCTTTTACCGCGAGCTCATGGACATCGGCGTGACCGAGTACCTGCCGCGGCCGCTGACGCGGGACATGGTGCTGGATCTGCTGCGCCCGAAGCTGCTCGGCGGCGAGGCGCCGGCCCAGCCGGATCGCGGCGGGCACGTGATCTCGATCTGCGGCGCGCAGGGCGGAGCCGGAGCGACAAGTATCGCCATAAACCTCGCGCTGCAGCTGGCGGAGACGACGAAGGCCAAGGTCGCGCTGCTCGATCTCCATCTGCAGAACGGCGAAACTGCCGTGATGCTGGGCGTTCGGCCGGGACCGGGACTGCGCATCGCGCTGGAAAATCCGATGCGTGCGGACACGCTGTTCCTCGAGCGCTCGGCAATTGAAATCAACGATCGGGTCAGCCTGATCTCCGCGGACGAGGAGCTGGATGCGCAGCTCAACATCACCGAAGCTGGCGTGAGACATGTTCTGGGCTTGCTGCGTCAACGGTTCAACTACATCGTCGTCGACGTACCCGTCCCGTTTCCTCCCTCGATCTATCCGGTGATCAGTCTTGCTCGTCACGTCCTGGTGCTGCTGGAAGCGGAGGTGACGGGTCTCCGTAACGCGCACGCGCTTCGCACCGCCGTCACCAACATCGCCGGCAAGGATCGGGTCTTTACTCTGCTCAACCGCGCCAATCGTGCCGGCGGTCTTCCCAAGGCGACGATCGTCAAGGCCCTGGGCGCCGAGCCGGACATGGTGATCCCTGATCTCGGGAAGGGGATGACCCAGGCGGTCAACCTCGGCATTCCCGCGCTCAAGCACGTCTCGGCACTGCGGCGTCACCTCAAGCCAATCGTGCGGGAGATCACGGGCGTCGCCGGCGAGCGCAAGGGACGGCTCAGGAGGTTGCTCGGGCTATGAAAAAGTTCGGGAGACGCCCAGACGAGTCGCCCATGGTTGATTTGTCCGCGCTGACGTCGAGCTTGCGCGGGTCGACCGAAGACGCGGCTTCGCCGACCGTGGATGCGCCGGCATTGACAGCGGACGCTCCTTCGCCTCCGGACTTGCCAGCACCGGCCGCTCGACCTCCTTCCTTGAGTCCGGGTTCGCCTGCACCGGCGCCGGGCGTCACGCCGAGGCGTGGCAACGAACCGTCCCTCCATCATCCCGTGATGCTCAACTCGCTGCGGGACCGGGTCATGGAGCAGATCGATCCGTCGGCGGCGGCAACCGTTTCGCGCGACGTGCTGCGACGCCAGATCGAGGAAATCATCCACGGGATCGCCAACGACGAGCGGCTCGAGCTGTCCGGCCGCGAGCAGATCCAGCTGGCGGACGATATCGCGGACGACATGACCGGATACGGGCCACTCCGTCCGCTTCTGATCGATGAAACGATCAACGACATCATGATCAACGGTCCCAGCAACGTCTATGTCGAGCGAAGCGGCAGGCTGGAGCGGGTCGCCGTACGATTCCGTGACAACGATCACATCACATCGGTCGCCCAGAAGATTGCCGCGCAGGTCGGGCGGCGTGTCGACGAATCCAGTCCCATGGTCGATTGCCGCCTGCCCGATGGCAGCCGCGTCAATATCATTCTGCCGCCGCTCGCGATCCACAGCCCCTGCATCTCCATCCGAAAATTCCCGAGCCGTCGTCTGGATATGGCTGGCCTGATAGCGAATGGCTCGATGACGCCGGCGATCGGAAAATTGCTGGAGATCGCCTCGCGGGCGCGGCTCAACGTTCTCGTGTCCGGAGGTACCGGCTCCGGCAAGACGACGCTGCTGAACGCCATGAGCCAGTTCATCGATCACAGCGAGCGCATCGTCACGATCGAGGACGCGGCGGAATTGCAGCTTCAACAGCCGCACGTGATCAGCCTGGAGACCCGGCCTCCCAGCCTGGAAGGCACCGGGCAGGTGACGCAACGCGATCTGCTCTGGAATGCCCTGCGCATGCGTCCCGACCGCATCGTCGTCGGCGAAGTCCGCAGCGCCGAGGCATTCGACATGCTGCAGGCAATGAACACCGGCCATGACGGATCGATCTCCACGGTGCATGCCAACAGCACCCGGGATGCCCTGACCCGCATCGAGAACATGGTGCAGATGGGGCAGGTCAATCTGCCGACGCGGGCGATCAGGTCGCAGATCGTTGCCGCGCTTGACATCATCGTCCAGGTCGAGCGCATGCGCGATGGCCAGCGCCGGATCATCCAGGTCAGCGAAGTGATCGGCCTCGAAGGCGAAGTCATTACGACCAACGACATTGCGGCTTTCGAGTATCAGGAAGAGGACACTCACGGCCGGATAATGGGAACCTACAAGTCGACCCACGCGCTTCCAAAGTTCAAGAGCCGTCTTGCCTATTACGGGCTTCAGCAAGCCTGGTCCGATGCAATGAGACAGATATGATTCCGAACTACGTGATCGCGATCGTCCTGGGCCTGCTGCTGTGCGCGGCACTCGTTACGCTATGGCTCGACAAGCGGGAACGGCGCATGAACCGCCAGCTCTCGGTCGCTCTGCAGACCGCGCCGACCGCCGGCCTGACCTCGATCCGCCGGGCTGAAACCGGGGCCCGCTCGATGCTGCTGTACCGTCTGGCGAACTACAATCCGGACATCGCCTACGTCCTGCACCCGATCTACGTGCTGCTTGCGGGTGCGCTCGCCGCGTTGGCTGTGTTCTATGCCAATCAGCCGTTCGGGTTTTCCAGTTCCAACGTGTCCATCGCGGCTGCGATCGTCGCGGTACTGGTGGTGCGTGGTCTGTTTGGATGGCAGCAACGGCGGTTCGCCAATCGCCTCTTCCGGCAGCTGCCGGATACGATCCAGCTGGTCACAAGCACGGTCCGTGCCGGTCTGCCGGTCAACGAGGCATTCCGCACGATCGCTCGCGAGATGCCGGAGCCGACCGCGGGTCAGTTCGCCATCGTCTGCAGCCAGATTGGCCTGGGCGTGGCCCCGGAGGACGCCGTGGAGGCCGTCTACCGGCGTACGCAGGTTGCGGAGTACGCGATGTTTTCGGTGACGCTTGCCGTCCAGTTAAAATCCGGCGGCAGCCTGGCCGAGACTTTGCAAATCCTCGCGGAAACCGTGAGCCAGCGCGTCGCACTGGCCGCCCGCGCGAAGGCGCTTGCAGGAGAGGTCATCTTCTCCTCGCGCGCGCTTTCGTTGTCACCCGTGATCATTGGTGGGTTGCTGTACATGATCAATCCGCAATCGATCAATCTTCTGTTTCTTGATCCGACCGGCAACATGCTGCTGGCCTATGCAGTCGGCTCAGTCATTCTCGGGCATTTTGTCATACGCTGGATGATCCAGAGGGAGACGTCGCTATGACTGCCGGCGCGAGTGTGGCAGCCCTCATGGTCATCGCCGTCGCGGTGACGTTCCTGTTGGTGATCCGGGAAATCCACATTCGCACGCTGAACGCGCGCGTCTCGAATGCGGTGCTCGGCATTTCCGATCGGTCGACGCGGTCCCAGGGCATGGTCGGCTGGTTCTCGTCGATCGGCATGCGGTACCGAAAGTTCTATGCCGAGGAGAATCTCGACGAACTGCGGACCGTTCTGCAATCGGCCGGATTCAACCATCATCGCGTCCTGCCGATCTGGATTGGCGTCAAGATCGTCAGCATGGTCTTGTTCCCGGTCGTCTTCTTCCTTTTCGCGCAACTGTCGGGATGGTCGGCGGCCAGCGTGCTGATGGTCGCGCTCTTTGGCTTGGCCGTCGGGATCATGGGGCCGCGGCTGATACTGCTGGTGATGAAGCGACGTTTCGATGCCGCTATCCGGTCGGGCACGCCCGATACGATCGACCTGCTGGTCGTGTGCGCCGAAGCGGGCATGGGCCTGGAAAGCGCCCTGCAGCGGGTCGCCGAGGAAATGGGCGAGACCAATCCGGCCATCTCGCGCGTTCTGCGCGGCTTGCTCGACGACTTGCGGATCCTGCCGAGCAGAGCCGAGGCATTCGAGAAACTGGCATCCACCTCGGAAGGGCTTCGCCGCTTCGGCATCATGGTCAGCCAGAGCCTGCAATACGGAACGCCGTTGGGCCAGGCGCTGCGTACCATCGCGGCCGACCTGCGGCGGGAGCGGATCACCAGCCTCGAAGAGCGCGCTCACAAGCTGGGTGCCAAGCTCACCGTGCCGATGGTGTTGTTCCTGCTGCCCGCGATGTTCGTCATTCTCGGCGGCAGTTCATTCTTGCATCTCATTCGTTCCTTCAAGGGACTCTAGTCACGAACGAAGCGTCATGAGTGAAGTTCGGACAAGCAGGCACAAGAACGGCAAGCGCTCTTTCGTTGGCGATCAGCGCGGTGCTGCCGCGTTTGAAATGGCTATTATCTACCTTGTGCTGGTGTTCAGCCTGCTGCTGCCGCTGGCCGATCTGGCAATTGCCGGCTTCAGGTTCATTTCGGCGCAACAGGCGCTTCGCGACATGGGGCAGCGAACCCAATATTCCCCGCCGGCGGACGTCACCGACCCCTCCGTCATCAGCGCCTGGAAGAGCGCGCTGCCCGCGACGATCAGCGGATTTACGATTACGCCGCAAGTTTACTGCGGTTCTCCCGGAACGGTGGCTCCCTGCAGTTCGGGAGCAGCATCGATCGTGAAATACTACACCTTCTCGACCACCTTTACTTTGACGCCGATGGTACTTGGCTCGGCGCTGTGTTCGTCCTGTACCATCACTTACACCCAGCGATTTCAGTAGGAGGACGCCGTGCGCAAACTGGCTCGCTGCCGTCGCGGTTCCGTCGCCTTCGCAACGGTGATTGCGCTGGTACCGCTGATTGGGTTCATCGCTCTCGGGGCCGAGGCGGGGTCGTGGTACGTGACCAAGCAGAATGCGCAGAATGCTGCCGATGCGGCGGCCTATTCCGGCGGCTTGTCGGTGGCATGCTCGCTGACCTCAACAACTGAGAGCGACTGCGATAGATCGCAGGATTACATCTACCGCGGCAAGCAAATTGCCGCGCAGAACAAGTTCTGCAACTCCAGCGGCGATCCCGTCTACCCCGGCTCGAATTGCGGTACGGCGCAGGCAGCTACAACGCAAACCGTGTCGATCGATCGAGGAACCTACTCTGCCGGCAGCTGGACCAGCTCGTCATCCGGCCTGCATGTGCTTGCGACCGTGGCCCAGCAGCAGCCGGGATACCTTGCGCAGATACTTGGCATGTCCACCGTCACCATCCGGTCGTCCGCGGTTGTCGAGATCCAGAATCCAAAGCCGCTGTGTGCGTTTGGGTTGGGACCGGGAAACGATGCGCTCACGATCGGCGGCAGCAGCGCCATCACCGGCACCGGCTGCGCGATGATGTCGAACACCAACGTCAAGTACAACGGCACCGCGAGTTTCAGCGGCTCGGGCTGGTCCGTGAATGCGGTGGACGGTTGTAAGGCGTCAGCGGGACATTGCGCCCTGAGTGGCGCGGGGTACAACTACAACACGCTCACCGCACAAAATCCGCTATCCGTGCTGGATACGAAATCGTTCAATTCAACGACGGGCCCCGTATTAACCGCATGCAACGCGCAGGGCAAAGTGACCAACGGCAACACCTGCAACTTGACTCCAAACGCCGGCAGCGGGGTGTACGGTGACCTGACGGTGAATTCCGGCGGCACGTTGAATCTCGCGGCAGGAACATATTTTTTCTACAACGCGACGATCAACTTTGGCGGCACTGTCACCGGCACGGACGTAACGCTGGTCTTGCTTGGAACGACTTCGAGCCTCACCATCAGTAGCGGGACCGTCAACCTTTCCGCGCCCACGACCAATTCGTTTGATTCCGATCTGAACGGTATCCTGATCGACGATCAGGCCAAGAACTCGACGACCCCAACCAAGGTTGCGGTCACCATAGGCGGCAGCAATACGTCGACCTTGGGCGGCGCCATGTATTTCCCGAATGCCAGTGTGTCGTACGGCGGTACGACACAGAGTTCGAACACTGCCTGCACGGAAGTGATTGCCGCTTCTCTCACGATCAACGGCAATACCTACCTGAGTTCGTCCGGTTGCACGTCCAACACCTTGGGTAAAACCAGGGTCATTGCGTTGGTGCGTTGATGAAAAGGCTCGACCAGCGCGGCTCGGCAGCGTTCGAGTTCTGCCTCGTCGCCGTGTTCTTTTTCACGTTCGTGTTCGCGATCTTCGATCTCGGACGCTATGCGATCACCATGCAATTGTTGCGCTCGCTGGCCAGCGAAGGCGCGAGAGCGACGATGATTCAGTGCTACACGCCTCAGGTGACGCAGAGTTTGTCGCCTTCCGGCTGCACCAGTGTCAGCACCTACTACACCAGCACCTACCTGACATCGGTGACGAACATCATGGGGCTGACGCCGACATTGAGCGCGAGCGACAGCGGGTCCGCGCTGACCATTACGGCGACTCTGCCCGGGTTCGCCATGATGACACCGCTGTGGAGCGGATTGAATTCGACGCCGACTGCGAGCACGTCGATCCCCTATTAGGGGTTGTAACGGAATACCGTTGCTCGAATCACGTCTTTCGCCAATGCCTCGGCCCGCCGAGTCCAGAGGGTGCTTACGAATTTAACGGAAAAGAATGTTATTTGCGGCCCAATAAGCACGAGGGGAACTAGCCGCCGGCGGATGGAACCAAGGGGATCGGGTTCCGCAAAGTGGTGCTTGGAGGCAACATTTGGCGACTTTCTCGCGAATTGACGTGAGATATGAGGGCTCTCGCCTTGCGGCGGAAGCGCCCGGCGGACGATGATCCCAATGCAGGGAGTCTGGGGACATAAACCCAGGCTGACGATTTTTACGTAGACGATTTGTGCAACCCCGGGTCGTTCGGGTGGGGTTGTTGACCCGCCAAGTGTGCGTTGCGGGATAGCCGCGGATCGCGGCGAGGGGGACTGGAATGGGTGGCGTCCGGATTTCGACGCAAGGGAAGGCAAAGCTCGCTGCGGTGAGCGCGCTGCTGCTTGGCGCCGTCCTTGTCGGTCCCTGGGGTGACCCTGCCGATGCGGCCGATCGGCGGAGCTCCGGAGGCGTCTTCGTCAGCGAAGCGAGCGACGTCCAGCGGGTCAAGGTAACCGTCAACAAGTCGCGCACCTTCAGGGTGGAGACGCCCTTTTCCACCATCGTCGCGGGCTCGACCGACATCATCGACGTGAAGTCGCTGAGCGACCATCAGATCTACATCCAGGGCAAGCAGCCCGGCACCACCAACGTCATTTTGCTCGATTCCTCGATGCGGCAGATCGGTATCCTCGATGTCGAGGTCACGATCGACATCGGCAATTTGCAGCAGAACATTCAGTCCTCGACCGGCATCCGCGGCATCCGCGTGTCGGCCTCCGAGGGACAGGTGATCGTGGGCGGAACAGCCCCCGACGCGGTCGCCGCTCAGCGCGCAATAGAGATCGCGCAAAGCACCGTTCCGAAGGGCAGCGTCGTCGTCAATGCCATGAACGTGACGGGGCCGCAGCAGGTGATGCTCGAGGTCCGCTTCCTCGAGGTCAACCGGGCTGCCGGCCGCGAGCTGGGAATGAATCTCTACGGTGCCAATGCAAGCGGAACGAACATTGGCAATACCGGGCTTGGTAGCATCAATACCGACAGCGGTCGCGCGCGGATGCCGAACACGGGCCCGCCCCAAGGCTCGATACCTTTGCTCGGTACTGCGGGGACGTTGGCGGGGACGGCAACGGGAGCGGCCGCTGTCCCGTTTGGAAGCCTGCTGACCAGTATCCTTCGAACTAGCAGCGGCGCCTCGGTCGATTTGCTCGTGACGGCACTGGAGCAGAAGGGACTGGTACGTCGGCTTGCGGAGCCAAACCTGATGGCGCTATCGGGTGAAGCGGCTCGGTTCCTGGCTGGCGGCGAATTCCCGGTGCCGGTGGCTTCAACGGCGGGGACTGCCGGCCTGGTGCCGACTGTGACCATCCAGTTCAAGACGTTCGGTGTTGAGCTGGGCTTCGTCCCCACGGTGCTTTCGCGCGGCGTGATCAATCTGCGCGTCGAGCCGTCCGTCAGCGAACTCGATTTCACCAACTCGGTGACGATCGCCGGCACGACGATTCCTGCCCTGAGCAGCCGCAACGCACGGACCACGGTCGAATTGCGTGATGGCCAGAGCTTTGCCATCGCGGGCCTGCTGCAAACCCGCAGCCGGCAGGATATCTCGCAGTTGCCCTGGATCGGGTCGGTGCCGGTGCTTGGAGCACTGTTTCGCTCCTCGTCCTACCAGCAGCAGGAGACCGATCTCGTCATCATCGTGACGCCGCGCCTGGTCGCGCCGGCGGCGCCTGGCCAGCAACTGGCCTCGCCGCTGGATTCGCGCATGCCGGCCAATGACGTCGACTTCTTCCTCAACGGCCAGATGGAAGTGAAGAAGCGCTACAACGACTACGTCAGCTCCGGCGGTGAGCTGAAGGGACCGTATGGTCACATCATCGCGCCCGAGGCGCGTCTGCCCGCACCGCCACCGGTTGTAACCGACCAGCCCGTCGTCAAGACACTCAATTAAGGGGCGACCGATATGACATGCACGACGTTACTCGCGGTCTTCACGCTCGGGGCTTGCAACGGCCTGGCCGGCAACGACGAGATGGACCGCTACTTTCAGCGGTCTGACACCATCACGCTGAGCGCCGGCGACGCCAAACAGGTCAACGCCGTCACCCATACGATTCATCCCTGGCCGCGAGGTGTCGGCGATCGCAGAATCGTCGTTGATGCGCAGAAAACCAGCGGCGCCATCAAGCGCTATCGCAGCGGCACCCAACCCCGCGATCCGCTGCCCGCGTTCGGAGGAAACAAGCCGGACGAGGGGCATCCTCCAATGGGTGTTGCGGGCGCAACGGCAGCAGCCGTGGACGCAGGGGGTGTCGTCAGCTTCGGCGGCGGCCCGGCCATCATAGGCCCGGGCGGCCGATGATTTTGATGATTGATTTATTGCCGGTGGTGCGACGGGGATAATGGTTATGGGGCGCCTTCTTGTATGGCTGGCCTGCGCCTTGCTGGCGACAGCTTTGGCGGCTTGCGAAACGGTGCAGGAAGCGACCGTCCGCGACGCTGCCGTGGTTGCGCCCGTTGCTCCGGCCGGTCCAGACCCCGTCCAGGAGCCGACGGACGTCAAATACTATCCCTCCGACGAGCCGGTGCGGATGGGCCTCGAGCACTTCAACCGCGGCAGTTTCGGCATAGCCAATCGCTATTTCAGGGACGCCGTCGAAAAGGCGCCGAAGGACGTAACGGCCTGGATCGGGCTTGCAGCAAGCTATGATCGGATCCGCCGCTTTGATCTTGCCGATCAGGCTTATGCGCAAGCGATCCGACTCGGCGGCGAAACCGTGCAGGTTCTGAATGACCAGGGCTATTCGTACATGCTGCGTGGCAACCTGCATGCGGCACGACGGAAGTTCGAGAAGGCATACTCGCTGGATCCGGGCAATCCGGTCATCGCGAACAACCTCGAGCTTCTCAACGGCAGTCGGCAGTTCATCGAGAGGCCGCCGAACAATCAGCCGTGAACGAATCGTCCTGGGCCGATGGAAGCATCGGTTTCCCCGGCGGCTTGGTGAGTTGCGCCCGATCGCATCGACGGCGCGCGGACGCGCATCAACGCGGTCGTTCAGCGATATAGATATCCGCGATGTTCGAACGTGCGACGCGCTCGAGGCCCGTTGCTGCAATCGTACTCTCGCAAGAGCCGTGGATGTCGACGACGACGTCGAAATGGTCGCGCCAACGCGACATGATATCGATCCACGGCACGGGCGCATCCGCCATCAGTTTCGACTGTCCCGAGGCTGAAAGCCAGTCGGAGTTCACGATGACCTGCGGTGCGGCCGCGATCGCCGGGTCTTTCGCGCGCACTGGCTGCAGGCCCTGTCCGGCGAACAGCATGTTCACCTGTGCGCGTCGGTCGATGGCGGCGAAAGTCGAAAGGTTGTGCTCGAAGTAGATATTCGGATCGCGACAATCCGGTGGCGCCACGGCGAGCACGCTCGAGCCGGTTGGAATGGCGGAGAACGCTGTCCGCAACTCCACGATATCCGCGTTATAGGCGCTCCACGTTGGGATCAGCAATGCAAGCCGCACCAAAGCGAAGGCGAAGACGGCAATCGAAACCGCGCCGGCCAGACGCCCCGGCGTCGGCACACGCGCGACGGTCGCGGCCAGCGCCAGATATACCCAAAGCACCACGAGGCGTGCATCCACCAGGTTTGCCGTGCTCAAGGAGGAAGGCGCGCAAACAGCGACGACAAAGAAGCCGAACACGGTGAGCTTTGCCGGCGTCGCAATGGCGATGAAGCGCATGACTGCAAGCAGCAGGACAAGCAACCCAAGGCCCCATTTATGGTCGAGCGGGAGGCCACCAAAGAAGGGCGCAATGACGATCCAGGACTTGTCGCTCGCGATGACATAGCCTTGCGGCAGTTGCGGCATCGACCAGACGAGGGCCAAACCAGCCGCGACATAAAGCGGAGATCGCAGCGCGCGCAGGAATGCCGGCTTGAGCGGCTCGCCTGGACGTGGCGTGGCTTCCAGCAGTCCGAAAATGACGCAGAAAGCGGCGAGCGCCAGGATGTGACAGAAGAATAACGTGACGGCCACGGCATTCATCACCAGAAGATCGCGCGCGATTTGCCGGTGCGTCTGGGCGATCCACCAGGCAAGTGCGATCAGCGCGACACCGATGCCCAATCCAAAATTGATGAGCCCCACCGTCGTTACGAGATTGTAGCTGAGAACTGGCGCGATGAGGATTGTCGGCGATGGCTCCTGCGCCCATGCGCGATGCAAGGCCCAGGCGCCGACCGCCGGCAGCCAGAACGCCAGGATGAAGGCGAGCCGTGCGACCGACTCGGGACTTAACAGCGGCGCCAACGCAACGTAGATGAGATCGATGCCGAGGTTGGGAAAGGCACCCCATTGGACGACGTAAAAAGCGTTGAGCGGATCGGACGCCGGCATGGTGAGAATGGTCAGCCGAGCCCAGTGGTTCACGAGATCCACCGTGCGCGGGATCAGGAAAAGCACCGGCAGCGTCATGACCACGAGCAGGACAAAATAGGCCGTCCGCAGGTCGAAGGCCGTGGTCCACTTCGTTTCTCGCTTCGCCTTTATCTCATTTCCCACAATAAGGCCCTTGCAAAACTCGCTGAACCGGGAACGACTGTCACCGAACAAAGGTGTCCTTGTCAGGGGCGTTAACTGCCTCGCTAACATTGCATCAAGATCGATTGCTTTCACCCTCCGCGACGAAATAGGATTACCGTCGAAATTATTTCAGAACGAACCACCAGAGGGCCGCATCATCGACGGCGCCTCTGGACCTCAATTTGGGGGCTCTTCGACCGATGAGAGAGGGCCGAGTCAGTCAAGTTGGTGGACCCGGCCCAAATTCCAGCAGCAAATGGGCGATGGGCGCGCGCTTCATCCTTTACGGGCTGGCGATCGTTCTTGTCCTGATGACTGCCTCGCTCTCCGATTGGCAGGCAGGGCAATTCAGGCACCTTCTCGATTTTGACGCCTTCTACATCGTTGCGCAAAGAGTCTGGCTCGGCGACGTCGCGCAAGTCTACTATTTCGATCAGTTCGCAAAACTGCAGATCGATACCATAGGCCGCGACATCAACATTTTCGGGTACTGGACCTATCCTCCCCAGTTCACTCTGCTGGTCGCTCCCTTGGCGCTGCTTCCGGTCGGCGCTTCATATTTTCTGTTCGTCGCGGGCACGCTCGGCTGCTATCTCCTGACATTGAGGGCCATCTCGAGAAGCTGTTTCGCTCTGGTGGTGATTCTGCTTGCGCCGGTCCTGCTCCTCACGCTTTTCGGCGGTCAAAATGGCTTTCTGACCGGCAGCCTCATCGGCGTTACGTGCCTCGCCATGGAGCGGAAGCAGATCGCCGCCGGATTGAGCCTTGGCATGATGGTGATCAAGCCTCATCTTGCGGTTGCTATCGGGATTTATGCGTTGCTCGCGCGTCGCTGGATCGCCGTCATGACTGCAATGACGGTCATCCTTTTGAGCTCGATCCTGTGCACCTTGCTGTTCGGGGTCTCAATCTGGAGTGCGTTTCTCACGAGTGCACACGAGTCCGCCGTGTTTCTGGGAAGCGGACGCTTCGATGTTTTTCGCTCGATCTCCCTCTATGCGATCATGCGAACAGTCGGCTTTTCTGCTTCATGGGCTTTTCTGGGCCAAGCGGCCGTTGCCGTAGTCGCCCTGTCGGTTGTCGCCTTTGCGATCTATCGCGACTTTCCGGCGCGCTGGTCCCTGGGCATTTCGGCCGTCGCCACGCTGTTGATCAGCCCATACGCCTACGACTACGACCTGCCAATTCTCGGTGTAGGAATGGCCCTGTTGCTGCCGGATCTGACGCGTCTGGCAACAGGCGGCGAGCGCGCTGCAATCTATGGCCTGACGTTCATGTCAGGGTTCTACGGCTTGTTCCAGATTTTACGGCTGACCATTCAAGACGGAAAATCGATTGAACAGCCCGCGTTCGACGGTTTGTTGCTCGTCACTCTGCTCTGGCTCATAGTGCGAGTATTATTGCGAGGCGCAGACGAGGCCCGCCGCAATCCGCGGAACGGGGCCGACGTGGATACCTGACGTCGGCGCAGGTCTGGAGCATTTGAATACCAATAAATTCGGATTGTCGAAATACCTTTTCAAGAAAGCCTATAATTAAAGCGGTTTCAGCCGCCGGAGCCGGCGCGACCACCCGGGAACCTTAAGACTAGCTCAACGTTTTTGACGTATGGCTTGTCCTATGAACCGGCTCTTTAAATTGCAGTTTTTGGGACCGCTGGCGCTTTTCACCACCACGCTCTGCGCCGAGTTGGCTGCGCGCGCTCTCGAATACGCCCCGAGCTCCCAGGTTCTCTGGTTCATCAATCTCAAGCTGTTCGGCATTTTTCAGCGCAGCGACGCGTATCTGAGTTACTTCGTCAGCATTGAGGGATTTCAGCTCTTCGGACTTGCGCTTCCGATCTTCGTGCTTGCCTGCCTCGGGCTCATTGCCAGGTCGCGGCCGCTCTTCACGATCGCAACGCATCTGAGCGCTGCCTACGCGGTTTTTCTGGTTGCATCCTGGCAAGTCGGCATGCCCACTGTCAGGCAGGCGTCGCTTGGAACGATCGCCGTCCCGTCGGGTGGCCTGTTCGTGATGGCGACCATTCTCGGCACCTGCATGTTGTCCTTTGCGATTACGCATCTGCTCTATTTCCGTGCCGTCCATCAGGAAATCGGAGCTCTGGTTCATCGGCTGCGGGGAGCTCGTATCGTCCAGGCGCGCAACTAATTCGTCGTAAAACCCTTTGGCGTGACGGCATTTTGCGGTCTCGCGATGTGCATTGATTGAAGCTGCGGGTCGTGAATTGCGACCGTGTCCCGGAAGATGGCCGAGGATCGAGGGCGCTCGTATGCAGCGCCCGATCTTGACAAACATTAACGCAGAAATAACGTTCCCGCCCCGTCGCGTTGAGACCGACCGCACTTTATTCGGATTTACCGAAGGTAGCAGATGAGTACAGATAAATTGCAGGCGTTGAGCGATACCATTGCCGGCATACTCAACGAGCCGCCATCACCCGTTACATATTTTGACGTTGAGCCGCATGACAGGAATGCGGCCGGCGAACGCGCAGCAAGCGCTTTTGGCGGTCCAGCGCATGTCGATGAGGCTCCGAAGGGGAGCTTCGGAAAGCTGAGTTCTCGCGAAGCCGGCGTTTCGCGAAGTCCGCCGCCCGAAGCGCACATCGTCCGGCCCCATGAGAACGAACGCGCCAGCAGAGCCTCCGAGCAGCCGCCATCGAAGCTGGAAGCCGCAAGCCTCCGGCCTGACCCGCAGACGCTAAACGCCCAACGCTCCGCCGCGTCAAGCAACCGGATTTCAGCGCGACGGTGGGGCTTGTTTGCGCTTGCAGGCGTCGTGCTGGCCGCAGGAGCAGGTGTCGCCGCTGTGGGCTGGCTGGGCTCGCCCGGCGATGCCGCCAAGGCGACCTCGCAAACCTCGCCCGCAGCCGTCGCCGGGCCGGCGTCTCTGCCGCCGGAGTTGACCCCGCTGCTCCAATCGATGTCGCGCGATATCGCAAGCCTGAAAAAGGAGATCGAGCAGCTCAAGCTTAATCGCGATCAATCGATCCGCGATAACGCAAGTCTTGGCGAACAGCTCAAGGCCAGCCAGGACCAGGTGAGCCGCGCCGTTGCCCGGCTTTCCGATCAAGTGAAGGCCGGCCAGGAGCTGGCGGAGCGCGACAATGCGAGTGCCGTCGAGCAGATCAAGGCGGTCAGGGATCAGCTGACCCGTCTTGAGCAGGCTGCGGCGGCGAAGAGAGTGACGCCTCCGCCGCGGATCGCGGCTCCCGCTGCGCCGGGTCCCGCGGCAGCCGCCTCGTCGCCGCAGGCCGCAGCTCAGCCGGCGGCCGCAAAACCGAAGCCGCCGCCGACTGCGCGGCCGACTGCGCCGGCGGCCGCGTCCACGCCCGCGCCTGCGCGCTGACCGCCGGTTTCTCTGGCGAGCCCGGCCGTCCCGGCGCCCGGAACCGACCCGAAATTACGGCAGTATGGCTCACCGTAGTCGAACGGAATCCACATGGCACTTCAGTACCGCTAGGGTGCTGATGCCGGGGCTGGCATTTCATCACGGACACCCATTTCAACCGGCAAGGGGCCGCTCTATGAGCGGCCCCTTTCAGTTTGGGCGGGCAGAAAGGAAGCCCGCCTCCGGCAAAATAGCGCAGTGGAGGCGGGCCAAGGCCGTTTGCGGCGCCGTTGCACCCGGGGCTGGCTAGGGGGCCCGTCGCTCGCGATGGAACCGTAGCACCATGGAACCCGAGCCGAAATCCGCAGGAATACCGAAACAACAACGCCGCTCGCTTAAATAATCGCGAGCGGCGCTGCGCCAGCCCCGGGAGGGTCATGCAAAATCCCGGATTTAAGGACTTTAAGCCGGGTTTGCGAAGATTCGGTGCACAAATTTATGCTCGTAAATGCCGAAAAAGTAGGAAGTGCCCCGAGCGTGCAATGGCGCCGAGCGGGCCGTTTCGCAAACTCCGGTCGCCGTTTGCCGAAATCCGACAGGCGCATTAGCCTTTCCTGAATTTTTCTCTCGCACTATCGGGAGACGCGCAATTGCAGTGCTGAGTCGCTTCGACTGCGGCCGAAGCCGCTCCATTTTTGAAAGAGCTTCTCGCGTGCCGGCAGGCCAAGTCTGTCCTGGCGAGCAGTCAGCGAGCGGCGGCATGATTGAAGATATTAACCCAGGCTTCGACCAGGTATGGCTGGTTCACCGCAACCCGAAAAACGTGGGACTGCACGTATCGAGTTCTCGCGCGGCGTCGACGTGCACATCGTGGCGATCGACGGGACGTGGAGCCGTCAGTGTCAGATGACCGACGTGGCCGAGGCCGGAGCAAAGCTCAGGATTGAAGGATCGATCGAAGGGCTTGCGCTGAAGGAGTTTTTCCTGCTCCTTTCGACGACGGGTGCCGCTTTCCGCCGCTGCGAATTGGCCTGGATCAACGGTGACCATATCGGGGTTCACTTCCTGCGCGGCAAGAACTTGAGCAAGGGGTGAGTCGTCGTGGAGGAGCGTCGCAGGCAGCAGCGCGCGACAGTCGACGAGGTCGCATACATCGCCGGCGATGGATCCAGCATGCGATGCCGCGTGGTCAGCCTTTCCGATCATGGCGCCGCCATCGAGTTGGCGGACAAGGTCTACGTCAGACCCCGCATCAAGCTGATGCTGGAGAAGGATCGCATCATCCGGGATTGCCGTGTCGTCTGGTCCAGCGGAAATCGTATCGGTGTTGAATTCCTGGACTGAGGATCGCGATCACGGCCGGCGATGCGCTGCATGCCGCGTCGTGCTCCTCAAGACCGCCATTGGGGCCGAGCAAGGGAAGCCATACCGGTGCCAGGGAAGCCCGGGCGTCCGCGCCGATCACGTTTTTATTGGAAGATTTAATCTTTAACGACCAAGATTTAGGCTTGCATCAGGGGGTGGCCTGGACAACTGTGACTGATCCATAGGCACATTTAGCCTTCGGGTAGCGAGAGAATAGTCGTATCGATTTTTTGGATTTTACGAATGAGGACGCTCTTAATCATTCTCGGCATTTGGTTGCTGATTAACGTGCTCTTCGTCGTCGTGATGATCCCGCCGCGTAAGCCGCGGATGGCGAACGTTGCCGGCAGGGCGGGCGACGCCACGGCTGTCGCAGCCGGGATGAGCTCGGGCACGACTGAAGCGCGGGACGAGAGCGTTTTGCTACGGCATGTCGTCATCGCAATTGCGCTCGGCGCATTCTTCTCGTTAACGCCGCCCTTGCTCGAAGCTTACGACGCGATCAAGGGATGGGTGAGCAGGCGCGGGCATGGATCGAAGAGCGACCGGGATGATCCCGGCCATGACGCGCAAGCGGGAGAGGGATGACGCGCCTCCGTTGCCTGCGCGGCGCTGGCGGCCGCGCAGGAGAGCGCGATCGATCAGCTCACCAGTATTGGTTCATGCGATACGGCCGGGGATATTGGCCGCGGTAGTAGATAACTCCAGGTCCGGCGACCGGCCGGTGTCGAAAGCGCGAATTGGAGAGGTCGACGGCGATCGCTCGCACATCGTGGCCTACAAAAACAGGATACTCGTAACCGAAGGCGTAGCTGTCTTCCGCAAGGGGCGCATACTGCCCATAGAAGGACGGGCCCTGGCCGTATCCAAACCCCCACGTATTTTCGACGGTGGGAAGGCCGCCCGTTCCCATCCGCGTTCCGCCAGCAACGGCCGGTCCTGATGTCACGAGGGTGCCGATTCCTAGAAGCGCGGCAGCCGCCAGGATGTATGAAGTACCTCGCATCGCGTTTCTCCTCTCACATTGGGTGTCAGAAACAGGAGTAGACGCGCGTGAGCCTATCCGCTCTCGCGTGATAGCGGTAGCGGATAAGGGGGAGGTCAGCTGCTGTTCATGAACCACGCGGTTTGCGCTTGCGGTTCGGCGTCTGGACGGCGGTGAGTTAGCAGCTGCAAAAACGATAAGGCTTGCCTCGGTTAATCGGATCGATAGTCTTTGTTACTTTCGAGATGTTCATTTCAGCAGGGGCTTCGGGTGACAAACGATACCGCTGTTTTTGATGCGTTGCGCTTCGACCCACAAGAAGGCGAGATACCGACGGGGAGAATAGGCACCCGCGAGGCAATTCTTCGAGACGGTCTGCTTGTCGATCCATCCACGCTTGCTTATTGCCCGCATCAATGGATCGACGGCAGCGGTTACCTCGATCTCGATCTGACGCGACAATTTCCTTACGCGCTCGCGCTCTGATGGACCGGAGCGGTCAGTTCGGCCCGAGTACGGCGTCGATCTGACGGCTGTCCCTTCTGACGATGATGATGGCTCCGTTGCGGATCGCGAATCTCGCGCCGAGCAACTTCGGCACTTTTTCCGTGACCGGTGAAGGGAAGGGGATCGTCGTTCCAGGAAGCGGATCGCCAACCGCCGGCGCTGTGGAGGAGCCGACGCTAGGGGCGGGTTTGATATAGTCGCGAATGAGTTGAATCTCCTCCCGCGACAAAGCGAGAGGAGGCGCTTGCTGCGGATTGTCTGTTGTCCGTTTGCTGCGTTCTTCCCGCGCCTTTTCCTCGGCCTGCCGTGCTTTCTCTGTCTCAAACCGCAGAAGCCGCTCCTTCAGCGGCGACAGTTCTCGCTGCAGGAAGGAGATTTCCGTCTGCAGCGACCTGATCTGTCGCAGGGCAATCACGGCGCCGGCGCAGATGATGACGACCAGCAGGCTGATGAGCGCAACTAAAATTCCATTGACGTTGGTTTTACGGCTGACGGTCCGCGCTTTCGGCAGATCCTCCTCGAGGTGCCGCCGCCATAGCGCGGCCAGGCGATGCAGCGGCCGGGCAATTGCCTGCAGCGCGCGAGCTCGCCAGTTGCCATTGTCCGGCGCAGGATCTGGTTCGCGTGAGGTGAGGGGGCGGGCCGTTGTCGATGGCGGAGCCGCTACAGCTGGCGGAATTGCCGGTTCGGCAACAGCAGCGTTCACATCCAGCTCGGCGGGGCCTGGCTTGGCCACATGCCTCGGTGCGCCGTCGGTGCCGCCTGTCCTGGGAGCGTTCGAGCCTTGGGCAGAGTGGGGTTCGGTATCCCCGCGGAGATCAAGATTGAACATTCTCGAGCGCACTTCGGCGCCAACCAGATGATCGATGTTTCCGAGAGAGTTCGACTGATTTGGGAGGGCCCCGACGACCGAGCGGCCCGCCTCGGTGATCTCCAGGCTGTCGCCATCCACGACGGCCAGGCCGGCCTCAATCAGCTCGATTCCGGCGGAGACCTGTTCCTCGATCCGGTCTTCGACTTCACCATTCTCGTCATGCGCCTGCAGTTGCCGCTCGAGCTCGGCAAACGCAATCCGTCCGTTCGGACGACTCGCAAGTGCAGCAAGGATGGCGAGACTGGCTTGCACGGCGACCACGATGATCAGGCCAAAACAGGCGAAACGAGCGAACAACCGGACGGCGATCAACTATTCGCACGCCAGGGCCTTGATTGGAAACTCCCGCTTTGGCACTGTTGCGCATTAGCGCGTGAAGATCGAGGGCAACATGCCGAAATTGCTGGCCGCGACCGCCATTTCCCTGACAGTTATGTTCGTTTCAAGCGCCGCTCACAGCGGTCCCTATCCCTTCGGCGACGAGCCGTATCGTCTGGATTTCGGCCCCGCGCCGCAGATCGACGCCGGCTGCTGGAAGTGGAACTGGCAGCAGTATCAATGGAATAATTACTGCCCGGTCTACGTTCAGCCCAAGGCCTATATGCACCCGAGGTCGCAGGGAGCCGTGCTGCGCACCAAGGGCTGATCAGCCCGCCTCAGGCGCTCCTCGCCCTAGAGCGTTTTCCGGCGAAGTGGGTACCGGTTCGCGCCAAGAAAACGCGTCAAAACAAAGAATCTAGAGCCCCGTTCCGATTCCATCGGAACGGGAAAGGCTCTAGCGGGCGAGGGTGCAGGCGACTTGGCTATGTTTGCCGAAGTTCAGCAGGGCATTCTCGCGGAAGCCGTCGAGCCAGATGCCCCGTCCGGCGTAGCGATACCCGACGCCCATGGGAACCAGCCGGACATGCGCACCGCCTCGTCCGGTGTGCAGGGATGCCGTAACAACCTCGCCGACGACCGAGACCGCGATCGGGCAAAGCGGATATTGCTTGCCGTTCTCGCAGACAAACACCAGTTCGCTGCAATTTCCGACCGCCGCGGGTGAGGCCATCAGGCCCAGATCGGCCGCGCTGGCTTGGCTCGTACCGATCGCCAGACTCAAGAAGGCCGCTGCCCAAAGAAATCCGTTGAATCTGCTCTGCATCGCAGCCCCCAATAGCGAGAAATATTCGACTAAAAGAGCAAAAATGGCATCAAAGGTCAATCAGCGCGGCCTCCTTTCGGTGTGCACGAACCACTCGCGGCGCGTCATCCCCAACGCTTCGCGCGGGGCGCTGGGGATCGGCCATTTCAGCTTTTCAGAAGTCCATTGCCGCTACCGCCGTTGTTCGCGCGAAAACGTGCTCTGATGCGGGAGATTCTTGTGAGCCCCGGATAAATCCGATTTAGCCCCGCGAGTTGCGGCTGGCCTTGCGATCACGCCGGGCTCGTTTAGGTCCTGTCCGAGTCCATTGAAATACCGACGCGGTCGCGGCCGGTCCGTTCAGCGATCGACTTCCCCCTGACCCCGCCGGCTCACTGTTACCGAAATGCCGCGGTCGCCGGAATTAATGACGCGTGAACTGCCCGTTTAGCCTCGGCATTGATCTTCCGTAATGGTGCGTGGTTGACCGACCGTCCGACGCCGTGACAAGAAGTCGCGTGGGGAGCAGGCGTGGTCACGCGCGATTCGAAACAGCAGGTCGGGCAGGCGGGTTTTCCGTAATTTAACGGGCCTCTTGCCATGTTAATGTTTGCTTTACGGCGGTGCCTGAACCTGAGGCTGTGCTTTTCGAGTGTGCGGCTATTCCTTGGGGAGCAAGCGAGCGGGTATGGAGACAATGACCACAGGCCGGCGTTCAATCCTTGCGACCTCTTTCGTTCGTTGTGGCGCTCTGGCGCTTCTGATCACCTCAATCAGCACTGTAGCCAAGGCGGATGAATTCCAGGGGCCGACCTTCCGCAAAGGTCTTTGGCACTTCGTTCGTACGCTCGATATGGTCGCTCATCGCAAGCCGAAGCACCGTTTGCTCGAGCGGGAGCTGACGGCCTGTGTCGATCCGACCGTTGCGATGAAGGCGACGTTCTCGTCTCCCTCGGTCGGCAGCTGCGTCTCTGCGAGACCCGAAAAGAAGAACAATCAGTACACTTTCGCAAACCGTTGCGATTTCATGGGCCCCGTCAGCACGGTGATCACGGTTCATAGCGAGGAATCCTACACCGAGCAGAACGAGCTCAGTGAGGGACAGATGCCGAGAGTCGAGCTGGTCGTGGCGCATCGGATCGGCGATTGCGGTGCGGGCCCGGAGCAGAATTCCGGCGCGAAGACGCTGTCGCATTGACGCTGCGCCGCCGCACGGCGGCTGCGCAGTTTCCGCGTCGCAATGGCGGCTGGCCCTTGCGCCAAACCAGCAGACGCGGAAATATCGCCGCGTTCGGGGATGAGGCGTGTCATGAGGCCGTTGACCGGAATCTTCTGCTGTGTGGCGCTGTGCGCCCTGATTGATGCAGCGGCGGCGCAAGACACTCGGCCGGCCGCTGCGGACTCCAGCCTCGGCGAGCTAGTCAAGATCGACTCATTCCAGGCGACGCGGCGGGCCGACAATTACGGAATCGCCAGCTTTGTGCTGTCCAACGGCACCGACAAAAAGATCGACAGCATCGAGCTGACTTGCTGGATGGACGACGATCGGGAGCGCGCCACGAAAGTTCTGGTGTGGGCCAACCAGCCCGTTCCCGCGCGTGCGAGCTACCAGTTCAAGAACGTCAATATCGGCGTGGTCGGGCCGAATTCGCGCAGCCAATGCGAGGTCACGCGGGTGGATTGAATTCAAGCCCGGTCGACGACGGACGCGTAATGTCAGTGCCGACCCCGCAATGATATTTAGCCCTAGATCTTCTGGCCGCCGGGGCCGGCGACGTTGACCGTAATCTTTTGAATCTCGGTCCGTCCGCCGGGATACTTGACCTCGATGGTCAAGGTATCGTCGCCGACAAAGTCCGGAGGCGATTTGTAGAAGGCCACGTAAGCCGGCACTTCCAGCGCAAGGCAGGCCTTGTAGTTGGTCGCCTTCACCTTACCGGACTTTACGACGACCTTTCCCGAGGTCGGCGAGGTCGCCAATCGGATGGTTGGCAGCGGGCCGGAGGTGCAATCGGGTCTGACGTTAACGTAAAGCCCGATTTGCGTGTCCTTGTTCGGCTGGGCCTTGACCGTGCGTTCGACCATCTGGGCGTCCGGCGCCGGCTGGTTCTGAGCGGCGGCGGCATGCAATCCAAAAGATCCGACCAGCACGGCTGTTACCAGTAATTTCCTCATCCTTTGCTCCAGCTGCCGCGCCTCAGGGCCTGGAGCGACATGCGCCAAAACGGCGTTCATCTGGCCCGTTTCGCGACATATCGCGGCCGCGCGCTCCCTTTACCACATCCTGATCGAAAGTATTGATTAACCAAATAGTTTTCTTGACGCTCGTCGGGGTTAACAATAGCTTAAAGATACACTTCGACGTAAATTTGCCTGCAATTTTTCACTTCACGTCCTTTTGGCGGAGAGATTTCATGAATGAGCAATTTCGGGTTGCCCAGGTTACTGCTGGAAATTCGAACAACTCCTCGCCGCCACGTATCTTCAAGCTGACCAAGCCGTTCGCCGATCAGGCGGTCGTTTTGAACCTCGGATACGACCAGAAGGTTCAAGTCGATTTTTCGGCTATTGCGAACGAGAAGATTACGCTCGTTCATATCGGCGAGAAGCTGATCATTCTTTTCGACAATCACTCCACGGTGACGGTCGAGCCGTTCTTCGACTCCCGCCACGATCAACTCGGCAATCTCACCATCCAGGTTGCGCCGGGTCGCGACCTGACCGTCGCGGAGTTCGCCAGCGCCTTCCCGATCATCAATGATTCGTCCGTTCTCCCCGCAGCCGGCGGCTCGCTTGGTCAAAATAATGCGCAGGCGAGCGGCGCGAACTTCAGCGCTCCCATTGTCGATCCGCTGCCGCCGGTGCCCACCAACATCCTGGCCCCCCAGGAGGATCTGCCGAGGACTCCAGATCAGCCGCCAACCGGTTTCATCCCGCAGACGCCGACCCCGCTGGCTCCGACGATTTCGCTGGGCACGCTGCCCGAGCTGGTCGTGGACGAGAGCTTCCTGACATCGGCGACGAACGGCATCGACGGCTCCACGCCCTTTCTGGCGAGCACGGTGGCGTTTGGCGTTTTGCCCGTCACGCTCAATGTGCCGGGCGGCCAGCAGTCCCTGACCTTCGCGCTGTCGATCAGTGCGCCGGGCGTGGACACCGGATTGATCGATTCGCAGACCGGAAATCACGTGTTTCTGTTCCTGGAGAACGGCGTCGTGGTCGGCCGCGAAGGCAAGGACGCGGCTGCAGCGGCCAATGGCCCGCAGGATTTCACGGTGTCCGTCGATGCCACCGGCAAGCTGACGCTGACGGATCTGCGCGCGGTGCATGAAGGCACGGGCGAGGACGGCGACATCAGCGAGGGCATCCATGTGCCTGCCGGTCTCGTCTCGCTCACGGTCACCGTGACGGACAACAGCAGTCAGAGCGCGAGCGCGAGCATCGACGTTGGCCCGCATCTGACGTTGCAGGACGATGGTCCGTCGATTCAGGTCGTTCTGGGGGGTGAGGAGCAGACGGTTCCGAACTTGGTCGTCGACGAAAGCAACCTGACGGCTGCGACCAACGACATCGACGGCTCGATCCACAATGGCAACAACACGGCGAGCGCGTTCTTCGGTAACCTGTTTCAGTCGGTGACCGGCGCGGACGGGGTGGCGGATTCCGAGCATCCGATCAGCTATGCGCTGTCGATCGATCCTTCCAAGTCGAGCGGCCTGGTGGACGCGCAGACCAGCGAAGCTGTCGTGCTGGTGATGAACGGCACGACGGTGGAAGGCCACACCGCGGCGAGCGACCTGCTGGTGTTCACGCTGTCGGTCGACAGCATTGGCACGGTGACGTTCACGGATTATCGCGCGGTGAAGGAGGCCGACGGCACCAGTCCGGACGGCAACGAAGGCATCAGCCTCGCCAGCGGCGCGGTGACGCTGACGGGGACGATCACCGACAACGACGGTGATACGGCGAGCGCGAGCATCGACCTCGGCCCGCAGGTGACGTTCCTGGACGACGGTCCGTCGATTCAGATCGTCCTGGAGGGTGAAGAGCGACCGCTTCCGTACTTGATCGTCGACGAGAGCAACCTGACGGCTGCGACCAACGGCATCGACGGCTCGATCCACAATGGCAACAACACGGCGACCGCCTCGTTCGGCGCCATTTTCGCGGCGGTGACCGGCGCGGACGGTGTGGCGGATCCGCAGCATCCGATCAGCTATGCGCTGTCGATCGATACCTCCAAGTCGACAGGCCTGGTGGATGCGCAGACCAGCGAAGATGTCGTGCTGGTGATGAACGGCACGACGGTGGAAGGCCACACCGCGTCGAGCGACCTGCTGGTGTTCACGCTGTCGGTCGACAGCGACGGCAATGTGACGTTCACGGACAATCGCGCGGTGAAGGAAGCCGACGGCACCAATCCGGATGGCAACGAAGGCATCAGCCTGGCCAGCGGCGTGGTGACGCTGACGGCAACGATCATCGACAACGATGGTGACTCGGCGGCCTCGAGCATCGACCTCGGTCCGCAGGTGACGTTCCTGGACGACGGCCCGTCGGTGAAGGCGGCCCTTGCCAGCGAAGCGCAGGTGGTGCTGGACGAAGGCAACACGGATGCGGGCTCGCCGCCGACGAGCACGGCGGCGACCATCGACACCGGGGCGATCGCCAAGGGCGACGATCCGGATGTGACGGGAGCGGGCTATATCGCGCATGCGGTTGACGTGTCGCTGGTGACAGCGACGCCGGAGTTCGGGGCGGACGGCCCGGCGGCCTCGGATGCGACGGCCTACAAGCTGACGGTGACCAATGCGGTGTCGGGTCTGTTCGTGACCGACGGCTCGGCGATCAGCCTTGTCGACGTGAACGGCGACGGCAGCGTGATCGTGGGCGTGGTGCAGGCCGGCGGCTTTGCCAACCAGGCCGCATTTGCGATCTCGATCAACGGCACGACGGGCGCGGTGACGGTCGAGCAGTATCTGTCGCTGCACCAGGACAGCGCGAGCGACACACCGGACGACGGGGTGTCGCTGAACGCCAACTCGCTGGCCGTGACGGTGACGATCACGGACGGCGACGGCGACCAGGCAAGCGCGCCGGTCGACGTGTCCGGCAAGATCACCTTCGACGATGACGGCCCGAAGGTCACGGCGACCCTGGCTGACGAAGCCCGGGTCTTGCTGGACGAGGGCAACACGGATGCAGGCTCGCCGCCGACAAGCACGGCGGCGACCATCGACACCGGGGCGATCGCCAAGGGCGACGATCCGGATGTGACGGGCACGGGCTATATCGCGCCCGCGGTTGACGTGTCGCTGGTGACGGCGACGCCGGAGTTCGGCGCGGACGGTCCGGCGACCTCGGGGTCGACGGCCTACAAGCTGACGGTGACGAATGCGGTGTCGGGTCTGTCGGTGACCGACGGCTCGGCGATCAGCCTCGTCGACGTGAACGGCGACGGCAGCGTGATCGTGGGCGTGGTGCAGGCGGGCAGCTTTGCCAACCAGGCCGCGTTTGCGATCTCGATCGACGGCACGACGGGCGCGGTGACGGTCGAGCAATATCTGTCGCTGCACCAGGACAGCGCGACAGACACGCCGGATGACGGAGTTTCTCTGAACGCGAACTCGCTGGCGGTGACGGTGACGATCACCGACGGCGACGGCGACCAGGCGAGCACGCCGGTCGACGTATCGGGCAAGATCACCTTCGACGACGACGGCCCGAAGGTCACAGCGACCCTGGACAGCGAAGCCCAGGTCTTTCTGGACGAGGGCAACACGGACGCGGGTGTGCCGCCGACGAGCACGGCGGCGACCATCGACACCGGCGCGATCGCCAAGGGCGACGATCCGGATGTGACGGGCACGGGCTATATCGCGCATGCGGTTGACGTGTCGCTGGTGACGGCGACGCCGCAGTTCGGCGCGGACGGTCCGGCGACCTCGGGGTCGACGGCCTACAAGCTGACGGTGACGAATGCGGTGTCGGGTCTGTTCGTGACCGACGGCTCGGCGATCAGCCTCGTCGACGTGAACGGCGACGGCAGCGTGATCGTCGGTGTGGTGCAGGCCGGCAGCTTCGCCAACCAGGCCGCGTTTGCGATCTCGATCAACGGCACGACGGGCGCGGTGACGGTCGAGCAGTATCTGTCACTGCATCAGGACAGCGCGAGCAATACACCGGATGACGGGGTGTCGCTGAACGCGAACTCGCTGGCGGTGACGGTGACGATCACCGATGGCGACGGTGACCAGGCGAGCGCGCCGGTCGACGTGTCGGGCAGGATCACCTTCGACGATGACGGCCCGAAGGTCACGGCGACCCTGGACCGCGAAGCCCAGGTCTTGCTGGACGAGGGCAACACGGATGCGGGCTCGCCGCCGACGAGCACGGCGGCGACCATCAACACCGGGGCGATCGCCAAGGGCGACGATCCGGATGTGACGGGCACGGGCTATATCGCGCATGCGGTTGACGTGTCGCTGGTGACGGCGACGCCGCAGTTCGGGGCGGACGGCCCGGCGGCCTCGGATGCGACGGCGTACAAGCTGACGGTGACCAATGCGGTGTCGGGTCTGTTCGTGACCGACGGCTCGGCGATCAGCCTTGTCGACGTGAACGGCGACGGCAGCGTGATCGTGGGCGTGGTGCAGGCCGGCAGCTTCGCCAACCAGGCCGCATTTGCGATCTCGATCAACGGCACGACGGGCGCGGTGACGGTCGAGCAGTATTTGTCGCTGCACCAGGACAGCGCCAGCAACACGCCGGATGACGGGGTGTCGCTGAACGCCAACTCGCTGGCGCTGACGGTGACGATCACCGACGGCGACGGCGACCAGGCGAGCACGCCGGTCGACGTGTCGGGCAAGATCACCTTCGACGACGACGGTCCGAAGCTGACGGCGGTGCTGTCGGGTACGACGGCTGCGCTGGACGAGGGCAACACGGACGCAGGTTCCCCGCCGACGAGCACGGCGGCGACCATCAACACCGGCGCGATCGCCAAGGGCGACGATC
>NZ_LBIY01000002.1:0-554373 GCF_028128625.1 Bradyrhizobium sp. CCBAU 45389 | reverse complement strand
ACCGACGGCGACGGCGACAAGGCGAGCACGCCGGTCGACGTGTCGGGCAAGATCACCTTCGACGACGACGGCCCGAAAGCGAACACAGTGACCGCGACGCCGGTCCTGGACGACGACGCGCAGACGCTGTTTGTGGGTAATCCGGGCGGCACGAGCGACGTTGCGGACGCAATGGTTGCGACGGGCGCGGCGGGTGCGCTGTTCGCGGCGGGTGCGGACGGTGTGCAGTCGATCAGCTTCACCAACCCGGTCGGGCTGAAGGCGATCTACAAGGACGCCAACGGGCTCGGGGCCCAGGAGACGCTGAACTACGCGACGACGGTGGTCGCGGGCCACACGATCCTGACCGCGACGGGCGCGATCTCGAACAATGTGGTGTTCAAGCTCGACGTCGCACCTGACGGCTCGTACACGTTTACCGAGTCGGAGCCGCTGGTGCATCCGACCAGCAGCACGACGGAGGAGAACCTCGCCGTCGCGATCGGCTTCACGGTGACGGACGGCGACGGCGACCAGGCGGCGGGTTCGCTGACGGTGAACGTCAATGACGACACGCCGTCGATCAGTGCAATTCAAGATGCGATTGCACCTTTCAACAACAATACGCAGGTCAACGGTACGTGGCAGCCGCTGTTTGGTGCCGATGGCCCGAACGCAATCGCTCCGATTTCGATCTCAATGGGAGCGAACCCGACTGGTCTCACCTATGTCATCACCGATACGAATACGGCGGTGTCAGGCCACGAGCTCTTCAAGGTTGACGTGAAGAGCGGCGCAACGACGCTATACTCCTTCTATGAGTACACGGACTACAATCCCGCCACGAAGAGCGGGGAGATGTTTGCATTCACCGACCTTGCCCATACGAAGCAGTTCTTTGAACTGACCGTAGGCATCGATGGAACCTACAATTTCCACGTTGACACAAACACTCTTCAGCAAACGACCACGTTCAGTTTCGTTTCGCAGTTGCCAAACGGCGGAAACGGCGACTATCTGACGATCGTCAACGGCACCGGAACGTTCCTCAACGGCAACGATCCCGCCACGGTGCCTGCCGGCACCGTCCTCATTGACGGATGGAACAGCAGCAACACGAGTCCAAACTCTCACGTCTTGCACAAGAACAACCCGGGCTTGGGCATTGACAACGGCAACTTGGATGGCGGCGAAACCGTCATGTTCAAGTTCGGTGATCTGCAGACCGGCATAACCGTTGGCATCGGCAAGGGAAATAACTCGACCAACGAACACTTCCTCGTCACCGTTTGGGATGCGACGCATACCAATTCCGTTACTTGGGACTTGGTGCAGGCAGACGGCACGGCGATTGTTGTCGATCAAGCGCACTGGGGCGCTACCGGAACGGTATCCGGAGCACTCTTCTCATCTTTCAGCGAAGTCGACGTCAAGAATATCGCCAGCGGCTCTGCTGTCCCGGACGAAGACGACAAGGTCGTGCTGACGACACTTTCGTATGGACAGAATACGACGATTGCCAGTACCACCCTGAACTTCGCGCTCGCCATCACCGATGGTGACGGCGATACGTACGCCAGCACGGACAATCTGACCGTGTCTCTGGTCGGCACCAACGCCAGCCTGACAGGTACGACCGCGCCCGAGGTGATCGCCGCGAGCGCTGCGAATGATACGATCACCGGCGGAACGGGACCGGGAGATACCGTTGACTACAGCAACGCGACGTCCGGGGTGACGGTCAACCTGACGGCAGAAACCGATACGGTGGCCGCCGTCGTGGGTGGTGGCGCGGCAGGTGACACCATCAAGGGTATCGAAAACGTCTTCGGATCGTCCTTTGCGGATACTCTGACGGCTCACCCGTCCGGCAGCGTCCTCTATGCGGGAGCAGGTAGCGGGGCTGGCACGGATGTCCTGAATGGCGGCGTCGGCAATGACACTCTCGTCGCGGGCCTGGCCGGAACTGACGTCCTGTCGGGCGGCGCGGGCAACGACACGTTCGTGCTACATGGCAATGGCGGTGCCAATGTAACGATCTCAGACCTCGGTTTGGGCGATTCGATCGTCGTCGACGTTGCAAATCTGAACCTGACCATCAATACGGCCCAGACGGTCACGTTCAACTCGGGAACGACAGGCGCAAACGATCAGACCCACGACAGTGCCTTCGTGGGCTCGAACTTCTTCTTCAACACCAGCAACAATGAGCTGTACTATTCGGCCGACAATACTGCAGCTCACGCGGTCGATCTTGCCCACATCAGCACGGGCATCCCCGCAGCCAACGCCGTCCACGTGGCGTAAGCGGGCTGTGGTGCACGACAAAACCGCCGGCGAGCTCCTCGCCGGCGGTTTCTTTTTGCCTCAAAGAAGCAGTGGCAGCGTGCTCAGTGACCCGCCACCGGCATCCGCCGGCTCCGAGCCCACCCATTCCGAGCCGGCTGCCGCCGGCGCCGCTTCGGCTGTGAGCGGCGCAGCCTTCGCATACGGCTTCGCGAACAGGTGCACGCCGTCGTGATTGATCGCGAATAGCGGCGCGAAGTTCAATTCGCCGTTGTCCTCCCGCAGGCCCGCCCAACGGTTGTCCAGGATCATCCAGCGGCCATCGAGCCGGGCGGCAAGCACCGCGTGGTCCTGCCGGACCGTACGGTCGCGGACGAGGAGCAGACGCATGTCGGCGTCCGGGAAACCCGCTTCGCGCAGTGCGGCGTATTTGGCGATCGCGTAATCTTCGCAATCGCCTTTGCCCGTCGCAAAGCTCGCCAATGGCGAACTCCAGCGGTCCAGCTCGCGATGCTGGACGAGATCGCTGACATAACGGATCGCGGTGTTGACACCGAGATTGACCTCCTCGAGCTGAGCGCGACCGGACTTCGCCTTGACCGCACTGATGAGCCTGAGGAACTGCGCAGCGTTCGGCGGGCAGCTCGCGACATCGGAGCGGCAGCGCTCGAGCAGGGCCTGCTCGCTCGCGATCTCTGCCTCGACCGTGCGCCATTTGCGCCAGATGGCGTTGTCAGGTGCCCGGAACGTGAAGAGGCCGAAGGGTTCATTGCCGAGCGACGGCGCGCCGGCCGGAGAGGCGGCCTCTGGTTGGGCATCCGTCGCCGTGGCGGAGGGAGGCGTCAGCGCTGCCAGACGCATGGCATTGGGCCCGCGGCCACGCTCGCGATCGAGCTTCGCCAGCACCGCGTTGATCGTGAAGAACGTCGCGGGAGCCTGAATGGTATCTGCTCCGGATGGCGCGATTTCAGTCGGATCAGCCGGCCCGAGATCGGCCGCAAACGCGACCGAGGTTGCAGCACCGCTGAGCGAAACCAGCATGGCCGCCGCAAACGCCAGAATGCCCTGCCGTCGCCGTCCACAACGCGACTTCATTGACCGTCCCCATATTTCGGGACGTCGCCGGCGTCTTTACGCGCCTGGTCATCATCCCGACCTGTTTATCGGGAGCCAGCGTGCGCGTGGGTGCGCTTAAGTCGGGTTAAAACCGGGGACGGGACGACCAGGAATGAGCCGGTGGGATGAACCGCGTCCCTCCGGCAATGCTAAAGCTTGCGATCGCGCGTTAAGGACGCATTAAGCAAGGCGATCGGATCTAGTGCTCGCGCAGGGCCTCGTCGCGCAAGGTGCGAGCCGGCTTCATGATGTAATCCAGAACGCTCTTCTTGCCGGTCAATATCTCGACCGTCGTGATCATGCCCGGAATGATCGGAAGCGGAGTTTCCTCCGTACCGAGATGGTTCCTGTCGGTTCGAACCATCACGCGATAATAGGTCTCCGGCCGCTGCGCCGCTTCTCCCTTGTCGTCGAGGATCGTGTCGGCGCTGATCCGCTCGACCTTGCCGGCGAGATGGCCATAAACGGAGGAGTCGTAGGCGGAGATCTTGACCACGGCATCCTGGCCCGGGCGGATGAAGGCGATGTCCTGCGGCCTGATCTTGCCTTCGACCAGCAGGGTATCGTCGAGCGGAACGATGTCCATGAGGTTCGCACCAGGCTGAACGACGGCGCCGATCGTCGTGACGTTCAGCTTGTTGACGATGCCGCGAACCGGCGAACGCAGATCCGTCCTGCGCACCCTGTCCTGGGCGGACTTGATGTTCTCGTCGAGCACGGCGAGATCGGCCCTCGACTTGGCGAGATCTTCGTCGGCCTGCGCGCGGAAGGTCGAGATCGTGGTCGCAATCTTCGCCTTGGCTTCGGCGATCTGCCCTTTGGCTTCCGCGGATTGACGCTCCAGCCGGAGCATTTCGATCTCGGGAACGACCTTCTGCTCGTACAGCTTGCGCGTCAATGCGAGCTCGCGATCGAGCAGGCCCGATGTTTGGGTCAGCCTTGCGATCTGCTGATTGAGGACGTCGACATCCTGCGCCACCTTGAGGGCGCGCGTCTTGAAGACGCTCCGTTCCGTTGCGACGGCCGCGGGGTTGACCTCTTCGATCTTGTCAGGAAAGACGATCTCGCTACGGCCCTTCGCTTCGGCGTCGAGCCGCGCGAGGCGGGCCGCCATCGAGGCACGGCGCTCCCGTATCTCGCCAAACTCGGAGGCGAACTTGGTGTCGTCGATCCGCATCAGGGACTGTCCCTGCTGAACCACCGCGCCTTCCTGGACCAGGATGTCGCCGACGATCCCGCCTTCCAGGGATTGCACGACCTGGATCTGCCGCGACGGCACGACCTTGCCGTTGCCGCGCTTGACCTCTTCGAGCACGGCGAAATGAGCCCAGATCAGGAATGTGGAGAGGAGGGCGAAGAACGCCCACAGCAGCATGCGGGAGGTCCGCGGCGTTCTCAATCGAACGGCCGCGCGAATGTCGTTGGCGTAAGCGAAATCAGCTGACATTGGACTTCTGCGCCGGCTGGACTTGTTGAACCACTCTGGGATTGACGACCGGCTCGGCCGACGGAGTCTTGCCTTGCAACAGGCTCAAGACGTGGTCGCGTGGCCCGTCGGCAACCAGCCGGCCGTTGTCGAACAGCAGCAGCCGGTCGACCATGGTCAGCAGTGAGAGACGGTGCGTGGAGATGATGATGGTCATCTGCGCATCGTCGAGCTTCTTCAGCCGTTCAAGGAACTCGCTTTCGCTGCGGACGTCGAAATGCGCGGTTGGCTCGTCCAGAAACAGGATCTTGGGCTTGCGGATCAATACGCGCGCGAGGCCGATGGCCTGCTTCTGACCGCCCGAGAGGCTGCGTCCGCCCTCCGCGATGGGCATGTCGTAGCCCATGGGGTGGCCTGCGATGAAGCTTTCGACGCCGGCGAGGCGCGAGGCCGCAAGCACTTCCTCGTCGGTCGCGGCCGGATAGCCCAACGTGATGTTGTCGCGCAGCTTGCCGAAGAACAGATCGGTGTCCTGCATGGCAAAGCCGATGCCGGCGCGCAGGTCGGCGGGATCATACTGGCGCGAGTCGACGCCATCGACCAGGATGCGGCCATCCTGTGCCTCGTAGAACGAGAGCAGCAGGCGGCCGACGGTCGTCTTTCCCGAACCGACCCGGCCGATGATTCCAACGCGCTCGCCGCTCTGAATCTTGAAGGTGACCTTGTCCAGCGCCTTTCCAGGCGCATTGGGGTAGGTGAACGAGACGTTCTCGAAGCTGACAGTGCCTTGATCGATCTTTCTGGCGAGATAGGTCCGTTCCGGTGAACGCTCCCGCTCCAGAGTCATGATCCGATCGATGGATTTGAGCGCCGAGAAAGTCTGAGTGCCGCGGGTGATCACGGAGGCGATGCCTGCAATCGGCGCCAGAACCCGGCCGGCGAGCATGTTCGCCGCGACGAGGGCGCCGACCGTCAGAGTGCCGTTCTGGATCAGAAAGACGCCGATCACGATCATGAGCAGGCTGGTCAGCGTCTGCGCCGAGTTGGCTGCAGTCAGCGCCAGGGATGACCAGAAGTGCACGGCCTCGCCGGACCGGGCTGTCGCCGCGACCGAACGCTCCCAGGCCGTCTGCATCCTCGCTTCACCGCCCGAGGCGCGCACGGTTTCGAGGCCCGCGAGCGATTCCACCAGCACGCCGTGGCGGGCCGCCGACTCGGCCTGCAAGCGCTTCATCGCCCGATTGAGCGGGCGTTGCAGCACGAGGCCAATTCCGATCATGACCGGCAGCATCAGGAGCGGCACCCAGGCAAGCGGCCCGGCGACCACGAAGAGAACGGCAACAAACAGGATGGCGAACAGCAGATCGGTTGCCGAGACGACGCTGCCCGAGGTGAAGAACTCGCGAACGGAATCGAAATCGCGAAGCTGGTTGGCAATGATGCCGACGGATGTCGGCCGCTGCGACATCTTCACGGCCATGACGTGTTCGAAAATGTTGGCGGCAAGGACGACATCGATCGTCTTGCCCGTCACGTCGATCATCTTGCTCCGGACCATCCGCAGGATCAGGTCAAAGACGATCGCAAGGCCCATACCGATCGAGAGAGCAACGAGCGAGGGGATCGCTCCGTTCGGGATGACCCGGTCATAGACGCTCATCGTGAAGAGCGGCATGGCCAGGGCCAGAATGTTGATGAGCAGCGCAGCGAGCGCGATATGTCCGTAGTTGCGCCAATGCGCCTTTACGACGGACCAGAACCAGTGCTGTCGGGGAAGGCTGCCGGCCGCGACGGCTCGCGGGTCCGACTCGGCGGCGGCCCGGACCAGAAACGCGTAACCCGTATATCCCGCAGCGATGGTGTCGAGCGTCAGCATCTGCGGCACATAAGGCCGGTTGCTCGGGTCGATCACCCTTGCGGTACGCTTGCTCTCGTCGATGCTCAGCAGAACCAGCGTCGTTCCGTTCTTCATGATCAGAACGACCGGAAGAACGAGAGACGGGATGTCCAGCAGCTTGCGTTTGGTGGCCTCGGTCTCGAGGCCGGCACGGCGCGCCGCGCGCTCGTAGAGCGAAACCGTCAGGCGCCCGTCGAGGATCGGCAGGCCGCCGAGCAAGCCCTCGCGTGTCACGGCTCTGCCGTGATGTCCGGCCAGAAAGATGAGCGAGTCCAGCAGGGGATCGCCGTGTTTCGCTGCGCCTTGCTCGGTCCGGGCCGAGGCCGCGGACTCTTCGCCGATGTTGTCTGGGCGCGCACCTTCGGCCGAAGCCGTCTTTGTTTGACGAAACAACAAGCTGATATGCCTTAAATGAAAAGCGATGACGCGAACTTGGCAAAGTCGTCGCGAGACTACGACAAATTGCGAGTTAATTCATTTACTTATTTGAGCGGTCGCGATTAACGATTAACAATCGCGCGCCCGAAATTCTATCCGTGCGTTATCGGGGGTAGGCCGAAACAAAAAAGCCCGCACAAATGTGCGGGCTTTTTCAATGGTTATTCGGCCGACGTTGCTATTTTGTAATCGGCGAGAATGCGGTCAGCAGCCAGTGGGGCTTCTCGGCCGCGGCATATGAGCTGCGCTGGTCGGCCGCGCTGTCGAGCACGACCGGCCCGCCGGAGCCTTGCCGCTGCTGCGCAAACCAGGCCGACACGCCGGCAACCTTGGCTGACGCCGGCTCACCGGACCAGCGATCGCCGAAAGCGGACGTGGCAGGCTCGGTCGCCGCATAGGACAGCCGGACGGGCGCTGCCGTCGGTGCCGGCACGGCAGTCCGCAGCGGCTCCGAACCGCTCTGCGGCAGGGTCCAGCGGAACGTGGGCGCCTTGTAATCCGGCAGGCCGAACAGGTTGAGATCGGTCGGAGCTGCGTCGACAGGGGGAGGAGCCTTCAGGTACTCGATCAGGGTTCCTGTCGCCGCGAGCAATTGATAGTCGGCGAACACCACGACCGCGCGCGCCGAGGTCAGCGAAACCTGCGCATTGAAGAACTGGTTCTGGGCGTTCAGGAGGTCGATGAGCGAGCGCTGGCCGAGCTCATATTCCTTCTGGAAGGCGGCGATGGTCTTCCGGGCCGCCTCCAGCTCGCTGGTCAGCGCCGCAATGCGGGTCTGCGTGACCGTGCGAGCGTTCCAGGCCTTGTCGATCGACTCATAGGCATCCCGCTGCAGGCGGGCGTGCCGTGCGGTCGCCTCCGTGAACCGTTCGGCCTTTTCCGAGCGGTTCCAGGCGTCCTGGCCGCCGCGGAAGATGTCCCAGGACATCACCACCTTGCCGCTGTAGTCCTCATGGGTGACGGCGGGCGAGCCGGCGGCCGCAACATAGGGGAACGCATTGTCGTAATGCGTCGCCCGACCCTCGAGATAGAATTTCGGGGCGAACAGTCCGTCCGTGGACTTGAAAGCGTGCTTGGCGGCGTCGACGTCGGACTGGGCCGCCGAGATCGTGGAGTTGAACCGCAGCGTGACCGCGAGCGCCTCATCCCGGCTGGCCGGCAGCCCCCTCAACGGGCCCGGGAAACGCACATTGTAAGGCTCTATTCCGACGACCTTGCGGTACTTCGCCCGTGCGTCCTCGAGACTGCGGCGGAATTCGGCGAGGGCTGCACGAGCGCTTTCGACGCGCTCCCTCGACTGCTCAAGGTCGCCTTCGCCGGCCCGGCCGCCCGAAAAGCGGGAGTTCACGTTCGAGAAGATCTTCTCGTGATTGGCGACGTTCTGCTGGGCCCAGGTCACCAGGCGCATATAACGCACGACATCGATGTAAGCTTCGGCGGCGTCGAGGGCGATCAGCTCGGTGCGTTCCTTGACGCGTGCCGCGGCGGCGTTCACGCGCGCATTTTGACGCCACACTTCGTGGATCGAGGTGAAACCATCAAAAAGAAGCTGACGGACGACGACGGATTCCTGGCTTCCGTTCCGCCACGGTCCTGATCCGGTCGTTGGAACCGCAATGCTCGGGGCGATGAAGCCGGGCGACTGGTCGAACTTTTCCGGTCCATAGCTGGCGTCGATGCGGACCTGCGGTAATAGCGTACTCTGGGTCTGGCGGAGCTCGCTCTCGGTTGCGCGGCGGTTGGCCGAGGCCTCACCCACCCCCGGGTTGGTCTGCATCGCCTGTTTCAAGGCATCGTTGATTGAAAATTGCTCGGCTTTCGCGGGGGCGACGGCCAGGATGATCGTTGCGAAGGCTAAATGCGCCGGCTTCATGGTCCCCACCATAAACGTCTTTTAACAAATATTATTGCCTGGGAAGAATTAGCAAAATGCTACGGCACTACCTATGACATTTCAGTCACAGCTTGCAGCAATCGATCCGACGTCTCTTGCGCGAGTGATACGGGAACAGCTCGGGCAGACTAACTAATTACCTCTTCATGGGTGAAACAGGGCTTGCTGCGTTGCACAAATTCAGCGTGTAATCTGCTGCCTAGCAACCTGATTCTACTAATCAATTGCGCTGCTGCCGTGCTGCGATGCGGCTGTCGTTCGATGGGGCGGTTCCGGATATGGCAGGGTGTGCCAGGCCGGCCGGAGAGTTTTGCGCCGCCGGTTGAATGCTTCCCCCGCTCCGGAGTTGGAGACCGCCCGGGGCGGCCAGCACCATCCGGCCTTCGCCGATTCGGATCCAGGGGCGCCTAAGCGGCCGGCAGGTTTGACCTGCGATCGGCTTGCCTTCAATCGCCGGTCATCAGCGCTTGCCCCGGCCCGCTCACGTGGCGGCAGGGCGATGCCTCGGGTCCATCCTCATGATACCTCGGGAGCCCCTCGGGAAGTAACGGCACGTGCATTTCAAGTTAAGGACGAACGCTTGCAGCAGGCCTCTGGATGCAAACTTTGCTTAAGGTGTCAGACACATAGTGAAGGCATTTCAGAATGAGATTGAAAGGCTTGAATTGTGACTCCAGATCTTCGAAGCGAGCTGGAAGGCCTCATGGAAGCTATCCAGAAGCGCCAACGGCATATTGAGGACCAGGTTTTTCTCATCAACATTCTCGAGCGGGAGGGGCACATCACGCTCGACCAACAGGCCGCCCTTCGATTTGAACGCAAGGAGCTGGCGCTTCAAATGGAGCGGCAGACGAACCTGCTCTTGAAAGCGCGGATCCGCGCTTAGCGCCATTCATTCTCGGGCAAAGTTCCCGGCGGAGGCTTGAGTTGCTCGAGCCCGTCGTCGATCGCCCGGATGTCTTCTTCCATCCGCTCGATGGTCCGGCTCGGGTCGATGCCCGACACGGTCCGGAGTTGCTCGAGCAGCAGGCGCCGATGCTCGCGCAGCTCTTCGAGTCCGCGCCGGTCCTTGAGTGCCACATGAGAGGCAACGATCAATTCTATGGATGATGGCAATGCAATACCTATCGATTAAATGCGTCGATTAAAACGTTCATTATAGAGCTTTATGCGAAGCAGAAAAGATCGCCCGCATCCACACTTCGACGATAGGGGCTGCCGGCGCAGGTGTTGCCGGAGATCCCCTCAAGCGCAATCGCGACTTGCCGGGAGCGGGCTGTCGTCACGTTGGCCTAGACACAGCTCAGTCGACCTTATTGCGATGGCACCATGATCTGACGGCAAAAGCTGCTCGATCTTTGCTGTTCGCCGGAGCGCACACGGCATGTCGGCGAGATGGTTTCCGCGACGCTGTATCGCGTTGCATCGGCGGCTTCGCTGCTCGATACCGCCATGTCGCGGGATGTGCATCGGTGATTCCACAGAGCGCGTCCTTTACGGATAGCGTTACGACCATTAATTTCATCTCGATATTTTGTTGATTTGTTTTGCCGGTGTCAGCAGCCCTTTCGCCAAGGCAATTGCAAACGATGTGTGATCGTTGCTCGATCCTCGACAGGAAGATTCAAAGATTCAAGGAGCTCGTCGTTCAGCTGTCTGATTTCGATGACGGCCTGGTCGAGCAGATCATTTGGAGAATAGCCAGGCTGCGCAGCATGAAGGCTGCGCTGCATCCCGACGACGGATAGCCGGGAAATGGCCGCCATTCGTCTGGTCCGGGTGCGATGTTCCAACAGCGCCGGGAGGGAAATGCAGGATCCGGTTGTTCGAGTCTGCGGTTTCATTGATCTAGATCAAACCAAAGCCGCCCATCTGGTGAATCACGCTGGGCGTATGAACCAGCCCTGCAGAGCATCGACCGTTCGGTTAAGATTGCGGGAAAAAAAGGAAAAAGCGTTCATCTGAACGTAGATGAGTAGGGCCTTCTTTCGAGATTCCGCACAGCAATATCCGACGAGATCATCGGGCACTTATCACTGGGTGCACGCGCGATGGCATGAGGGGGCTTGGCAGGATCGGGAAAAATAGGCAATATTCAATTTTTGGATTTTGCCATGCCAGCTTATCTTGTCCGCTCAATCGATAGTCATCAGATCGTCGGCCTTTTCTCCGCCGATCATCCCCGAAGTCTCGCCCATTCAGTCGAGGAATGGACGGAACGGGACCATTGCGAATATGTCGAATTGCCATCCGGCGGCCTGGTCTGGGCGGGGTCGGCGGTTCGAGTGCCCATGCACACGGGCATCGAGAAAGACGCTGACTGGAACATCCCCGAATTGCCTTTCACGAGCGCGACGCTGTCGGACACTTGGCTCAATGTGCTCTACGGCTACACGCCCGGGCTTCGTTGGACGAGGTTCAGGGCCAAAAAAGCACCGCAATCAACGCCAGCCGAACTTCCAGAGCCGGTGCGCTCGGCGCAGATCATTCCTCTGCGACCGCGCTCTCAGCAAATGGCCAAGCGGCGAGATGCGCAATGACGGCGGAGAAGCTGCGCAGCCACGTCACCTACTTGACCGAACTGGGGCCGGATTCCGAGGGACGCGACGTCTTCGTGGGCCTGACTTATGGAGAAACCGTCTGGTTGATCGATTATCGGGAGCGGCGTGCGCGCGGCGAGCCGGGATGGAGCCGCGATCAAGCGACTGCTCGCAAACTGGCGGCAAGGCACCATACGGCGCACATCGAGATCGTGATCGCACAGGCGGAAAAGCGTTTCGACAACCCGACCATCAACTAGCTTGCTCAGGTCCTGCTTCGCCACCGCTCATCCCGGAACGCTGATGGCGCAGCCGTTCTGCGGATGGAGATCATCCGCAGAGCTCAACTTCCTCCCATCCATTTCGACGATGGTCAGCGGCAGACATACGTCCCGTTGACCAGCACGCGAACGCATGCCGCGCCTGCGGCTGCTGCGCCGACGGCCGCAGTCCCGACGACCGCCCGCCTGGTGGTTCGGCGTGCCACGCCGGCGACCGACACGGGGGTGAGGGGGCGTCCGACCCGTGCATCTGCCTGGCTGAAGGACAGTGATGGTGTCTCGCCGGATGACCAGCCGATCGAGACGGACAGGCCTGCGCCGACCACGATGGTCGCAGCAAACAGCTTACCGATCATACCACGTGTCATGACGACCTCCGTCCTTGCGGCGATGATGATGATGTCGACTGACCCACGGGCCGGCCGGCGAACCGTTGATCAAGATCAAGGGAAAAGTCGAAATCCACTTGGAGGTCGTCAGGTCAGCTTCAATGTCAGATGAACCGTTTGAGGATCCCGCTTCGCCGCAGGGCTGAAGCCGAGCCTCTCGAAGACGCGACGCATCGCCGTATTGTCGGACATGACCTCCGCAATCAGTTCAGTCAGCCCGGCCTCGCGCGCGAGCGCGATGAGATGCTGTGCCAGCAGCGTGCCGACGCCACGTCCCTGCCAGGCATCGACAACGACAAAGGCCATCTCTGCGCAGCCGGGCGTCGCGACGACGTAGCGGCCTCCGCCTATGATGACGTCTCGGCCCGCACCCTTCGCGCAGGCAACCAGCGCCACGTGATTCACGAAGTCGATCTCCATGAAATAGGCGCGCTCGCGGTCCGAGAAGTGGCGCTTCGGTGCGAAGAAGCGAAGCTGGCGTGTTTGCATGCTGGTCTGGTCCAGCGCGGCGAGCATTCCGACCTCATCCTCCGGCCGCTGTGCCCGGATCTCGATCGCGGTGCCGTCGCGTAGCGTCTCCCGGCAAGTGAAACTTGCTGGAGTCCCCATGAGTGCGTGCCTTTCTCCGTTCAGCGATTTGCCGGAACTTGCGCCTGAACCGGATCAAGTCTGCCGCGAAAGGCAGGTCGTCAGGCTTCCGCAGGGAACCTTGCGCTCCGTCACTGACCGTTGACCTAAATCAACGTCGGCGATCCGCACGCTCCTTGAATGACTGGACGACGGCGAGGGCGAACATGGCGATGGCTAACATGGCGATGGACAATCTGAAACTGCCCGACCTGAAACTGCCGGATGGCCCGATGTCGGGCCTTGTGGCCTCCGCCGTCGAATACATGGTCGATGCGGGGCAGCGCAGCGTGCTGTTTCTGGACATCATGCGTCAGCGTGGCGACCAGTATCGCGAGCATGTCGCGCAGGTCGCGCCGCATGTGCTGCAATATGCTGCAGAATTGATCGCCGACGGCCGCACGCTGGAGGAGCCGGTCAACTACGCGCTTGTGCGCATCATTCCGCCCAAGGATGTCGAGATCGACATGAGTCGGCGGCCCTTCGTGGTGGTCGATCCGCGTGCCGGCCATGGGCCGGGCATTGGCGGCTTCAAGGCCGACAGCGAGATCGGCGTGGCGATGAAGGCGGGGCATCCCTGCTATTTCATCGGCTTCCTGCCGGAGCCGGTGCCGGGCCAGACCATCGAGCGCATCGCGCGCGCGGAAGCGAAGTTCATCGAAACCGTCATCAGCCGTCATCCCGAAGCCGACGGCAAGCCCTGCGTGATCGGCAATTGCCAGGCCGGCTGGGCCGTGATGATCCTGGCATCGTTGCGGCCGGAACTGTTCGGGCCCTTGATCATCGCCGGCGCGCCGCTGGCTTATTGGGCAGGCGTGCACGGCCAGTATCCGATGCGCTATTCCGGCGGCCTTTTGGGCGGAAGCTGGCTGACGGCGCTGACGAGCGATCTCGGCGCCGGCAAGTTCGACGGCGCCTGGCTGGTGCAGAACTTCGAAAATCAGAATCCGTCAAACACGCTCTGGACCAAGCAGTACAACGTCTACTCCAAGGTCGACACGGAGGCGGAGCGCTATCTGGATTTCGAGCGCTGGTGGGGCGGTCACGTCAACCTCAATGCCGAAGAGATCCAGTTCATCGTCGACGAGCTGTTCATCGGCAACAATCTCGCCGCCGGCCGCATCGAGATGTCGGACGGACAGAAGGTCGATCTGCGCAATATCCGTTCGCCGATCGTGGTGTTCTGCTCCAAGGGCGACAACGTCACGCCGCCGCAGCAGGCGCTCGACTGGATTTTGGACTGCTACGCCGACGTCGACGAGATCAGGGCGTATGGCCAGACCATCGTCTATACCGTTCACGAGAGCATCGGCCATCTCGGCATCTTCGTGTCCGGCGGCGTCGCCAAGAAGGAGCATGCCGAGTTCTCGAGCAACATCGATTTGATCGACGTGCTTCCGCCCGGGCTCTATGAGGCGACGTTCGAGGCGAGAGGCAACGAGACGCTCAATGCCGATCTCGCGGCCGGGCAGTGGGTGATGCGCTGTGAGGCGCGCACGCTCGACGATATCCGCGCGATGGGAGGCAACTCGCCCGAGGATGAGAGGCGGTTTGCCGCCGCCAAGCGCGTCTCGGAGCTCAATCTGGCGGCCTATCAGAAGTTCGTCCAACCCTGGGTCAAGAAGATGGTGACCCCGCAGGTGGCGAACTTGGCGCGCAACATGCATCCGCTGCGGATGCAATATGAGGCCTTCAGCAGCAAGAATCCCTGGATGTCCACCATCCAGGCGGCCGCCGATCGTGTCGAGGACAACCGCAGGCCGGTCTCGAAGGACAATCCGTTCCTGGCGATCCAGGAGCAGATGTCGAAGCAGATCGTCCATGCGCTCGACAGCTGGCGCGACGCGCAGGAGGCGTTGAGCGAGACCGTCTTCCTGAATGTCTACGGCTCGCCGTTGCTTCAGGCGGCCGTCGGTATCGATCCGAATTCGGTGCCCTCGCAGCGCCGCGAGATGTCGGCGGAGCATCGCGCGATGCTCGAGAAGCGAATCTCCGAGCTGAAATCGCGCATCGGCGAGGGTGGCCTTCGCGAAGCAGCGCTCCGTTCGCTGCTCTATGTCGGCTCCGCCCGCGGCATGGTGGACGAGCGCAGCATCGAGGCGCTCCGGCAGGTGCGGCGGGACCATGCCGGCCCCCGGATGACGCTGGCGGAATTCAAGATGCTGGTCCGCGAGCAGTTCTTCATGCTGCTGCTCGATCGCGACGGCGCGCTGGCTGCGATCCCGAAATTGCTGCCCGACGACATGAGCCAGCGGCGTGCAGCCTTCGCCGCGATGTGCGAGGTGCTGTCGGCGAGCGAGGACATCACAGGCGAGCGCGCCCATCGTCTGAAACAGGTCGCCGGGCTTTTTGGTCTGGACGGAGAAGGGGACCTGACGTCGAACGTCACCCCTTTCGACCCGAAGGCAGAGGCAAAAGCGTCGTAACGCGGATGGACGGAAGTGGGAGTGACATGATGTCGGCCAATACGACGGGGGGCCATTCCGGCAGCAAGTACGACCGCCTGATCGCGGCAGCGAAGGCGGGGGCGTCACTGCCGACTGTCGTCGTCCACCCCTGCGACGAGACTTCGTTGCGCGGCGCCGTCGACAGCGCAAGCGCCGGCATCATCCGGCCGATACTTGTCGGGCCCGAGAAGAAGATCAGGGAGACGGCGGCCAAATTCGATCTCGACGTGTCCGGGTTCGAGATTGTCGATGCCGCGCATAGCGAGGACGCCGCGGCCAAGGGCGTCGCGCTCATCCACGCCGCCAAAGGCGATTTGCTGATGAAAGGCAGCCTTCACACCGACGAATTGATGCGCGCCGTCACGGCCAAGACCGACGGCCTGCGCACCGACCGGCGCATCAGCCACGTGTTCGTCATGGATGTGCCGGCCTACGCCGAGACCATCTTCGTGACCGATGCCGCGATCAACATCTTCCCCGATCTCGACGCCAAGCGCGACATCATCCAGAACGCGATCGACCTCTACAACCAGGCCGGCTTCGGCAAGACCCCGCGGGTCGCGATCCTGTCGGCAGTCGAGACCGTGACCTCGAAAATCCCCTCGACGATCGAGGCCGCTGCGCTTTGCAAGATGGCCGATCGCGGCCAGATCACCGGCGGCATCCTCGATGGCCCGCTGGCGTTCGACAATGCGATCGACACGGAAGCCGCGCGGATCAAGGGCATCACCTCCGAGGTCGCCGGCCGCGCTCAGATCCTGGTCGTTCCGGACCTCGAGGCCGGGAACATGCTGGCCAAGAACCTCGCCTATTTTGCCAAGGCGGACGGCGCGGGCATCGTGCTCGGTGCCCGCGTGCCGGTGGTGCTCACCTCGCGGGCGGATTCTCCACGCGCGCGCATGGCATCCTGCGCGGTTGCCGCGCTCTATGCTCGCGCCAGGCGTCAGAAGGCGCCGACAGTGGCTGCGTGATGTCATGGATACGATCCTCGTCGTCAATGCCGGCTCCTCCAGCGTCAAGTTTCAAGTCTATTCGATCGAGGGCGAGGGGGCCCTTCGGCGGCAGATCAAGGGACAGATCGATGGTATCGGCAGCCGGCCGCGTCTGCGGGCCGGCGGCACGAGCAACGGCCCATTGGTCGATCGCGCCTATCCGATCGAGGCTGTGCCGGATGTCCCGGCGGCAATGGCTGTTGCCGGCGACTGGTTGCGGAACGAGCTTCGGGTGACGCCGATCGCGGTCGGCCACCGCGTCGTGCATGGCGGTCCGGACTATTCGCGGCCGGTCGTGATCGACCACGGCGTCGTGTGCCGGCTCGAGCGCTTCGTCTCCCTGGCGCCGCTGCACCAGCCGCATAACCTGGCGCCGATCCGCTCGCTGCTCGCGGGCTTCCCGGCATTGCTCCAGGTGGCCTGTTTCGACACCGCCTTCCACCGCACGCACGACGCGGTCGCCGACCACTATGCCATTCCGCACCAGCTTCATGCCGAAGGCGTGCGGCGCTATGGCTTTCACGGCCTGTCCTATGAATACATCGCCCGAACGCTGCCCCATGTCGCGCCCGAGATCGCCAGCGGACGCGTGATCGTCGCCCATCTCGGCAGTGGTGCCTCGATGTGCGCATTGAAGAACGGGCGTAGCGTCGAAAGCACCATGGGCTTCACGGCGCTCGATGGCCTGCCGATGGGAACGCGGCCGGGGCAGATCGATCCCGGCGTTGTGCTTTATCTCATCTCGGAGAAGGGGATGTCGGCTCCGAGGGTGCAGGACTTCCTCTACCGCGAGTGCGGACTGAAGGGCCTCTCCGGCGTCAGCAACGACATGCGGGAGCTCGAGGCGAGCACAGATTCCCATGCAAGGCTCGCGATCGACTACTTCGTCTACCGGATCGGGCTCAGTGCCGGCATGTTGGCCGCGGCCTTGCAGGGGCTGGACGCCTTCGTCTTCACCGCCGGCATCGGCGAGAACTCGGCATCGATCCGGGCGCGTGTGGCAGAACAGCTCGCCTGGCTCGGTGTAACTCTCGACGCCGACGAAAATGCCCGCCATTCACGGCTGATTTCGCATTCCGGCAGTCGCATCCCCGTCTATGTCGTCCCGACCGATGAGGAGCTGATGATCGCGCAGCACACGCTGGCGATGCTGGTCAACAGCCCGTCGCAAAACACACGATCTGAGAGGGTGTCATGATCCCAGTATTCCCGGACAGCAAGGTGGCCCTGAAGGGAAAGAAGGGTCTGATCGTCGGTATCGCTAATGACCAGTCCATCGCCTGGGGCTGTGCGCGGGCGTTTCGTGCGCTCGGCGCCGATCTCGCCGTCACTTACCTGAACGATCGCGCCAAGAAGCATGTCGAGCCCCTGGCGCAGGCGCTACAGGCGCCGATCTTCATGCCGCTGGACGTGATGGTCGAAGGACAGACCGAAGCGGTGTTCGAGCGCATTGCGGCCGAATGGGGCCAGCTGGACTTTCTGCTTCACTCCATCGCCTTCTCGCCCAAGGAGGCGTTGCACGGCCGCGTCGTCGATGTCGGCCGCGACGGCTTCCTCAAGACCATGGATGTCTCGTGCTGGTCGTTCATGCGCATGGCCCATCTCGCCGAGCCGCTGATGAAGAACGGCGGTACTCTGTTCACCATGACCTATTACGGCAGCCAGATGGTGGTGGAGAACTACAACGTCATGGGCGTGGCCAAGGCTGCGCTCGAGGCCTCGGTGCGCTACATCGCCGCCGAGCTCGGTCCGAAGGGCATCCGCGTTCACGCGATCTCGCCGGGCCCGCTGGCAACGCGCGCAGCCTCAGGCATCCCCGAGTTCGACGAGCTCATGGACAAGGCGCAGTCGAAAGCGCCGTCACGCAGCCTCGTCAGCATCGACGACGTCGGCAACGCCACCGCCTTCCTGGCGCTCGACGGCGCCAAGCTGATCACCGGCGGCGTGCTTTACATCGACGGGGGATATCACATCATCGACTGACCCCGGCCGCGTGTTGTCACGCCGGGTTGGCAGTCAGGAGGCTGTGGGCTGATCGTGGCATCATGCCAGTGTTTTGCCCGACGGGTCAAATTGCTTTCGCCGGCAGAAACAACCGGAAGAAAAAGCGCAATGCCGTCAATGCCCCCGCTACTGTGCATGGGGTTGTTTTCGACCTTTTTTTTGATTCAGCGATAGTGGAGGGCGATCAGCTCGGCGACGCAGGCTGGCTTCGTGCCGCCTTCGATCTCGATCACGAGGTGATAGTTGACGCGCAGCCCGTCCGGCGGCACGTCCTCGGCTTCGGCGACGGTGACGCGGCCGCGCAGCTTCGAGCCTGCCGGCACCGGCGCCAGATATCTGATCCGGTCGGCGCCGTAGTTCAGCGTGTTGCGCAGGCCCTTCAGGCCGATCACCGAACGGATGAAGAGGGGCGCGAGCGCCAGCGACAGCAGGCCGTGGGCGATGGTCTTGCCGCCGGGCATCTCCTTGGCCGCGCGCTCCTGGTCGACATGGATCCACTGCTCGTCGCAGGTCGCCTCCGCGAATTGGTTGATGCGCTGCTGCGACACCTCGACCCATTCGCTGACGCCGATCTCGGTGCCGACGGCGGATTTGATGTCGTTGAAATCGCTGAAGACGCGCATGGTCACCCCGTCAGATCTTCATTTCCGGGACAGTGTCGGGAATGGCGAGCTCGGCCTCCGTCACCGCCAGGATCTCGCCGATGCTGATGCCGGGTGCTGTTTCCAGCAGCGTCGCCTTGCCGTCGGGAAAGCCGATCACGGCCATGTCGGTGACGACGAGGTTCACCGGCCGCGCCGAGGTCAGCGGCAGCGTGCATTTGGCAACGATCTTCGACTTGCCTTTGGCCGCGTGCTGCATGGCGACGATGACGCGCTTGGCACCGCTGACGAGGTCCATCGCGCCGCCCATGCCTGGAACCATCTTGCCAGGGATCATCCAGTTGGCGAGCAGGCCGTGCGCGTCGACCTGAAGGCCGCCGAGCACGGTGACGTCGACATGACCGCCGCGGATCAGGCCGAACGACATCGCGCTGTCGAAGGTCGAGGCGCCCGGAAGTGCGCTGATCGGCCGGCCGCCGGCGTCGGTGAGCAGGGGATGCGCCATTCCCTGCTCCGGTATCGGCCCGGTGCCGATCAGCCCGTTCTCGGACTGGAAGAAGACCTTGAGATCGGACGGAACGTAGTTCGCGACCAGCGTCGGGATGCCGATGCCGAGATTGACGAGATTGCCTTGGCGGAGCTCCTTGGCGACGCGCCGCGCGATGATGATCTGCGGATCCATGGGGTCACCCGTTCGCAATGATGTAGTCGACCAGCGGCGCCGGCGTGACGACGTGATCGGGTGCGATGACGCCGACGGGCACGATGTTCTCGGCTGCGACGATGACCGTGTCGGCCGCCATGGCCATGATCGGATTGAAATTGCGCGCAGTCAGCGCGTAGGCGAGGTTGCCGAGATAGTCGGCGAGGAAGGCGTGGATCAGCGCGAACTGCGCGCGGATGGCGGTCTCCAGCAGAAACGGCTTGCCGTCGACCTCGATCTGGCGCTTGCCCTCCGCAACGAGGGTGCCGACGCCGGTCGGCGTCAGCACGCCGCCCAATCCGCATCCGCCCGCCCTGATGCGCTCGACGAAGGTGCCTTGCGGCACGAGATCGACCGAGATCTGGTTGCCAAGCATCTGCTGCTGGACCTTCGGATTGAGGCCGATATGCGTCGCGGTCAGCTTCGAGACCGCCGTCGCATCGAACAGCTTGCCGACGCCCTTGCCGGGGACCGCCGCGTCGTTGCAGATCAGGGACAGGCCTGTCTTGTTCTGCCGGACGAGCTCATCCAGCAGACGTTCCGGTGTCCCGACGCCCATGAACCCGCCGACCATGACGCTCGCGCCGGACGGGATCATCGCAACGGCTTCTTCGACGGAAACGGCCTTCATGGTCGGACCTCCGGTCGGCAGGCACAGTTGAATTGCGGATCGATGTTGGAGCCGGGCGGTGTCGCGGCTTTGATCTGCGTCAAGGCCGCAGGCTCATTGCTGCGGGACGACGCCGATGCTTTCCAGCGTCTCGTTCCAGAGTCTGCGCACCTCGGCATGCCGCCGATCGAGCGCTGTGCTGACGGCGTCCCGGAGGGGAACGAGGTCCGGTCCCTTCAGGAACAGGATCTGCGCCTGCAGCAACCGGCCGCTCTCGAACTCGATGCGGCGCAGCGCCGCCACGAAGGGATCGCTGGCTTTGGCATCCGTCGGCAGCAGGGCCGCGGGCCGGATCCCGGCGTGAACGGCATGCGCGAGGGTCGCAAGCTGGACCGCCTGCGCGCGGGCGTGATCGGCGATGCCTTCGATCGGGGCCGGCAGCCAGGCCATCTCCCACGACGCGGCCATGGGCCCCAGCGCGAGGTCCGGGACCCAGGCGGTCGCACGCATCAGAAGCGAAACGATCTCGCTCTCGCGATAGAGCTGGGCGTTCAGCTCGGCCTGCCAGGCCGCGTCGAACTTCGCGGGAAGGGCGAGCGCAAATTGCCGCGCCAGCGCACCATGGGCGGAGAGCAGGAATGCGGAGACCCGCGACTGCTGACGCGGCGGGACGCGGCCGTCGGCTTCCAGCGGTCCGAGAAAGGCGCTCATGTTGCCGCCCTCTGCACCGGGATCGCGCGCAGATGGTCATACCCGTCCGGAAACGGCGAAAAGTCTCCGCCGGCCTGTTCCGGCGCGATCAGGACCTGCTTGTTGCCCCGCCAGCGGCCGGCCATGACGTCATCGGCGAAGCGCGCCAGCAGGTCGGCGGTGAGGGCCGCCTTTTCGAGCGTGAAGGCGTGATAGGCCTTCGGGATGATGACGAGGGCGCTGTCGGGAATCTCGACCCGCAGGGTCTCGTGCAACGCGCGTGGCGTGAGGAAGTCGAACTCGCCGTTCAGGATCATGGTCGGGACAGTGATGGCGGAGAGCTGCGGCGTCAGCGGCTTGAAGTCGAGAAAGGACTCCATCAGGTTCTGGAGGGCGTAGACGTCGTTCACCAGCCAGCCCTGCCGCTTCACGCTGTCGAGCTTGTCCAGCAGCGGCTTCAGCCATTGATCCGAGAGATTCATCGGCAGCAACAGATCCTGGAGATAGCCGGTGCCGCCGAGGATGAGGCCGGTGCGCAAGGCATTGCCGATCAGCAGCAGTTGCGGTGAAAGCTCCGCAAAGCAGCTCATCGGCACGAGCCCCGACAGCCGTGCGCCGTGCTCGATGGCATAGCGCAGCGCGATCAGCCCGCCGAAGCTGATGCCGCCGAGGAAGACCGGGCCGTCGCCGAGTTCGCCGATCAGGCGATGCAGCACGGCGACGTGGTCGTCCTGGTTAATGAACAGCGCGGGCTTGTCGGAGGCGCCCTGGCCGAGCAGATCGAATGTCGCGACGCGAAACCGCCGCGCGATCAGTGCGTCGCGATAAGCGCCCCAGAGCTCGGAATATTGCGTGAGACCGTTAACCAGCACATAGGCCGGCGCATCCGCCGGTCCGTCGAGCTCATAGCGGATCCGATATGAGCCGAGACTGAGGAAGGGCATTGCGGGCACCGGCCAGGTGGTGATGGCCGCGATCCTCGACGCCGGCGCGAGGATTCCATTGAGCTAAATCAAACCTCCCGGGGGCACCCAACCTAGCGTGCGCGCAAAACACCGCCAGGAGGGAGGTCGCCATGACCGGGAGAAACGCGCTGCAGCGTTGCATCGTCAGCCTGATCTTGTTGCTGGTTGGCACCGCGCTTGCGGTGGCGCAGCCGTTCACGCGCCGCTCGTCGCAGATGCAGCATGACGGTCTCAAGAAGACCTACGAGATCGCGAATTTCCGCCTCGGCGGAAAGTACGACCTGGCCGATCCCTCGAAATGGGAGAATGGCGGCGAGGGCGGCGTGACGTTGGAATCGCTTGGCGGCGGCAAGCTGCGCACCGGCTACATCGCGATCGGCAATGCGCGACGCAATGCCGCCGGCGAGATCACCAATGCCGTCGTGATCAACTCCTATTATTCCGGCGACTCCACCGACATGTATGAGCAGTGGGTCAAAGGCGCCGCCCTGTCAGGCGGCGTCCCGGTCATCGGCCCGGGCCGGCCGATCGACACCGACCGCTATTACGTCATCATGGTCGATCCGCTCGGCACCTGGGGTGCAAGTAAGCCGTCCGACGGTCTCGGCATCAAGTTCCCGCAGTACAGCTACTACGACATGGTGCAGGCGAACTATCGCCTGCTGCGCGACGAGCTGAAGGTCGCGCGTGTCGCGCTGGTCACCGGCGTCTCCATGGGCGGCACCCAGACCTATGTCTGGGGTGTCATGCATCCCGAATATATCGGCGCGTTGATGCCGATCGGCGGCACCACGCAGTCCGATGGCGAGGATCCCGTCGGCAACTGGACGTTCCAGATGATGACGGCCGCGATCCAGGGCGATCCGGTCTGGCAGGCGACCAAGGGCGACTATTACAAGCTGCCCAAGGAGAAGCACCCGGTGCCGGGCGTGGCCTTCGGCTGGTCGATCCTCGGCATGACCGGCTATGACTTCGCTTTCCGCACCACCCAGAACTGGGCGGCGGTCCAGCCCGAAATCTTCTACTGGGACCCGCCGAACGAGAAGGCCGGGTTGAACGTCATCAACCGCGCCAAGCTCTATGACGCGGTCGATCTCGTCTGGCGCAACCGGGTGGGCGAGACGCACAACGTCAATCCCTATCTCGGCCGCATCCAGGCCCGCACGCTGGTGATGCACATCACCAACGATCTCTGGCTCAACTTCAAGCTCGCCCAGAAAGCCGTCGATCGCGTGCCCGGCGCGGATCTGATCGCCGAGGAAAGCCCGGTCGCCCATTACGGCGTGTTCCCGCTGATCAACAATCGAAAGAACGATCCGAAGTTCGTCGCCTTCATGGACGACGTCGCGAGCCTCGATCGCGCGCAGAAATTCGTCGACAAGAATTACCGCGTGGCCGACGTCGCCCAGAACATCGATCCGAAAAAGTCGTTCTGGAAGGCGTATGTGACCTATCCCTATCCGGTCAAGTTCGGCAACGCCAAGGACAAGAGCGGCAATTCCTGGGAAATCGGTTACATGGATGAATATGCCGGCACCGACAAGGATCCGAAGGTGCTCGTCATCATCCACGGCAAGGGCGCCTTCGGCGGGCACTACGGCAACGTCATGCAGTATGCGCTGCGCAGCGGCCTGCGCGTGATCGTGCCGGACCTGCCGCATTACGGCATGTCCGGGCCCGGCAATCTCGACAAGAGCCCGGCGCGGACCATGCAGGACATGCGCGAGGTGATCTACGACCTCGTCGTCAACCAGCTCGGCGTCAAGAAGGCCTACTACCTCGGCCACTCGCTCGGCGGCCAGTTCGTGGTGGGCTACGCACTGACCTGGCCGGACGCGGTGCAGGGCCTCGCCCTGGAAGCACCCTCCGGCCTCGAGGAATATCCGCGCGAGATCACCATCGCCAAGGACAAGAAGGCGCCTCTTTTCGCCGACGGCCTTGGCCGCGATTTCGACAAATGGAAGCAGGTCTGGGACCAGACCGGCATCCTCGCGGCGGAGAAGGCGCGCGACGAGCAGAACATCCGCGACTTCTTCTATTTCAAGAAGCGCGATCCGAACACCGGCGCGGTGTCGGCGGCCAAGAGCGGGTACTTCTTCAGCGACAGCGAATATGCCCGCTTCCACACCGAGCAGCGCGTCGGCCTCACCAAGGGCAACCCGAAAGAGCTCGAGCAATGGTGCAACGTCTTCATCTTCGACATCTACACCATCGGAGCGGAGCTTCAGCAGGATGATCCGAAGAATCTCTACGAGCGCATCACCCAGATCAAGGCGCCGATCTTCCTGTCATTCGGCGACAAGGAGCCGTTCATCCCGACGCCCGCCTTCAACGGGCTCACCGACCTCGGGCGCGACGTCATCACGCCGTTCATGTCGCGGATGACCATTGCCGGTAACCGGCCGATCCTCAAGATCTATCCGGAGACCGGACATTTCATCCATACGGATAACCCTGTCGAGTTCTCTGTCGACGTGGTGGATTTCGTCACCAAGGGAACGGTCGATACGTCGTCGCCGCTCGGCACCGATCGCATGATCAGGGGCGCGGTGGCATCGGCGCTGCCGGTGGCGCCAACGCCTCCCGGTGCGGCACCGACGGCGGGTCTCAACAAATAGGACGTGCTGATGCCACGGGTGCGGGCGGGCGAGGTCCAGCTTGGCTGGCGAGAATGGGGAGAGGGCGACGTCACCGTCGTCTTCATCCACGGCAATCTCGCCAGCAAGGACTGGATCGAGCTCGCCGCGCCTCTGTTTCCAACGGGGCTGCGGGTCGTCGGCCTGGACTGGCGCGGGTGCGGTGACAGCGATCGGCCGAAGCCGAACGCGGACTATTCCAACTATTCCATGCAGCGGCACGCCGAGGACATGCTGGCGGCGCTCGACACGCTGGGCATCCGCCATTGCCATCTCGCGACGCATTCGACCGGCGGCATCATCGCTGCGCGCATGCTGCTGATGCAGCCGCAGCGTTTCGGGCGGGTGTTTGCGCTCGATCCGGTGACTCCGCTCGGCATGGCCTTCAATGCCGACCAGATCGGCCTGTTCCGCTCGATGATGATGAGCAAGGAGCTGACGCGGACGATCATGGCAACGGCGGCGTCCTCGCTGTTCGTGCCGGAAAGCATGGCGCCGAACGCCATCCCGCGCTTTCGCGAAGGGCTGGGCGAGATCGAGGCGCTGTTCGACCGCATCATCGACCAGACGTTTGGTGTCTCGGAGGGAATCTGGATCGGCACCCCCGTCAACCTCACGCGCGAGAAGGAAAGCCGCGAGCTCGAGCGCCGCATGCCGGAACTGCGGCATCCGCATTTGGTGCTGTGGGGTGAAAGGGACGGCTGGATTGCGCCGGACGATCTTCGCGCGATGGCCAAGGCGATGCCGGATTGCCGTCTCGTGATCGTGCCCGGCATCGGGCATTCGATGAATCTCGAACGGCCCGCACTCTATGCCGGCTATTTCGGCGGCTGGTTCGGGGGACTGCCGTCCAACTCCAGGTCCTGACTGATCCTACAACAAGGGCGCTCCTGGTGCCTTCTCATGACGCCAGTGCAAGGCTTGCCATCATCAGGCCGATCGCCGCGATCCAGCCGCCGAGTGCGCGAACGGCGATGGTGCGCCAGGATGTTGCGCTATCCGGGTTCGTTCGCTTGAACACCGCGGTCAGCGCCATCGTCAGGGTGATGGCGGCGTAGCCGATGAACGTCAATCCTGCTGCAAACAGCACCCGGTCGGTTTCGGGCGCGAGGTCGGCGCCGTTCGCGGCACCCCTGATCACGGCGACCGCGAAGGCCATCGCGCAGAGCAGCACTGTGGGCACCTGCGCTGCGCCTGCGAGCAGCAGGCCGATCGCGAGCATCATTGCCGCGTCCGCCAGCTGTGTGGACGCCGCGCCGAAGACGTGCCCGAGGAGCAAGCCGGCCAGCAGTCCTAGGGGAAACACGGCGATGAGCCAGCGCCCCTTGGCGGCTCCGAGCGTACCCGCCAGCACGCCGGTCGCGGTCCAGAGCACGACATCCTGGAGATCGGTGAGTGGATGCACCACACCCATGTAGAAATCGCCGAGGCGCGCCGCGACGATATGCGCCTCGGCGGCATTTCCGCCGACGAGCAGCATCGCTGCGGCGATCAACAGGCGCGCGGAATTCAGCTTCATGCGAAGGCTCCGACGCCCTGCGCAAGGAAATAGCAGCCGATTGCCGCAATGCCGGCCCCAAGTCCCTGGATGAGGCGCTCGCCGGCGGGCCAGCGCGTCAACGTGCCGATCGCGATGCCGCAGAGGTGCAACAGGCCGGTGGCGGTGACGAAGCCGACGCCATAGGCGAGCGCATTCGCCGCGCGCGGAAGCTCGGCGCCGTGCGCATGACCGTGAAAGATCGCGAATACCGCGACGACGACAGCGGCCGCGGCAAAGGGCAGGCGCAGCCGGGCGGCAACGGCAACTCCCAGGATCACGGCGGAGACGGCAATCATCACCTCCGGCATCGGAAGCGGAACATGCAGCACGCCCAGCACTCCGCCGATCGCCATGACCAGCGGAAAGGTGATCGGCAGGATCCAGATAGCCGGCGCGCCGAGCTGCGCGCCCCAGATCCCGACCGCCACCATCGCGATCAGATGGTCGATGCCCGTGACCGGATGGAGCAGGCCGCTGACGAGGCCGCCTGCCACGCCGGCCTGCTCATGCGCGAGAGCAGGTTGCGTCAGCGCGAGCGAAACGACCGCGGTTGTGAGGGTGAGGGTGAGGGTGAGGGGAAGGCGCAAAGACATTGTGTTTGGACTCTCGCTCAGATCACTGCGAACACGCGCACCAGACGGCCGAAGAACCAGAACATCGAGACCGACCCGATCAGGTAGGCCGGGAGGGCCTCGCCCCAGCGCGGCACGACGGCATCGAGCCGGCGGTGCGCCCAGATCAGGGCGAGCACCAGCAGCACGAAGGCCAGCTGTCCGATCTCCACGCCGATGTTGAAGAACAGCAACGCTGCCGGAAGCAGGCGGCGTTCGAGCCCAAGCCCTGCCAGCGCGCTCGCAAAGCCGATGCCGTGCACCAGGCCGAAACTGAACGCCACGATCCAAGGATAGCGGGCGGTGAGCCCGATCTCGTCGCGCTGCTGCTTGACGATTTCCACCCCGACGAAGGCGATGCTCAACGCGATGCAGGCATTGAGCGGGCGTTCCGGCACGCCGATCAGGCCGAAAGCCGCTGCAGCGAGCGAAGCGCTGTGGCCGATCGTGAAAGCTGTGATCGTCTTCACCAGACGCCAGCCGCCGCCGACGATCCAGATCAAGCCCAGCACGAACAGCAGATGATCGGCGCCGAGCAGGATGTGATCGATGCCGTAATTCACATAAGTCTTGGCCAGCTCGAGCCACACCTCGAATGTCGGCGCGCCGGTGCCGAGAACGGAGACAACCGGATTGGCCGTCGAGATCGTGTAGCTGCGCGGATCGCCCTCGATCGGAACGACCTTGATTAGGACGACCGACATGTTGGAGCCGAGGTTGGTGATGGTGATCGGACCCACCAGCCCCTTCGTGCCGCAGTTCATCTCCGGCAGGCGGAGAAAGCAGTGCGGCGGCATCCGCAGGTCGACCCGCGACGAGCCGATCGAGGGCTCGATGCTCCAGCGACCGACGAAGGCGCCGGGCCGGACCTCGCGGAATTCAAGCACGCCCATCGCCGCTTCATGCGCGCTGAGCACCGACGGCCGGATGAGTACGGCCAGCGCCAGCGTCAAAGCCAGCAGCGTCAACCGCAGATATGGGATCGTTCTCACGGCTCGTACCGCACTTGATAGGACGCCTTGAGCCGCTTGACCGCTTCCCAGGCCAGCTTGCGCGTCTCGTCCGTATGCCAGATCCTGGCGGCCTCATCCCGAACCTTGTCGAGGCTGGCTAGATTCCCCTCGCGCCGGGAATCCAGCCGGGCGACGTGCCAGCCGTCCTTGGATTGCAGCAGCTTCCATTCCCCTTCCGGCATCGCCAGCAGTTGATCGCGGAAGCCTTCGCCGAAGCCTGCGGCAAGACTTTCGACCGGCCGGGCGAGGACGGCGCGCGTGAGATGCTGCAGCTCCTCGGATTCGCGTTGCTGGACGATGTCGTCGAGCTGGCGCTGCGCCGTCGCCTGGTCCGTGGGCGGGGTGATGTAGAAGGAAACGCGCTCCGGCTCGTCGAAGCGGGCGTGATTTTCCGCAAACCACGCCTTGAGCTGCTCGTCGGTGGGACGCGGGACGCGGATCTGGTCGAAGATCAGCAACTGCATCTTGAAGGCAATACGGTCGCGGATCGTCTCGTCGCCGCGGTCGACGCCAAGCGCCTTGCCTTCGCGGTAGAGGATCTCGCTCGCGACCCAGCTGTCGATCATCTTCTGGAGCTGCTCGCTGGACGGGGCGCGTTCCTTGTCCTCGTCGAAATTGTCGATGAAGGACTGACGCATCGCCTTGGTCACCGTGATGACCTTTTCGTCCTTGGCGGGCGGATGCAGCACGCCGTCGATCCCGAAGATGATCGCTCCGAGCAAGGTGAAGTGCAGCAAGGGTTCGCGCGAGAGCCGCACGAGCGCCGAGACGAAGGAGCGCGACGGCTGCGTGGCGCCACGGGCATCGGCGCCCGGGCTCGGGCCTCCCGCGTGCGATATCGGAAAGGACTGCACTTCAACTGGTGTCGCCGGCATTGACATATGGTTGTCACAAATCTCGCAGCACGCGCCGCCGCTTGATGCGGCAGAGCATTTCAACTGTCACCTTCACGCGGCGCGGAAAATGCAACGGACAAACGCTGGAGGCAAGATGCCTGGCGAAATTGCCGACCTGCGCGCACCAAACATAAATCCTTCACGAAGTTGTATCGGAACTCTGGTCATGATCCCGCGCGCAGGGAATCCGCTCACCCCAATTGGGGCACATGGTGTTCGATTCCCGGAGGCTCCGTTGTTGTTTCGCGATATCTGACTTGAATGAGGGGAGATAGATGTTTCCATCTGGCAAGACGATCCTGTTGACCGCCGCATCGGCATCATTAGCGCTGACTCAGAGCGCGACGGCCGAGGAGTTCGGTCGGGGGGAGCGCCGCGGCAATCCCTATGTCGCCGGTGACATGCACAATCACAATACCTGCGCGGATGGTTCGGTTGCCGCCGGCTACACCATCGACCGCGCCGTCGGGCGGGGTACCGCGTCGGCGGGTGGCAACAATTTCGACCTCGACTGGTTCACGCTCGGCAACCACGGCGGTTCCGGCAATCGCGACTGCCGCTTCAGCGACACCAGCGCCAATATTCCGGGGCAGACCACGACGACCTGGAGCCAGACGCTAGGCCAGACCATCGACGGGATCACCATCAGCAGCCTGAAGGGCACCCCGAACGGCTCCGGCACCGGCGCGCAGATGTGGCGCTGGCAGTCGATCCGCGAGGTCGAGTATCCGACCATCGTCAATCGCTCGGCGCGCTACGACAAGGTGCTGATCGAGGGTCTCGAGTGGATCGCGCCCGGCCACGAACACGTCGACGTCGCCGTCATCACCGGGCAGCACCCGATGCACCCGAGGAAGGGGCCCGGCAACGCGGACAAGATGGCGGAATTCGAATACCGCTTCGACCGCGCCGACACCGATGCGATCGGCCCCGTCATCGACGCCGGCGGCAACCAGCTCTGGCCCGGCAAGGACAACGTCAACAACACCGGCACGGCGGGCCACCAGAAGGCGCTCACGGGCATCAAGTGGCTGCAGGCGAACTATCCGCTGCAATCCTACGTCATCCCGACCCACACCGAACGCCAGGGCCCGTTCAGCACGACCGCGAACAAGGGCTACAACATCGAGCACTTCCGCGACTTCAACAATGCGGGCCCGACGGTCGCGTTCGGCATCGAATCGCCCGGCCACTTCGCCGAAGGCGGTGCCAACGGCGGCTCCGGCTCCTACACCTCCGGCGCGGTCGGCGGCGGCACCTACGGCATGAGCGGCATCTACACCGCGAAGGTCGGCGGCCTCTGGGACGGGTTGCTCGGCGAAGGCCGTAACTTCTTCATGTATGTGAGCTCGGATTGGCACAGCCGCGGTGCCGGCGGTGCGCGCGACTCCTTCACGACGGCCGACTTCATTCCCGGCGAATACACCAAGCTGTATGTTCCGAACGCCGGACGGTTCTCGTCGCAGCACGTCGTCGACGGCATGCGTTCGGGCAACTCGTACTCGGTCAACGCCGACCTGATCGGTCCGGATATGGTCTTCCGCGCCAAGACGCGCGGCGACGACTGGAAGACCATGGGTGAAACACTGGTCGTGCGGCCCGGCGAGAAGATCACGGTCGAGATGCAGCTGACCGTGCCGCGGGAGAACAACAGCCCCTACACCTTCAACAATCCGCTGCTGGTGCCGGTGGGGATCAAGCAGCCGCTCAACAAGCCGTCGCTCGACCATGTCGACCTGATCACCGGCCAGATCACCGGCGTCGTTGCGCCTGATGCGCCCAATTACGCGGTGGCGAATGCCGCGGGCACGGCCGGCGCGTCGATCGTGTACAATCCGTCGGCGACGATCGCCCGGCAGATTCCCGCGACGCAGATGCATCGCGAGCACCGCGGCGACCCCGACGGCGTGCGGCTGACGTTCACGACGACGTTTACCGCGGGCACAAAGCCGTTCTACATCCGTGCGCGCGGAACCAACATTCCGAACGGCACTCCGAACGTCAGTGATACCGCTGGCAATCCACTGCTCGATGCCAACAACGCGCAGGTCAGCTGCACCGATCCGGCGTGCCCGGCGCATCTGGAGACGGTGAACGGCGCCAAGAAGGTGACCCACGACGTTCAGGCCTACTCGAACGTCTGGTTCTATGCCAACCCGATCTTCGTCAGGCCGGAAGGTTCGCCGAAGCTTCTGGTCGAGACCAATGCTGAGCTGGCGCGCAAGCTCGGACAGCGGGCCGACAACGACCACGATCACGACGACGATCATCATCATCACGACCACCACTGACGTGATGTGAGTCCACCCGGCGGGACGCAACATTGCGTCCCGCCGCACTCGTTTTGAAGCGGGCTGTTGCTGCCCAGTAACGACTGACATGCATCTGTTTCGTGTTACGCTCTACACATTCGGCGTGCTCGCGGGCCTCGGCTGCGCTGCGGCTAGCCCCGGTGCGGCCGTGCCCGCCTCGGAGGAACCGACCCAAGACGAGTGCAATGCTGCGGTGGCGGAGGCGCGCGCATTGGCGGCCGCCTTGCCGCCCGATCATCTGTCGCGCTATTTCGCCGAACGGCACCTGCATCAGGCGCTGGTCGAAGCCGGCAATGGCGAGTTCGACGAATGTCTCGACATGGCCGCACGTGCCTCTGACGAGGTGCGCGAACGGCGTCACGAGCTGCTGCCGGGCGAGAAGCTGAAGGTGCTCGGGGCCGACGAGTAGCAGGATCGGAGAATCTTGCAGATCCTGCACGCTGTCATCGCAGTGTCATCCTTGCCCGCGCATTGTCTGCCCGCGTTTCAAGAACAGGGTGACGTTGCGACATGGATCAGATCGAGCCGCTTTTTCCGATTCCCCTGCTGCGGTCGCCCGGGCTGCTTCCGCCCTCGCTGAACGAGGCCGCCGTGGCCGCGATCCGGAATACCCGGATCGAGGGTAATCTGCGTTCGGGTCAGCTCTTCCACACCGAAGTTGCCGATCCCCGCGACAACGAGCTGTTTCGTCAGATCGCCGAGCTTGCCGTCCCCAAGCTGGTCGATTTCGGTGTCCTGCTGTTCGGCGAAAAGCTGCGCTGGACCGTCAAGGAGATGTGGACAAACATGCTCGAGACCGGCGGAAACCAGACGCTGCATTCTCATGCCAACAGCTTCGTCTCCGGCATCTTCTACCTGACGCCCTCGCACCCGGCCTGCAAGACGGTCTTCGTGCGGCCGCCCGGCGGCTTCGACTTCTCCTTCCGCCACCACACGCGCGAAGCCGCCATCGGGCCCTTCAACGCGGGCAAGTATGCGTTGCCCGAGGCCGAGCCCGGCGATCTCGTGCTGTTTCCAAGCTACCTCTACCACGAGGTGCCGAGGAATCAGGGCGGTCAGAGGATCACGATCGCCTTCAACGCGATTCCCGATCATCTCGACTGCTGGGGCTATCGCATCAACTTCGCGCCGTAAGGCCTGCAGATCACTCGTTACGCAAGCCGAACTCGCGCAGCAGCAGCTCCCGCGCATCCCGCCTTGAGGGCGCCGCCTCATTGATCTTGCGAAGCAGGCGGGCGGCCGCCGCGCGGTCCGAGCCGATTAGCGATTTCGCCATGCCCATCAGCGGTCCATAAGCCGGGTCGAATTCGGGGCTGAGGCGAAGCGCGTCGATGAGGCCCGGGGAGGCGGCTTCGATGAGGGCGGCACCGCGGGGATCGCCGGGCAGCGACGCGCCGGCTTCGAGGAAGCGGTTGCGTGCGTGCCAGTAAGCGGCGAGGCGCGCGCTCAAAGTATCGCGCCCGGGCCCAGCCAGCAGTTCACTCGGATCCGGCTGGAGGTCTTTGGTCACGGCCAGCAGCAGTGACCAGGGGGCTGCCCGGAGCGCGCGGACATTCCGCCGCGCATCGAACGTCACGAACGGATAATCATCCGTGTTGCGCGGACCGTCGCCGGCGAAGGCGGAGAGCGCGCGTGGACCTCCGACATATTGGCCGAGCAGGTCGATCGGTGCCTCGAACCCCAGCGGCCGTACGACCTTCGCGGTCGCGGGATCGTGCAGCCGCGCTTCCAGCGCATCGATATCGAGATGGCCGCCGTCCCTTGTTCCGATCAGCGCTAGCATCGGGGTGCGGACGCTGTAGTGGTTGAGCCAGGCCGCGCCGTCGGGATAGACGTCGAGAAAGCCGCGGATGATGGCGCGGAGCGAGGGCATGTCGAGCTGGTACAGCGGTAGCCATTGGCAGAAGATGCCGCCGGCCGCCAGCCTGCGTTTCACCGCCTGGAAATGCTCCACCGTATAAAGCGCGCCGCTGCCGTCGAGCGCGGGGTGAAACAGGTCGGCGATGATCACGTCGTGCTGGCCCGTATCCGCCGCGACGTAGCGGCGGGCGTCCGCCACAGTCAGCCGGGGCACTGAGGCCGCCGCAGGATCGACGAACCAGGGCAGCAGGTCCACCACTTCCCGCGAGAGCTCGACGCCGCGCACGCTGACGCCGGGCGCCTGTGTTCCCCCGATCATAGTGGCGCCCGTGCCGATGCCGAGGAACAAGGCGTGGCGCGGCGCTCCGTGAAGCAGCAGCGGCAGCATCGCCTGCCGATAGTCGGACCGCGTCGAGCTCGTTCCGCCCATCCGGAAATGACCGTTGATCTCAAGGTAGCGCGTACCTGCCGCGTCGTCGACCACGCCGGCCGTCGCCATCGGCCCTTCACGGACCGCAAGCAGCGCGCCGCCCGGCGGCACCCGCGTCAATGACGGCGCTGGATTGAGCCACAGCAGAAGCGCGCAGATTGCAGGTAGCGCGGACCACAGCAACGCCGACCGGCCGGGCGGGAGCAGCAGCAGATAACCGACTGCGACGGCCAGCAGCGCCGTCCAGGCGCCCAAGGCCGGGATCAGCAATTGCGCCGCAACCAGCGGCGCGATGCAGGCGCCTAGACTGTTGATGCCGACGGCCGTTCCGACCGAGCCGCGCTGATCGCTCACCCGCTGCGCCAGCAGGCCGAACAGTGCACCCATCGCGGTTGCGGGGATCAGGAAGAGGGCGATCGCCACTGCGAGCTCGCCGAAGATGTCCGCAGCCGATGCGATCTCGACCAGTCGGCCGGCATAGGGCGCAAGAGCGGCGGTTGTGATGCAGGCGAATGCGGCTCCAGCGAGCAGGCCGCGGAGATTTCCGTCAGTCGCCTCTCGCCCGGTCCGCTGCCAGAGCAGGCCGCCTGCCGCGGTGCCGAGCAGATACGCAGCCAGTAATCCTGCGAATGTGTAGACGGTATCTTCCATCACCTGCGCGGCGAGCCGGACCACAAGGACCTCGAATGCGATTCCGAGCAGTCCGGTGGCGAACAAAGTGATCGTGAGCCTGAGGTCGCGAATTCGTTCGGGCCGCTTCTGTTCGGCATCGGCTCTGCCCGCTGCCGATCCAAGCGCGAGCGCGGCGAGGGCGCAGAACGCGTTGACGCCGGCGAGGCAGAGCAATGTTCCCGAAAATCCGAGCGCCGGGATCAGCAGGAATGTGGAAGCGAGCGTGCCGACCAGAGCCCCCGCCGTATTCGCCCCATACACGCCTGAAGTGACGCGCGCCTCGCCGCGCGCGTGTCGCGTCATCCGTTCCAGCGCGGCCAGAGTTCCGCCCATGGCGATCGTTGCGGGGAGCAGCACGAGCGTCGGCAGCACCAGGCTGCCGGCCCACAGCAAGACTGGAGACGGTTCGGTGCCGAGCAGAGGCGGCAGGGCCCGCCCGGCCGCCGGCAGCAGCCACACGCTGATCAGGCCCCAGACGGCGATGACGGCCTCAAGAGCCGCATAGACGCGCCATGGCGATGACGAGCGGCGGATCAGCCGATCAAGAGCGAACGCGCCGAGGGCCAGACCGCCGAAAAAACCGGCAATGACGCCGAGTATCGCCATCATCTCGGTGCCGAGTGCGAGGCTCAACTGGCGGGTCCACACGATCTCGTAGCCGAGGCCCGCAAAGCCAGATGCGGCCATGATGGAGACGAGCGCCCAAGGGCGTGCAGCCTGCCCCCGGATCGATGCGGCCTCGTCCTGTGCCGTGCGCGCGAACCGCTCTGCCGAGGCGATCATGGCGATATCAGGCTCAGATTGCATTCCCCTTAACTCCTGCCTCGAACGCGACCGCTGGGCGGTCGGAGCCGGGGTCTTGCGTCAGCCGATCTCGCGCGCTCGGTTCATCAAAGCATCCGCTCTATGTCAGATTTTTTCAGGATTTATGACGGTCAGAATCTCGCGGCCACCGTCAGCCGCACCGCAAGCGGCTCGGCCGGATGGACGTGACGATCCGCAACGCCCTCGATGGGCTCGCCCGGCAGCCGCGACAGATAGTAGTATTCGATCTGGTTGGTCTGGGCGTTGAAGAGGTTGAGCACGTCGAGTTGCACCCGAACGCCGTTGTCGAATCTGTAGCCCGCGCGTGCATTGAAGATCAGCGACGACCGCGAGCGGACGCTGTCGTCCTCGATCAGGGGGCGCGGACCGAAATAGCGCGCCTTCAGCGCACCGAACCAGCCGGTGTCGCCGCCGAGCGTGACCGTGCCGCTCGCCACCCATGCTGGCGCACCGGGGATGCGGGCGCCGGCCGGATCGAAATCGGTGAAGCGCGCGTGGGTATGGGCGACGTCGAGATCGACCGTCATCCACGGCAGCGGCTTGTACTGGTTCGTCCACTCGACGCCGACGCGGCGGCTGGGGCGGCTCGGCTCGGTGGTGCCGGCGTCGCCGACGAACAGCAGCTCCGAGTCGAAGTCGAGCACGAAGACCGCGAGCGAGCTGGTCAGACCCTCGATTAGTTTGGTGCGGACGCCGAGCTCGGCGCCGCGCGAGCGCACCAGCAGCGGCACGCGGTCGAGCGGCGTCACCTTGTCGTTGGGATCGACCGTGATGGTCGCGCCGCGGATGTCGTTGCTGTGCAGGCCGTAGCCGGCATTGGCGTAGAACTCGGTCCTGTACCACGGGCCGAGCACGAGGCCGGCCTTCGGGCTCGCCATCGACGCCTGGGCGTTGCCCGAATTCTGCGGCGTGTCGCTGAAAACGTGTCCGGCGAAGACATCTTCGCGGATGCCGATCGTGGTGCGCAGCCAGTCGGTCCACCGCGTGGTCGTATCGGTCCAGAGGCCGACATTGCCCTCCTGCACGCGGTCATCGCGCACGGTCGAGAGCCAATTGCGCTGTTCGGTCTTGAACAGGCCGACATGGATATCATCATAGCGGCTCTGCACGCCGACGCGGGTTTGCGCCTCGATGCCGGCAAAGCGCCAATCGAATGCATGCCGGGCATCGATGCCGCCGAAGCTGCGGCGGTCGAGCTGGCTGAACTGGTCGCCATTGACGGGGTTGTCGAGAAAATAGGTGAAATCGTTGAACAGCCGCAGGTCGGAGCGCACGATATAGGCGCGGACATTGGTTTGTCCGTAATCGCTTGAGTGCGCCCAGCTGCCGGACAGGCTGAACCGGCTCGAGGTGCCGCCGTCGGTCGGATTGAGCGTGCCGAGGCGATCGATCAGGCCCTGGTCGATCGCGCGTTGCGCAACCTGGTCGGTGGAATTCCAGCCGTTGGAATAGGCCATCGCGGTCAGGGTCAGGCCGTCGGTCGCCGTGCCCTGACTGTAGCGCAGCACGCCGTTCAGCTTGTGGACGTCGTCCGGCGACCGCCACGGGCCATCATATCTGGTGGCCTCGAGCGCCGCCAGCAGCGTGCCGGCGCCGACGGAGTTCGACGTTGCGGCCAAGGCGCGGCGATAGCCGAAGCTGCCGAAGGTCATCTCTGCGATGTTGTGCGGCAGCTTGTTGACATAGTCGATCGCCACGGCACCGGCGGAGGCGAAATCGCCATGGTCGGCGAAATACGGTCCTTTGCGCACATCGACGGACCGGATCAGCTCGGGGATCAGGAAGTTGATGTCGGCGTAGCCCTGCCCATGGCCGTGGGTCGGCATGTTGACGGGCATGCCGTCAACGCTGATCGCGAGATCGGTGCCGTGATCGAGATTGAAGCCGCGCAGGAAATACTGATTGGCTTTGCCCTCGCCGGAGTGCTGGGTGACGATCAGGCCCGGCACCACTTCCAGGGCTTCACCGGGCCGCGAGAATGGGACCGCGTTGACCTCTTTGCCGCTGATGCGAACTGCGCTGGCGGCCGTGGGCTGCAAGGCGGCTGAGCCGCCGGGCGCCGCTGCCCCGGCTGCGCCGCCGCCCTCGGTCGAATTGTCCGTGCGAGCGGCCGCCGGATGATTGCGCGTACCCGCATTTTTCGGCGGCTTCTTGCGGGCGAGCCGCTTCGGATGCTGTTCCACCTCGGCCGCGACGGTGACCGGCGGAAGCTCGGCGGCCGCGACCGGGCTGAGCTCGTGGGCTGCTGCCGGAAGCGCACACAGGGCGGACGATGCGGCGGCCGAAAACATCCGCAACAAGGTCCCACGCACCGCCACGTCTCCGCATTCCAACCAGTCCAGCAACGCCAAGCTCTAGCAGGGGAGTATGACGATGCGGCAACAATGTCATACTGGGGCCCAGAGCCAGTGTCGAGGTGTGCAATGATCGCAGCAGGCCGGGGAAACATCGGGGAGGTCGCGGATGTTTCGCACAAGTGTCACATCGGCAGCCGATAAGCCTTGCTCCCCTCGGTGTTCAGCGCCTGGCAAGCCGCTTGTCTTGCCTGAGCTGGCCGCCGGCCTCCTTGACTGAGACTCTTGCGCGTTGCTTCCGACAGGCCGATGACTGGGAACATGAGACGGCACAAGGCGGCGCGGCGGATATCGGTGGGGTTCGTGCTCGTGCTGGCGTCTCTGCTCGACGTGTCCGCCTCGACCTCCGCGCTGCCGGCGGATTTCCCTGACATCGACGTGCCGGGCTTCAACGGGCCGACGTCCAGCCTTGGGACGTCCAGCCTTGGGGAGTCTCCCACAACGTTGGCGCCGGTCAGTTCCGCGGCGCCATCGCGGTCTCCGGTCAATCGGGAAGCGATGCGCGGCAATCCGCTCTGTGCAGTCCCGCTCGCGGCACTGACGGACACGAACGAACGGCCGATCTTCTCGACCTCGCGGCGGCCGCCGTCGCCACCTGCGATTTCGGAGTCTGTGTCGAAGGCGCCGCCCGTGCCGCCCGGCCCGCCGGCAGCCGAACTGCGGCTGGTGCTGGTCGGAACCGTCGTCGGCGGCGATCAGAGCGTCGGCATTTTCGTCGACGAGACCAGCAAGGCCACGCTGCGCCTGAAGCTCGACGGAGACTACCAGGGCTGGCGCCTCAGTTCGGTGCACCCACGCGAAGTGACGATGGTGCGCGGCGAGCTCTCCGAGACGCTGACATTCCCGAAGGCAGGCGGAGCCGTGCCCGCGACAGGACCGGCGGTTGCGGAAAGTGCGGTGAAGCGAGGCAGCTCGCACACGGCTCAGTATGACTGAACGAGTCCTTCAGGCAGACGTCGTTGCTATTGGGGGGCTGTGCAAACTTAAATCTGGAACACCCGCCGGGGGGCACGTGTCAGACACTCATGCCCGGCGTTTGTGACGAGCACGGTCTCGCTCAGCGCGAGCCCGTCGGCGGAAACATACATGTGGAATACCATGCCTTCCTCCAGCCTCCAGTCGACGGTGGGCAGGAAGACACGTGAGAAGTCGCTGGTGCGCGGCGTGTGGGCCGGATAGCAGCCGAGCGAATAGCCGGTGATATTGGGAAAGTCGGGCCGCAGGCCTTCGGCGAGCATCGTGTCTCTGGCCAGCGCGTCGATATCGGCGGCTGCGGCGCCCGGCTTCATCGCTTCGAGCTGCTGGTCCTGGATCTCGATCAGACGGCGTGCGAGTTGCGATCGGCGCTGGTCCATCTCTCCGATCACGGCCGACCGCATCAGGCGGGCGCCGTAGCCGTCGATATAGGGCAACAGCTCCATATGCAGAACGTCGCCTTTGGCGAGCGGCTGCTTGGTGAGTCCGCCGTGCAGGAACGCGTTGCCGACGCCGGCGGTGATGATTCCCGCGCGTGCCGCATCGGCGCCCTCCTGCATGAACACCTGATAGACGGCTGCCGCGGCATCGCGGGCCGATCGGCCTTCGCCGGCCGCCTTCACAGCGGCATCGATGCCGAGATCGCCGATTGCGGCGGCGCGCCGGAGCACGGCGATTTCCCTTGCGCTTTTCCTGGCGCGGAGCAGGGCCATCACGCCGGAGAAGTCCACGAATTGCGCGTCCGGCAGCTGGGCAGACAAATGCTTGAAGCGGGACAGCGGCATGCAATAGGAATCTTCGTCGAGGCCGACACGCCCCGTCGCACAGCCGAGGCTGCGGATGGTATCGGCGAGGACCTTGATCGGGTCTTCCCAATCGGCGAAGGCGACGGAGCGCTGCAGCCATGAGCTCTCGCTGAACGGGCCGAGGTCGACGGCGCGCAGAATCATGATCGGCTCGCCATCGCGCGGCAGCAGGCAGGCCCGATACATGTTCTCCGAGATCAGGAATCCGGTGAGATAGGCGAGAAACTCGCTCTGATCGATGATCAGGACATCGAGATTTCGTGCCGCCGTCTGCTCGCGCACGCGCTTGACGCGAGCGTCATATTCGTCGATCGGAAACAACATCGTCATTCGCCCTCGTGGGATCAGATGCGCGATTTCGAGCGCGCGTCAGCCGCAGATCTCGAGGATCGCGAGCATGTAGATGCGGATCATGTCGACGAAATCGACGATATCGACCCGCTCGTCGGGCATGGTGTTGTAGCGTCCGCCGGGGCCGCAGACGATACCTTCCATCTTGCCGAAATAGTGCAGGTGACCGGCGTCGGTGCCGTAGAAACAGCTCGGCGCAACGGGTCCGGTCGGCTGGTCTTCGCCGCGCACCGTGCGATAGGCGCGGTTGATCGCGGCGACGATCGGGCTCGTACGCGCCACTTCGAACGGCGGCATCGTCGGCACGCCGGAGCGATCCTCCGACATGATCTTGGCCTTGAGACCGGGAAACCGTGCTTCGAGCGCATCGAGCTCGCGACGCATGTCGGCCAGCGCGCCGGCCTCGGTCTGGCCTGGCGCATAGCGGCCCGAGCCCTTGATCCGGACGAAGTCGGCAACCTGCGGCGCGCGCCATTCGTGCAGCTCGCGCCCGAGCGCGCCATGCACGACGCCGACATGGACGCGGTTGATGCCCTCGTGCTCCGGCGAGAGCGCGCCCGAGAACTTCATCGCGTTGAGACGCGGAATGAGGTCGCACGCCGCGGTGATGGCGTCGACCGCCTCTTCGCGCTTGGACAGGTGACGGGTATTTCCTGTGAGCTCGATGATGAACATAAACGCCGCGGCGTGCATGGTCATCGCCTTCAGGTCGGTCGGCTCCGAATTGATGAAATAATCGGCGCGAAGTCCCTGCTCGACGAGCGAGTAGGTGCCGACGCCGCCTTGTAGCTCACCAACCACGTAGGTGAGGATGACGTCGCCTCGGAGCTTGACGCCGGCGTCGATCAGCGTCTTGACGGCGCAGAAATAGGCGGCGTCGCCGGCCTTCATGTTGGAGACGCCGATGCCGTAGATGAAGGCGTCGTCGACCTTGCCTGCCCAGGGATCGACGGTCCAGCCCTCGGTCACCGGGTTGGTGTCGAGATGGCCGTTGAACATCAGGCTCTTGCCGCCGCCGGTGCCTTTCCAGCGGCCGACGGCGTTGACGCGTCCCTCGTCGCCGAAGGGCGTGAGCTCGCTTTCGAGGCCGATCTCGCGCATGCGGCCGGCCATGAAGGAGGCGAGCTGCTTCTCGCCCTCCGACTTGGAGTAGCTCTTGTGCTGCACCATGCGCGACAAGAGGTCGAGGGCGGCGGGCACGTCGATCCGGGCGAGAAGTGCGTTGTGATCCATGAGAGAAATCCTTGTCGTCAGCCGACCGGTACGGGCGAGGCGGCCATCAGTTCGCGGGTATAGGGATGAACGTGCTCTGCGTCGAAATCCTCGGCCGGCAACAGGTCGACCATTTCACCGCGGCGCATCACGGCGATGCGGTGGGCGATCTGACGGATGAGGTTGAGATCGTGGGTGATGAAGAGGAAGGCGGTTCCGGTCGCGGCGCGCAGCGCCAGCAGCAATTCGATGATCTGCGCCTGCACGGAGACGTCCAGCGGCGCGGTGATCTCGTCGCAGATCACGAGCTTTGGCCGCGCGGCAAAGGCCCGTGCGATGGCGACGCGCTGCTTCTGGCCGCCGGAAAGCTGGTGCGGCCAGCGATCGGCAAAGGACGTCGGCAGGCGGACCTGTTCGAGAAGGCGGGGAATCTCGGCGGTGCTGCCGCCATACAGCTTCAGGGGACGCGACAGGATTTCGCCGACCTTCTGGCGCGGATTGAGCGAGGAATCCGGATGCTGGAAGATGATCTGCACGTCGCGGCGATAGGCCGCGTTCATGTCACGCGCGCCTGTGATCTCGCGATTGTCGAAGCGGACTTTCCCCGAGAAGCGGGCAAGACCGGTGAGCGCACGTGCCACGGAGGATTTGCCCGAGCCGGATTCGCCGACGAGGCCGAGAATTTCTCCCGCCCGCACATCGAGGCCGATGCGTTTGGTCGCGGGCGGCGGCGGATGGCCGAAGAGGCTGCCGCGACCGTAATGGACCTCGATGTCCGAAGCCGCGAGAAGGACATCGTCACTGGACTTGTCGTGAATGAGACGCCGTTCCGGCCGCGGCACGGCCTGCACGAGGGCCTGCGTATCGGCATGCCGGGGCGCGCGGAAAATCTCGGCGGCCGGGGCCTGCTCCACCAGACGGCCGTGTTTCAGGACCGCGACCCGGTCGGCAACCCGCGTCACGAGCGCGAGGTCGTGGGAAATATAGAGTGCGGCAACGCCAGTTTCCTCGCGCAGCCGGGCGAACAGTTCGAGGATGCGTGCACCGGTGATGACGTCGAGCGCCGTGGTCGGCTCGTCGAACAGGATGACATCAGGCCGGCAGCCGAACGCCGTGGCAATGATGACACGCTGCTTTTCGCCGCCGGAGATCTCGTGCGGATAGCGTCGCATGATCGCGGCGGGATCGCGCAGTTCGACATGACTGAGCAGGTCGACGGCCAGCGCATCCGCTTCGCGCTGCTTGAGGCCGCGGTGCTGGATTAGCGTCTCCGTCACTTGCCGGCCGATGGTGAGGGTCGGGTTGAGCGAGGTCGACGGATCCTGGAACACCATGCCGAGGCGGCGTCCCCGGATTCTGGTCAGCCCGCGCGGACTCAGGCGCTGGAGGTCGGTGTCACCGAGATGCAGGGAGCCTGCGATCTCGCGGGCATTGTCCGGCAAATGGCGCATCAGCGCCCAGGCGAGCGAGCTCTTGCCCGAGCCGGATTCGCCTACGAGGCCCAGCACTTCGCCCGGGCCGATCTGACGCGAGATGTCGTGCAGCACGCGCACCGGTCCCGCGGCCGTCGCGTAGTCGAGCGTATAGTTCTCGATGGCAAGGGCAGGGATCACCGCTCATCCTTCGGATTGAGGGCGTCGCGAAGGCCGTCGCCCAGCAGGTTGAAGGCAATGGCGGTGAGTGCGATCGCCGCCGCGGGCACGATCAGACCCCACGGCGCCTGGTACATGTACTGCCGGGCATCGGCCACCATGAGCCCCCATTCCGATGCAGGCGGCTGCGCCCCGACGCCGAGGAAGCTGAGGGTCGCGAACAGCATGACGGCAAAGGATACGCGAATGGTGGATTCGATCACGATCGGCGCCATCACGTTGGGCAGCATCTCGCGGAAGATGATCCAGACTGCGCCCTCGCCACGCGCGATGGCCGCCTTGACGTAGTCCTGATTGCGCACATTGAGTGCAACGGAGCGGGTGACGCGCGCCATGCCGGGCGCAAAAGCCACCGCAATGGCGATGACGGCGTTGCCGGCGCCATTGCCGAGCGTCGAGACCAGCAATAGCGCGAGCAGAAGGCCGGGGATCGCCATCACCGCGTCGTTGGTGCGCATGATGGCCTCGTCGGTTCGGCCGCCGAGATAGGCCGAGCCGACGCCGATGATGGCGCCGGCCGCGCTGCCAACGAAGGTCGCGATGAGGGCCATCGGCACGGTCGAGCGGGCGCCGACCATCAGGCGGCTCAGGATGTCGCGGCCGAATTGGTCCGCGCCAAGCCAGTTCTGCCAGCCGGGCGGACGAAACCGGCCGAGAAAATCGATCTTCTCCGGCGCGTACGGGGCAAGCGCCGGCCCGAACAGGCATGCAATGGCAATGAGCGCCAGGAGCGTCACGCCGACGAGCCCCTGCGGTCTTCGGATCAGGCGGATGAGCAGCTCAGTCATAGCGGATCCGCGGGTCGAGAACGGCATAGGCCATGTCGGCAAGCGTATTGGTGACGGCGTAGGTCGCCGCCATGATCAACGCGCCCGCCTGGATCGACGGCAGGTCGCGCGCCGTGATGGCGACCATGAGGGCCCGTCCGATGCCAGGAATGGCGAAGATCTCCTCGATCACGATGATGCCGCCGAGCAGGTAGCCGACATCGAGCGCAATGATCGTCACCACCGGCAACAGCGCGTTGCGCAGCGCGTGACGGAATAGCACGCTGCGTTCCGGCAAACCCTTCAGGCGCGCTGCGCGGATATAGTCCGATTTCAGCACGTCCAGCGTCTCGGAGCGCATCATGCGCATCACGTGCGCGATGAGGATCACCGAAATCGTCAGCACCGGCAGCGCCAAATGAGAGATGCCGTCGCCGAAATTTTCCAGCGGCGAGACGTAGCCCGTCGCCGGAAGCCAATGCAACGTGTCGGCCAGCAGGAGCGCAAGCAGTGTCGCGGTGACGAATTCGGGCAGTGAGACGCCGAGATATGCGATCAGACTAACGCCGGTGTCGGCGGCCCTGCCTTGCCGCAGCGCCGCCACCACACCGAGTGGTACGGCGACGACCAGCGTGACGAGGATGGACGATGCCGCGAGCAGCAGCGAACGCGACAGCGCGCTCAGCATTTCCGGGCCGACGGGCTGGCTGGTCCGCATCGAGATGCCGAAATCGCCGGTGAAGACGTGGCCGGCCCAGCGCAGATATTGCTGCCAGGCCGGAGCGCCGAGCCCAAGCTTCGCCCTGAGCGCAGCCAGCATTTCGGGCGTCGCATTCTCGCCGAGCAGCGACTGGGCCGCGTCGGCCGGCAGGACCTGCGTGATGGCGAACACCAGCATCGACACGACGATGACGGTGTAGACCATCAGCAGCAGACGGCGCGCGAACCAGGCAAGCGACACCCGAAGCCTCCGCGTCAGCCGCGCTTCGGCGCGCCGGCGCCGAGCGAAACCAGATCGAGGCGGAAGACCGAACCGCGCGGATGCAGCGCGTAGCCCTCGACGTAGGAGCGCTGTGCGGCCAGAAGGTCGAAGAACGCCGAGATCACGGTGGGGACCTCCGTGTTCATCATCTCCTGCGCCTTGGCATAGAGCGCGGTGCGCTTGGCCTCATCGGTCTCGACGCGGGCCGCATTGATGACGGCATCGAACGCGCTGTTGTTCCAGCGCGTCTCGTTCCAGGTCGCATTGGACGTATAGAGCAGGTTGAAGATCGCATCAGCCGTCGGCTGCATGTTGTAGAAGCCGACGTAGAAATTGCCCTTCTTCCAGACCTGGTCGAGATAGGTCGCGTGCGGCATCGTCTGCACGTTGATCCGGAAGCCGGCGGCGGCGGCCATCTCGCGAACGGCGACGCCGAGCTGGGTGCGGGTCGCGGGCCTGTCGGATGCGATCAGCGTCAGATCGATGCCGTTGGGATAGCCGGCCTCGGCCAGAAGCTGCTTCGCCTTGGCGACGTCGGGCTTCTTCATCGGGATGTTCTTGTAAAAGTGATAGGCGGAGTTGAGTGGCGTGTCGTTGCCCGGCGTTCCGTAGCCGCCGGCGACGAAACCGACGGTCGCCTCGCGATCGACCGCCAGCGCCAGTGCCTGGCGGACCCTGACGTCGTTGAATGGCTTCTGGTCGCATCCGAGGTTGATGTTGAGGAATTGGCCGGAGGGCGTGCGCAGCGCCTTGACGCCGCTCGCCTTCACGAGCCGCTCGTATTCGCCGGGCGTCGTCGTCAGAAGCAGGTCGATCTCGCCTGAGATCATCGCCGAGGCTTCGGCCGTGCGGTCCGGATAGACCAGCAATTCCACGCGATCGAGGTAAGGCCGCGCCGGGTCGTAATAGGCCGCGTTGCGTTCGACCACGATCTTCCGATCAGGTTCATAAGACACCAGTTTGAACGGCCCGGTGCCATTCGCCGTGGTCGACAGGCTGGCGAGGTCGGACGCGATGACCTTCGCCGGAACGATCCGCGCATTGAGATAGGTCAGGGCCACCGGCAGGTCGGCGTAGGCGCCTGATAGCGTGAACTTGACAGTCAACGGATCGATCGCCGCGACCTCCTTGATCGGACCGACATTGGTCCGGCCGGGGGAGGCGGTCTTCGGATCGAGAATGGCATTGATGCTGGCGACGACATCTTCCGACGTCAGCGGCGAGCCGTCGTGGAACGTCACGCCGGGGCGCAGCTTGAAGATCCACTCCGTCCGCGCCTCGTTCGGCTCCCAGGAGAGCGCGAGGTCCGGCTCGACGGTCATGTCCGGCTTCAGCCGGGTCAGGTTGGAATAGAGCAATTCGGTGACGAGATATTCCGGATTGACCCGCGCCAGCATCGGGTGAATCACCGACGCCGCCTGGTCGAGCGACATCCGCAGCACGCCGCCGCGCTTAGGGGTATCGGCGACGGCGATCCTGGGGAGAGTGACGAGGCTGATGGCCGTGCCGGCAAGAAACAGGCGGCGGGTGACGGACAGCATGGCAGTAGGCTCCTCGAGTTAGCGAATGGCGGTTGCTTCGGGCGAAAGGTCGGGACGGAATTCGGCGGAGAGGTACGCCAGGACCGACTTCGCGAGCGCGATGATGTCGGGGAGCGTGGTGAATTCGCCGGGCGCGTGAATGCGACTGGTCGGCCGACCGAGGCCGGTCAGAAGGATCTCCTGCATGCCGGTCGCCTGCACCCAGCCGAAGTCGGAACAGCTCGTTGCGCCCCATTTGGCGAATTCGTCGGGTGCGTAGCCGAATCCGGCCGACAGCGCGTCCTGCCAACGCGGCCAGTGCGGACCGGTCGGATCCGACGTCGGCATCAGGTGCCCCGTCAGTGCGATTTCGATCTCTGCGTACGGCGCAGCCTTGCGGATCGCATCCTCGATCTCGTGGCGCGCGGCGAGGAAATCCTCCTCCGGCGCATAGCGGCGGCAGATCAGGATATCGAAGCGCGAGGGAATCTGCCCGCCGCACTGGCCGCCATGAGCGGCCGATATATCGAGCTGTGCGGCAAGCGGGCGTGTCGCGCCTGGCGCGGCCGGCAGGGCGGAGATGCGCTCTGCGATGTCCGGCTTCAGCGCAGCGAGCGCATTGAGGATCGGCAGCGCGGCCTCGATGGCATTGGCGCCGCTTCCGGCGTTTGCCGCTTCGCTCGCATGAACCGTCCTGCCATGGACTTTCACCAGCAGCGTAAACAGCCCGAAGCAACCGGCCCAGATGCGTGGCGCCGCCGCGCCGTTGAAGTTGAGGATGTGCCCCTCGAGCAAGCCCTGGTCCGCGAGATAGCGGACACCGGGATGGAGCCCGCCTTCCTCGTCGGTGCAGAACAGCAGCATCGGATCATAGCCGAGCGGCAGGCCGGTGCGGTCGGCGGCGCGCAGCGCCAGCAGCACGGCCGCGATCGTCCCCTTCATGTCGGCTGAACCGAGGCCGATCAGACGGTCGCCGTCGCGCGTCAAGTGCAGCGGATCGGTGGCCCAGCCCGGCGCGGCCGGCACCGTATCGACATGAAAATACAAGCCCAGCACCGGCCTGCCGGAGCGGCGGCGCGCGATGAGATTGGTGCGCGCGCCTTGCGCCGGGCCGCCAGCGACGCGCCACAGGTGCTCGGGGACATCGATGCGCCGGCACTCGAGGCCAAGCGGCGCGACGAAGCTCTCCATCAATCCGGCAAACGCCTGGTATCCCGCACCGGGTGGGAAGGTCGTGTCGACCGCCACCATCCGCGCAAGATCGTCGACCGCGCTTTCGGCAGCGCGTTCGATTTCGGCGAAACCCAGGCTTAGCCCGGACTGCGCTGGACCGTTAAGCGGAGAAACCATTTGCGGCGGCTCATTTCTATATTCTATAAAGAAATACACGATGAGAACCGATTGCTGTCAATTCCAAAGAATGAGGCAGAGGTGACCGGTAAACAGGCAAAAGCGGCGGTGACGGGCTCGTCGAGCCTGCCGGTTCCTCTGTACGAGCACGTGAAGCGGCAGATCGCCGAGGCGATCCTGGTTGGAGAGCTTGCTCCGGGTACGGTGCTGCCGGGAGAGGTCGCGCTTGCAACGCGGTACGGAGTTGCGGTTGGCACCATTCGCCGGGCGCTGGCGGACCTGACTGCCGACGGCATGCTGGTGCGCCGTCGCAAAACCGGTACGGTCGTCACCGGCCGTGCTCCGCAGCACAGCCTGCGCTTCTTCTTTCAATACTTCCGCCTGCATGGCGAGGACGGCGGCCTGCAGCGCTCCGTACCTGAGGTCTTGTCCGTGGCAATCCGGCCGGCAGGCGCCGAGGAAGCCGCGCTCTTTTCGGAGCCGGCGGGTGAGCCGCTGCTCTGTCTCGACCGCATCCGGAGAGTCGGCGGCGTGCCGGTCATGCATTCGCAGATCAAGCTCCTTGCGCGCCGCGTGCCCGATTTTCCGCGCGAGCCGGCACGCGTGCCGGCGCTTCTCTATCTTCATCTGCTCGACGTCTACGGCATCCGCGTTGCTGCGGTCCGCGAAAAATTGTCGGCAGAGCTCGCGGACGCGAAAGACCGGCGTCTGCTCGGCTTGCGCTCGCCGAGCGCCGTCCTGGCCATTCACGAAGAGGCCTACGATCAGACCGGAGCATTGGCGCTGCTCAGCGAGCACCGCGCGACGACCGCGCACCATCGCTATGTGAATGAAATCCGCTGACCCAATCGGAGTAATCACCGTCCTCGAGCGATGGAGAGACAGAACGACAAACCCGCATCGTTTGGGCTCGTCGCGCAGACCCGGCTCGTCGATCAGCAGAGCGGACGCATCTGGCGATAGCAAATAGATCCGCGCTATTTCCCCGCCATCTCGGCGCGGTACCAGTCGCCGATTTCGCTTGCGGTCATCAGCGCGACGCCATCATGGCTGATGACATGGTCGAGCAGTGCCTCCAGATACTTGATCCGGTGCGGCACGCCGGTGATGTAAGGATGGATCGAGATCGCCATCACCCGCGCATTATCGGCGCCTTCGAGATAAAGGCGGTCGAACTGGTCGGTGCAGCGCTTCAAGAACTGCTCGGACGGCAAATGCTGAAGCGCATGGATGACAATGTCGTTGGTCTCCACCGAATAGGGGATGGTGGTGATGGTGCCGTGGGGCGTGGCGATCTCCTGCGGCAAATCGTCGATCACCCAATCCGCGACATATTCGATGCCGTTGAGGCGGAGCAGGTCGAGTGTTGCCTCGGTTTCGGTGAGACCAGGGCTCTCCCATGAGCGCGGCGGCTTGCCGGCGAATTTGGTGATGGTGTCGACCGCGCGCTTGATCGCATCGGCCTGGTTGTCGAGCCTGTGCATCGGCCCCTGCAGGAAGCCGTGGCCCATGAACTCGAACCCGGCTTCCAGCGCGGCGGAGGCGACGCGGGGGTAGGAATTGCAGACATTGCCGTTGATGGCGAGCGTCACCGGGATGTTGCGCTCCGTGAGTGCCTTGAACTGGCGCCAGAAACCCGCGCGCATGCCGTATTCATGCCACGACCAGTTCGGCACGTCGGGCAACAGCGGCTGCCCCATTGGCGGCGACAGCACAGTACGAGGCATGGCATTTTCGATCCGCCATTCTTCGACATTGAGGATGACCCAGACGGCGAGCCTCTTGCCGCCGGGCAGCTTGAGCTTCGGGCGGTCGACCTGAGCGATGTAGGGGATGCGATCGGAGAGAGCCATCGTGTTCAACCTGCGGCGTCGCGGCTTCGGGCAGAGGCGGCGTTGACGCGTGGTATGACTTGCTCGGCCATCAGGATCATGGAGCGGCGGCCGGCCTCGCGGTCGCGCCAATCCTTGCCGGCGTAGAGGAGCGTGCCGAAGGTGCCGACGTCCTCCTGGAAAGCCAGCAACTGGTCGGCAACGCTCTCCGGTGTGCCGTAGATGATGAGTTTTTCGCAGATCGACTCCAGCGTCACCTCATCGTCGGGCTGGTCGCGCCGGGTCTTGAACAGCTCGATGCGACCATTTCGCTTCAGCTTGGTGAAGAGCGAGCGATAGTAGTAGACGTAAGGTCCGTTGGGGTCGGTGGCGTAGGCCTTGGCGGTAGCGGCATCCTTGGCGACGAATACGCTTTTGGCCACGCGCCAGTTGGCGGGATCGGCCCGACGCCCGGCGCGCTCGCAGCCCTCGACATATTTCGGCCAGTGGCTCTTCACCCATGCCGGCATCAGGAAGTTGGCGGAAATCGGTTCCCAGCCGCGCGCGGCCGCCTCAGTGACGCCCTTGGAGAAGGGCGCGACGGCAGTGACCACGATCGGTGGATGCGGACGTTGCAGCGGCTTTGCGATAAAGCCCTGACCGATGTCCTCGATCAGGGTTTTTTCGATCGAGATGTTCCAGTATTTGCCTGCAAGATTATAAGGTGGCTTGCCCTCCCAGATTGCCAGCACCTGGTTGATGGCCTCCAGGAACATCGCATTGCGATCGGCCTCGAGATTGCCAAACAGCTCGGCGTCCGACAGCAGGCCGCCCGGGCTGATGCCGAAGATCAGCCGGCCGTCGAGCATGTGGTCGAGCATTGCGATAGAGGCGGCAATTGCGGCCGGATGGCTGTTCGGCATGTTGACCGTGCCGGTGCCGAGCTTGATCTGCTTGGTGGCGGCGGCAAGCCAGGCGATGAAAGCGATGCAGGACGTGATGTTTTCGGCGCGGTCGGTGACGTGCTCGCCGACATAGGCTTCCGAAAATCCGAGCTCGTCCGCCAGCAGGAAGGCTTCCCGATCCTCGTTCAGGGATTGCCGCCAATCCTTGTCCAGGGGATGGATCGGCATCGTGAAGAACCCGAGCTTCATGATTGCTGTGCTTCCCCGAGCTGTTCTTGTTGGCGGGAGGGTGCGTCGGCCGGTCGATCAAGGCAAGTCCGAAAGTCGAAAAGACTGCGAAATCTAGTCGCTTGACCTTCGAAAAGTCCCACCCTCTAATCCCCTCAAAAGCAGAAAAGCAGTTCCGGGGAGGGGCTTGCCTGAATGAAAGCCGCGGCTTTCACCTACGCACGCGCGACCAGCGTTGCCAATGCGCTGGAGCTGCTTGCCGTGCACGGAGAGAAAGCGAGGGTGCTTTCGGGCGGGCAAAGCCTGATCCCCGCGATGAATCTGCGGCTGGTTGCGCCGGAGGTGATCGTCGATATCGGCGAACTCGTCGAATTGCGCGGGATTGCGGTCAAGGACGATATACTCGTCATCGGCGCGCTGACCCGGCATGCCGATCTCCTGAAATCATCCGACATTGTGAAATGCGCGCCGCTGCTCGGGGCGGCAGCGGCGCATGTGGCGCACCCCGCAATCCGCAACCGGGGTACCATCGGCGGCAGCCTCGCGCAGGCCGATCCGGCATCCGAACTGCCCGCCTGCATGCTGGCGCTGGGTGCGTCGATCGTCGTCCACGGCCCCGGCGGCGAGCGGCGGATTGCTGCGGAGGATTTTTTCACCGGGATTTACGAGACGCAGCTGGCACCGCAGGACCTGCTGGTCGCCATCGAACTGCCAGTCGCCCATACCGGCTCGGCGCATTTCTTCCAGGAGTTTGCGCGGCGGCACGGCGACTATGCGATCGTCGGCCTTGCGGCGCAGGCCGTGCTGCAGGGCGATCGGTTTGCCGACCTCCGGCTCGGCTATTTCGCCGTCGGCGACAAGCCCGTCCTGGCGAAGGCTGCGGACAAACTGGCGGGCGCTGCAATCACGCCCGCACTGCTGGCCGAGGCCTCCGACGCCCTTTCGCATGAGCTTGATCCGCATGAGGATCAGCAGGCGACGCCCGCAATGCGCCGGCATCTCGCAAGAGTCTTGCTGGCGCGCTGCGTCGCTTCGCTCCTGAACCGTCCCGATCTCGACATCGGAGGACGGACGTGACGGCTCCAATGGCGATCTCAGTCACGGTCAACGGCGAGCGCGTGGAAGCGCATGTCTTGCCGCGACTCAATCTTGCGGATTTCCTGCGCGAGCACCTGAAACTGACGGGCACGCATCTCGGATGTGAGCATGGCGTCTGCGGAGCTTGCACGGTGCGCGTCGGCGGCGAGATTGTGCGCTCCTGCCTGATGCTGGCGGTGCAGGCGAATGGCGCCGTGGTCGAGACGATCGAGGGGCTGTCCGACTCCGGCGAGATCGCCGATCTGCAGGCGGCGTTTCGCGACCGCAATGCGCTGCAATGTGGCTTCTGCACGCCGGGCATGCTGATGGCGGCGCAGGATCTGCTGCGCGAGAACCGAACGCCCGCGCGAGAGGAGATCCGCGAGCATCTCTCGGGCAATTACTGCCGCTGCACCGGTTATCACGCCATTGTCGACGCGATCGAGACGACCGCGCGGGCGCGGATGGAGCTGAAGGCATGAGCCCGGCCCGCAGCAATCCGGAAAGGCTGTCGGTCCTGGACCGGCCGAACTCCTATATCGGCAAGACGGTGCCCCGGCCGAATCTGGAGCGGCTGCTGCAGGGCCGGGGCAGTTATGTCAGCGACATGGAGCTGCCGCGGATGGCGCATGTCGTGTTCTTGCGCTCGCAATATGCGCATGCGGAGATCGTGAGCATCGACGCCGCCGTTGCAAGGCGGATGCCGGGTGTGATCGCGGTCGTCACCGGCAAAGAGCTTGCGGACGTCATCACGCCGTGGATCGGCGTGCTCTCCCATCTCAAGGGCCTCAAATCCGCGCCACAATCGGCGATCGCGGTCGACCGGGTCTGCTGGCAGGGCGAGGCGGTGGCCGCCATCGTGGCGACGAGCCGTGCGGCGGCTGAGGATGCCGCTGAGCATGTTGCGGTCGAGTATAGGGAGCTCGAGGCCGTCACCGACATGCGCACGGCGCTCGATCCGGCGACACCGGTCATTCATGCTTCGCTTGGCGACAATCTGGCGTTCGAGCGCGTCCTCGACGCAGGCGCCGTGGATCAAGCCTTCGCCGGTGCCGATGCGGTGGTCGAGGCCGAATTCATCTTCGGCCGCCACACCGGCGTGACGCTGGAGCCGCGTTCGGTCGTTGCCGACTGGGATGCCGCGGAAGCGCGGCTCACGATCTATCAGGGGACGCAGGCCCCGCATATGGTGCAGAACATCGCTGCACTGCACCTGGGTTTGCGAGAGTCGCAAGTTCGCGTCGTCTGCAAGGATGTCGGCGGCTCGTTTGGCATCAAGGTGCACATCTACGCCGACGAGATGGCGACTTATGCGCTGGCCAAGCTGCTGCGTCGGCCGATAAAATTCGTCGCCGACCGCGTCGAGAGTTTCAATACCGACATTCACGCCCGCGACCATCGCTGTAAGGGAAAGATCGGCGTCAAGCGCGACGGCGCCATCACGGCGTTCGAGATCGACGATCTGACTGGCATCGGGCCTTATTCGATGTACCCGCGCACGAGCGCGATCGAGGCCAACCAGGTCGTCAACCTCGTCGGCGGCCCCTACACCACGAAGAACTATCGCGCCCGGGCGCGGGTGGTGTTTCAGAACAAGAACGTGATGTGCCAGTACCGCGCGGTCGGCCATCCCATTGCCTGCTCGGTGACTGAGGGACTGGTCGATCTCGCCGCCATGAAGATCGGTATGGATCCGCTGGAAATCCGCCGCCGCAATCTCATTGCTGACGACGCCTATCCCTGCGCCTCGCCGTCGGGGCTGCGGTTCGAGCAGTTGTCGCACCATGCGTCGCTGGCCAAGATCGTCGAGATGATGAACTATGAAGCGCTGCGTGCCGAGCAGGTGGCCTTGCGCAAGCAAGGCATTCATCGCGGCATCGGCATCGCGAGCTTTATCGAAGTCACCAATCCCAGCGCCGCGTTCTATGGCGTTGGCGGGGCGAAGATATCGTCACAGGATGGCGTGGCGGTGCGGCTGGATGCGCAAGGCTCGGTGATCTGCCAGACCAGCATCACCGAGCAGGGGCAGGGTTCGCAGTCGCTCACGGCGCAGATCGTGGGCAGCGTCCTCGGCGTTTCCATGGATCGCGTCCGCGTCATGCTCGGTGACACCGACATGACGCCCTACGGTGGCGGCACCTGGGCTTCGCGCGGCGCCGGCATCGGCGGCGAGGCGGCGCTGCAGGCGACGAAGGTCTTGCGCAAGAATATCCTCGATGTGGCCGCCGTCATTCTGCAATCGACCTCGGCCGAACTCGATATCATCGACAATGCCGTGGTCAATGTCAGCGACGGCGCGCCGCGCATCGAACTCGATGAGCTTGCGCGCATCGTCTATTTCCGTCCCGACATCCTGCCGCCGGGCATCCAGCCCGAACTGATGGCGACAAGGCACTATGTGCCCCGTGAATATCCTTTCGCCTTTACCAATGGCGTTCAAGCCGCCTGGGTCGAAGTCGATGCCGACACCGGCTTCGTCAAGTTGCTCAAGCACTGGGTGGTCGAGGATTGTGGCACCATCATCAATCCGCAGCTGGTCGATGAACAGATCAGGGGCGGAGTGGTGCAGGGGCTTGGTGCGGCGCTGTTTGAAAAGTGCGTCTATGACGACCGGGGACAGCTGACCAACGCCAACATGGCCGATTACCTGGTGCCGATGTCCGGCGAAATGCCCGACATCGACGTGGGCCACGTCGTCTCGCCGACGCGGGAGTCCGAGCTCGGCGCCAAGGGCGCGGGCGAGGCCGGTACCGCAGGCGCGGCGGCGGCAGTGGCCAACGCGGTCAATGATGCGCTCGAACCGTTCGGAACAATAATCACCGAGATCCCCCTGACACCGCAGCTTATCCTGACGGCCTTGGGACGGATCTGACGAGGGACGCCGCCGCAAAACAATACAATCACACCAAGCAACAACGACCTAGGGGAGAGAACTGCCAATGTCGAAGAAGGTCTCCAAGCCAGGATCGATTTCCCGCCGCCGGCTGCTGGCGACTGCCGGCGTGACGCTCGCTGCCTCGCCGTTCGGCGCCAAGCTGGTGCAGGCGCAGCAGACGCCGATCAGGATCGGCATGAGCATGCCGCAGACCGGCGGTCTTGCAGGTGGCGGCAAGGCCTCGCTGCTCGGCATCGAGATCTGGCGTGACGACGTCAACGCCAGGGGCGGGCTGCTCGGAGGCCGCAAGATCGAACTCGTCGTCTATGACGACAAATCGAGCGCGTCGGAGACGCCGGCGATCTATTCGAAGCTGATCGATGTCGACAAGGTCGACCTCTTGTTCGCGCCCTATGCTACCGTGCCGACGGCGCCGATCATGCCAATGGTCAAGCAGCGTGGGCTTCTGCTGATGGGTAACTTCTCCTTCCAGGTCAACAGCAAAGTCGGCCATGACATGTGGTTCAACAATGCGCCGTGGGGACCGGCTGACAGCTGGGCCACTTCGTTCCTCGATATCGGTCAGAGGGCCGGCGGCAAATCCATGGCGTTGCTGGCCGCCGACCAGGAATTCGCGCAGAATCTGGCGAAGACCGCGCGTGAAGTCGCAGCGAAGCGCAACCTGCCGATGGTATTCGACCAGGCCTATCCGCCGAACACGGTGGAGTTCTCCAGCATCATCCGCGCGCTCAAGGCATCCAAGCCCGACATCGTCTATATCGCGTCTTATCCGCCGGATTCGGCGGGCATCCTGCGCGCCGTGAACGAGATCGGGATCGGCGACAACGTCAAGGTTTTCGGCGGCGGCATGGTCGGCCTGCAGTTCGGCGCCGTGATGGAGAATATGGGATCGCTGCTCAACGGCGTCGTCAACTACAACACATGGCTGCCCGAAAAGAGCATGTACTTCGAGGGCACCAGGGAGTTCTTCGACAAGTACACAAAACGTGCCGTCGAAGCCAAGATCGATCCGCTCGGCTATTATCTGGCGCCGTTCGGCTATGCCAGCGGCCAGCTCATCGAGCAGGCCATCAACGCGGTGGGGTCGCTGGAGCAGAAGGCACTCGCAAAATATCTGCGCGAAAACACGCACAAGACCATCGTCGGTCCGATCGCGTTTTCACCTGATGGCGAGCGCAAGGAAACTGCGGTGCTGCAGGCCCAGTTCCGCGGCGTCGTGGATAAGAACATGGAGCAGTTCCGCAGCTCGGGCAAGCAGGTGATCCTGTTCCCGGAGAACCTGAAATCCGGCGAGTTGGTCACTCCGTTTGAGGCCGCGCGGAAGTAAGCTGGATATCGCGAGACGGCTCGGTAAAGATCGTCCCAGGATCGGCTACCCCGGCACGAGTTGATCGGGGAGTCGATCTCAAAGCGGGTCAAGGGGGATCTCAATTGTTTTCATTTGATCTGCTGCTCGATGCGGTGGTGATCGGGGTGCTGCTCGGCTGCTTCTACGGCGCGGTCAGCCTCGGATTGTCCGTGTCGTTCGGGCTGCTTGACGTCCCCCATGTGGCGCATCCGGCGTTTCTGGTGCTGGCGTCCTACGCGGTGTATTTCCTCAACGAGCATTATGCCGTTGATCCGCTGATCGCCGGGCTCCTGATCACACCGGTATTCTTTCTGCTCGGGCTCGTGGCCTATCGCTTGTACTACGAAACGTTCGAGAAGCGAGGCAGCGACGCAGCGGTGCGCGGCATCGCCTTCTTCTTCGGCGTCGCCTTCATCATCGAAGTGCTGATCATCCTGCAATTCGGCGTCGATCAGCGCTCCGTCACCGCCGACTATGTCGGCAGGGCCTGGCGGCTCGGCGATATCCGCATTCCGTACCGGCTCCTGGTCGCCTTTGTCGTCGCGACCGCACTGACCGTCCTGCTCACGCTTTATTTGTCGCGGACCTTCATGGGACGCGCCATCCGGGCGGTCGCGCAGGACCAGGAGGCGTTGCGGTTGATGGGCGCCAACCCGATCAGGATCAAGCAGTGGGCGTTCGGCATCGCCACGGCCGTGCTCGGGATCGCCGGCGCCCTGCTCATCATAGTCGCTCCTGTCGATCCGACACTCGATCGTGCCTATATCGGGCGTACATTCTGCGTCGTTGTGATGGCGGGGCTCGGCAGCATGGGCGGCACGCTCGTCGCCGCCATCATTCTCGGTGTTGCCGAGACGATTGTGCTCACCATGTTCGGCGCCTCCTGGGCGCCAGCGATTTCCTTTGCGATGTTGCTCGGCGTTCTCGCCGTAAGGCCGCAAGGCCTGTTTGGCAGGCGATCATGACACGCAACAGCATTGCTTTCTGGACCGGAGCGACCGTCTTTCTCGTCGCGGTCTTTGTGATGACACAGGTCGTCGGCAACCAGTATCCATTCTTTGCCGGCTACGTCATCCTGCAGTTCATCGCGCTTGCCGTGGCATGGAGCATCCTCGGCGGTTATGCGGGCTATGTAAATTTCGGCACCAGCGCGTTTTTCGGCGTCGGCGTCTATGCCGCGGTCTTCCTGGTCAAGGCCTTTGGCGCGCCGCTACCCCTGCAGATACTGACTGGCGCCGCGATCGGTGCGCTCATGGGGTTTGCGCTCGGTCTCTTGACGCTTCGCATGCAGGGCATCTTTTTCTCGATCGCGACGATTGCGCTGACGATCATCATCGAGACGACGATAACAAATTGGCGATACGTCGGCGGAGCAGCGGGTATCCAGATCCAGCGGCCGGCGGTGATGGCGCCATTCGACAATTATGTGCAGATGCTGTTCTTCGTCCAGGCTCTCCTCGTGGTTCTGGCGGTTGCGATCTCGCGCTACATCCAGAATTCATGGATCGGCCGCGGCCTGCAGGCGCTGAGGGACGACGAGCTTGCGGCCGAATGCACGGGCGTGCCGACCTTGCGGTTGAAGCTGCTCGCCTGTGTGATCTCAGGGGCGCTGATGTGCGCCGTCGGCGCGCCGGCAGCGATGTACCTGCAATATGCCGACCCTGCGTCCGCGTTCAATCTCAACTACTCCGTCACGACCCTCGCGATGTCTCTGATCGGCGGAACCGCGCATTGGTCCGGACCGATCATCGGCGCGATCCTGCTTGGCACAACGCAGCAATTGCTGACGGTAACGATCTCGTCGGAAGTCAATGTGCTGGTGCTGGGCGTGATGCTCGTGCTGTTTGTCGTGGGCGCCCCGGAGGGTATCATCGGCCTGATCCGCAAGCTGCGCGGCGACCGCAAGGAGGGCGAGGTATGACGCTCTCAGGAACCCAGTCGCCCCTGCTGCGGATTTCGTCGCTCACCAAGCGTTTCGGCGGGTTCACGGCGCTCCACAACGTGAGCGTCGACATTCGGCCCGGCGAGCGGTTCGGCCTGATCGGTCCGAACGGCTCGGGCAAGACCACGCTGATCAATTGCATTTCCGGCGCGTTTCGCACTGAGCCCGGCACCATCCTGTTTCGGGATGAGGACATCACGCCGCTGCAGCCGCATGTGCGTACGCGCCGCGGCATCGCTCGCAGCTTCCAGATTCCACGACCGTTCAGGAGCATGACGGTCGCCGAAAATCTCATGGTCGCGCTCGATTTTGCCGCGCACGAGCACGTCTCGGTGGCGCAGCGGCGAGACGCCATGATGTCGATCCTCAATCAAATGGGCCTCGCCTTGAAGGCTAACGTCTCGGCCACGCAGCTTAGTCAGGTGGAATTGCGCAAGATGGAACTCGCGCGTGCAATGGCGACGCATCCGAAGCTCCTGATTTCGGACGAGGCCATGGCAGGCCTCTCCAGCTCGGAAGTCGACGAGGTGCTTGACCTGCTGCTCAGCCTTGCAAGCCGGGACATCACCATCATTATGATCGAACACATCATGCAGGCCGTGATGCGCTTCTCCGAACGCGTCATGTGCCTCGACGCTGGCCGAATCATCGCCATCGGCACGCCATCCGAAGTCATGGCCGACCAACGCGTGCAGGAGGCTTACCTTGGCACTTAGCCTCGCCATCAACGATCTTGATGCGGGTTACGGCGCCGTGAAGGCGTTGCGCGGCGTTTCGCTCCATGTCGAGGCCGGCGAGACCGTTGCCTTGCTTGGCACCAATGGCAACGGCAAGAGCACGCTGATGAAGTGCATCGCGGGCCTAGTGCGGCCGCAGCGTGGGGCCATATCGCTTACGATCGACGGTACGGCGCACGATCTGTCCCGTCTGTCGGCCGAAGACATCGTCGAACTCGGCGTAGCGATGGTTCCAGAGGGACGGCGTTTGTTCCCCCGGCTGACCGTGCTCGAGAACCTGATGCTCGGCGCGTTCCGCAAGGCAGCCCGGCGCAGTATCGACCGCAACCTTGCGATCGCTTTCGAAGCATTTCCCGTCCTCGAGGAGCGGCAGGGGCAGCTCGCGGGCACGATGTCGGGCGGACAACAGCAGATGCTGGCGATTGCGCGCGCCCTGATGTCGTCACCACGCCTGTTGTTGGTCGACGAACCTTCGGTGGGTCTCTCGCCGCTACTGGTCTCGCAGACCATCACCAAGATCGGCGAACTCAATCAAAACCTCGGCCTGACCGTGCTGATGGCGGAGCAGAACTTCAATCAGGCGATCCGGATCGCGAGCCGCGGCTATATCATCGTGCATGGTGAAATCGTCGTGGCGGCCGCTTCGGTCGACGAATTGAGGGGCAACGACATCGTCAAGCGGCTCTATCTTGGCGGGGCGGCGTAATTGCTCGCTGAGGCACCGAAGTGCCTAGAAGGTCGCAGCCATTGCAGCGAGGCGCTGATAGGCCCTGTCACGGGCGGCATCGATCGGCTGCTGCGGTCCAGTGGTTGGACCGATCAGCATGAAACGGACATTGCTGATTCCAACAAAGCGCAGAATTTCCCGCAGGTAGGGCGTTGCCATGTCGACGCGGCCGCGGTTCATGCCGGTGGCAAAATCGCTGCCGCTGGCGATGATCACCAGTGTTGGCCGATCCTTCAGCAGCGGGAAATATCCCTGGGACGGATCGAACCGAAAGGTGAGCCCGGGCTGGACGATGACGTCGAACCATTGCTTGAGCTTGTAGGGAATGCCGAAGTTCCACATCGGGGTCGAGATCAACACCCGATCGGCGAGCGAAAAGCGCAGCGCCATGCGCTCGGCTTCGGCAAAGCTGTCGCGTTGCGCCTCGGTGAAGGCCTGAGCTTTCATGCGCGCATACTTGGCCTCGACGATGGGACCCGTGAATTCCGGCATGCGCTCACGCCAGAGGTCCACGACATCGACGTCCCAATCCGGCCGCGCCTGGCGGAAGCGATCAAGGAAGACGTGTGCGCCGGCCGTCGAGACGGACTCGGCGCGGGGCGAGCAGGACAGATGCAGGAGCTTTGCCACAGCTCATCCCAGCGCTCTGATGACGGAATCGGCCCTGGTCACGACCGCGACGTTCTGCATGGCAAAATTGATCGAAGCGTTGTGCCAGTCGGCGTTCATGGTCGAGCAGCAGTCCTCGGGCACGATCATGAAATAGCCCTTGTCGGCGCCGGTGCGCGCGGTGTGTTCGACCGACATGTTGGTCCAGGCGCCGGTATTGATGATCATGTCGCGGCCGGTCGCTTTCAGGATCGTCTCCAGCCGCGTGCCCTCCCAGGCGCTCATCCGCATTTTCTCGACGACGAAGTCGCCGGGCCGCGGCTCTAGGCCCGAGACCGGGGCCGCGCCCCAGCTTCCGCGCACCATCGCCTCGCTGTCGACGAGCCCCTCGAACAACGGCGCATTCAGCGTGACCCCAGGTGCGCCGGGCTCGACGATGAACCAGACATGGATGATGGGGACGCCGCGGGCGCGCGCAGCTTCTGCCAGACGGCGCACATTCTCCACGACGTGCTGTTGCTTGGCGTGCCCCGGCGCGCCTGACTCGGCGAACGCGCCGCCGTCCATGATGACGTCGTTCTGGAGATCCTGGATGATCATGGCGCAGCGCTGCGGATCGAGCCTCATCTCGCCCTCGGTGAGGACAGGCGAGGCCGGAGATGGAGCCGGGCCCGCTCCGCTGCTGGCGCGCCTGCCGCTCATATAGGGCTCATGGCGCGGACCGACCTTGGTCGGGATCGCGTACACCGAATGCGTCGAGGTGAGATAAAGCGAGCGGAAATCCGACCCTCCCCAGGCGAGGTTGGCGACCAGCTCCGGCACGCGGACCTTGCCGAGCAGTTCGCCGCGCGGCGAATAGACCCAGACGCCGCCGGGCGCGGTGACCCAGACATTGCCGTGCTGGTCGCACTTCATGCCGTCGGGCAGGCCCGGTTCGAGCTCGGACTTGATGCCGCTCGCGAACACCCGCGCATTCGCCAGCGAGCCGTTGCCGTCGACGTCGAAGACGCGGATCAGGGCCTGTACGGTGTCGTTGACGTAGAGCAGCGTCTCGTCCGGCGAGAAGCACAGCCCGTTCGGCTGATCGAACAGGTTTCGCTCGACCACGAGCCTGGGTTCGCCGCCGGGCACGACCCGGTAGACGCCTTGGAAGCCGAGCTGACGCGGTCGCTCGACGCCATAGACCGGCATCCGGCCATACCAGGGATCGGAGAAATAGATCGCGCCTGAGCTGTGCACGCACACGTCGTTCGGGCTATTGAGTTCCTGGCCGCCGAAATGCGAAGCGAGTACCTCACGCCGGCCGTCCGGACGTTCGCGGACGAGCGACGAGGTCGCGTGCTCGCAGACGATCAAATTGAGCTCGGCGTCATAGGTCATGCCGTTGCATTTATTCGACGGACGCTTGACCTCGACGACGCCGCGCCGCGCATCCCAGCGCCGGCGCACGTCAGCGGGCATATCCGAGAACAGCAGGTATCGATCGACCGGATGCCAGATCGGCCCTTCCGTGAAGTCGAAGCCGGTGCCGATCTGTGCAACGGGAGCGTAGGGGTCGATCAGGCTCTCGAATTCGCTTCGCAGGGTGACGTGCGTCATCGGTCTATCTCAAAGATCATCTCAGGCCGGGAACCAGTTGCGCTGCGGCAGGGACTGCACGACCGGTCCGGGGACCTGGTCGTGCAGCCGCCCGACGACATTGCCGCCTTCGATCTTGGCAGGACGATCGTGCACCGGAAGGAGATAGCGCGAATTGCTGAGCAGCTTCTTGATCGCCGCCTTCTCCGCGCGCTTGCTGGTGCCGTGGTTGCCGGTGGTGCGCGGCTCCCAGTCGTGGATCTCGTGGAAGGGCGTGACAATCTGGTCGTTGAAGTCGTAGATCACGTCGCCGCAGATGGTGGCGATGCCATCGGCGGTGTGGACGATGATGTTCATCGATCCCTCGGTGTGGGCGTTGGCGGCATCGCAATAGACGCCGGGCATCAGCTCGATCGGGCCGGTGATCTCCAAGTCGAGGAAGCGCAGCGCGCTCTTGGTGTGCAGGCGGTCGATCAGGTGCTTGATGTCGGGTGCTGGATATTGCGGATGCATCAGGCCGGAGACGGAATACTCAAGCTCCTTGCGGTTGACGACGACGGTCGTGTTCATCGGGAACAGGTCGTCCTTGCCGGCATGGTCGATGTGCAGATGGGTGTGACAGACGAAGCGCACGTCGCCCATGCGCACGCCGTGGCGCGCGAGCTGGTTCTCGATCATGTGCTCATGGTACTGCAGCCCGCGCATCCCCAGCGTCTCCATGATCTGGTTGGAGCGGTAGCCGGTGTCGACCACGACCGGATACGGGCCGCCGAGGATCAGGAAGCCGAGGGTGAGGACGCGGCGGGTACGGCCGCAGTCGCGGCCGAGCACCAGGAAGCTCGATTCCAGCTCGATATCGCCATAGTCCAGGATCTTGATCTCCAGCGCCATTCGTTGCCCTCCGGTCTCGTGTCTTGTCTGTCAAAGCCGATAGACGCGCGTCGCCGTCGCCCTGAAGATCGCGTCCTGCTGCTCCGCACTGAACGGGGTGGCAGCTGCGCGAAAGGCACTAACGAGATCGCGATAGCTGGTCCACAATTTCTCGATCGGGAAATTGGAGCCGAACAGGCAGCGCTCGGCGCCGAAGATTGCAACGGTGTCGGTGAGCACGGCGGCGATATGCGCGGGATCATTGCGATGGATGAAGGTGCCGAGCCCGGACAGTTTTGAGACCACGTTCGGACAGGCCGCGAGCCGGGCCATTCCCGCACGCCAGGCCGCACGGCCCGCCGGCGAGAGATCCTCCAGCATGCCGGCATGCTGAAGGACGATCGTCACCTTGGGGCAGGACTCCGCCAGCAGTGCGGCATCCGGCATCTGCGGCGTGAAGACCTGCAAGTCGAAGCTCCAGCCGTAATCGGCGAGATGCGCGACGTTGCGGCGGATCACGGGATCGGCGCAGAGATCCGGACGAGCCGCGAAGCGGTACAGCGGGTTCTCGTGCCAGTGCAGCTGCATGCGTACGCCGCGCAGAAGCGGATAGCGTTTGAGGCGGTCGAGCTGCGGGCGTACGTCGTCGGCCGCGAAATTGGCGTAGGCGACGATGGCGTGCGGCCAGCCGTACTCGTCGGCCGTGCGCTGCACCCAGGCGGCTTCCTCCTCGAAATGCTCGGGCGCCCAATTGGTCTGCACATAGACGGAGCGGGCAACGCCGGTGACCTTGAGATCGGCGAGATACTCCTCGATCGGATAATCGCGGCGGATCGGCTCGTAAGGTCCGAAGATGCGCGGCTGCATGGGGCCGGTCAGCCAGGGCAGGTCGGCCTGCCGCCAAATGTGATGATGGCCGTCGACAATATCGTTCACGCAGCTCTCCTTCGTCCCAGTGCCAGTACATGGGCGACGATCGAGGAGCTCGATCCGCCGTCCACGAGATCGTCGACGAACCGCTCGATGGCGACGAGCGCTTCGGTCTGCGGGCGGAAGCCCGGTCCTGTCGCGAGCGGCGTCAGCCAGCTCAGGCGCCAGGCCCGCCGCGACAATTTCGCGACGGCATCGCGAAGCGCGTCGGGCTCGCCGCGCTCGAGCCCGTCGGACACGATGACCACGGCGGCGCCGCGGGCATAGCCGCCGAACCGCGGCACCGCGAGGAAGGCTTGCAGCGCGTCGCCGATGCGGGTGCCGCCGTCCCAGTCGCTGACCAGATGCGCCGCGGCGTTCAACGCCTGCTCGCGGCGCTTCAGCCGCAGCGCGCGGGTGACACGGGTCAGCCGCGTGCCGAAGGTGAAGACCTCGACACTGGGCGCGGCCTGTACCAGCGCGTGCGCCAGCTTCATGTTCTCCTCGGTGCGGCTCTTCATCGAGCCGGAGACGTCGATCAGCAGCAGCATCTTGCGCGGGCGCTGGCGCCGCTTCATGTGGCCGAGCCGCAAAATCTCGCCGTCGCTGCGGACGCTGTCGCGCAGGGTGCGGCGGAGGTCGGCAAAGGGGCCGCGGCGGGCCCGCATGCGACGGTGCCCACGCCGCCGCGGCAGGCGTCGCGGCGCCTCGTGTGCCAGGCGTCGGAGCGGATCGGAGGTTGATAGCTGGCCGAAGCGGCGCTCGACCAGCGCCTCGGTGCGCGTCGCGGTCAGGCCGGACTCGTTGGCGTCATCGGAGAGCAGGGGCTCCTCGTGGCCGCGGCCTTCCTCCTGGAGACGGACGGTCTCGTCGTCCTCGCCCTCGTCGTCGCGCGCAATGGCCTCGCTGCCGCGAAAATGAAGGTCGAACAGCCGGTCGAAGGTGGCGCGGCGCTCGGGCGGCGGGGCGAGCGTGGCGAGCGCAGATTGCCTGATGTCGTCGAGGTCGCGCGGACCGAGCAATGCGATCGCGGCGAGAAAGGCGGTGGTCTGCTCCGGCGCTACGGCGAAACCGTTGGCACGCAGCAGCGCGACGAACGAGACGAAGATGCGCGCAGCGCGCGGGAGCTGCTGCTCGGTGCTCATGCGGTCGCCTCCGCGAGCATGGCATCGAGCCGGGGGGCGATGAAGTGCAGGTCCTCCTCGTCCTTCAGCGCCACGCCGATCGAGCGCTTGAAGGCGTCGGGCCAGCGTGCGCCGCCCTTGTTGAGGAGCGTCGCGGCCTCAGCCCAGTCGACGGCCTCGGCGATGCCGGGCGCCTTGCTCAACGGCTCGCGCCGCAGCTTCTCGACGGCCGCGACGACGGCGCGGGCCGTGGCTTCGGCGACGCTGGATGCGCGCATCATGATGATCCGCGCCTCCCGCTCGGCGGTGGGATAGTCGATCCAGTGATAGACGCAGCGGCGGCGCAGGGCCTCGTGCAGATCGCGCGTCCGGTTCGAGGTCAGCACGACCACGGGACGCTCGGCCGCGCGGACCGTGCCGCGCTCGGGGATGGAGATCTGGAAATCGGACAGGAATTCGAGCAGGAACGCCTCGAACTCCTGGTCGGCCCGGTCGATTTCGTCGATCAGCAGCACGGTGGAATCGGGCGCGCGCAGCGCCGCCAGCATCGGCCGCTCGATCAGGAAGGTTTCGCCGTAGATGTCGATACTGTCGTCGCCGGCCTGGCGGATCGCGAGCATCTGGCGCGGGTAGTTCCATTCATAAAGCGCGGCAGAAGCGTCGATGCCCTCGTAGCATTGCAGGCGGATCAATTGCCGGCCGAGCACGGCGGCGATGGCCTTCGCCGCTTCCGTCTTGCCGACGCCGGGCGCGCCTTCCAGCAGCAGCGGTTTGCCGAGGGCAACGCCGAGATAGGCGGCGGTCGCGAGCCCTTCGTCGGCGAGGTAATAAGCCGCCCGCAACGCCTTCTCCAGCGCCTCCGGGCTGTCGATACCGACGATGTTGCTACGAACGGCCACGATGTCTCCCTCAGCGCCGTGCCTGCGGCCGCGCGCCGCCTTGGGCTTTGATCGCCCGCAGCACCTTTTCCGGCGTGATCGGGAGATCGTCGATGCGCACGCCGACGGCATTGAAGATCGCGTTGGCAACGGCCGGCAACACCGGGTTGGCGCACATCTCGCCGGGGCCCTTGGCGCCGAACGGACCGTCGGGCGCAGGTCGTTCCAGCACGGCGATGTCGTGCGGGCAGATGTCGCCGGGGCCGGGCATCAGATATTCGACGAAGTCGCGGGGCCCATGAGCCGGGTCCGGATAATAAGGCTCGGGCGTCTCGTAGAGCGCGTGACTGACGCCCATCCAGGCGCCGCCGACGAGCTGCTGCTCGACCAGGCGCGGGTTGAGCGCGCGGCCGAGCTCATAGGCGGAGTCCATGCGGACCATCGCAACATCGCCGGTCTCGTCGTCAACCTCGACCTCGGCGACGAGGCAGGCATGAGCATAGCAGGTCGCCGGTGACATCTCGCCGGTTTCAGGATCGACGTCGGACAGCGGCACGAGGAAGATGCCGCGGCCGGCGATGGTCTTGCCCTGCTTGAACTGCGCCGCGATCGCGACGTCCTTGGTCGAGATCGAGCGGTGTGGCGCGCCCTTGACGTGGATGTTGCCGCGGCCGTCGGTTTCGAGATCGGCGGCGTTGACCTCGAGTTCCTCGGCCGCCGCCTCCATCATCACCCCGCGCGCTTCGCGGGCCGCGGCCATCACGGCGTTGCCGACGCGATGGGTGCCGCGCGAGGCGAACGAGCCCATGCAGTGCGGGCCGGTGTCGGAATCCGCCGTGTCGACATAGACGTCCTCGACCGGAACGCCCAGCGTCTCCGCGCAGATCTGCCGCGTCACCGATTTCATGCCCTGGCCGAGGTCGATGGACGACAGCGCCACGGTGAACTTGCCGCTGGGGTTGGAATGCACCAGCGCCTGGCTCGGATCGCCGCCGAGATTCATGCCGATGGGATAGTTGATCGACGCCATGCCGCGTCCGCGATGCCTGGTCATCTCAACGCCTCCTGGTGCCGAAGACAGAGGAGAAGCGGGGCGCGCCATGCGAGGGCGCCGTTGGTCGCGGCGAGGGGGGCGGCGGAGCGGGCGGTGGCGGCTCGCGCGGCGGCTCTCGCGTGACGTTCACCGGCGCGCGGTCATAGCTCGTGCGCTGCTGCGACGGCACCGCCGGCCGCGCACGCGAATCCGTCGGCGTCGCGGGGATGGCGGCGCGGCTGCCGCCACCGTCCTTGCGCGAGGAGGCGCGCTTGAACTCGTCGCGGATCGGCCATTTGGCCTTTTCGGCGGCGACCTGCACGCATTCGATCAGCGCGGTGTTCTTGGCCTCGCGCCGGTGCGCCTTCATGTCGCCGTCGCGATAGGCGTTGAGGATGCGGAACTCCATCGGGTCCATGCCGACGAGGTTGGCCAGCTTGTCCATCTGGCACTCGATCGCAAAATCTATCGCGGTGACTCCGAAGCCGCGCATGGCGGTGGCCGGCGTCCGGTTGGTGAAGACGCAATAGACGTCGCCATAGACGTTCGGGATGGTATAGGGGCCCGGAAGGTGGGCGGCGCATTTCACCGCCGCGTAGCTCGACAGCCGCGTATAGGCGCCGCTGTCGAAATAGGCGCGGATCTTGCGCGCGACGATGCGGCCGTCGCGCATCACGCCGTCCTTGATGTAGATGCGTTCGGCGCCGCGCGGCGGGCCGTACTGCATCTCCTCCTCGCGCCCGAACACGTAGCGGACGGGGCGCCCGGTCAGCATCGCGCCGAGGATCGCGAGCGGCTCGGTCAGAGTGTCCACCTTGCCGCCGAACCCGCCGCCAACGGTGCCGCCGATGAAGTGGAATGTGTTCGAGGGCACGTCCAAAATCTTGGCGCAGGTGTCGACCGAGAAGAACAGCGCCTGCGTCGAGGTGTAGACGACGTAGCGGCCGTTGGTGTCGGGGGCTGCGATGGCCCCGTTGGTCTCGGTCGGCGCGTGCTCGATCGGCGACATCTGGTAGCGCTGCTCGAGCACGTGGTCGGCGGTTGCAAGCGCCGCGTCGGCATCGCCGAAGCGCAGGCGCTGGTGATCGTAGACGTCGTGATAGATGAAGGCGTTCTTCGGATAGGTTTCGTTGACCACGGGCGCGCCGGGCTTCAGCGCGTCCTCGACGTCGAACACGGTCGGCAGCGGCTCGTAGTCGACCTTGACCTTTGCGATCGCCTCGAAGGCCTCGCGCTCGCTGTCGGCGACGATGGCGACGATCGGCTCGCCCTTGTAGCGCACCTTGTCGACGGCCAGCGACGGCTCATCGTCCTTGCCGAAGTTGATGAGGCTGAGCAGCGTGTTGAGGTTGACCGGTACGTCGGCGCCGCGGATGATCCGCCGGACACCCGCCGAGCGCTCCGCGTCCGCGGTGTCGATGCGGCGCAGCCTTGCATGCGCATGCGTCGAGCGCACGACCTTCAGATGCAGCATGCCCTGAAGTTTATGGTCGTTGAAATAGCTGGACGTGCCCGTGACATGGCCGAGCATGTCCTGGCGCTGGGTGCCCTTGCCGATCTCCTTCAGGTTATCGTCGCGTTCGTCGGCAAAAATGTCCTTGCGCAGTTCCAGCATGGCCGCGTTCCCTTACGCGCTGACCCGGCCGCCCGAGGCGGCGAGGATGGCATTGATGATCGGCTCGTAGCCGGTGCAGCGGCAGATGTTGCCGGAGATGGCCTCGACGACCTCGTCGCGGCTCGGTGACGGATTGCGGTCGAGCAGCGCCTTGGCGGCCATCAGCATGCCCGGCGTGCAATAGCCGCACTGGGCGGCGAAATGATCGGCAAAGGCGCGCTGCAGCGGATGCAGATTCGGGCCCTGCTTCATGCCGTCGAGCGTCTCGACCGAGCGGCCGGCGACCGTTTCGGCCAGTGTCAGGCAGGACAGGTGCAGCTCGCCGTCAACAAGCACGCTGCAGGTGCCGCAGCCGCCCTGGCCGCAGCCGAATTTCGGTGTCATGTCGCCGATCAGCTCGCGCAGCGCCACGAGCAGATTGGTGCCACCATCAACGAAGATCGCGACGTCGCGGCCATTGTGACGAAATTGCAGGGGGATCTTCGACATGGCGGTCTATTCCTGTCCCGACAGCAGGCGCCGCAGATGCACGCCGACGATCTCGCGGCGGTACCAGGCGCTGCCGAGCGCGTTGTCGGATGGCGATGTTCCTTCAGTTGCCGCCGATGCGGCGGCCGCGATCGTCGCGGCATCCAGCGAGCGGCCCTCGAGCGCGCGCTCGGCGGCGCGGGCGCGGATCTGTGTCGGGGCCATCGAGCCCAGCGCGATCCGCGCGCCCGCGATCCGTCCACCGCTGACGGGCACATGTGCAGCCAGCGTGATCACCGCGCCGCCCTTCGGCTTGATGCGCGCGATCTTGCGATAACGGAAGGCGTCTGCGCTGGCCGGCCGGGTGCACGAGACCGACAGCACCAGCGTGCCGGCCTGCCGGTCGCGCCCCTGCAAGAACTCTTCGATCGGGATGGCGCGCGCGCCGAAGCCGCCTTGCACCGCGACGGTGGCGTCGAGCGCCAGCAGCGCCACGGTGAAATCGCCGTAAGGAGTTGGCGCAAACAGATTGCCGCCAACCGTTCCCATGTTGCGTACGGCGGGACCGCCGATCGAGCGGGCAGGGGCGTGCAGGAAGGCGAGGTCGCGCTCGGCGAGCACGCGCGCGAAGGTGACGCCGGCGCCCAGCGTCACGCGCGGGCCGGAGGCATCGATCCGGGCCAGCGCCTGATCCTGCGCGCGAACGATCGTCGAGATCGAGACATCGCCCTCGTTCAGCGCCCGCATCACCAGCGTGCCACCGCCGAGATAGCGCGCGCTACGGTCCGAGGACAGCGCTCCTGCCGCCTCGCTCGCATTCGCAAAGGTCTTTACCGTCACGGCCATGTTATTTGGCCTCCTTCAGATGCCGGCGGATCGCTTCGAACCCGGCCTGATAGATATCTTCCGCGACCATGTGGGTAATGCGGTCCCGGTCCTCGGATCTGGTCGTGAATCGCGACTCCCAGTGCCAGAAGGTGCGGTCGCCGTCGGTCACGGGCAGCAGGCGGACATGGGCGACGTAGTTGAACATCGGGATCGGCGTATCGAGCAGGCAATAGCTGAAGGTCTGTTCGAGGTCGGACAGCGCCAGCAATTGCTCGCGTAGCTCGGAGCCGTCCTTGAGCTTGAACCGTCTGACACAGCCGATCTTGTCGGCGGACTGCGCGCGTTCGATGGAGGAGGTCGCGACCGCCGGATGCCAGCGATCATGCCCGTTGAAATCGCGCAGCACGTTCCAGACCGCGTCGGTCGGCGCGTTCAGAATCGTGCTCTTGACGACATGCGGCACAGCTAGCCTCCGAACACGCGCTTCAGGGCGTCGAAGCCGCCCTGGAACACGCCGCCGCCGATATTGTTGACGAGCTCGGTCTCCCGCTCCGGTGCGCAGTCGAATTCCGCGGTCCATTCCATGAAGGTCTGGTCGCCGTCGGTGACGGGCGTGAGCCGCAGGGTCGCGACGTAGTTCTCAACCCCCATCGGCGATTCCAGGATCGAATAGGTGCAGAACATGTCGTAGTCGGAGAGCCCGAGCAGCTTCTCGCGGATGCGGTCGCCGTTGCGCAGGCGAAAGTCCCTGACGCAGCCGATCTTGTCGGAGGGCTCGCCGCCCTCGATCCGGCTTTCGGCGATCGCCGGGTGCCAGTTCGGCATGCCGTTGAAATCGCGCACCCGCGCCCAGACGCGGTCGTTGCGGGCGTTGACGACGGTGGAGACGTAGACGCGGGCCATGGCGCGACCTCAGCTCTTCTTCCGCGGAGCGCGCTCGGCCGGAGGCTCGCTGCCGCCTTCGGCAGAGGGCGCGGAGGCCGCCGGCTTGTCGCCGCCACCGCCGCCCTTGCGCGCGGCCTCCTTGATGCCCTGCATGTCGCGGGCCTCGCGGATCAGTCCTGGCATCTTTGCCAGGCTGCCGCCCTCGACGCCGATGTCGGACAGGATGGAGTCGATCAGGGGCGCCTGGACACGGTAGCGCAGGGCCGAGTCGATCACCTCGTCGGTAGCGCTGCGGCCACCATTGCCGCCGCCATGTCCGCTGCCGTTGAGGCCGTCGACCTGGAGGATGCGGATGCCCTCGATCTTCTCCATCGGCTTGACGCTCTCGCGCACGATGCCTTCAATGCGGTCGAGCAGCTTGCGGCGGAATAGCGAGTAGCGGGCCTGATCGGTCAGCACGTTCTCGGCCTCGTTGAGCATCCGCTGCGCTTCGGCCTCGACCGCGGCGCGCACCCGCTCGGCCTCGGCCGCGATGCGGGTTTCCTCGGCCTGCTTCTCGGCCAGCAGCACCTCGACGGTCTTGCGACGCTTTGCGATCTCGCTCTCGCGTGCGGTGACGACACGCTCGGCCGCTTCCGTCGCCCGCATCCGTGCCTCCTCAGCCGCAGCGCGCGCGGCCGACTCTTCCAGCGACTTCTGATGGATGGCGATCGCTTTCTCCATCAGCACCGTCTCGACATCCTTCTCGCGATTGACCTCAAGCTTGCGCAGTTCGCGTTCGCGGCCGATCCGGGCTTCGTCCAGCCCGCGGTCGGAGGCGATACGGGCGCGCTCGACTTCTTCGCGCGCTGCGATTTCCGCCTCCTGGAGCGACTGGACGCGGGCGACCTCGAGCTGCTCGATCGCGCGCCGGCGCTCGAGGCGGGCTGCTTCGAGTGCCTGTTCGCGCGAGACGTCGGTGGTCTCGACCTCCTTGCGCGCGACGATCTCGGCCTGCTTGACTTGGCGATCGGCATCGATGCGTTCGGAGCGCTTGGTAGAGAGGGCGATGACGCGGTCCTCGTCCGCGATCTCGATGGCCTTCTTTTGCTCGATGTTGAGCACCTCGCGCTTCTTGGAGGAGTTGATGCGCTCGGCTTCGAGCGCAAGATCGACCGTAATGCGCTGGCGCTCGATGGCGTCGCGTCGCTTCAGCTCGGCCGCCTCCAATATGCCGGTCCGCTCGATTTCGAGCGAACGCGTATCGCGCTCGGCCTGGATGCGCTCGGCCGCAACCGCCTTCTCCTGGGCGATGCGGGCTGCCTCGATCGCCTCGCGCGAGGCGATGTCGGCCTCCTCGACGGCACGGTTGCGGGCGATCTCCAGCGAACGCACGCGCTCCTCCTGGGTGATGCGGCTGGCTTCCGTTGCTTCACGGGCCGCAATGCCGGCGACATCGAGCGTCTGGTTGCGCTCGATCTCCAGCTGCCGGGTGTTCTGCTCGGCGGCGATGCGCTCGGCGGCGAGCGTCCGCTCGCGCGCGATGCGCGCGGCCTCGACCGCCCGCTGGGCCTCGATCTCGGCCTCCTGAATGGTGCGCACCTGCTGGATTTCCAGCGCGCGGGTGCGCTCGTCCGAGGAGATGCGCTCGACATTGACGATCAAGGTCTGGGCGATGCGGGCTTTTTCGGTGGCTTCGCGGGCGGCAATCTCGGCCTCGTCCACGGCACGGGTGCGCTCGATCTCGCGGCGGCGTGTCTCCTCTTCATTGGCGATGCGGGCATCGGTGACGACGCGGTCCTGCTGGATCCGGGCCTTTTCGATGGCTTCGCGGGCGGAAATTTCAGCTTCCTCGACCGTGCGCATCCGCTCGATCTCGCGCTGGCGCACCTCACGTTCGGAGGCAATGCGGGTGGTGTCGATCGAGCGCTGGTTGGCGATCCGGGTCTTCTCGATCTCCTCGCGCGCCAGAAGTTCCTTCTCCTCGATGGTGCGGGTCCGCTCGATCTCCTTCTGGCGGGTCTCACGCTCCGAGGCGATACGGGCCTCGGCGATCGCCTGGTCATTGGCAATGCGGGCGCGCTCGATGGCTTCGCGCGCGGAAATCTGCGCCTGCTCGGCCTCGGTCTCGCGCAGTGCGCGTTCGCGGGCCACTTCCGTGCGCTGAAGCGCACGGCGCATCTCGATGTCGCGTTCCTGCTCGAGGCGCGCGGTCTCGCTCTCGCGCTCGATCTCGAGCGCCTGCCGCTCAGCCTCCAGATTGCGGGAGCGGATCTTGATCATCGAGTCCTGCTCGATGTCGTTGCGCAGCTTCCGCTTCGCCTCGATGTCCTCCATCAGGCGCGTCAGGCCTTCGGCGTCGAAGCGGTTCGAGGGATTGAAGAACTCGAGGTCGGTCTGGTCGAGGTCGGTGATCGCGACGGATTCGAGCTCGAGGCCGTTCTGGGCGAGGGCCTCGGCCGCATTGGTCTTGACGCGTGCGACATAGTCGCCGCGCCGCTCGTGCATCTCCTCCATGGTCATTTCGGAGGCGACCGAACGGATCGCGGAAATGAACTTGCCGGCGAGAAGGGCGTGCAACTGCTCCGGCTCCATGGTGCGGCGGCCGAGCGTCGCGGCCGCAATCGAGACGGCTTCGCGGGTCGGCTGCACCCGAACGTAGAAATCGGCCTCGATGTCGACGCGCATCCGGTCGCGGGTGATCACGGCGTCCTGCCTCGAACGCACGATGCCCATCGGCAGCACGTTCATGTTGACCGGCGTGTAGTCGTGAATGAACGGCAGCACGAAGGCGCCGCCATTGATCACCACGCGTTCGCCGAGGAATCCGGTCCTGACGAACGACGTTTCCTTGGAGGAACGGTGGTAGAGCCAGTTCACGATATAGACGCCAACCACGACCACGACGATCGCGACGATCAGCCAGAGGATCAATTCACCGACCAGCATCCCTGACATCTTTTCCTCCCTCGAACCTTCCGGCGTTAGCGCGCGCCGATCGCCTTGAATTGCCGCACCTGCTCCGTCAGCGCCCGTTCCACAGGCAGTCGCTCCATCGAGGAGGCGCCGTAGAAGCCGTGGCAATGACGGGTGTTCTTCATGATGAAATCGGCATCGGCGGGATCCGCGATCGGGCCGCCATGGGCCAGCACCAGGATGTCCGGATTGACGCTGAGCGCAGCGGTGGCCCAGGTGTCGATCCGCGCGGGGCAGTCCTGGAGCCTCACGGCGGTTTGCGCGCCGATCGTGCCGCCGGTCGTCAGACCCATGTGGCAGACGACGATGTCGGCACCGGCGATCGCCATCGCGGCGGCCTCCTTCTCGCTGAACACGTAGGGCGTGGTCAGCATGTCCTTGTCGTGCGCCTTGGCGATCATGTCGATCTCGAGCGCATAGGACATGCCGGTCTCCTCGAGATTGGCGCGGAAGGTGCCGTCGATCAGGCCGACCGTCGGAAAGTTCTGGACGCCCGAAAATCCGAGCGCCTTCAGCTGGTCGAGAAACGCGTCCATGTCGCGGAACGGATCGGTGCCGTTGACGCCGGCAAGGACCGGCGTCTGGTCTACCACCGGGAGCACTTCACCGGCCATCTCCAGCACGATGGCGTTGGCATCGCCATACGCCATCAGGCCGGCGAGCGAGCCGCGCCCGGCCATGCGATAGCGGCCGGAATTGTAGATGACGATAAGATCGACGCCGCCGGCCTCCTCGCATTTGGCCGACAGGCCAGTGCCGGCGCCGCCACCGACGATCGGCTCGCCGCGCCTTGCCATGTCGCGGAACTTCTTCAGGAGGGCTGCGCGTTCAAACCTGGCCATCGGTCACCTCGCTAGTCTCCGCCGCGTGCCGGTGCGGCCGAACAGCGTTCGGAACGCACTGACGACGGCGGCGGCGAAGTCGGGATCGTTGATGTTCTTAGGCGTGCGAATGAGCTGGCGGTTGCCGGTCTGTCGCACGTTGCGCTCCAGGGCGCGGAACAACGCGGCATCGGCGTCCGGATCCCAGAACGGCTGGCTTTGCGCATCGAGCGCGGAGACACCGCCCTCGGGCAGGAAGAAGCGGACAGGGCCGTCCATCTGGTTGAGCCGCTCGGCGATCCAGCGGCCCATGCGCTCGTTCTCTTCGGCCGTGGTCCGCATCAACGTGACCTGCGGATTGTGGACGTGGAACTTGCGCCCGCGGTAACGTTCGGGGATTGTGTCGGGCGCGCCGAAATTGACCATGTCCAGTGCGCCGACCGAGCCGACATAAGGCAGCCGGCTGCGGATGATCGCACCAAAACGATCTTCGGTCGCCGGAAACACGCCACCCATCAGCAGGTCGCAGATCTCGGTCGTGGTGAGGTCGATGACGCCTGAGAGCTGCCCGGACTCGACGAGTTTTTCCATGGAACGGCCGCCGACGCCGGTGGCATGGAAGACCAGGCATTCGAAATCATTGTGCAGCTCGGCCGCGATCTTCTTCACCGCCGGCGTGGTGACGCCGAACATGGTGATGCCGACCGCGGGCAGGCTGCCGGTCTCGCGCGCTGCCGTAGCGCGTTCATCGAGCCGCGCCTTGACCATGCCGGCGAGGGCATTGGCGCCATTGGCGAGCACCGCGCGCGAGATCGCGTTCAACCCCTGAACGTCGGTGACCGAGTACATCATGGTGATGTCGGCGGGGCCGACATAGGGCCCGACATCGCCGGAGGCGATGGAGGAGATGATGAGCTTGGGTAGACCGACGGGAAGGGTACGCATGCCCGGCGCAACCAGCGACGCCGCACCCGAGCCGCCGGCCGAGATCACGCCGGCGATATTGCCCTGTCGCCGCAGCCAGTTGGCGAAAGCATCGGCCATCGCGGTCACAGCGGCGCCGCGGTCGGTGCCGAATACGGCGGATCCGCCGCGGCCGTGGTTCAGGGCGATCTCCTGCGCGGAGACATCGCAGCTCGAATGCTTGCCACTGGTCGAAACGTCGACCAGCCGCGTGCGAAGGCCGGTTGCTGCGATGATGTCGCGAATGAAGCGCAATTCCTGGCCCTTGGTATCGAGCGTACCGACGACCAGCACGACGGGCGGGCCCGCGATCTGCGCCGCCGCCGGCTCGCGCCTGCGCCGCGTCGACTCCTCCAGCCGCGTGACCTCTGTCGAGCGCGTGCGGGCCGCCGCCTCGATGCGGGCGATCGGCACAGGCTGCGACCATCGCGTCGGCGGCACGGGGTTGGAGACGTAGATGCGGACAGGGCCGTCGCGGCGTGGCGCCGGCGCTGGCTTCGAGCCGGCAGCCGGGGCGGGTATGTCGATATCCGGCTCGAGCTCGGCGTGAAGCCCGACGCCCAGCAGGCGCTGCTGCAGCTCGCGGTCGGCGGCGAGGCGACCGGAGTCGATGATGCGGTTGACCCGGCCGTTGACCATGATCGCAACGTTGCGTGAGATGGCGGTGGCGACGCCGATGTTCTGCTCGATCACGAGCACGGACATGTCGCCGTCCTCGCCCAGCCGCAGCAGCATCTCCTCGACTTGCGCCACGATGACGGGCGCAAGGCCCTCGGTCGGCTCGTCCATGATCAGGAGATGTGGATTGGTGAGCAGCGCGCGCGAGATCGCCAGCATCTGCTGTTCGCCGCCGGAGAGCTGGCCGCCGCCGTGGCCCTTGCGTTCGGCGAGCCGCGGGAAGGTGTCGTAGATGCGCTCGACGGTCCAGGCGCCGGAGCGCATGCCGCCGGCGAGCCGCAAATGCTCTTCGACGCTGAGCGAACGCCAGAGACGGCGCCCCTGCGGCACATAGCCGACGCCGAGCCGCGCGATCTGGGCCGGCGGCCGCCGCGTGACGTCCTCACCGCGGACGCGGATCGATCCGCCGCTCACGCCGACCAGCCCCATGATCGCCTTGCACAGCGTGGTCTTGCCCATGCCGTTGCGGCCGACGACGGAAAACACCCCGCTCTCCAGCGTGAGATCGACGCCTTGCAGCGCGTGCGAGTGGCCGTAATAGACGTCGAGGCCGCGGACCTCGAGTGCAGGGGAAGAACGGCGGGCCTCATTCATGGCCGCCTCCGAGATAGAGCTCCTGCACCTCGGGATCGGACTGAATCTCCTGCGGTAGGCCCTCCTTGAAGACGCGCCCGTTGTGCATCATCGTGACGCTCTCGACGACGCGCAGCGCCACGTCCATGTCGTGCTCGATGATGATGTAGCCGATATGCGCGGGCAGGGAGGTCAGGATCTCGATCAGCTCGGCCCGCTCGGTCGGCGACAGGCCCGCGGCCGGCTCGTCGAACAGGACGAAGCGCGGTGCGCCGGCCAGCGCGAGCGCAATCTCGAGTTGGCGCTGTTGGCCATGCGCGAGCTCGGATACGCGCTGGTCCTTCACGGCGGACAGATGCACGGCCTGGACGAGGTTGTCGGCGGCATGCATCAGGGCGTCGTTCTGACCCGGACGCAGGAACGAGAAGCGCCCGCGTGAGACGCCGCGGCAGGCGAGATAGACGTTGTCCTGCACGGTCAGGCCCGGGAACAGGACCGAGATCTGGTAGGTGCGGCGCAGCCCGCGGCGGATGCGTTCATAGGGAGGAAAGTGCGTGACGTCCTCGCCGAAGAAGCGGATGGTGCCGGAGGAGGGCGGAAAATCTCCGGTGATGCAGTTGAACAGCGTGGTCTTGCCGGCACCGTTGGAGCCGAGCACGGCGCGCCGCTCGCCCGGACGCACTGTGATGGTGACGTCCGTCAGCGCCGCAAGCGCGCCGAACAGCCGCGTCACGCCGCGCAGCTCGAGCGCGGCACTGGCACCGACGGCGGAGAGGCGCTGGGCGACGCTATCCATGGCGGCGCCCTCCGTCTGGGCGGTCTGTGCGGGGACGCCGACTCTGGCGCCAGCGCTGCCACAGGCCGACGACGCCGTCCGATGACCAGAACACGATGGCGAGGAAGCCGAGCCCGATCAGCAGACGGAAACGGTTGCCGTCGAGGCCGAGCCTGACCAGGAAGTCGAGCGCGAAGGTGCGCAGCAGCACGAAGATCAGCGCGCCGATGAAGGGACCGATCGGGCGGGTGATCCCGCCGACCACGGCGATGATCAGCACGTCGATGCAGGCGCCGACGCTGACCGAGCCCGGCGAGATCTGGCGATAGTTCCAGACCTGGAGGACGCCGGCGAGCGCGGCCACGAAGGACGCGAAAGCATAGGCGGCGACGCGATGGGCGTTGACGTTGAAGCCCAGGGCGGCCATGCGCCGCGGATTGTCGCGCACGCCCTGGAGCGCAAGGCCGAACGGGGCGCGCGAGAGATATTCGACAGCGAAATAGCAGAGCGCGGCAACCGCGAGCACCACATAATAGAAGGGGATGTCGGCGCGCCAGTTCACGCCCCAGAAGTGAGGCGTCGCCACGTTGTTGATGCCGGTATGGCCGTTGAAGATCGCCCAGTTCTGGTTGGTGAAATAGTAGAAGGCAGCTCCAATCGCGAGCGTGATCATGATGGTGTAGATGCCTTCGGTGCGCACCGCGAGTGCTCCGCCGAGCGTGCCGAAGGCGGTCGCCAGCGCCAGCGCCATCGGGACTGCGAGCCACCACGGCCAGCCCAGGCTGATATTGGCGTTGCCGCTCACCCCGAACACGGCGACCATGTAGGCCGAGAAGCCCGCGATGGTGAGCTGCATCAGGCTGACCATGCCGCCATAGCCGGCGAGGAACATCAGGCTCAGCGCCATGATGCCGAGGATCAGCGTGGTCGCGAAGATCTCGATCAGGAAGAAGCCGTTGGCGATCAGCGGCATGATCAGGAGGATGGCCGCGACGACCCAGGCGGCAGGATTGTCGATCTCCGGCCATGTCCGCGCGGGCCGCTGCGTTCCGGCAGCGGGACGAACGGTAACGCGGGCGTCGTGGGCGAGCGACATCTCAGCGCCTCGCCAACAGGCCCTGCGGCCGGATCGCCAGCACCAGCACCATGATCAGGAAGGTCACGACGATGGCATAGGTCGGGATGTAGACCGAGCCGAGCTGCTCGGCGAGGCCGATGATCAGCGCGCCGAGTGCCGCACCGGGAATCGAGCCCATGCCGCCGACGATCACGACCACGAGGGAGGCCAGCAGGAAGCGGATGTCCTCGCCCGGCGACAATGACTGGAACGTTCCGCCGACCACGCCGGCTATACCGGCAAGTCCCGCGCCGAAGGCGAACACCAGCACGAAGACGAGCTGGATGCGCACACCGGTCGCGGCCAGGATATCGCGGTCGTCGACGCCGGCGCGGATGATCATGCCGATCCGGGTGCGGTTGAGCGCGAGCCACATCGCCACGCCGATGACCACGGAGGCGGCAAGGATCACGAGCCGGACCAGCGGGTATCGGAGATAGACCGGCTCGCCCGAGGATTTCACCGCCGTGACCAGCGGCAGGTCCACGGGTCCGATCAGCCAACTCGGGGTCTGGATCTGGTAGAAATCGCCGCCGCAGGCCCAGAGCATGAGGTCGGCAAACACGATCGACAGACCGATCGTCACCATGGTCTGCCTGAGGTCCTGGCCTTCCATGCGCCGGAACACGATCACCTGGAGCAGGACGCCGACCAGGGCGGTCAGGATGAAGGCGACGATGAAGCTGAGCAGCCAGGATCCGGTCGATGTGCTGATGGCGTAGCCGACATAGCCGCCGAACAGATAGAGCGAGCCATGTGCGAGGTTGACGTTGCGCATCAGGCCGAAGATCAACGTGAAGCCGCTGGCGACGAGGAAGTAGAGGCCCCCGAGCGTGATGCCGTTGAAGACGGCGTTGAGGAAGACGCGCTTGCGCCCGATCGCCTCCTCCAGGCCCGGCGGCCAGACCGCGAAGACCAGCCAGAGCGCGACGGCAATGGCAATGATGGTGATCAGCGCCCAAGCGGGATGGCGTTCGATGAAACGGCTCATATGCGCGGTCCGCTCGTCCGGGCGCCACGCCGAAGGTTCGTTGAATGCAGGTCGGACAGCCCTATAGCGGCTGCAGGCCTTGCCATGGACGTGCGCTCCCGTCGGTCGCGATCATCTCGGGATCGCGTTGCCCACATCCTAGCCGGGCGGCGAGGGCGACGTTTGATCGTGAGTATCTTTTCGTGCAGCTGTCAGGCGCGCAAAACCTTGGCTGCGCGACGATAATCGGTCGGGGCCATCCCGACATTGGCGGCGAAGAAGCGGGTGAAACCGCTCTGCGAGGAGAAGCCGAGATCGAAGCCGATGTCGGCGATCGGCGTCTCGCTGGCCACCAGCGCTTCGAGCGCTTGTTCCATGATCAGCGTGTTGAGATAGAGGTTGGGCGTCACCCCGGTCTGGACGCGGAACAGCCGGTAGAAATGCGGCCGCGACAGACCGGATTCACGCGCAATGGCGTCGAGCTCGATCTCAGCGCCGGGGCTCTCGGACATCATCTTGATACACTTGCGCACGCGAAAGTCGGTCACGGAGCCACCTGCGCGCGGGTCCCGCGCGATCTCGGCCTGCTGCCAGCTTTCATCGTAGCAGATGTCGATCAGCCTCCGCAGCTCGCAATCGAGACTCGAGAGCGATGGTGCGCCGCACACGAGCGCGGCGGTCCGCCTGATGTGCTTGTCGAGTGCGGGCGTGCGCCTGAACTGGGTCCGGCCGAAACGCATGCGGTCAGTGCCCGAAGCGTCGGGCGTAAACCATTCGGCATTGACGTAGAGCACGAAGAAGATGGCGCCGCCATCGAGGTCGGTCGGCAGGAAGTTGTGCGGCTCCCAGGGATTGACGGCGACAACGGAGGATTCGTTGAGATCGTAATGTCCGTCGCAAACATCGATGCATGCCGGCATGCCGCCGACATGGAAGATCAGATGACCTTCACGATGGGCGTGGATATTGAAAGGGCGGTTCAACTGATAAACCGTCGCCCGGCCGAACCTGCCGTGGAAGACGGCGAGCGCACGGCTCATGCCTTCCCCTCCCGAATGTTCTTCTTTTCAGCCAGCGTTCAACAACCCCGCCGAGATTGCAAGAGCGGAGAGCGACCGCGTCAGCTGGTCGCTCCCCCGTCGCTTCTTGACGATGTAATGCGTCAGTACTTCTTACATTCCGGCACGGTGCGGCTCGGCAGGCCGATCTTCGAGAACACGGCCGGGTCATAGCCGAGCGTCTGGTTGACGTTCGGGATCACCTTCACGACCTTGCTGAACAGCGCGCCTTTGCCGTCATCGACGACCTCGGTGACGAAGTTGGTGCCGATCGCCTGGCGGTTGGAGTCGAGCTTGATCTTGCCGTTCGGCGCGTCGAGCTCGATTTTCGCCAGTGCTTCCCTGAACTTCGCCTGGTTGTTGGAGAGATCGCCGTTGACCTGGCGTAACGCGAGGATCAGCGCCATGGTTGAGTCATAGTAGTTGGTCGCCAGCAGCGACGGGCTCGGGAAGCGCTTGTTGGGCGGGAAGGCGTCCTGGTAGGCCTTCACGAACTTCTGCCAGCCCGGGTCCTCCCAGGTGTCGGCCTGGCCGCTCGCCGCGATGGTGCCGATCAGCGCATTCTTGGCGTTCCCCTTCGACGACAGGATGGTCTGGTCGATCATGATGGAACCGCCCATCAGATGCGCCTTGCCGCCGGCCTGCTGATACTGGTTGAGGAAGTTGACGGCATCCGCCCCGCCAAGGCCGAGATAGATGGCATCGACGTCGTCGGGCAGGGCGGCGATGACCGAGGCGAAGTCCTTGGTGCCGAGCGGCACCCATTGCCTGTTGGTGACCTGTCCGCCGGCGCCGCAGAACTCAAGCACCAGCCCGAACACCTGGGTGTAGATGAAGGAATAGTCCTCGCCGACGGTTGCGATCTTGCGATACTTCTTCTCGTCATAGGCGTATTTGCCGAGGCCCACCTGCCACTGTGCGCCGTCCATGTTGTAGCGGAAGAAGTTCGGGGCAGGGTCGACATAGGTGGTTTCCTGCGCGCCGGATGCCGCGTTGATGAAGGTCAGCTCGGGGTGGGTCTTCGCGAAGTTCTTCACCGCGATGCCCTCGTCGCCGGAGAGGGGCGACAGCAGGATCTGCACCTTGTCCTGCTCGATCAGCTTACGGACCGCGCGCACCGCGGAGTCCGGCGTCGCGTCGGTCGAGGCGACGATGAATTCGAGCTCCTTGTCGCCGATCTTCTTGCCGAGCACGTTGAGCGCCGTCTGGTGGCCGCGCATGCCGTCCTCGCCGAGCACCGTGTAGGTGCCTTCGAGGGTCGCGGTCACGCCCACCTTGATCTTTTCCTGGGCGATCGCTGCACCTGAAAGAAACAGGCTGCTCAGCGCGAGCAGACCAACACTGCATTTCAACATTGTGCTCCTCCCTGTGTCGTCGACTTATTGCCGCACCGAATTGGCGCGACGCCCGTGGCCTCTCGAGCGGCCCGCGGCTTTGTGGGGAAGCTAGCCGAAGTCGGATGCGGTGCATGCGCGGACGCCTCGTTCGGCTTGACTGGCAGTCTCATTTTTGAATGTTGCGGCGCAAATGGTTTCGCGGTGCAGCAGTCCCATACGAGGCTCTGGGCCAGTGTCCGATGGATGCCGTCCACAAGCCGGTGACATCTCAGCCCACGACCAGTCTTCACAGGCGCTGATCCGCTGACGGCGAAAGGCCTTCAACCAAGAGGAGGCCTTCAGCTCGTTGAAAGGAACGATGTCCTGCGGGGCGCGTGCTCGCGCTGCGCAAGCTGACCAAGGCTCGGCCACTACCTGATGTCGTACATCTGTCTCCTTTGATTGAATTCGTCGGCGCCGAATAACCCGGTCCATGGTTGGCCCAGTGATGATGGTCACAGCCGACGATATCGACCTGCGCTATGGCTGCGACTGAAAATCCACTGGTCGAGCAGGAGAGACCTGTGTCAGTCGAACTCAGCAGCACGGACTGGAGGCCATTAGCGGCGGTACATTCAGTCTAGGGTTAGCGTTCCTGCCCTCGATATTGACGAAGACAAGTAAGCCGCCATCGCCAATCGCTCCCTCCGATCCGTCGACGAGCAGCACGCATAAGAGCGCGTCGTTCGATCCTGTTGGTGTTCGGTTCTGATCCCTGCGCGACGAAAACTTGGACCGCAAAACAACGTGCGTGGACCTGCCGGCCTGAGGTACCTCATAATGGTTGCGCACGAGCGGGGAGTGCGACAAGGCGACATCTTCCCGGGCTTCGATTGAGGCCAGAATATGTTGAGGAGAGGGAGCCAAATATCCATCAACCAGTGCGAGTGATGCAGATGCGCGAACTTGCTGAAGCGGAATATTGGAAGACGTTTGAACTCTCGCCGTCCCCCATCGAGCCGTCGTGGATCATCGAAGGTCGGCCGGAAGCTCGTTCGCACCTTCTGTCGAAGAGCGCGTTCAAGACCTGGTGGACGATGATTTGGTCCTGCACCCAAGGCAAGTTCAACTGGCATTACTATTTCGACGAGACCGTCGTGATCCTCGAAGGATCAATCATGCTCGAGGTCGATGGTGCACCGCCGACGCGTTATGGTGCCGGCGACGTGATCTTGTTCCGCACCGGTTCGCGTGCCAAGTGGCACGTCGAGGATTGTGTGAAGAAGGTCGCCTTCTGCCGGCGGACTCCGCTGGGCCTTGTCATGCGTGCCGCCAGCAAGCTCAAGTCACCGATGCTCGGCCAGCCTGCGGCGTCGCGACTTACTTGACGGGATGCAGCGAATTGGAACGCTCTTGGAACGGGAGTCGATTGCGTTCCGACCTCGCCCCATCCATCAATCCGATTTCACCCGACCGATGTCGTCGTCGATCGCCGCCACATAGTTTACGTGCAGAGTGATCGGAACCTTCGATCCGTCCAGAACCAGACGGAGGCTTCTCGGATAAAATCCGCCGCCAATGACGCGTCCGGTTTTTCCAGCCAAGCGAGCACCAGCTTCAGGTTTGACCTGAACGCGTGAGCCCGGGGGAAACCCGAGATTGGTGCAGGCTGATTCCGGCATGGCTTTCTCAGCAGCGAATGAGACAATGCTCGCCCCGCGAATTTCAGATGAAATGCTCTTAGGCGCCGCGATGGCGGCCGACGTCACTGCCACTACTTACCTGTCACGGCTTGACGTAGGTCCAACCCATCTCCTGCAATTCCATCACGCGCACGACGCCCGATTTCACGATCTCCGCCTGACGCACAATCGGTATGTCCTTATTCTCGGCCTTCTTCATTTTCTCCTGGGTGTTGCCGCAGGCCTTGAACGAAACCTCAGGCGTGCTCAGGGCCATTTCCTCGATGCGCGCTCTTACCGGCGACGTGTCGTCACGCAGCATATGTAGCCCGGGCCCAAATGTGACGACCTCGATCTTCACCTTCTCGCCGGCGTCCTTGTAGTATTGCGCCACGTTCATCGCGTTGTTGAGCGCGAGATTCATCGCCGGGGCGTCATTGGTATTTACCTGCAGGATCAAATGATGTTCTCTTTCCTTCGGCGCCGCCGAATTCTTCATATGGGCAAACGCGTCCTGCTTTCGCTTTGCCGGCTTCGCCACGTGTTGTCTTGCGTGCGCCCTATGCTGGACTTGTTGCCCGTCTGCCGGCGTCCAGTATCTTCCGCCTTGCTCCGCGGCCGCAAACGATGCAGAAGCCAGAACTGTAATCGCCGCCACCGCGAACACCTTGGCAGTATGTTGGAACGTCATCATTATCCGCCTCCATCGAGAAAATCGTTTTGCATGTCATCAATGACTCGGTGTCGCGAGCGCGCGCGGCCATTTGCATGCCGCTGCTATCTTCGCACGCGCTTCGTCCAACCCAGCGAGGGAGAACGATCCGTCATGGGCGGCGCCGCCCCGTCGCGAGAACAGGACAATGAGGTCCCCGCTGTCTGGAAGCGACTGCACCAAGCGAACAACTTCCCCCGTAAACGCAACGCCGGGCCCGAAGGTAGGGACGGCTGCCCCGATTTGTATCGCCGGGTTATCATTGATGCGGTAAAAAATTGCATCGTCACCGCCCCCACGGGAGATGCCTGGTCCCGTAAGCACCAATTCGGTCCGCCCGCTGCGGCAGCGAATCGACAATTGCATCGCGGACTCGCCGGCTCCGCCGCGTGAGGATGTCGTGGCAGTCGCGATCGGAGAGTAGTCAATCGGCGAGGTCGTCTGGCTGACGACCCAGCCGTCTTCGGGGGATTGACGATGCTGAGGCGCGACGGTGCGAGTCAGTTTGTCCAGACATTCGAGGCGCTCGGCGTGTTGCCTCTGAAGGCAGGAGCGCAGTTGCCTCATCGAATCCTGCGCCGACGCTACGCCGCCGGTAGCCGCGAGCGCCAGGAGAAGCAGGGTCGCGGCCCGGTTCATTGTGATGCTTGTGTTGCGCGGTGCTGACGATCCAGCCACGCCTGCGCCGCAGGGACGCGGGTGAGACCCGGAACTGTCGCAGCAAGGTTGATGGACTTCCATTTCGGGTCGAAACCGGGCGCCTGCAGCCTGTCGATCCGGGAGAACAGGTGGTCGATGAAACGAGAGACGCGCTCGGAACGGTTTGAGTTGATCGGCCAATTGAAGGCGACCAGTGCGGTCGGCACGGCGATCGTCGAAACCCGTTCGCCCGGCTTGATCAGATTGGGATAGTCGGCTTCGCCGAGGGAGGCGGGGAGATAGTAGTCCTCGAATCTGCCGTCATAGGGGAGGGACAGGAACTTGTAACCCGGCTCCCAGCGGCCCCGCACGAAGGCATCCACCGGCTTCGATGTAATGAAGACAACCGCTGCAATCTCGCCCTTGCGCATCTGCTCGAGCGCGATCTGGTGCGGGATGAACGTCTTTTCCACCTCGAGCTTGAGGCGGCTGAAGATCAGCGGGCCCGAATAGGCCGCAGCGGTGCCTTGCGTATTGAAGTTGACCTTCTTGCCGGAAAGATCGCTCAAGCTCTGGATCTCCGGTCGAACGAAGATATGCAGCTCGGACGGGAACAGATTCAGGACATATGCAATTCGTCGCTGGATGTCCGGCACCTGGCTTTTGTATTCCTCGAGCGCGTCGGAATTGATGATTGCCGCATCGATGCCGCGTAGATAGAGCAGGGAATTCACGTTTTCAGTGGCTCCGCGAGTGACGACCGGCAGAACGTGCAGGTTATCCCCGTCGTCGACCACACGCGCGATCTCCGCCGCCAGCCGTATCGGTGCGCCCTCGAGCAGGCCTCCGGCCAGGCCAACAGTCCAGGCGTTCATGGAGAGCACCTCAGGTCTCGGCTGCGAAGGCGCGGGGCGAACCGGCCGAGCATTGTGGGACTGCGAATTCAACGGCCGCGCATCCGCCCAGGGCTGAACGGCCATGAGCGATGATGCGAACGCCGCAAGCAAGGCCAACCGGCGGAATCCTATGAACCCTTTCATCGACGAACTCCTTTACGCACGCTGCATCCGCTTTGGGCTTTCTATCGGCGCAACGCTTCGTATCGCGCTTTTGCTTCCTTGATTCCCCCGGCTTCGGCTCGCGCATAAAGATCTCGCGCTTTGGTGGAATCCCCTTGCGTTCCGTACGTTCCGAAATTCGGCAGGATCAGCGGATCGTAGGTTTCCGCGAGCGCGAAGCTTGCTTTCGCGCTCCCCATCTCAGCGGCGCGCTCCAGCACGATCCGAGCCGAGCCGATGTCTCCCTGTTCAAGTAGTGCGCTTGCGCGCGCGACCAATTTTTCCGCTTGCGCGCTGTCGTTGGACTGGACCTGAGCATTGCTCTGGCCACGCGCTGCTATGGCCTTGTCTGGGACAGGTCGGGCTCCGACCGATTTATGTGGGATGGGCTTGTCCTGGACGGGTCCGTCTTGCACAGGCCGGTTTTGGATTGGCCGGGTCGGCGCCGACGGCGGTTCCTCGCGTACAGCCCTGCCGGTGGTAGCCGGCGGAGGCGCAGCAGAGGGAGAGTTCCCCACAAGCGCGCCGTTATCTCGACGCGCCAATGCGAGATCCCTTTCTAATTCCTCGGCGCGCTCGCGCTCACGCTGCAACAAGCTCCGCAGCTCGGTCGATTCGCGTTCTCGGGCCTGCCTGATCCGTGCGACGTCCTCGCTCGCCTTGGACGCTCGTTCGGTCTGCGCGTCGAGTTCGCGGCTTGCTTTTGCAAAGTCCCGGGCCAGCTGTTCAGCCCGCTCGCGCTCCTGCTGCTGCGCTTGCTCCAACGAGGCCGTATTGCTCGCCGCCGTCTGTCTGAGCTGTGCCGCTTCCTCGCTGGCTTTGGCGGCTTGCGCTTCGTATGCGTAAATCTTGCTGCGAGCGATCGAGAGATCCTGCGCCAGCGCATCAGCTCTCTCTTGCTCCTTCTGGATCGATTGCTTCTGGTCTGCGGCTTCGGCTTTTGCCGCTCGCGTCAGTCTGCCGACCTCGTCACTCGCCCTTGCAGCCAGCGCGGCCTGCTCATCGATATCTCGGTGCGCGGCCACCAGCGCTTGCTCCAGCTGCCCGGTCCGATCGCGCTCTTGTTGCAGGGAATTCTGCAGCTCCGCCGTGCCGTCCCTTTCGGCCGCTTTCAGCAAGGACGAGCCGTCGCTGGCTCTCGCCGACGGCGCGGTTTGCACCTGGTATGCATAAATTGCGCTCCGTGTCAGGGATAGGTCTTGTGCGAGAGTTTCGGCCCGGTCACGCTCGTTCCGCATCGACTGCCTCAAGTCCGCGGCACTGGCTTCCGCTGCCTGCTTCTGCTGCAGAAGGTCCTCGTTAGCCTTTGTCGCCAGCGCAGCCTGGGACTCGACGTGTTGCCGCTCGGCTGCAAGATCCTGCTCCAGCCGGACCGAGCGCTCGCGCTCCTGCCGCAGCGATTTCTCTAACTCCGCGGCACTGCTTTCTCCTGCCCGCTTCAGCCGGGACGCTTCCTCACCTGCCTTCGTCGCCAGCGCGGTCTGGGTTTCGACATCGTGCCGGGCGGCCGCGAGATCCTGCGCCAGCCACTCGGCTCGATCGTGCTCCTGCTCCAGGCGTTGCAGCAATGCGATGTCGCGCCTTGCAAGGGCGAGTTCGCATGACAGGGACTCTGGCCAGTCGCGTTGCTGTTTAGGGGGCTGCTGCAGCGCTCCTGTGTCGCCAGTCGTCGCTTGCGCAACCTGTATCGATTTGTCACTGCCGCCCCGGCCCGGCAGCAACCTCTTGAACTCGTCAGAACCGAGATCGTGGACAGCCAGTTGCCCGTCTGCGCGGTGTCGCGCCTGGTCCCGGGAAGCCTCCGCCTCCGACGCCCATGTCATAGCGAGCATGACCGCTGCCATCCACAGGTGCGCGCATGGTCCCCGCGTGAGGGAGTTCTTCATTTCCTCGTTGAGCACGACCGTGCGAGCCATCTGCAATCACCTGTCGCGCGGAGATACGATATCTCTCAGATGCCTTCAGACGCCTCATTATGCGCTTCATCTTTACGCGAATCATATAGCTCGCATGGAGGACCCTCCCCACCACTTTTGGGTTAGAGTACGGATTGTGCCCGAGCCGTGAACAATGAGATGGCCGCAGCGGGCTGGATCCTAGGGCCGTCCAGCCCCGCGCCTGCGAGTAGCGCCTTCACGGATCGCCATTGCATTGTCCTCAATCGTGAGGAAAGCAGAAGCTATTGTTGCTAACAAACAGCGATTAACAACTGCCATGGATAGGTACTCCCAGTGCGGATGCACCTATGCGACCGCTATTCTAAATTGTATGTCGAGTGTCCGAAGATGTTTCGCATCTAATCGGCCATGTGCTGATCCAGAGCGAGCGCGCAAGCCCGCATCGCCGAGCCGGTGCAGAAGGCCAGTTCCGGATTTTGGTTCGGTGTCCCATCCATTTGGAGTACTCTCCTTTCGTCCACGCACGTCAGGAATCCTGCACTCATATGTCAAGAGCAAGTGGTAATCATGGACCTGGCGTTCTACCGCTCAGGGGTGCCGGTTGCGCCGAGTGAAGGGAGCATGTTCTTGAAATCGAGTCTCAGAAATGAAGAGCCCCGGCAGGGGCTGCCAATCGAGGCCCTTTAGTGGCTATTACCGCTATCCTTCGGCTTGTCGCGTGGCTCCTCGCAGCGGCCGTCACATTTGCAACGCTTGGACCTCAGGACGCTCGGCCTCGTCCCTTTCTCGGACAGCACGGCGATCACGCGCTCGCCTTCCTTCTGGTCGGGATCGCCTTCGGCCTTGCCTATCCGCAGCGGCGCTGGACTGCTTCAGCGCTCGCCGTTGTCCTGATCGGCCTGCTTGAGATCATGCAACTATGGGTACCGGGACGGCACGCGAGGTTTGAGGATTTTATGGTCGATGCGCTTTCGACCTGCGCCGGCTTCGCGCTTTCCGCAGCGGCCAGCCGGATGATGGCGCAATTGATCCACGATCCCGACGCGGTGAGGCGCCAGCGTCCTTAGCGAGCGCACTGATCTGACTTGCAGCGGAAGATGCGCGAGCTGACCGCGAGACGGAGCGCACCATCAATCGAGCTCAGTGCATTGGTGCACGGACAGCCCGCCGCCGCTTGTGTCGTTGCCGCGGATCGTCAAACTTTAGCTCGGCGACCAGTCGCCAAAGCTGAACCTCGTGACCATCCGCCAACCGCCCGGCCCGCTCGGTTGCGGACGCGTCGTCCGGGCAGTGGAGGTTGACCACGCTCCCCAATTGGCCGTGTTCGTCCAAAACAAATGCACGATAGTGTGGCATCGCAAATCCCCACGCGACCGCATCTTACCTGCCGCCTCGCTCTCCGGTTTGGAGATTATGGAGCATTGCGAGCTACCTCTGATGGGCGGTGTGCTCGCCCCGAACCCGCTCGGCGTCGCCCGTTCGAATAGCTGAGGCGCACGCACTCATCCGTGACGGTGGAAATGCCTGGACAGCTCCGGTCTTTGAAAGTGCGCTACCATGGTAACCGTCGGGGTTCTGCAATTGCCAACGCCAATGGTCCGCACACATCTGCTCCAACGATCGGGTCGACTTCCAGCCCAAGGCCTCCATCGCAAAGGTCGGGTCGGCATAGCAGGCGGCGACATCGCCAGCCCGACGCTCCCTGATTTCATAGGGAACTGAACGCCCGCTCGCTGCTTCAAATGTACGAACGATGTCCAGAACGCTGCTGCCGTTCCCCGTGCCAAGATTGACCGTGAGCACACCAGGCTGTCTCAGGTTGCGCAAGGCGCTCAAGTGCCCGGATGCGAGATCGACCACATGAATGAAGTCGCGGACTCCGGTGCCATCAGGCGTGTCATAGTCGTTTCCCCAGATCTGCAGCTTCTCCCTCCGTCCAATCGCCACCTGCGCCACAAACGGGAGCAGGTTGTTGGGAAGGCCCAGCGGGTCTTCTCCGACCAGCCCGCTTTCGTGTGCTCCAACCGGATTGAAGTAGCGCAGATTGGCGATCCGCCAATCGTCGTCGGACCTGCAGAGATCCTTCAGCATCTCTTCGATAACGAGCTTTGTGCGGCCATACGGATTGGTCGGACAGAGGGGATGCTTCTCGTCGAGTGGCAAGTATTTAGGTATTCCGTAAACGGTCGCGGACGAGCTGAATACAAGTGTCTTTACATTCGCCCTCTTCATTGCCGATACGAGCCGCATCGTTCCCAGAACGTTGTTCTCGTAATAGTTCAGGGGACGTACGTTGGAATCACCCACGGCCTTCAGCCCTGCAAGGTGAATGACCGCGGTCACTCCGCAGGAACTAAGTATGTCGTGAATCGCCTCTTCATGGCGGATATCTGCGTGTCGAAAGACGAGCGAACGCCCGCAAATGGACTGCACCCGCTCGAGCGAAGTCTGGCTGCTGTTGGAGAGATTGTCGAGCGCGACGACGTCGAACCCGGCGTCCAGCAATGCGATACAGACGTGGGACCCGATGTAGCCGGTACCTCCAGTCACCAAGATCATCTCGGACAGCTTCCGCATTCGCTCAACTGGCCTCCGTGGATGCGACACCACATTAATCGGAAGTCGCGTCCACGGGGCGTGGAGATTCTGGGCCTTATGAGCTACCTCTACTGGACTGCATCGCGGGTGATGCAGCCGGGAACGGACCATCGGGCGCTCATGACCGTTGCATCATCCATTTCCAGGCGTCGCGGATGAGGTTTGGACCGCCAACGTAGGATAGCGTCGCAAAATGCTATCTCCCGCTACGGAACTGCGACGGCTGTTGTTACCTCTGCCCGATGCGCACCGAATCGCCAGCGTTCTCATCGGTCCGGCTTGTCCCTGATGGAATGTCTGAACTGCCTATCCTTCGGGGAGGGACGGGAGGACCATCCTGGTATCGGAGGGTGACCTCGACGGCGTCACCCGGCTGCAGTTCGGCATCTTCGCTTGCGATGATCCGTTCCTGTCCCTTATCGCCCTTCCTGATGATGGCAATCTCCGCGTGGTTGCCGGTTCCTCGCACGAGTTGTGATCGAACCATCGCAGTGTACTGAAGTTTCTCGCCGACGCTCTGCAGCTTCTCGCGAATTTGATTGAGCTTCACGCTGGTATCTTGCAGCTCGCGGAGCAAGTCGAGCCTCCGCTGGTCGTCTAGCTTTGCCAGCTTCCTGACGAACTCGTCCTGCTGCTTCTTGACTTGCAGCAGTTGCGCAGAGGTTTGCAGCTTCCGGGTTGATGACAGCAGCACGGCGCGACGCGCATCCGTAACGCGAGGGCTGATCAAGGAACCCTTGCCGAAGAGCTCGGTCGTTTTCTGCAGGTCATCAAGATCTGCTTGAAGTCCCTCCTCATCCTTCTTCTGCTGCTCTGACAGCACGCGGACCTCGTCGTCTCCCTGCCTAATGCCGCGCTGAAGATACGTCTTTTCCTGCTGATAATCACTCTGCTTGGTCTTCAGATATTCCGTTTCTGCATTAACGATGTCCGAAATCGCCGATCGAGCTAAGGGCGCGTCCATCAGAGCGCCTGAACTGATCTGGGCTGCCTCTCCAAGTTCGGTCTTGATGCGCCACATACGCGCTTGTTCTTTGGCCAGCTCTGTCCAAAGCGAACCATACTCGCCTCTCAGGTCCGCTGCCTCGAGATACGGGTTGTTCATTTTGACGCGCATGATGTCGTAGCCGCCTGCCACGGCGACGAGCTGGCGTGCGGTAATAGACGGACGATAAGGGTACTCACCCGGCTTCGATACATCCCCATTTACGTATATGGGCTTGTATTCCGCGATGATCGTCGTGACCTCGCCTGCGTCGATCACGACGACCGTCTCACGGCCATCGGACGTCCGCTGTCGAAATACCTTGCGCGCAAGTGCAGCCCCGATTTTGGCTCGGATCTGTGGTAAGGGCAGGCCGGCCACCGGAAGCGTTCCAACCAGAGGCAACGAAATATTCCCGTCCATTTGAACGGGAGCACGATGCCGCAGCTCCGGCACGCCCGCCACCGCAACCTCCAGCACATCTCCGATGCTTACCAGATATTCCGCCTTTGCTTGAGTGACGGAAATTGTCAGGCCAATAGCCACCAAGGCCCATTTGATGCAACGACCCAGGTCGCTGCCATCGACGTCGACATGGAAGCTATTGCGCAGTCTGGAGTTCGGCATGGGGTCATTCCCTGTACGAACGTAGTCACCGAAGTGAAAGTCTTTCAAATTTGTTCGCGGACAACCGTCCGAGTAGTCTCCCGACAGGCGATCAGCGAAATTACGTTCCGTTCTCTCATTGACGCCGAACCACTCGGTGCCTTCTTCCGCTCAGTTCGATTGAACGGTTCTCTATCATACTCATCGAACCCATTGGGACGGGCGCTTCCATTGCTGCCCGAATCTAATCCCGCGCGGTCGCGGCTCAATCGACCATCGTAGTTACCCACTTATTGCCCGTTTTGCCGGCCTCCGCCAAACTTCCGGCACATCCGGTCCATGGCGGCACGGCGATCGCAGGCCGTTGGAAGGGGCAGATTGGCCGCTCTATTACTATTGGCAGCAGGTGCCGAGTTCCTACTCGTAGCCGGTGCGGAACATGGGCGCGCAGATGACGATCGTTTAAGAACAGTACGGCCATCGCGGACGAACGCTTCACCGCCGACGATCACGCCGGCGCCAGGATCCACCGAGCGCAGGCACCGCTGGTGAAAACGCTCGAACCGAGCTGCAAGCTATTCTGGTACGGAAGCGCGATACTCACGGCGCCACATCTCGACCATCATGAGCTGAAATAAGCGGCGACTTCCGCGCTCCGTCGACCGAAGGCTTGACAGGAGGCGCGCCAAAAATCGCTTTTCAAAAAGTGGCGAGCCGGTCGCGATGAGATCGTCCACGAGCGGCCGCCAAGGTCCCTGGAACCATTCATGCAGAGGGATCGAGAAACCCTGCTTTCGGTGACTATCAAAGTCGGGAGGTAGCCAACGCTGCGCAAGAGCACGCAAGATGATCTTTCTTCGAGCATTCTGGACTTTGAATCTTCCGGGCAATCGCCCAAAAGCAAACTCGACGATTCGATGATCCAGGAGCGGCGCGCGCACCTCCAGGGATGTGAGCATGCTGGCCCGATCGACTTTGACGAGAATGTCATCCGGCAAGTAGCTGCGAAACTCGGCGGCACAAATCGCATCTATGCCACCGCAGACTGTTTCCAATCCAGCGCGGCGAAGTTCCGGGGTAACCGACACAGGCCGGCCGGTCAGTCGCGACCTCGTAATCGGATCAAGTAGTCGCGTCAGCACTGTTTGTGGCTCATTGCAGCTGAGTAGCCCCATGATCGCGTTGCGTCCTTCGATTCCCAACGGTATCGATTTTGCGGCGAGTGCCTCCAATCCGAGCCGATGCAGACCAAACTGCCGTAGTTGCGCGATCTTCAGAAGCCAAGGATGATGAATGTAGCCACCGAAGAGTTCATCGCCGCCATCGCCTCCTAGGGCGACAGCGCATTCCTTTCGAATTGCGCGACTCACCAGATAGGTGGGAAGCAACGAGTTGTCAGCGATAGGCTCGTCATATTGACGGATGAGCGAAGGCAGGAGCTCGCCCGAGCCCGGCTCAGCGACGAGTTCAGTATGGTTTGAACCGAGATAATCAGCGACCCGACGCGCGTGGCGCGACTCGTCGAAGCTCGGATAGCCTGGAAAGGCGACGTTGAAAGTGCGAACAGCCCGCCCCGAACTCCTGACGGCCGCGGCAGCCACGAGGCTCGAATCAAGACCACCGCTCAGCATGATGCCGATCGGCACATCAGCGATAAGCTGGCAGCGCACGCTCTGCGTCAGCAGGACCTCGAGATCGCTCGTGAGCTCTTGCAAATCGCTCTGCGCGGTGTTGGTGGCACGTATCGGTAGGTCCCAGTATCTGCTGATCTGCAGTCGATCCAGATCGGGTTCGTAAGTCAGCCAATGCCCCGGCGGTAGTTTTGCGAATCCGTCGAAGATGCAAAGTGACCCGGAAACGTAACCATACGCCAAGTAATCGTCGAGCGCCTCGCGATTGATGCTCCGTGGGATGTTCGGATCAACGAGAATAGCTTTCAGCTCGGACGCGAAAGCGAACCGGCCATTCTTGTGCAAATAGAATAAAGGCTTTTCGCCGGCCCGATCGCGAGTAACGAACAGGCGTCGTTTGGCGCCGTCCCAGATCGCGAGCGCGAACATTCCGACCAAACGATCGAGACACGCGGGGCCCCACGTTCGATACGCGGCGATCACGACCTCGGTATCGCTTGTGCTGCGAAAACTATTGCCGCGCGCCTGAAGTTCGGCTCGAACTTCCTGAAAATTGTAAATCTCACCATTAAAGACAATTGTTATCTGGCCATCGTCCGAGCTCATTGGCTGATGACCGAGAGGGCTGAGATCGATTATGGCTAAGCGCCGATGACCTAAGCCTACCCGCCGATCAGGACTGAGCCAGGTACCAGCGTCGTCCGGGCCGCGGTGTGCGAGTGCATCGCACATGCTTTGCACCAATTGAAAGCTAACCGGCTTCTCGGCCTCGACTATGCCGGCAATTCCGCACATGGTTGCCCGATCGTTTTTCTATGCGAAAAGAAAGATACGCGAAACATTGCAAGTTACAGAGCAGGTTACAAAGGAGGGGCGCTCTTCGTCAAATCTCCAGGGGTTAACGAGCGGACAAAATCAATCACTGCATCCGCGCGCTTGGGGCTGCATCAGACGGTACACCGTAGAAGACGCCCCGTCCGTCGGTCCCGATGTACACGCGGCCCCAGACCTGCCGGTCGCCCGCCATGGCCCCGGCTCCGTTTACGAGATCGCTCATTTGGTACTGGCTGTCGTTGATGAGAATCCAGTTGGTCCCCATGTCGTCGGACCTAAAGACCCCCTTCGTATTTTCCACTGTCCCGTAGAGAAAGACCGTCGGGACTTTCGACCCGTTCGGGGGCGCTCCGAAGCTGAACATGAAGGCGTACTGCACGTTGGCGACCTTGGCGAAGGTCTCACCTGCGTTCGACGAACGATAAAGGCCCGAGGCACCGTTGCTCATCCAAACCTCCCCGCTCATTCCTGGGGCGGCCTCTACGACCTGCTGTCGCCAGCCCGACGGCGGAATAGTTGAGACGCTCTCGAATGTCGCCGCACCATCGGTCGAGCGGTAGAAATGCCCGTTGTTGTAGTCGTACAGGTAGAACTTGCTTCCATCTGTGCGGTCCGCGGCCAGTGGTTTGTTCTTGCTCCAGTAGTTCTTTCCTTCGACGGCGGCCGATGGCGCTCCAACCGACTGCGTCCACGAGGCGCCCAGGTCGGTCGAGTAGTAGGGAACGCTTCCTTTCGGCAGCCATACGATCCGCCGTGACGTGGCCGAAACCGCCACTCGGCCGTCTAAGTTTCCGTTTGGGTTGGATGGAAAAGCCGTGAAGGTCTTCGCATTGTCGACGGAATAGCCACCGGCCGGCGAGGTGTCTCCAGGATGTCCCACCCGCACGACGAAGTTTGGATCCGCCTCCTCGAAATCGATTCCTGTGGAGTTGCCGAAGGGGGTATATCCGAACTCGTTGGGCGGTGGCGTGGTGAGAGAGGCATTTCTGAACCCGATATGGTCAGCCACAGCCGAGAGCAGGGGAGCGCCCTGGGGCGGGGACTTGACGTCGAAGACGACCATCTCTTCCAGCCCATTTACGTAGCTCTGCCAAATTTGGCGCTTGGCGGTAATGTCGTCGGTGCGCCACACCCCACCGGTGTCCGTGAACCAGACCCGCTTCGGATCGGCAGGATCAATTACCATCGCCGACGGCCCATCGGCGAACTCGCTGTTGGGCAGCCACGGAACCGAAGAAGTGGCGCTCACGTTCCAAAAGGTCCAACTGGCGCCGCCGTTCGTGGAGCGGTACCAGCCGTAGTGGCTCTCCATCGTCACCAGGACGTTCGGATTGGTCGGGTCAACGCTGATGGCCGAAAAGTTGCGCCTCCGCTGAGGCGGCGAGATATTGGTCCAGGCCCCCCCGGAAAATTTCGCGACGCCGTCGTCGTGGGTCACGTAGAAGGTTCCATCAGAGGCGATGGCTTGGCGGTGAGGGGCAACTGGGCTGCCGGCCATGACGGCCCACGATAGCCCTGCGTCCATGCTGCGATAGACTCCGTGGCCACGTACAGCGGCATAGATTGTTGCAGAAGGCGACCCCGCCCTGCCTGTCGTGCGATCGATGGCCACGAAGGTGATCCCGACTCCCGCCGTGCCGGTGGGAAAACTCTCGACCCGCTGCCAACTTGCTGCGGCGTTGGTGCTTTTCCACAAACCAGCGTTGCGCGAACCAAAGTAAAGGACGTTGCCGTCGTTCGGATCTACAATCAGCCGCTCCCCGTTGAGCGCGCCGGGGCCATCGTTGCCGTGCATCACGACGTTCAGATTAGTGCGCTCCCATGTCTTGCCTTGATCCGTGGACTTAAGCACATCCCACGGTCCGTCGCGCCACCAACTGAACATCCCGGCAGCGAAGTAGACGTTGTTCGGGTTCGATGGGTCGATAGCGATGCTCTCTCCGCCGAATAGATTCTGGTGCGAGAGCGGGAGCCAGTCGAGCAACGGAATCCACCGCTGGTTGGCAGCATCCCACCGGTAACATCCGCCGACATCGGTGCGGATGTAGAGCAAGTTGGGGGCCGATGGATGTGCGACGATTCCGGTGACGTACCCACCGCCGCCCCACTTCACGTTTGTCCAGACGTATGACTCGCTCTTGACAACGCCTGCATGCCCGGCGGCGAAGCTCAAAGCGGCCAACAGCATTCCTAGACACGTTCGACGAATGAACCATGCGCTCCAGGCACTCTTTGCCAGGGGTACGTGTCTTCCGGCCCGCTCGCCAGCGCTCCGCATCATGAACGGACCGCATCGCCTCGTGCGAATCGTCGTCGCTCGTATGGCTGTTGCATCCGGTCGTTGTTCTTCCATACACCCTCCGTCTGCAATGAACTTCAAATACTACGATTGGCTCGCTTTTGACAACGCCCGCAGGTCCGACCTCGCCCTCAGCTCATATCGCGCGCGAGATAACCCGTAAGAGTTATTGCGATAACCATAATCCAGGACACACTTGCTGGTGAATCGGTTCTCTTCAATGCCGCGGGGCGTGTATGTCGACGAAGCTGAGGCCTGACTATGCGGCGATCCAGCGGCGCCGGAAGGATACACGGTCGCCCGAGCGTCTGATCGCGCACTACGAACTCGAACGGAGGCTCGCGGATCGGCTGCGGGCCGCCGGGCGCGATGAACGTTCCCGATTATATACGGAGGTCTATTCAGAACTGTTCAACAGCCTGCCGGATCATCCGCAAAAAACCGCCATGAGCTCGCGGACGGATTGGATCGTAAAGCAGGTCAGGCTCCTCAAACCTCTGGTGCGGCGCGGCGACGTGTACCTGGAGGTCGGCTGCGGTGACGCCTTGCTGCCATTCGCGCTGGCCGGCTTCGTCCGGGAAGTGCTGGGCCTCGATGTCACAGACGCCCTGGTGGATTTCGTCGCCGCTCCGGCTGGCTTCCGCTTCTTGAAGACGGACGGGGTCGAGATCCCGCTCGCTGAAAACTCCGTCGATCTGGCGCACTCGGACCAGCTTATGGAGCATCTGCACGTCGAGGATGCCGAAGCCCAGCTCCGGGAGATCCACCGGGTGCTTAGGCCCGGCGGGCACTATGTGTGCAAGACCCCGAGTAGGCTCACGGGGCCGCACGATATCTCGGTGTTCTTCGACGAGGTGGCGACCGGCATGCACATGCGGGAATACGACTATGGCTCAGTGCGCTCCCTAATGCTTCAGGCCGGCTTCCGGTCGGTCGAGTTCGCCCTCGTGGTCTCCGGATATCGGCTTGTCACGCCACCCTACCCGATACTACGCGGCGTCGAACGGGCTCTGCAGCAATTTCCGGCCCGATTGCGGTGCAATGTCTTGGCGCGCTGCCTGATGGGCATCACTGCAATCGCCATCAAGTAGCAGCACCGGAGTTCAGGGCGCGTCACGTCCGCCGCTCACGAAGGAGAGATATGACCGACCGATGCATGTTCGTGAGCACAAACCCAAGCAGCATGGTCATCACAAAGACCGAGGACTTCACGAAGAGGCGGAGAAAGACGGATGTGTCCAGCCCGGAGCAGAGGACGTGGACGACGAGCACACCGACTGCGACCACAACGATGACTTTACAAATCCGATCGAGCCGTATCATTTGCGCGATGCTGGCCCCCAGTGCTTTGGAAACCATGTTCAAGGCCCAGCACTCCCAAAGAACAAGGCTTGTGGTGCTTCCTGCTACCACGCCGGCAAGTCCGAAAAACTGGAGACCAAGAATGCTCAAAGCAATCGATAGCAGAAGAGATATTGCGCCGATTATTGCGGCCCGCCGACCGAATCCAAATACCTGAAGGAGATGGCCCGCCGCGAAGACGGTAGCCATCTGTCCCAGGAGATAGATGCGCATGAGCGGCACCGCCCCCAGATACTCGCGCGTATATATGAGTTCGACGAGCTCGTTTGCGGTCGAGATCAGCAACCCGAGAACTGGGGGCAGCATCATTCCCAGTACGAGGTATCCCTTCTGTATCAGGGCGAGGGCGTCATCGAGTTTGCCTGCGCCAACCAAGGAACTGATCTTGGGTAGAAGAGCATCATTGAGAGGCTGGCGGGTCAACGTTCCGACCAACAGAACCGTCGACGCAATCGAGATAAGTGCAAAGGCCGTGTTCGAGAAGTTCGTCGCCACGACCCATTGGTCCGCCTGCACGCGCAAAAGGAAAAACCCCTGGGCGACAGCAAAGGGCAACGAATAATTCAATTGCAAACGCACGAGCTGCCTGTCGAATGCGAGTCCCGTTTCCTGCGCGGCAAACAGAGCATAGGCGAGTGCTATCCCGACCTTCGCCATGGCCGCGCCGCACATGGCAACCAGAACCCAGGTCACGTCGCCCGACGCGACTGCCGCACCTGCCAATGCCGCCGCCCTGAGTGCCGCAAAGCCGACCGTTGCGCAGGCCTGCCACTCCGATTTTCCATCCGCGTTCGGCAATACGTCGAGAATCGATGCCAATATCCAGGTGCCAACGAAAATCTGCACGAGCGGCGAGTAGCGCTGCAAGCCGGCGATCGAACCAGGCAAGACGGGCATCAGCACCAAAAGCAAGAGAACCGAAAGACCGCCGAGTGCGAACAGGCTCAGGAGCGTATTCCCCACCAGCTTCGGCCGAGTCCCGGGGGCAGCGCGCGGCAGGAAATAAATCAGGGACTGCGGCAGGAAGAGGGGAAACAGGATCAACCCTGTCGAAGCAATCAACCACATCAGGCGGTAGTCCCCAAACTCCTGCTGGGTCAGGTGGCGGACCAGGATGACCGGCAGCGCCATTTGCATGGCATACTCGAATAGCCCTGCGGTAGCCAGAAAACTGGCCTTGCGGCGAATCCCTGACGTCATGCCGTGCGCGCCTCCCTCCATGCGGCCTCGTCCAGCAGGCTGTCGTGCTTCCAGCGCATCGGTCATAAGGAAATGAGGCCATGCACGCGCTGACGCGCATGCATGGCATCCCTCCTGTGTCGATCGCCGCCGATCAGGAGCCTCATCGCCACACCGGTTTGCTCGACGCCTGTCGTTCCGTCCTTCGGCGAATCGCTTTTTCGATTGCTGCGACATAGGGCTTCAGCACCACGTGATCGCAATGCATCCGGTCCATGTAGCTTCTGCATCGCTCGGACGCCTTTCGCCATTCTGTTTCATCGGCAATCAAGTGGTCGGCAACGTAAGCCATCTCATCGATGGACTGGGGTGAGGCACCCAGGCCTTCGCGCTTGATGAGTCCATCGGGATCGAAAAATGATATTACCGGAACGCCGCGACGCCAGGACTGAAGAAAGGAATTGGGAAAACCCTCCGTGTGCGAGGTATTGACGAAAATCTTGGCGCGGTCATAGAGGTCACCGACGTCGTGATAAGGCACACGACCGCAAAACGTCAGGTTCGGCAGTCGCTTCGCAGCAGACTCGATCTTGCTGTACAGGTCGGAATAACCCGGTTGTGGACCGCCAACCATGTGGATATGCCGGGAAGGCATGCGGCGCGCCAACTCGATGGCGAGCTCGGGGCGCTTGAAGTCACGCAGGTTGTTAACCCAAAGAATTTCCAAGTCGCGTTGATCACGATCCAGCTGCCGATCCGGGGGATCCACCAGCATGTCAGCGACCACGCTCGTCAGTCCGTAATTTTCCAAGAGGGCGCGTTGCTGACCGGCGTGTTGACAAAGGACACTATCAGCCCTCCTCAATCCGTATTCGTAAAGCTTTTTGTCTCGTGTGTAGCGTATCAGCAACTTCTCAGGATCGGCATCCGCGTCATGTGCCAATCGGTGGACGAGGCCACATCCATGCCGGCGGCAGAACATCGCGACCAAGCCGACACTCATGGTGGCACAACTGGTGTAGTAGACGTCGGCATCGGCCCGCATCAACGCCGCCCACGTTGCGGTCCAGCGGGGATAAACAAAACGAAGTACCGGAAGGCCCGCATCCGCACGATAGGTTTTGTAGGTCGTGACGTCGTGCCAGGCCGCTGCGTCGGATTGACCGTAATCGCCGACGACCATGGAAACCTGGTATCCACGAGCAACGAGTGCTTTCGCGAGCAGCGTCTGTTGGACCTCTTCTCCTCCAATACCTTGGTGATTGTATTCAGGGGCAAGGACCGGGAGGTTTTGAAAACCGACGAAACACACCTTCATGGCTGCGTTCTTTTGGTCGAACAGATTGATTGGGCCTGCCCGAGTGCGAGCCCATAACACAGCCAAAGGGCTACCTGCGGGTAGGTCGGTACAAATCGGTCATCCGTCAATCCCTGGACGGCGAGGCACATCAGGCAAACAACGCCCCCTTCGAAAACCCCGCGCCATAGGGGATCACCATGGTTCTTCGCGAGGCGTCTGAACATGGCCCAAGCCGACCAGAAGAAGGCTGCGACGACTGCGACACCCACCATCCCCATATCAAGGAGAACGCCGAGATAGGCATTATGGGGGTGTCCGACCGGAAGCATTTCTCCGCGGAGATTGGGAGTGGCCCACATGGTCGAACCGAGGCCATGCCCGAGGATGGGCGCTTCCCAGAACGTTGGCAATAGTGGGCGCCAGATCATGTCGGGGCGACCGGCCGTGATTGCATGAGTATCCTCTGTGGCGAAACCTGTCGTCGCTCGTTCGACGAATGCGCCGGGCAATAACAAGGTGACACCGACGATGATCGACAGCGCAAGAACGATCTGGCCTGTTCGGCGCCGGGTGATCAGATAATGTCCAACGATGATGGCAAGGCCGATAAAGGCGCCTCGAGAAAAGGTCAGCGCCGCCATCGCGGCGGCGGCGATGGCGCATGCAAAAAGCGTCAGGCGCGGAATCGGTCGGGCGGTGGCCGCCGCCGTGTAGAGCAGGATCGCAAACCCCAAATTCGCCATGAGGCCGATCTCATTGGCGTGCATTCCGGTCCAACTGAGAAAACCGCGCTCTCCTGCGGACGCGAGACTTTCAAGGCTGATGCCGTTGCCAACGAGGTCGGCCACGACGAGCATGAAGAAGGTAACAAGGGCCCCTGCGAGCGCCCAGATCAGAGATTGCCCACCTCCATTTCGCGAGACCACAGCCGCCATCCAAGCCACGAAAAGGATAATCATCGGCTTAGCGAAATTGTCGAGGATGTATGTCTTCACGGTTAAAGGCTCCTCGCCTGGAATCGTGATCGCTTGCTCTGCCGACGCGGAGCCGCTGTAGGCGGCGAGTGCAATCAGTGCGACATAAACCAGTAGTGCCGGCGGCAGGTGGGGGAATCGAACGGCCTCTCGGAGCGAAGCCAAGCACAACGACGAGAACGTGAGCACGAGCAGGCAATTTTCCGAATTGAATCCGGTGACCTCGAATACCTGACGCGGAACCATTTGGGTTGACGCGAAGGGTAACAGTAACACTAACAGCCAGACTCCATTCCGGTAGTTGGCAAGAACCACCGCCGCGGCAATCGGCAACGAATAAAGAAAAAAGGGAATCGTTCCCCCGACCATTGCCGTCAATCCGCCCCCGATCGCGGCAAATATCCCGATGAGAATCAAGAATAAAGTGTCGGCTCGCAACGGTGAGACGGAGCTGGAATTCGAGAAGGAGCCGTTCATCTATCGATGGCCATGTTGTCGAATGACGTTTTGCGTGCCGTCATCGTCCGCGACATCACGGATGATGCCGCGAGGAGATCGTGAGCGCAGCTGATGTCATTCGTGACCAGATTGAGATAGTGCGCGAGATTCGCCGTCTCATGCTTCATATGCAAGCGTCTGATGCTGCGTGAACTCTGCGAATTGGGGGTAATCCTTTCGACTGCTCCGACACGTGCTCCTGGAGGCGGGCAAGATCGCCGCCTGCGTGCGCGCGGACCAGCGCGCCAGCAATGCCCTTTCGAGACCAGGGCAGCGCCCAGTCTTCAATGCAGAATCTCTTTCGGGCCACAGGCGCTTGCTGGCTTCGCGGCCACCCTCCAGCGAGGTTGCACATCTTCGGCCTCGATCGCCGTTCGACCTTTCCGCAACACAATGCCTGATCCGCGGTGCCGCCATGCAGGAGACGATACCATTCCACTGCGCAACGCCAATTTGCCGTCCCAATGTTAGATCCGACGGGGCGCGCGGGAGGCCGAGTGACGACCGATTGAACGCGACCTATCGGGTCAGGCGTCTCGATTGCGGCGCGCCCCCCCGCTACAGGCGAAAGCGAAACAGGTCGCTGGACCCGTAATTGTCACGAAGTTCGGATAGATATCGCCGAGCCGCCACTCCAAGTCGGTATGAGACCGATTCTGAATCTGGGAAAGCATCCGGCTGTTCGTGATAAACACAGCGTATATCCGCCGTTCTGCCGGGCGGGATATCGACGATCAGTCTAAGACATCCGTCCATGTATTCGTGCGCGACGATCTCCTGGTTGACTGTAACATTGTTCAAGGAGGCGACCTGTGGTTCTTCCTTCATAACTCGGATCCGTCGCGTCATCGCCTCCTTATTTTCGATGCGGAGTTGTTCAGCAAACATCCTTATTTTGCTCGTTCCGCCGCTGGCTTTAATGCTGTAGCTGCGGCAAACGGCGTCCCCGAGAGTCCGCCAACAGAGTTTCCACCGCAAGGATGCAAGCTGTCGGAGGAACTCCGCCAGTTCGCTGCCATGGCCCCGGAAAATGTCGTGATGCCCGGCGATGAAGCACGGCTTGCCCAGGATTCCGTCAAATGCGAAGTTTTCAATGCCGTGGTGAATGTACCGCCGGGTAAAGATCGAGAATCCCCCATACCGCACGATGGCGACACTCCACAGGTCGGCAAGTGTCGTTTCGTTCGACGCGTCATCGGCTGGTGCGACTTCCGTGTTCACTGCCGCGACGAAACCGTTTCGTTTAAGAGCCGACGCTGCCTCCGGCGAGAATGCCCCTTGCGGGAAAACCATCACGTTTTCATGGTCAAGCGCGGTCTTGTTGAGAAGGGACTGCATCCGACACTTCGCGGTCTTCAGTTTTCTGTCGAGGAGTTCGGCTGAACGGGCTGCAAATTCACCACGGGTGTGATCGCAGCCGTGCACACAAACGGATAGTTTTCCGCTATTTTTCCGAAAGGCGGCAACGGTGTCGCGATTTGTTCGTTGCCAGTTCCATGGAATGAAGGCGATGGTCGTCGCGAACTTCTGCTTGTCGGCCAAGTGCAGTAGCTCGCCAAAATCGAGAAGGCCGTACCGTGGCCTCAGGGGTGGATCGTCGATGATCAGGCACGCGTTTGTTTCGGAGGTGGTCCAGCAGATGGCGCGGAACGACCACTTCAGATACATCACGACTGGCACCGCACCGGCGAAACGCTTCTTCACGTCAAAATAAGTCGCAGCCCGTTCGCGAATGTCCACCATCGTCAGTGACGCGTCGGCAAAAAAGCGCACGCCGGAATGAGCAAATCCGGCGAACAGATGTCCCTCAGGCGCCGCGGCGATGCTCTGCAATCCGGCACCATCCCGGATGACAAGCGCCGCATCCGCGGCGCCGGGCTGCAGTTGGATCTGCAGGGCCGACATAGGGCCGCACATGTCTGGAAAAGCATCAGTGACGGACACGGTTATCGGCCACGCGTCGATGCCGCGGATATCCGCCTCCGGGTCTCCAGTGATCTGGCGCAGCAGAGCCCTGCAGGGGTCCCCAGGTTGAAATCCATAGACGAACACTGAAGCGGCTGCCGCCAACCAGGCCGGAAACGTTCCGGCCTTGCAGGGCTGCAAGATTTCGGCGAGCCAGTGCGCGGAAGTCAGGATGGAGAACTGCGGATGACTTGCCGTCAGCGAGGCTACCTTGTCCCCGTTCGCCTCGCTGACTGTCAGCGCCGTCCATGGAATTCCGAAAAAATCGAGGATTTCCGCTAGATTGCAATCCTCGGGCGATGGGGTGTCGTCGCTGCGGAGCAGGAGCGCGATCGAAGAACCCGTGTCCATGGCGTGGGCGCTCCTCCCTGGTTGTCGCATCATCCCTCGGCAAGGCCAGCGGACATCCTGCGGATCGTCCGCGACCTTGAGACTGTGCTCCTCTTTGGGGAGTCCTATACCAAAGATCGCCAGGTTTCCACCGAAGGACGCCGGCGCAATGGTTCTGTCGGCCAACATATCTGCGATGGGCGATGCGGGGGCAGCTTGTCGCAATCGGCGCGGACTCTGCGCTGAAAACCCATGGAGTGATAAGGCGTTAGATGGTCGACCAGCCAAGCAATCACTTTGGCTATGACCAACGCTACGAGAGCAGGGCGCGGGGGGTGGTCCAACCTGTGTACCCCCAAAGAGCGTAGATCATAATCCCTGTTCTAACGCGGCGCGCGCGCCCAATCGGTTATCTTGAATCGATGCACGCTGAGCGCCTTCAGACAGGAGCCAACATGGCGAATATGGCGAATAAGGACGCGGAAATTCGGACCAGGAACGGCGGCCCTTCGCTCGCAGTCATCGGTTGCGGCTACTGGGGTTCGAAGCACATCCGCGTCAGCTGCGATATACGCGATGCAAGGTTGTCGATGGCCGTTGATCCGCGTCCTGACAGATTGGAATATATCCGTTCACAATATCCTTCTGTCGCTGTTTCGCGAGATATCGGCGCGGTACTGAATAACCCTTCTATAGACGGAGTCATTGTCGCCACCCCTGTAGAGACGCACTTTGAATTGGCGCGAGCGGTGCTCCAGGCCGGAAAGCACGCGCTCGTCGAGAAGCCGCTCGCCATGACGAGCGCGCAATGCCGCGAGTTGAATGCCATCGCCGAAAAGCGCAAGCGCGTGCTGATGGTCGGGCACACGTTCGAGTATCACCCGGCGGTCGGTGTCATGCGTCAGATGATCAAGAGCGGCTCTCTCGGTGAGCTTTACTACATTGATTCGCGGCGCCTTAATCTCGGTCTCTACCGGCAGGACGCCAATGTCCTTTGGGACTTGGCGCCGCACGACCTCTCGATCATCTTCTGCTTGCTGGAGGAGGTGCCGCAAACCATCGGCGCCTGGGGTTGCGCCCACGTTCTGCCCAACGTCGAGGATGTTGTTTACGCCAAGATGGGCTTCAAGAGCGGCCCGACCGCCCATGTGCATGTTTCCTGGTTGGACCCGGTCAAGGTGCGCCAGACCACGATCGTCGGAAGCGATGCGATGCTGGTGTTCGACGACGTGCAGCCGTCCGAAAAACTGCGCGTTTACCAGAAGCGATTCAGGCCGCGGATCGACGGCGACTCCTATGCCGATTTCCAGTCGGCCTATCATCATGGCGACGTGCATATTCCCGCGATATCCAGCAGTGAACCGCTGAAGCTCGAGATACTCGACTTCGTCAATGCGATCGTGACCGGGGAACGGCCGTGCGCGGACGGAATGCACGGGCTGCGCGTCGTCGAAGCGCTCGAGGCGGCATCGGCGTGTCTACGGCTCAAGCACAAGCACGGTAGCAATGGCAAGGATCAACGGATATTTCGGCGGCGGAACATGCCGGCGGGAGGTCCCGAAGTTGCGGTCGCATGACGCCACGCGACGGAAGGCGACCCCGCGGGAATTCGGCAAGCGGGCGCTCGACGTCGCGATCAGCGTTATCGCGATCGTGCCGTTGGCCCTCGTCTTCATCGTGGTGTGGATAGCAATCCATCTCGACAGTCCCGGGCCAGCGGTCTTTCGCCAACGTCGCATCGGGCGAGACGAGAAACCGTTCGACTGCTTCAAATTCCGGACACTCCACCACAACGCCGACGAAAACGTCCATCGCGAGGCGATCCGGAGGGCTTGGGCAAAGGAACTCCTCTCGAACGACCCCGCCGCCCCATACAAGCTGACGGACGATCCTCGCGTGACGCGCGTGGGACGGTGGCTGCGGAGAACCAGCTTCGACGAACTGCCTCAATTCCTCAACGTATTGCGGGGCGAAATGAGCATCGTCGGTCCGCGGCCAGCGATTCCCTATGAACTCGAATACTTCCGGGACTGGCACCATAAGCGTCACATTGTGAAGCCCGGGATAACCGGAATTTGCCAGGTGCGCGGTCGGGGTCGTGTCAGCCCCGAGGTGATGCTCGAGATGGACGTCGACTATGCAATGAACTGGACCCTATTGACCGACCTGAAGTTGATTGCCCTGACGTTTCCCGCGGTTCTGCGGGGGCACGGTGCTCGATGACGTTCTCTGGAAACAAAGACGGATTCTCGTGAGGTTGGAAAAAATGCACATTCCGTTTGTCGATCTCAAAGCGCAATATGAGACGCTAAAAGACGACATGGCCGAAGCAATTCGGGACGTTCTAACCTCCGCGCAGTTCATAGGCGGCGAAACGCTTGCCTCGTTCGAAAGAGATTTCGCCGCGTATTGCCAGGTGCGCCATGCGCGCGGCGTGGCGAACGGCACGGACGCAATTCATCTGGCGCTGCGGGCCTTGGGTATTGGTCATGGCGACGAGGTGATTACAACCGCCCATACCTTCATCGCCACCGCGGCCGCCATCGTGGCGACGGGGGCGCGGCCTGTGTTCGTCGATATCGATCCGGACACCTACACGATTGATCCCGAGATGATCGAGCGCGCCGTAACGGATCGTACAAGAGCAATCATCGCAGTCCACCTCTTCGGGCAGCCGGCTGACATGGGTCCAATCAAGGACATCGCACGGCGGCGCGGCCTCTATGTACTAGAAGACGCAGCACAGGCGCACGGGGCGGAATATCAGGGTGTCCGAACGGGGGCGCTCGGCGATGTCGCATGTTTCTCGTTTTATCCAGCGAAGAATCTCGGCGCCTATGGCGACGGCGGAGCGGTCACCACCAACAATGCCGCGATCGCCCAGCGGATCGAACGACTGCGTGACCACGGTCGAACCACTCACTACAGCCACGCCGAGATCGGGTTCAACAGCCGGCTCGACGCGCTCCAGGCGGCAGTCCTGCAGGTCAAGCTCCGGCGTCTGGATGAATGGAACACCAATCGGCGGCGCGCTGCGGAGTGGTACGCCACTGAATTGGCCCAGTCGGGGATCGAGACGCCGCTCGTTCGCAAGGGGGCGACGCACGTCTACCATCTGTATGTGATCACCACGAACGATCGTGACGCAATGCGAACCAAGTTAGACGAAGCCGGCGTGGCGACCGGGATTCACTATCCGTTGCCGCTCCACCTACAGCCTGCTTTCGAGCATCTCGGCTACAGGCAGGGCGACTTGCCGTGCTGCGAAGCGATGGCCGCTCGATCATTGTCCCTGCCCATGTTTCCCGAGCTCACACGCGACCAAGTGCGCCGTGTCGCCGCGATTGCGCGCGCTGCGGCCGAGCGGGACGGTCACAAGAACTTGCAGCGGAAGTCGGCGTATTCGTCCGCTGCGCTGCAGGCGTCAGAATCGGCGTTGGCGCCGTCGTCGGCGCCGGTGCGGTGGTGACGAAGGACGTGCCCGACGGTGCGCTCGTGATGGGCGTCCCGGCGGAGATCCGACGACGGCTCAACGGGCTAGCGGTGCAGACCAGTGACCCGGTGGCAGTTCGTGCCGAGCGTCGAGGCAACACTAATCGTGAGGATCCTCTGCGTCGCCAACGTACATCAACCTATATCAAAGTCCCAATTGTGGTTGAGCGCTGGGACTGCGGTCATAAGGTCGGGTGAAGGAATGCTGAATTCGTCAAGGCCCGCGATCAGGGTGCTGCATATAACCGACACGTTGGCCTCCGGGGGGAAGGAGCGGCAACTGGTTGAATTGCTGCGTGGGTTCAGCAAACTAGATGGGTTCATTAACGAACTCGTCGTTCTTTCAGATACCATCCACTATGACGAGATTAGGTCACTGGGAATAAAAATACACATCATCAGAAGAAGCCGACAATGGGACTTCAGTATTTTCGAAAAGCTATATGGCCTGGCGAGACGATACCGACCGGACATAATATATTCGTGGGAGTCGATGTGTTCGGTGTATGCGTCACCAATTGCGTTGATATCTCGATCGGCTCTGATCAATGCAATGATACAAAACGCACCGCCCCATCTGAATTTGAAAGATTATACGTACCGACGTTTACGTCTGACAGCTCCATTTTCAACTGTAATATTGGCAAATTCATTAGCGGGACTTAGAGCTTTTCGAGTTGAGGGCAAAAAAGCTCTTTGTATACGAAACGGTTTTGATTTTGATCGAATAAACAATCTTCCGGACGTCAACGATGTCAAGCGTTCGATGGATATAAGAACCAAACACGTAGTCGGTATGGTTGGAAGATTCCATCGAGAGAGAGACTATAGTACGTTCTTCAAGGCGGCAAAATTGGTGTGCAGCGAGCGGAAGGACATTACATTCGTCGCTGTGGGCGAAGGACCAGATCTTGAAAGCTTCATGGAGCGTGTGAAGCGCGACGGTCTTTCGAATGTGCGCATTCTGGGAGTCAGGAAACGGGTCGAAGAAGTCATAAGAACCTTTTCCGTCGGAGTATTGGTCTCAACAAACGGAGAGGGAATCTCTAATGTGATTCTAGAGTACATGGCGCTGGAAAAGCCGGTCATAGCCACAGACGTGGCGGGCAATCGCGAAATCGTCAAGGACGGAGAGAATGGATTCCTAATTCCATTCGGAGACGAAAATGCACTGGCGTCGCGGATAAGGGAAATTGTCGACTGTCCTGGCATTGGAAGCGCGTTCGGTCGTGCAGGACGGGTGCTCGTCGAGGAGAAGTTCGGGATTGAGCAAATGGTGCAGAAGCACGTTGAGCTGTTTCGGCAATTGGCAAGCGGGAATAGGGTACCTTCTGTTGCGGTTTGATTGCGAGCTGGAGCCTCAGATTGATCGAACGACCATATTTGGAGACTGCTGAGAGGCATTGGTCGCTATGTGCGGGATTGCGATAGTCGAGCTGGATCTGATTCCCTGTTTGGCCGTCAAACGGGGGTTTGGCGTGCGTCGGGTGAGCGAATGGCCGTTCCTGGAGGGCACAAGGAGCAAGCTGCGTTGATTGTTCTGCATGTTACGGGCGCGTACCCTACTGCACAGAATCCGTCTGCGGGCGTTTTCATCCGCACTCAAGTGGAGTCGCTGGCGAAGCTTGGGATTGATGTTGATGTGTGCCTGCTCAAGAGCACAGGCATTGGCAAATATATCAAGGGTATTGCTGAAGTACGGAGGGCTGTACGTTCGAGGCAGTACGATATCGTTCATGCGCACTATATGTACTCAGGCTGGACAGCCAGATTCGCTACTACCCTGCCGCTCGTTGTGTCGTTTATGGGCAACGACGTATATGGAGATTGCAACGAGCGGGGAGAATATCGATTCTCGAATCGAGTGTTGCACGGGCTATTCTCCCGTTTATTGTCGTGTGCGACGGCTCGCAATATTGCGAAGAGTGCTGGCCTTGCAAAATATCTTCGCGCCAAAACAACGTCCATCATTTCCAATGGGATAGATCTTGATATCTTCTATCCCAGAACGGTCCCTAAGCACGAAGTGGGTTTAAAGGAAGACGAGCGGCACGTCCTGTTTGCAGGCAGGCCCTCGGCAGGGGGTTATAAGAGATACCCGCTCGCCGAAGCCGCTTTTGAGTTGGTTCGAAAATCCAATCCATCTGCCCAATTGGTCACACTTGATAAGAGGCCTCAGGAAGAGGTAGCGCGCTTCCTGAACGCCGTCGATTGTTTGCTGCTTACGTCCGCTCATGAGGGTTCTCCGAACATTGTAAAGGAGGCTCTTGCCTGCAATCTACCGATTGTTTCCGTCGATGTTGGCGACGTGGCCGAGCGAATTAAAGAGTTCGAAGGATGTTACATCGTGTCTGACGAACCGACCTCTATCGCGGAAGCTGCAGAGAAGGTGCTGGTCCGTGGAAAGCGTCTTTCCGGCGGTTATGCCGCGGTCCATGAACTTTCGCTTGCAACGGTCGCAAGGCGAATACAATCTTTGTACGAACGCGTTCTTTCGTGAAGCTGCAGGAGCGGAAGGCTGGCGCGGGGCGGCCGATGGCTATCGTCGATGAACAGCACACCGTCGCCGACGAACGCTTCGCCGCCGACAGTCACGCCGGCGCTGGGATTGAAGAGACAATTTGGGAAACCCGATCGCAGGCGCGGGCGAGATAATCGCCGAACCGGGCAACCTCGACCAGATAATGCGAGAGTGTTTTCTGTCTTCCTGGTTTGTCGTTGACGAGGCGATCGAGCGCGCCAAAGGATTCCACCATGTGCGGCATCTGCGGGCAGTTTAACTTCGGCAGCGGTGCGCCCGTCAGCGCTTCCACCATCGAGGCGATGATGGGCACGATCATCCACCGCGGCCCCGACGACGCCGGCCGGCATTTGGACCGGAATCTCGGCTTGGGTTTCCGCCGACTGGCGATCATCGATCTGTCACCCGCCGGACACCAGCCCATGTCTGACCAAGCCCAAACGGTGTGGGTGGTCTTCAACGGAGAGATATACAATTATCAGAAGCTCCGGCAGGAGTTGCAGGGGCACGGCCACGTGTTTCGTTCCAACTGCGACACCGAGGTGATCGTGCACGGCTACAAGCAGTGGGGTGACGCCGCGCTGAACCGCTTCAACGGCATGTTCGGCCTCGCTATCTGGGACGTGAAAAAGCGCCGGCTGCTGCTGGCGCGCGATCCGATGGGCATCAAGCCGGTCTACTACGCAATCCGCAACGGATCGCTCGCTTTTGGTTCGGAGATTCGGCCGGTCCGCGTTGCTCTAGGCGAGCCGGGCGTTGATCCCGAAGCCGTCGCTCTTTTTCTGCGCTATCGCTACACGCCGGCCCCGCGCACGATGTTCAAGGGCATCCAGAAGCTCGCCGCGGGTGAAAAACTCGTCGTCGAAAACGGCCAGGTGCACGTCTCGCGCTACTACCAGTTCGTCCCGGAGCCATTCGCCCCGCAGCCCCGCCCGGAGGAGGCGGCGGAAAAATTGATCGAGCTGTACAGGGCGGCCATGAAGCGGCATCTCATCAGCGACGTTCCGCTCGGACTGCTGCTCAGCGGCGGCCTGGATTCGGGCCTGCTGTTGGCGCTGATGAGCTCCTATGGTCGCGACTGGCACACGTTCAGCGTCGGGTATGGTTCGTCGTTCGCCGATGATGAGCTCGAGGATGCCGGAAAAACGGCCCGGACCTACGGGGCCAAGCACAATACGGTTCACCTCACCCGGGAAACGTTTGAGGACGTCCTGCCCCGCATCGTGGATGTCCTCGAGGAACCGGTCGCCTCGTCATCGATCGTGCCCATGTACTTCGTCTGCCAGCGGGCTCGTGAAAACGTGAAGGTGGCGCTCATCGGCCAAGGGCCGGATGAGCTGTTCGGCGGATACAACCGACACCTAGGCGTGCACTATGGCGCCGCCTGGCGCGCGCTGCCCGCCTGGTTGCAGACACCCAGTGCCGCACTCGCGCGCGCCCTCCCGCGGAACGATACGATCAAGCGTGGCCTTTACTCGCTGCACGAGCCCGACCGGCTTCGTCGTTTCCAGCAGATATTCTCCCTGGTTTCGGACAACGCGATGCAGGGGCTTTTTCGCCCCGAACTGATTGCTGACGGGGAAGTTGCCGTGGCGGCCCGCTGCTGGGAGGAATACCGGCCGGCCTTCGAAAACCTGGACGACCTGAGCGCCTTTCAGTTACTCGAGCTGCGCTCGTCGCTGCCGGACGAGTTGCTCATGTATGGCGACAAGCTGTCCATGGCGCACGCCCTCGAGGTTCGCGTACCCTATCTCGATCGTGAAGTGGTCGAGCACGTCCAGCAATTGGGCGCGTCCTTCAAGGTGCGTCATGGCATTCGCAAGTGGCTTCATCGCGAAGTGAGCAAGCGGCTGTTGTCGTCGGAAATCATCCATCGCAAGAAGCGCGGATTTGCGGTGAATGTGGTCGATGGGTGGTTCCGCCAATCCCTCGACGGAGGGATCCGGCAATACTTGGCCGATCCGCAGTCACAGGTCTACCGGTTCTTGGAGCCGGCTGCGGTGCAATCCATGCTGCGTGACCACGCGGCAGGCCGGGCCGACCACCACAAGATGCTATTTAGTATCGTCGTGCTGGAGCAATGGCTCCGCAGCGTCCGTCTGACACGGCGGACGCGATGTCCACTTCCCGCGCATTAGGCTGGAGGGTCGCCAAGCGGGCACGAGCTGAAAGATAATAAAATATCCCTGAGAGGGCGCGACAATTGCGACAGTAAGTATGGTTCGGAGTAATAATATGCCAAAGCCGATGATCTCGCGGGTTAGATCTAAGTTAGCTTTGCTCAATTATGAATTGAGGCGGTTGTATTTTGTTTATTTTTGGAAAATGGATATTAAAAAGGGGACACGCATCTCGCTTAGCGCAAAACTAGATAAGACAAATCCTACGGGTGTACACATTGGTAAGAATACTGCGGTCGCTTTTCGATCTGCAATACTTGCTCATGATTTCATAAACACAAAGCACAAGGACGTTTTTATTGGCGACAACTGCCTGATCGGAGCGGGTTCAGTAATAATGCCAGGAATTCAAATCGGAAATAATTGCATTGTGTCACCAAACACCGTCGTTCTGCAAAATGTGCCAGCGGGATCCATCGTAATGGGCAATCCGGCCAAAATCGTTCAGAAGAATATTATAACCGGACCATGGGGAACCCGGTGCTCAACCCAAGAAAGCTCCCGACAAACATCTGAAGCGGCGACTTGTCAGGGCTGAGCGCGGCCGCCGCTTCAGCTTGACCTCTCGTTTCTCAAGCTGCCCAGTCCGCGCATAAAGCTTGCCGTGTTCCGATTGACCGAGGTAGGCGCAATGGTTTTCTCAGCGAACATATCTGCGGCAGGTGATACGGCCGGCGCGGTCCTTATCATCGTTGAGAACCTGCCGGTGCCGGCCGATCGCCGGGTCTGGACGCAGGCCACAGCGCTGCACCAGACTGGTTACACCGTCTCGGTCATTTGTCCCAAAGGAAAGGGATATGACAAGGGATACGAGCAGATGGACGGTGTGCATATCTACCGCCATCCACGGGGTGTGGAAGGCTCGGGCGCCCTGACCTATCTTCTCGAATATACCGTCGCCCTTTTTTGGCAATTCGTTCTCTCGTTGAAAGTGTTGTCCAGGCATGGATTCGATATTCTTCATGCATGCAATCCACCGGACTTGATCTTCTTGATTGCGCTTTTCTACAAAGTTTTCTTTGGCAAGAAATTTCTGTTTGATCAGCATGATCCCGCGCCCGAACTTTATGAGGTCAAGTTCGGCCGCCAGGATTTCCTTTATCGGCTCCTGCTCCTGCTTGAACGCTGGACGTTTCGCTCGGCTGACGGGAGCCTTGTGACAAACCCTACCCTGAAGCGGCAGGCCGTGGAGCGAGGCGGGATGCCGCCAGACAGGGTCTGGATTGTCAGAAGCGTCCCCGAGCTTGGGCGCTTCAGCCGGGTCAAGCCCGAACTGTCGGTCAGGCGGGACTGTCGATATCTCGTCGGCTACGTGGGAATGATGGCCGAGCAGGACGGTGTAGACCTCCTGGTCAAGGCGATGGAATACATCGTCAAGCGCCTGCATCGAACGGATATCGCCTGCCTGATCATCGGCGACGGGCCGGAGGCAGATCGGCTCAGGGCGCTCACAAGCGAACTCGGGATTACAGACAATGTCGAATTTGCCGGGTACATTTCGGGCGATCCGCTTCCCGCCATGCTGGCGGCTTGCGACATCGGCGTCGTTCCGGATCCGCCCAATGCCTGCAATGTGGTTATGTCGATGATCAAAGTCTTTGAATACATGGCGCTCGGGCTGCCGTTCGTCCTGTTCGACTTGGCACAGGCGAGGGTTGATGCAGGCGACGCTGGCCTGGTGGTGGCGGAGCCGACGCCGCGGGCGCTCGGCGAAGGAATCGTGGCGCTGCTTGAGGACGAGGCCGGGCGCGAGCGTATGCGGAACTACGGCAGGGAGCGTGCCTACGGCGCATTTCAGTGGGAGCTCGAAAAGCGTTCGCTTCTCGCCGCCTATACGACGCTGGCGCCGAGGCGCGCACGTGCAGGGACACCAGCCGATGCGAATCCTCACTGAGAGCGGAAGCAATTAGCCTCCGGGCGGTGGAGCGGGTGAACTGCTCGATCGCGAGGTCGCCGCGAGTGTACCACGGCCGAATCCCTCGATCGCGAGCGTAATGTCCGGATCTTGGCTCCCGGCAGCGGCAAGACCGATCTGCACGGGGGGGGGCGCGCCAGCGGCCGGACCTCGCGTGTCAATCGTTGCGATGTTCGTTCGTGCCGGGTAGAAAACCTTTCATTGAAAATGCGGTTTCGAAGATTCGGGTGCCGATCGGGACCAGGTAACTGCCAGCCCCCCGCTAGAGAACGCTGACGTTGATTTTGTCCGCGCTGTCGGATGTTTTTGTCTAGGCGTCTGGGGCGGTACCTCTTTGGTCCACCTCTTTCAGTTCTTGTCCGCGTGTTTTAATGCGACCGTAAATCGCATTGTGCTGCGCTAGTCTCATTGAGACGCTCCATGCGTGGACGCTGGATCGCCACATGAGTCAGGCATCAGCTTCGTCAACACACTCGCCTCCGTTCGATGTGGCCGCTCGTTTCGCCTAGCCTGAGATCGTGGCGATCGGCTCGCGCGGTGGGACAGGCGAGATACGGCTGCTCTCCTAGCCCACGATGAAGTTGACGAGGTCACCTGACTGCATCCTGGTGGACCGATGCCGATGGGCGGGTCCGCCGCCGCGTGCCGCACGACTTGGTAGGTCACCGGGTTCGCCTCTCTTCCGATTGCTGGGCGCAGGTCACCGGCAACGCGCTCAACTTCCAGATCGTACTTGAGGTCAGCCTTCGCAATCATCCTTACGGGGCACCCTGGAGCGGCAATCTGTTCGGTCGCAAGATGACTCCGCCATGCCGCCGATCGGTGGACTTGCAACGCCACTTGCTCCAAACGGATCGACAAACGACGCTACATTGCATACTTATGGGCGCAGCGTTGCCACGTGCATTTCATGCGCAACGTGCTGGCGTATGCGGGCAAAACGTGCTGGCGCATGCGGGCAAGAGCACACGGCGCGTCGTCCCCGCTTCCATCGCCACCGTTCGCCCAGGAAGATGCGACTGATGTGCTCGCCTACGCGACGTTCCGCGCTGGCATCGGACCAAGCTGTACTCTCCGACGCGATACAAGCTGACAGAAAAATCGGGTGCGCGTGTCTTGAACCAACCAATTCAATACGTGGCGCAATATAGGCGCGTATGAGGCAAGTGGGGGGCGCTACCTACTTGAGTATAATTCACACTTTGAAAGTTTTTTCGCCATTTTTGCTCATTAGGCAACCAACCCAGCAGTCGGGGGGCACCTTCAAAAATCCCACTGCTTTGGAGTCCGCTCGCGGTCCGAGACCGCGATGCGTTGGAATCCGCGCGCGGTCCGTGACTGTGATGCGTTGGAATCTGCTTGCGGCCTGAGGTTGCGAGCACGTGGTATGTCGCGCGCTTTCGTGATGCGCGGCAGTGGAATTCCCTTGTCAACGTCAAAGACTCACGCAGAACGAAAGGTACGCATGTCGTTCAACTTGTCATCCACTCCGTTTTCGTCGACCTCCGCTTGGAACCAGCTCGTCCCGACCGGAGCAACGTATACGTCGCTGAACTGGCCCACCGCGACCGGATGGAACTACGACGTGGGCTGGGGCAACGTGCCAGTCTACGTCGCCTCGTCGTCGGACCCAGTCGTGCAGGTGTCTGTTCCCGCCAGCTGGGGATGGCCCGGCGGGACCGTCAGCCTCCATGTTCCGGCCGGGGGGACCGGCGGCATCGGCACGGACGGACCGGTCGTCATCGTCGACGGCGACATCGCCTACAATTTCTGGCGATTCAACCGCACGAGCACCACGACCGCGACCGCCGTGTCGTATGCCGAGGCGAACGTGGTCACGGGCACCGGTTGGGGCACCCCCGGGTTGGGCGCAGGCATCACTGCGGCCGGCTCGAGCGAGCTGGGCGGGCTCCTGGTCCAGGCGCAAACGGACACGGGCACGATCAATCATGCCCTGCAGCTCGCCGTCGAGGGCTCGCTCTTGAAGTCAGGCTACGTTTCCCCCGCCATTTCCACCGACGGCTCCAGTTCCAGCGGCATAATGCAGGAAGGGCAGCTTCTGGCCATTGCGCCCGGGACGCCGATGCCATCCGGCCTTTCGACGCTCGGCCAGGAGGTGTTCCGCGCCCTCCAGCAATACGGCGCCTACGTCATCGACGACGGAGGCACCCAGACCGCCATTCGCACCCAGGCGAACGCTTATGATTCGGCGACAATGAACGCCCTCCGTCTGGACATGAATTTGATGCTTCCGATGCTCAAGGCGGTGAGCGGGGGCACGCCGACAAGCCCGACCGCCCCCGTCAACGTTGCGCCGACGGTGACGCAGGCCTCCGCTTCACCGGGGACGGGAGTCGAGCATGTCGGCGATACCGTCACAATGACACTCGGCTTCAGCGAGGCCGTGACCGTCACCGGTACCCCGACGCTGTCGCTCAATGATGGCGCCAAGGCCACCTATGTCGGCGGCTCGGGGACGAACTCGCTCACGTTCAAGACGACCGTCGCGTCGACCGACACCACGACTTCGGCGCTCGCCATCACCGGGGTCAACCTTCCGAGTGGCGCGAGCATCAAGGATACGGGCGGCCTTGCAGCCAACCTCTCGGGTGCGGTGAAGACGTTCACCGGGCTCCAGATCGATCCGACGTCAACCACGTCGACCAGCCCAACGACCCCGCCGACCCCCTCCGTGACGAGGCCTGTCCTCACCGTTGCGGATGACTCGCTCTGGGTGGCGGGTCGAGGTGGTACGGTCGATCTCGGGACGAAGGTGACAACGACCGATTCCAACGACCGCGTGGCCTTGCACATCACGGGGTTGCCTAAATATGAATCGATCACTGACGCGCTCGACGGTCAAACGTTCCGCGGAAGAGACATCACGTTGACGGCCGCGCAGGTCAACAGCGGGCTGACTCTGACGTCCACCTACAGGGGCGGTGGCCATCCGGTTGCGGACCTTACGCTGACGGCAACCGCGACGGATCCGTCAACCGGTGCGGTTGCGACGGCTTCGCCGCAGATCATCACCGTGACGGACCCCCGACCTGCGAGGGACGCGACTACAACAACGTCGTCGCACGGCCACGCTGTGACGGATCAGCAGCCTGTTGCCACCGCGACAGCTGTGACCCCGACGGCCTCGCAGACGATCGAGCCCACGGATCATCAGCAGGCAGCGCCGGCAAGCACGGGATTCCTGGCAAACCGGGGCTTTGAGCTGCTCCAGCAGCATTTTGATCGGGCCGCCAGCAGCCTGGCAACGACCGCTGCCCATCCGGTCATGGCGGCAGATCATCCGACTGCCACCGGGAGCACGATGGCGTCGCTCGCAAGCCAGAGCTTTGCGCTGCTGAACCAGTACTTGGCCACTCACACCGGCCAGGTGGATCCCGGTCAGATCGTGGCGGCCGTGTCGCAGGCCGCCGGTTGGGGGCACGACTCGTTGCTGGCCAGACCGCAACACTGAGGCCAAGCCGCACCCAGGCTCAGCGCCTGGGTGCGGCACCCGCAATGTCTTGGAATGCATGAGAAGGAACATCGAACGCGGTCGGTAGCCGCGAAGGGTTGAGTTAAAATGGCGATCCAGAATGGAAATGCCCATGCCGCAGACCTCGGGCTTCGAGCCCTGGCTCTGTTCCTGCGCCTTCATGGCGTGAACGCCGAGCCCGACCAGCTCCGCGACCGTTGCGGGAGCAACGATATCGGCATCAGCGCAATGCTTCGCTGTGCCCATGAATTCGGGGTCAAAGTCCGTTCGAGCACGACGCGTTGGAAGCGACTGGCGAGCACTACGCTGCCCGGAATCGCCTCGCTGCGTGATGGCGGATTCCTGCTTCTCGGCAAGGTTGATGACGAGACGGCAATTGTGCTGCACCCGACTGCGTCGCGTCCGAACAAGATGACGCGTGCCGAGTTCGAAGAAGTCTGGGACGGCCGTTTGATCCTGGCCGGCTCACAGACTCGCGTGCACCGGTTGCTTCATTCACTCGCTGGCATAAGTCATCTGGGGCGGGATCTGGCGCGGCGCGCCCGCGATGCCGTGATGCACGCTGACAATCTCTTGACGCGCGCACGGGGCGTTTTCATGCGCGCGCCCGATCGATCCGATATGCCTGTCCAGGAGGCAGGTCTTGAGAGCGGCGACGAGTCAGGGCTCCTTGCGGTCGCGATATTGCTGCGTTGCCATGGCATTGCGGCCGATCCGGAGCAAATTCGGCATCGCATGGGCACTGCGCGGATCGGTCTGACCGAAATCCTCCGCTGTGCCAAGGAATTTGGGCTCAAGGCCCGGTCCCAGAGATCGAGCTGGAGCAGGCTTGCGGTCACGCCGCTGCCGGCCATTGCCGTGCTTCGCGACGGCGGCTTTCTGATCCTGGGCAAGGTCGTCGACGACAAGCTTCTTGTTCAGCGCCCATTGTCTCCCCGCCCCGAAGCCATCACTCAGGCCGAGCTCGAGGCCATCTGGAGCGGTGACATCATCCTGATGACCCGGCGCGCGGCTCTGACGGATCTGTCCAGGCGTTTTGATATCGGCTGGTTCGTTGGCGCGGTCCACAAGTATCGGCGCTTGCTCGCGGAAGTGCTGGCCGCGTCGTTCTTCCTCCAGGTCTTCGCCCTTGTCTCTCCGCTGTTCTTCCAGGTTGTCATCGACAAGGTGCTCGTGCATCGAAGCCTGAGCACGCTCGACGTCCTCGTTGCGGGCCTCGTCGCGCTGACCGTGTTCGAAACCGTTCTCGGCACGCTGCGCGTCTATCTGTTCGCGCATACGACGAACCGCATCGACGTCGAACTCGGCGCGCGGCTGTTTCGTCACCTGATGGCATTGCCGATCGCATATTTCCAGACGCGCCGCGTCGGCGATTCGGTCGCACGCGTTCGAGAGCTGGAGAACATCCGTCAGTTCCTGACGAGCTCGGCGCTCACGCTTGTCGTCGATCTGTTGTTCACGGCCGTCTTCCTTGCGGTAATGTTCTACTATTCGACAGCGCTGACGTTGATCGTTCTGGCATCGTTCCCGCTCTACATCGGTATTTCCGCCGGCGCCGCGCCGCTGTTCCGCCGGCGCCTCGACGAGAAGTTCAATCGTGGCTCGGAGAACCAGGCCTTCCTGGTCGAGAGCGTCACGGGCGTCGAGACCCTGAAAGCGATGGCGGTCGAGCCGCAAATGCAGCGCCGCTGGGAGGAGCAGCTCGCCGGCTATGTGGGTGCGAGCTTCCGCGTACTCAGCCTGAACAATACCGCGAGCCAGGCGGTCCAGATGATCAACAAACTGGTCACAGCCGCAACGCTCTACTTCGGCGCCAAGTTCGTGATCGGCGGAGACCTATCCGTTGGCGAGCTCGTCGCGTTCAATATGCTGGCGGGTAGGGTGAGCATGCCGGTGCTTCGGCTCGCGCAGATGTGGCAGGACTTCCATCAGGCTCGTCTGTCGATCGATCGTCTCGGCGACATCCTCAACACCATTCCCGAGCCAAGCTTCAGTCCGGCCCGCGCCGCCTTGCCACCGATCCGCGGCAAGGTCACGTTCGAGCACGCGACCTTCCGCTACCGAGCCGACGGCCCCGAAGTGCTGCACAACGTGTCCTTCGACGTCGAGCCGGGGCAGGTGATCGGCATCGTGGGCTCTTCGGGCTCGGGTAAGAGCACGATTACCAAGCTGATCCAGCGCCTCTATGTACCGGAGAGCGGTCGCGTGCTGGTCGACGGCGTCGACCTCGCGATGGTCGACCTGGCCTGGCTTCGACGCCAGATCGGCGTGGTGTTGCAGGAGAACGTGCTCTTCAACCGCTCGATCCGTGAGAACATCGCGCTCGCCGACCCGGCCATGCCCATGGAGCGCGTCATCGAGGCGGCGTCGCTCGCCGGCGCTCACGACTTCATCCTGGAACTGCCGGAGGGCTACGATACCATCGTCGGCGAACGTGGCAGTAGTCTCTCCGGCGGGCAACGCCAGCGCGTCGCGATCGCCCGCGCGCTCATCACCGACCCGCGCATCCTCATTCTCGATGAGGCGACCAGCGCACTCGACTATGAAAGCGAGCGCGCCATCCAGCAGAACATGAGACGGATCTCCGCTGGGCGGACCGTGTTCGTGATCGCGCACCGACTCTCGACCGTACGCAATGCCAACCGGATCATCACGCTCGAGCACGGCCGCATCGTCGAGGACGGCAGCCACGACGAACTGATCCGCTCTAACGGGCGTTACGCAAACCTCCACTATCTGCAGGCCGGTATCCATGACGTCCGCTAGTCGAAATATCGTTCCGTTTCCGAGACGCGAGCCTCGCCGCCGCGAACAAGAAATCGCGTTCCTGCCGGCCGCACTCGAGATCACCGAAACGCCGCCGTCGCCGGTCGGGCGCGCAATCGGGGTGAGCATCATCGCGGTGTTCTGCATTGCGCTGGCGTGGGCATCGTTCGGCAGCGTCGACATCGTCGCGACCGCGACGGGCAAGATCGTGCCGGGCGGACGCACCAAGCTGATCCAGCCATTCGAGACGGGCGTTGTCCGCGCCATCCACGTCCGCGACGGACAGACCGTCAAGGCCGGCGACGTCCTGATCGAGCTCGACCCGACGATGACGGAAGCCGATCAGGAGCGGCAGAGGAGCGATCTCCTCGCGGCAGAGCTCGACGTCGCGCGGCTACGCGCAGCGCTCACCGAGGATCCGCTGGCAACTTTCCGGCCACCGCAGAACGCAAGTGCCGCGGAGATCGAGATGCACCGTCAGTTTCTGATCAGCCAGCGTGCCGAGCAAAACGCCAAGCTCGCCGAGATCGCGCGCCAGCAGGTCCAAAAGGAAGCCGAGCGGGCAACCACGTCAGCGAGCGTGGCGAAGCTGCAGGCGACGATCCCCGTGCTCCAGGAGCGGGTCGATATTCGCAAGGGGCTCGTCGACAAGGCCCTGGCTTCGAAGGTGATCTATCTGTCCGAGTATCAGGAGCTGGTCGGCCTTCAGCAGGATCTCGTCCTCCAGCAGAGCCGGCTGAACGAAGCCGACGCAGCCATCGCCTTGCTGAAGGAAACGAAGGACAGGATCGCCGCGGAGTATCGGCGCGCGACCTTTGACGCACTTGCCAAAGCCGAGCAGAAGGCGGCGAGCGCTGCGCAGGAAGTGGTCAAGGCGGAGCGTCGCACGAAACTCCAGCAGTTGACAGCGCCGGTCGACGGCGTCGTGCAACAACTCGCGGTGCATACGGTGGGAGGCGTGGTAACGCCGGCGCAGGCGCTCGCCATCGTGGTTCCAAGTGAGAGCCAGCTCGAGATCGAGGCGATGCTATCCAACCGGGACATCGGCTTCGTCCATCCCGGACAGAAGGCGGAGATCAAGGTCGATACGTTCAACTTCACGCGCTATGGGCTCCTGCATGGGGGCGTACTCAGCGTGTCGACGGATGCCATCACGCGCGACAGGCCACAGGGCGGATCGAACGACCGCGCGTTGGGCACGGCGCAAGGCAGCAGTGAACCGAAAGGCCAGGAGCTGGAGTATGCGGCGCGAATTTCGCTCGACCGCACGCAAATGCAGGTGCAGGATAAGCTCGTCAAGCTCGGCCCGGGCATGGCAGTGACGGTCGAGATCAAGACCGGTGCGCGCACCATCATCAGCTACCTTCTCTCGCCGCTGGCGAGGTACAAGCAGGAGGCGCTGCGGGAGCGATAGACGAAGTGGAGCCTCATCGAGCAGCATTGCGCGCAACTGGCCGATGTCGATTCCCTTCCAAAGAGGAGATACTTCATCCACCTTCTGATCGCTTGGCACGTTCTCGATGTCGACCAGGTAATTCGTCGAGTAGACGAAAAAGGCTTGGTCGCCGTGCGCCTCCATCCAGCGCGCCGCCGGGTCGAGGGACAGGGCTCTTGGTGCGCTGGAAGACTGCTTCGATGACGTCGATCTCCCGTTCAATCGAAACGTCGTCCGGCGAGCCCGGGCACGAAAAGAATTGTCGGCCCCGATCTTTGCTCGCGGTAGTCGATCCGTTCAGCAGGATATTCGATCATGACTGCTCGGCAACGTGGACGTGATACCTATCCAGAAAATATTCTTCTGCTACCGGCCCTTCTCGGGCCTCTGGTGAGGGCCGCTATTGCACCGCTATTAGAGGTACAATTGACCTCATACGCTTCCGGGGCTTGAGCCCCAGAACTATCTTGGAAGAAGAACTCCTTCTATGGCGCACAGGCGTCTTGCCATTTTCACATAGCGCTACGCCCGGATTTAGGACACAGGTCCCTCTTCGAATGAGATTGACATCGCAACCGGTCTTACTGGGCGAACCAACGATGATCGATTGCGAAGACGCTCGCCCGCCGCGGCGCTATTTAGGGCGCGGCTCGCGAGCAGCTTCGCCGGGGACACGACCCTCGGCAGAAGCCTGGTCGTTACCGCGCTCACCCTCGCACGAATTGTACAGAGAGCATTGAAGCCGACCAATGAGTTTCGAGGAAAGCATCGCTTTCGCGACCATGGCATGGGCTGTCGGATTCCAATGAGCATCTCTTGGATACTCAAACCGACCACCGTGGTACGCGCGATCGCCTTCGTGTCCAGCACAAACTGACCGCCGGTGGCACGCCGATTGTTAGGTATCCTTCAACCCGCACCCGTAAGGCGCGCTGGCCTTGTCTTTGCCGATATTTCAGATTGATGATCTGATCGGAGCACGTCCGGAATAGGTCGCTCGATCCAGTCGTCTTGTGCGCTTAGACGAGGTTCCCGCCCGATGGCGAGAATTGCGGACAGTTCGCGCAGCATTCCGATAGCGATGCCAAGAAGCGCTCCCGCAACAATCGCTGCTCCAAGCACGACTCTGGCTTTTGGCGAACTGGCCCTCAACGGAGGCGACGCCCCAGTGATGAGACTCGCCTCAAACACCGGCAAGGATTGCTGTCGCGTGGCTTCCATCTTACGCAGCACGTGGCGAAAGTTATCATAGGCGCTTTTGGATGATTCAGCCGCGACTGCCAGTTTATCGATAGTAGCAGCGGAATCCGCTGTATCTTTCCCGTTTCTACTGAAATCCTCCAATGCTTTTTGGGCAGCTAATGCTTGAGTGCTCAGTTCGTTCAATCGATCCTTGATCCACGAATCATCTCGTATGCCGGCATAGTCCATTTGACGGGTAATATATTTTTCTGCGACGGCGTTTAGGATCTGCGCCGCTCGATCGGGATCTCTGGAGTCGAAGGTAATCTCGACAAGATACGTAGCGCCGAGACGCTTGGCTGAAAGCTTGCGTTGGAACGATTCCACAATATACCGCGCCGCATTGGCTTTCGTTTCCGGTTTACTCCAGCCGAGCAGACGGGATATCGATCTGGTCATGCTGTGCAGGGGGCTGGCTTGGCTGGCCTCAAATTCCGGATCTTGAGCAAGGCCGAGCTTTTCGATCACAGCGTTAGCGATGCTCTCAGACGTTATGATCTTGATCTGGCTTTCCACGATCGTTGACACCGAGGTAGGGTCGACCGCTCTCGAGTCCACCACGAGTTCCGCCTTCGCCGTATACGTGGGTGCCGCGGCAATGAGGTAAATTGTGGCAATACCAAGCGCTGCCAAAGTTGCCAGCGATATGATCGAGAGATGTCGTCGTATGAAGGCTAGCACTTCTACCAGGGACATGGTGGGTGCCGGACGAAAGTCAGGCGGCATACTGTCCCGATTTACCCAATTATCCGTTCTATTGGTCTGCACCATTTTCGCACCAGCGCTGATAGTTGAGGCTTCGCGACGATGACCAAGCTGAATATGCCGATAGGGCGATCGTCGGTTGGCGGAAGATGCAGCAGATGAAGTCGCACGAGGCAACTAGCCGGCCCCTACCGACGCTTGGTGGGGCCGCCCTGCCGCCGTCGACTAAATGTGCCGGAAACTGTGTAGAGGCCGGCAATTTGGTGAAGAACGCATGACCCATGGCCTCTACTACCCAGTCGCTCATCTCCGGGTATCAGTACCTTGCCGCTCAGTGGATGGGAATTGGCGATAATTAGGTAACTACGATGGAGCGACGGCACTGCCGAAGGTTCGAGCTGCAAATCGGCCGCGCTGGCGGCGAAAGCAAGCCAGAAAGCTTCCCAGCGGAATCATATGAGCGAAAGCGGCGCGGTCTGAATTAGCTGCAAAAATCCCTGAACAGGAGCGCGAGCGCCCCGCAGGGCTGAAGCAAAATCTTGCGGAAGAAGGCGGGCCGAATGACCGGGCGTCGGGCGCGGCGCAAAGCAGCGGTGAACTGAAGGTCTTGAGCTGGAATATGCAGCGCGTATTTCACTCGACCGCACGCACATGCAGATGGAGGACAAGCTCGCCGAAGCCCGGTCCGGGCTCGGCGACGATGGTCGAGATCAAGACCGCGTCAGTTATCGTCTCTCGCGGCTGGCGAGGTACAAGCAGGAATCGCTGCGGGAGCGATAAACAAACTGGGCTCCCGCAGCCTGCGCACTGCGCGCCGTCAACCAGAGGAGACTGTCTGCGCAATCTTGCGTGCTAATCACACAAGAGCAGCAGCGAACATTCTCCCCGCGGCCTGGGCGTCGAGGAAGTCGACGAAATTGTCGCAGCTTTGCTCCACGATGGGATCGTGCGCGCGACTCAGTCGTCCGTCCCTGCGTCTACTTGTAGAGCCTTGCCGCGGCGCGCGTCCCCCGGTCCACGCCCTTGCGGAGTAGGTCGTCGATAGGGGGCACCGCTACGTGACTAGACTGGGGAGACAATGGAGCCGGCTCGGTGATCGGCTCCATCTCGGAAACCACCTGGAGAGGTTTCGCGATCCCTCTGCCCAGATCGACGGTTGTGAGCGCCCGACCATTTGCCGCGCGTACCAGCGATCCGTGGTTCATTCCCCAGATCGCCGCTTGCGTCCGGTTCTGGACCCGGATCTTGCGCAAGATCGCCTTGACGTGGACCTTCACGGTAGCTTCGGCGATGTCGATCTTTCGGGCAATGCATTTGTTGGAATCGCCCTCGATAAGGCAGGATAGAATTGCCTTTTCGCGTGGCGAAAGCTGCGGCGAGATCGCGTCGTCCGACGTGACGAGGATCGCGTGCCCGTTTTCGCTGAGTGTTGTCGTTTCGCGTTCGTGATTGCCGTCTAGAGCGAACGACAGAAATGCCGGTGGGTAGACGGTCTCGCCCATCGTGACGAGCTCAACGGACTTGATGAAAGCGTCGCACGAAATGATGTTGACGAAGTAGCCGTTGGCGCCTGCACGAAATGCAGAAGCCAGTTCGACCGGCCGATAATTGTCGGACACGATTGCAATGGGCGCGTCGGGATAGCGATCTTTCAAATATCCAATCTGCGCTATCTCGATGCCGAAATCATCGCCGGTGTGGATGATGAGAAACATCAGTTTCTCATCTTGAAGGGAACTTGGTAGCTCCTCAGGGCTCGAAGCAGACAGGGCAATACGAAAATGTGCCGTATGCAATATTCTGGCAATACCTTCACGGATTAAAACGTTCTTTCCGAGAAGTGCCATGCCGTAAAGTTGACGCCTCCTCATTTTATCCTCCAACCACGCACTGACACAACAGGAACAAACTCAATGTAGTCTCGCGATGGGCGATTGGGCCTTTCTAGTAGGGTCATCGCCCCGCCTGAACACCTTTGGGCTAGTGAATTTTCGTTACTCCGAATGCCTACGTCCGTAGGCTATATCCCTCCATGTTGCTAAATCTTTAAATTATGTTAAACACGAATTTACGTTAGCCATATATATCCTTTGCTATAGGTGTCCATGCGCCGCAGTTCGAATCGCAATACTGTTTTTGGCGCAGTCTCTGCGTGAACTTGATGATCATGTTTATTCAAAGTGGAGGAGGGGCGGGCTTTTGGTCGCCGGATCTACCTCCACGCGAACGCCGGTATGCAGCCGAATTTCGCGGTGCTCTGGCCGTAGTGTAGTCTCAGGGTGTTGCGGACTCCGGAATCGCAAGTCGCCGCGTGAGCGTCGGGGAGCGAGCAGAGCAGCGCGTCAATCCAATCCAATATTGCACTGCGACATAGGCATCGATCGTATTAGAGAAATTTCGAAAGGTCCGTCCTGCGCTGGGGAAATAGCAGCACGTTCCAGGCGTTAATGTGTTTAGGGGGGCGCGGGCTGAGGAGCGCCCAATGCGACGTACTAACGTAGTCATTGCAGACCGGCATCCGGTCGTCCTGCAGGGACTGAGTAACGTGCTCAGTGCCGCGGCGGACTTCAACATCATTGCGTCTTGTAGCGACACTGCAAGCTGCATCCAGGCGATTCGTAACTTGGCGCCCGACATCGCGATTGTTGATCCCGCGATGCCCGAACTCGCCGCGCTGATAGTTCTCTCCGTCAATTCAGAAAATCGTTCGACGCATTTGGTGTTTTTCGCCTCGAGTGAAGATTGCGGATTGCTTTTGGATGCCCCCTTTGCCTGCAGCATCGTCCTGAAGGATACGGAGCCAGAAGCGCTGGTGCAGTCGTTGCGGCACATCGCCAATGGCCGATGTCTACTGCCGATGATGTCATCCGGTTCGATCGCATCGCAGGAGCAGGGCGCGAATTCGGACAAGATTGTGACATATCTGACGGACCGCGAGCGTCAGATCATGCGTCTGGTATCCGAAGGATTGTCGAATAAGGAAATCGGGCGGCGGCTGGGCGTTTCCGTCGGCACCATCAAAGTGCACCTTCACAACATTTTTCAAAAACTTGAAATCAGCAATCGAACAGAGCTCGCGGCAATAGCTATCGCGCAAGATGATCGTGCGTCAGGTGGAGAGCACTAGGAGAATCGTCGCGGTCCGCCAATCCCGGTCGCGCCTCCCACTGCAATGAGCACGGATGGGCTGGTCCGACTCGAAAGAATCTCGCGATCGCGCCCGACGGCAAAGTCTGCGTCGCGCACACGACAGGCCCCGACATCGGCGGCCGCTGCGCCATCGCAAGCTGAATGGGGTAATCCGTCAGGACCGTCAGTTCATCCGGAATGGCAGTCAATGCAAGGAGGGAGAGGGGTATTGATTCATCATCTGCGGCTCTGGGTCGATCGAAGTGGTCCGCTGTCAGGTAAAGCGTCGTCGCGGGCTATAGCGAACGGCTCGAGATAGCATCGCAGAAATATGCCGATTGGAACTCGGCAACTGCGGAGCGGCGGCCCTGGCCTTTCCTTCCTGCCCCCCCAGTGGTCAGGGCCGTTCTCCCTCTCGGCCTTTCCGGCAGGGCGGATAATTCTGTGGTTGAGATGAAGGCCAGTATGGGGCGCAGCTAGATGTCCCTCGAGTTTCACCGTGCCGTCGACGACATGGAAATCTGGAGCGCGACTGGCGACGGCTTTTCGTTCGTTATCACGTATGAGAGCCCGGCTGGCGCCGGTTTTCATGGACGCGCAGGCTATGTGGCGTCATGGCGGCCGCTCTATGGGGGGAACGGCGCGATCAAGATCGGTGGTTCGGCGTTTGTATCTCTTGCGGAGGCCGAGAAGGCCTGCAACACGATGCTTGGGCATCTGACGGGGGCTGGCTGAGTTGAAGAGCGGGTGAAGCCGGCGCGAGCCTGCGCACAATGGCCAAGCCGATACCGCGGCTGCCGCCGGTGACGAGGATGTTACGCATCGGTGCGCGCCAGTTTTCCCGCTGCCGTGACCTCGAGTCGCTCGACGAAACGGATCACCGCGGGTACCTTCCATGCTGCCAGGCCGTCCTTGCATTGGCTGAGTATCTCTGCGCGGATGGCCTCGTGGCGCTTCTCATCGGTGCCGCCCGCGAGGATGACGTCGGCAACCACGATGGCGCCCGTGATCGGGCTCTTGCGCGATCGCGCCCGCGACATTCGAACACAGGCGTGACGGTTGATCACAGCCTCCACCTCTTCCGGATGCACCTTCAACCCGCCGATGTTGATAATGCCGCCTCGCCGGCCGACGAAATGGTATCGTTCGCCGCGCAACTCGACGATATCGCCAGTATCGACGAAGCCCTCCGCGTCGGCGAGCGGCGGCGCATCGGCGCCGACATAGGCGCGCGCAGTACGCTTGGAGCGGATCCGCAACGAGCCCTCGACGACCTTCATCTCTACCCCGTCCCGATTTCGTCCGATCAGGTGGGCAGGAAACCCCTCGCGCCCGTCGTCGACGCTAAACCCAACTCCGGCTTCGGTTGAGGCATAGGCATGACCGATCGACGCGTGCGGATATGCCTGGGCCAGGCTGTCGAGCACGGCCTGGTCGGCGATTTCGCCGGACAAGCGGATATAGCGCGGCGAAAAATTGGCGGCCGCGCCGCTCATCAGGAGCTTGCGCCAGTGCGACGGCGTGCCGGAGATGTGGCTGACGCCGCCCGCGCGCAGCCGCTCCACATGGGCCGCGATGGTTTCCCCGGGCTCGGATAGCACCATCGATCCACCGCCGATCACGGCGCGCAGGAGGATTTGCAGGCCGCCATAGCGGCGGATATCGTAGAACGTTGCCCAGGTGGCGTCACTGTGACGCGCAGGCCCCTCGGCGATTATCGCGCCGGCGAGCCCGTCGAGTGTGTGTCGGACGATTTTCGGCAACCCCGACGTCCCCGATGTCAGCATCAACCATTCGGTTGCGTGGTCCACCGTCGGTCTCGTGTCCGTCCGATCGGGCAGGTCGATGCCGATAATAGTGCATTTTCCCGCACGCGATCCGGATAGCGGTCGATCGGTGACGATGGTGTCGATCCCGGCCTGTTCGACCAGAGCCTGCAGGCGCTCCCAATCGAGATCGGGCGGGCATAGAAGCATGCGGCGTGCGACGCCGTCGAGCTCGATCATTGCAAGCGCGGAGAACAGCTGTCTCGATGTCGCAAGCAGCACCGAGCGGCCGGACAACTCGTTGCATTCGCCGGCGAGGCAGCTGTGCTCGACCATGTCGGTCAGCGATACACTGTGCCGGGCGTCGGAAATGGTGCGGTCCTTCGCTCCCTGGCCGAGGTAGTGGCGCAGCGCGATGATGTCAGGCGGGAACATTCTCATAGGCTCTGACAAACTCACCGAGGGTAGACGGGAAGGCTGCGTCCTCGGCAATAGTGAAGGGATCAATACCGAGCTCGTCCTCCAGCCGCGCAACCAGGATAGCGAAGGCCAGCGAATCGAAGCCGGTTTCGTTCAGGGACAGGTCGTCCTGAAGAGGTGGAAGCGTGACTTGCTGTTCTTCGGAGATCTGCTTCATCGCGGAGAAAATCTTCGTTCTGACCGACATGGTACACACCTCACATTTCGGCTTCGGAGCCAATGTTAGAGCCTGATTTCGCCCTCGACGATGCGCGCGTAGACGGCCCGGTCGATCGAACGATAGCGACCGGTCACCGGATCGCGCACGAACAGCGGATCTCCCACGACCGAAGGATCGAACCCCTCGTAGATCAATCGCTGCTTCTTCTTCCTGAAAGTGTCGGTCGTATCCAGCGCGGGGCATAACCTGACGAAAGCCGGGATCGCGTAAGGCGGCAAGCGATGCGAGAGGTATTCGCTGAACATTCCGAGGTCGAAATTTTGGTCCACCACCAGGGCCGCCATGCCGACGCGGCCGTCGGCCCCGGACACCGCAACTCCATAGGTCGAAGCGTCGAGAACGCCGGGGCAGTCGGCTATTGCATCGTTCACTTCGCTGGTCGCGACGTTCTCGCCCTTCCAGCGAAAGGTATCGCCGACGCGGTCGATGAAGTGGAGGTAGCCCTGCGCGTCGCGCATCATCAGATCTCCACTGCGGAACCAGGCATCCCCCCTTTCGAATACGTCGCGCAAGACCTTCTTCTTGGTCTCGGCGGGATCCGTGTAGCCCTCGAAAGGGCGGCCGTCGGAATTGGCCTCGCCGATACGTCCGACGGCCTCGCCGGTCTCGCCGGGGGCGCACGCGATGCATAGCCCCGCCTCGTTACGGATCGGGCCGCCGCTGTCGGCGTCGACCTTGACGAGCGAGGTCGGAAAGCGATGCGCCAGAACCGGCGGTATCCGGCCGATCGCGCCCGGCTTTCCGTCCACGTTGAACAGCGAAAAATTGCCTTCGGTTGCAGCATAGAATTCGAGGATCTGCGGAATCGCGAACCGGTTGGCGAACATCTCCCAGATGTCGCGGCGCAACCCGTTCCCGACAGCCAGCCGCAGCCGGTGCCGCGTCTCTTGTTCAGATACTGGCGCCTTCAGCAAATACCGGCAGAGCTCGCCAATGTACTGGAAGACGGTACAGTCGAAACGCTCGATGTCGCGCCAGAAGCCGCCGGCGGAAAATTTCTCCGCAATCGCGACAGAACCGCCCGCGCAGAGCATGCTGCAGGGAGCCGCGACGCCACCCACGGAGTGATGGAGCGGCAGGCAATCGTAGAGACGATCGTCGGTGGACGCGTCCGTCAGTCCGGCAAACCACCCACCCCAGGCGAGAACGCGACGATGACTGACGTTCGCCGCCTTCGGCAAGCCGGTGGTGCCCGAGGTGTAAATGAGGAGCGCGCGCCCATCGATCGTGACGTCGCCGCGTTCGTCGGAGGACAGCGGTCGTGGTTCGAAGGCGGAGAGCGCCGCATCCAGATCGTTGCGTCGATCGCCTGTGCCAAGGCTCCAGCATTGCGGCACGCGGTGCAGGTGGGGACGCGCGCCCTCGAAGGCGTCCACGCAATCGGCAGCGAGGATGAGGTGATCGGCATCAGCGACGTCGATACAATGGGCGAGCGACCGGCCGACCAGCCTGGTGTTGATCAGCGCCACCGTTCCGCCGACGCTGCTGATACCGAGCCAGCAGGCGAGGTAGTCCGGGCGGTTCGGTGCCAGCAGGCAGACGGTGCGACCGGCATGAAGGCCAAGGTGCCGTGCCCAACGCGCATAGCGGTTGATCCGGTTGGTGAGCTCGCCGTAGGTGAAGGATTGGCCATCCGAGAGCAAGGCGGCACGCCCGGGCTGCCGTTGTGCCCAGTCCTCGACGATGTCGGCGAACAAGCGATGCGGCTGGGCTTCGAGCCGTGCGGTCAGTGCGATGGCTTGCAGCCAGGTCTTGGCGGCGGAGCGCCGCGGAGCGTCGCGTCTGGTCGCGCTCTCGATCACGGCTTTGTTTGCGAGTTGATCATGCGGCCGGGCTGGATCGGTATCCTCGCGCACCCGGGCGAAGCGGCTTGCCTGGTTCTCGAAGCGCAATCTTTGTTCAACTGGCTTCATCCCGACCCGGATCCGAGCTGGTTGAGGATCATCCGCTCCATCGCCTTCACCGATTGGAAGTTCTCGGGTGTGATCTCGAGTTGGGGAAGGATGAGATCGAACTCGGCTTCAACCTTGAGCATCAACTCGACCATGCCCATCGAGCTCAGCCCAATGTCCACGAGTCGCGACTCCGGGTGGACCTCGGCGATAATTGCGTTCTGCTGGAGGACGCTCCTGACGACCGATAGGACGCGGTTCTGAACGTTGACGGCAAAGTCGTGCATTTCAGCCGGTCTCCTGCCGTGGCCAGGCGTGATCACATGGAGGCGACGATACCCAACTGTACCTTCGGCCAACAGCTCTGCTTCGGAGGTACCTCGCCCGGGAGCGGAAGAGTCCTGATACCCACTTCTGCGCCAAGGACGCGGTGAGGGAAGTGGGCTACTTGTCGCTTTTGATCGGAAATCGTCTCGACCCGGCTTGCATCGTTCAATCATGACAACCATGAAACGGGAGGCTCTGGCCCATGACTGTGCAGGAAGTTCAGTTCCGCAACAGCGCCACCGAAACTGGTCGAATTACTTTCTCTCCCGACTACCCCTCGTTCCAACAGCGAACGGCAAATGTCGTGGAGGTCGCCGCGGCGGAGGCAGAAGCGGTCGATCGCGAGGCGCGCTTCCCGCGGAAGGCGATCGACGCGGCGCGGAAGGAAAGACTTCTGGGAGTTCAGATTCCGATCGAGTTCGGCGGGGAAAGCGCAGCCATCTCCGAGGTCGCGGATATGTGCTACGCGCTCGGCCGCGCCTGCGCCTCGGTCGGAATGATCTTCGCGATGCATCAGACCAAGGTCGCGTGCCTGGTTCGCCACGGCGCGGACAGTTCGTGGCACGAAAATCTCATGCGACGCGTGGCTGCCGAGCAGCTGCTGCTGGCATCATCGACCACGGAAGGGCAGAACGGCGGAAACATTCGCTTCAGCTCGGCCGCGGTGGAACGCGCGGGCACCGAGATTTCGCTGCTGCGCGACGCGACGGTGATTTCCTACGGCGCGGAGGCGGACGGCATCATCACCGTCGCTCGCCGCTCCGAATCCGCTGCCGGATCTGATCAGGTGCTGCTGGCCATCACTCGTGATGACTATACCCTGGAGCGCACTCTGGGGTGGGAGACGCTCGGCATGCGCGGGACCTGCAGCGCAGGCTTCAAGCTGAATTTCAGAGGGACTTCAGACCAGATATTCCCCGTGGCATACGAAAAGATCCATGCGCAGACGATGACGCCCGTCGCGCATCTGTGCTGGTCTTCGGTCTGGGCAGGAATCGCGGCAGCCGCGGTGGACCGGGCGCAGCTGTTCGTCCGCAAGGCCGCTCGCGGGTCGGGCGGCAATATGCCTCCTGCCGCGGCGCACTTCACCGCCGCCAGGATGACCCTGACGAAATTGCGCGCCAGCATCGCGGCAAGTCTGCAGTTCTATGAAACTCATGGACAAGACGTGCGCGCGCTGTCGTCCGTCGACTTCCAGTCCTCGATCAATCTCCTCAAGGTGGAGGCCTCCGAGCTTGCGGTTGCGACCGTCATGCACGCGATGCGCACCTGCGGCCTGTCCGGTTACCGCAACGACACCGACGTGAGTATCGGCCGCCACCTGCGGGACGTGCTTTCCGCTCCGATCATGATCAACAACGATCGCATCCTCGCCAATATTGGCCCCGCCACGCTCATGAGCACGGTTCCAGACTCTCTGTGCGATTGAGTTTCTTCTGAAAGGAAAGGCCTGATGAAGTTCGCCATTGTTGAAGCACCGGCGCTCTCCACTCAACCTGAAGCCGATCCGTTGGACCATCTCGCCGATGCGCTGTTCCACGAGATGGGGTCTCCCGGCGTCTATGGCCGTACCGCGCTCTACGAAGACGTCGTGGAGCGGATTGCCGCGGTGATCTCACGGAATCGCGACCCGAACACCGAGGTGATGCGTTTTCCACCCGTCATGAATCGCGCCCAGCTCGAGAGGTCGGGTTACCTGAAGAGCTTTCCCAATCTGCTCGGCTGCGTCTGTGGCTTGCACGGCATGGAAAGTGAGATTGACGCGGCGGTCAGCCGCTTCGATGCCGGCGGCGACTGGACCACGTCGCTATCGCCCGCGGATCTCGTTCTGTCGCCGGCCGCCTGCTATCCGGTCTATCCGATCGCGGCGAGCCGGGGGCCCGTGCCGGCCGACGGCTGGACCTTCGACGTGGCCGCCGACTGTTTCCGCCGCGAACCGTCGCGCCATCTCGACCGGCTGCAGTCGTTCCGAATGCGGGAATTCGTCTGCATCGGTAGTGCGGATCACGTCTCGGCGTTCCGGGAACGTTGGATCATACGTGCGCAGAATCTTGCTCGGGATCTCGGGCTGACCTTCAGGGTCGACCATGCCAACGACCCGTTCTTCGGCCGGGTCGGCCAGATGATGGCGGTAAGCCAGAAGCAGCTTTCGCTGAAGTTCGAACTGCTGGTGCCGCTGCGCTCCGAGGAGCAACCGACCGCCTGCATGAGCTTCAACTACCACCGGGATCATTTCGGCACGACCTGGGGCATCGTCGATGCAGCCTCCAAGCCGGCCCACACGGCCTGCGTGGCGTTCGGAATGGATCGTCTGGCCGTCGCCATGTTCCATACCCACGGCAAAGACGTCGACTGGTGGCCGACCGCAGTGCGCGAGCTGCTGGGCTTCGCGCCGACCGATGGCCGAGCACCTTCAGCAAGCGAGGAGGTCCGATGCGCCAGGGAAGTCGGGAGCTAGCCCGGGGCAGGAGAGCCGAAGAGCCAGCGACCATGAGAAGAGAGACTGTCGCCGTTCATGGCGGCTTCGAAGATGATCCGGCAACGAAGGCGGTTGCCGTGCCAATCTACCAGACGGCCTCCTATGCATTCGACAGCGCCGACCATGGAGCGGCGCTCTTCAACCTCGAAGTCGACGGCTTCCGTTATACCCGGATCGGCAATCCAACAAACGCCGTGCTGGAGAAGCGCGTTGCCGCCCTTGAAGGAGGCATCGAGGCACTCAGCGTCGCCTGTGGGCAGGCTGCGGTGAACTATGCGGTGGTCAACATCGCGGAAATGGGCTCCAATATCGTCTCGATTCCGCAGCTCTACGGCACCACCCATACGCTGTTCGCGCACATCCTGCCGCGGCAGGGCATTGATGCCCGCTTTTCGGAAGACGACCGGCCGGAAAGTGTCGAAAGGCTGATCGACGACGACACACGCGCGGTTTTCTGTGAGAGCGTGGGAAATCCGGCCGGAAACGTCTGCGACATCCAGGCAATGGCGGAGGTCGCGCACCGGCACGGTGTCCCACTGATCGTCGACAACACCGTGCCGACACCGATGCTGCTCAGGCCGATCGAATACGGCGCTGACATCGTTGTGGAGTCGCTGACGAAATTCATGGGCGGGCATGGCACGACGCTCGGTGGAATTATCATCGACGGCGGCAGATTCCCCTGGACCGAGCATCGCCGGCGCTTTCCGATGATGAACGAGCCGGAGAAATCGTACCACGGGCTGGTCTTCACCGAGCGCTACGGCGCCGCTGCCTACATTGCGCGTTGCCGCGCCGTTTCGCAAAGGACCACCGGCGCCGTGCTGGCGCCGATGAACGCCTTCCTGCTGCTTCAGGGCATCGAGACCGTCGCGCTCCGGATCGAGCGGCATGTCGAGAATGGCGCCAAGGTCGCGCGATTCTTGCGCGATGACGGCCGTGTCGGGTGGGTGAATTATGCGGGCTTTCCCGACAGCCCCTATTTTGCGCTGACGCAGAAGTATCTGGACGGTCGAGCGTGTTCGCTGTTGACCTTTGGCGTCGCCGGAGGCTTCGAGGCGGGCAAGCGGTTCTACGACAGGCTCAAGCTCTGCAAGCGGCTGGTCAACATTGGCGATGCGAAAACGCTCGCCTGCCACCCCGCGTCGACGACGCACCGGCAGATGTCCGTCGAGGAACAGGAGAAAGCCGGCGTGCGGCCCGAGATGATCAGGCTGAGCGTCGGAATCGAGCACATCGACGACATCCTCGCGGATCTCGATCAGGCGCTCTGCGCAGCGAGCGTTTCGTCAAACGTGAAGGCATTCGGATGACTGTCTTAATCGATATCGATTCACACGATCACCACCTCTTCTCCAGAGCGCCGCGCGGCGCCTGTGCGACGGCGTCGCAAGGAAACCGGGGAGAGTGTCTGGACATCGGGCTCATCAACAACATGTCGGATGCCGCCCTGATGTCGACCGAGCGGCAGCTGTTCGATCTGCTCGATGCGGCTGCCGGACGACTGTGCGTCAGGCTGCACTTTTATGCGATGGCGGCGACGCCCCGTTCGGAATGGGGACGCGATTACGTGGGTCGATACTACCGTGGCATCGATGATCTGCTGAACAGGAGCCTGGATGGCGTGATCATCACGGGCGCCGAACCCAGGGCCGCCAGCCTCACGGAAGAGCCATATTGGAGCACCTTCACCGAGATCGCCGACTGGGCGACCGAGAATACCGTGTCGTCGGTGTTTTCCTGCCTGGCTGTCCATGGGGCCGTCCTGCACCGGGACGGCGTTGTGCGCCACAAGCTGCCTGGCAAATGCTTCGGTGTCTTCGCTCAAACGAAGACGAGACATCATCCCTTGATGCAGGATGTTCCGAGGACCTTCCGGATACCGCACGCCCGTTGGAACGAGGTGCAGGAGGAGGATCTCTCGGACTGCGGATATTCAGTTCTCACTTGGTCGGCGGAGGCCGGGGTCGACTGCTTCGTCAAGCAGCAGAAGAACAGCCTATTCGTCCATTTCCAGGGCCACCCGGAATACGAAACCCAGAGCCTGCTGGGTGAATATCGGAGGGATATGGGGCGTTTCCTCCGGGGAGAGAACGAAGTCTGTCCGACGATACCGAGAGGCTACCTGAACGAGGGCGCGGAAAAGATGCTGATCGCTTTCCGACAGAAGGCCCTTTCGGACAGAAACCCGGAGCTTTTCGCCGATTTTCCAGCCGATCAGCTGGCGAAGGACCTGAGCAACGTCTGGCGTCTTCCGGCCCAGCGCATATACCGCAACTGGTTGCGCTACATCGTCACGCAGCGACGCGCACACTCGATGCGAGAAGCAGCTCTCGCTGCAGCCGGAATTCCGGCCCGTCGCCACGGACGCAAGTTGGTTGCCGCTCGATCCGCTCGCCTGGCGCGCTCGCCAAACCAGGGGACCATGAGGCGGCTCGGATACAACGAGTGAGAGTCTAGATAATGATCCGCTGCCGTGAGATAGGAACAGCCGATCTCGACGCCGTCGCCGATCTTCTGACAAAGGGCTTTCCAATACGCTCGCGCGACTACTGGATCGACGGACTCAGGCGCTTGTCTGGACGCCCGACCGCTTCCCGCGCTTTGGCTATATGCTTGAGCACGACCAGGCACCTGTCGGCGCTCTGCTGTTGATCCGCACCGCAAGGAACGAGGGCGGTGGTGCCTCCATCCGCTGCAATCTCTCCAGCTGTGTCGCGCTGGCGATGGCCGCGCCTTTCCGTTCGTGCTGCAGCCGATGCGGATCCGTCGCATCAGGCTGCCGGTGATGCAATTGATCTATTGCGCCGATCTGGCCGACTACGTCGTTTGCGCCGGCGCTATGGGGCGCTTCCTGGTTCGACGCGGCTGGATGTCGATTGCTCTCGATGCCAATGGCTCCGTGACCGGCCTCCTCGGCATCTACAGGGAGCCGATCGGCCGGAAGTACTTCAAGGGTCCGCATTGCCCCCGGCTTGCCGATCTGTCCGACTCGGAGCTGGTGATCTACGGGCCGTGACTTCGTCGTTCCATGACAGTTCCAAACGGGGCGCCAGCAAGTTCAATGCGGGTGTCGCTCAGATGCTCCGCGCGCCGGTGGCGGGCAAACGCCTCCATCGCCCCTCAGGGCGCCATAAGAATTCGCTATGGCGGCAGAGGACAGTCGTGCTTCCCCTGTCATCAAACGTAAATCTATTTTTTACCGTCGGCCGCAGCAAAAAATTCCAAGGGCAAGACCACCGAAGTGGCACAGTTCGCGGGCGCATCATTTTGTGGCAGCAATGGAGCGGGCTAATGACGATCGAGTTGAGCCGACGGGGATTTTGCATCGGAACCGCTCTGGTTGGGCTCCAGACGATGTCCTCCGCCGCCTTCGCGGCCCGAAGTGAAGACGGGACAGTGAGGCTTGGTCTCGTTGCGCCCATGAGCGGCCCGAACGCCCGGTATGGGGCGTTTTCGATGCGCGGCGCCCAGATGGCCGCGAAGGAAATCAACGACGCCGGCGGCGTTGGCGGACGCAAGATCAACGTCATGCCCGGGGACAGTCAGGGTACGCCGGTCGAGGGCGTTTCTGCGACCCGCCGTCTGATCGACCAGGACCGGGTCGACTTCATCATCGGCGATGTTTCGAGCTCGGTCACGCTGGCCATGCAGCCGGTCGCCGAGGACGCCGGCATGCTTCTACTCAATGCGGCCTCGTCGAATCCGATGATCACCTACAAGGCGGGCGTCGGCGGCTTCAAATGGTCCTTCCGCAACTATCCGACCGACGAGAACCGCGCACTGCTCGTGCTGCAGTACGCGGCCGAAAAGAAGGGCTTCACCAAATACGCCGTGCTCTCGGTCGACAGCGATTACGGCCGCGCCGCCATCCAGTTCACCAAGAAATACCTGCCGCGCTTCAAGAGCGCGATCCTGACGGAAGACTACTACAAGGAGGGCGAGGTGGATTTCCGCAGCGTGCTCTCCAAGATCCGCGACTCCGGCGCCCAGGCCATCATCATGTACGGCAATGCCGATTCCTCGCCCATCGTCGGGCGCCAGATGATGGAAGTCGGAATCGCAGGCAAGATCCCGCTGATCGGCAACGCCGAGTTCAATACGGCGAGCACCATCAAGGCGGCGCCGAAGGCGATGGAGGGCGCGATCGAGGCTGCAGCCTGGCTTCCGGCGTACGACTCTCCGAAGAGCAAGGCTTTCGTCGAAAAATTCACTGCCGAATATCGCGAAGCTCCCAACAATCACGCTTACGTGCATTGGGAGACGGTGCATCTCCTCGCCAAGGCGATCGAGCAGGCCAAGAGCGTCGATCGAGAGAAAGTCCGCGCCGCGCTCTCTGGCATCAAATATGATAGCGCGGTCGGCGAGGTCACCTTCGACGATCACAACCAGGCACGCCTGCCGATGATCCTCCTCGAGATCGAGGGCGGCAAGCCCGTGATCAAGGGCGCCTACAAGGCCGAGATCGACTACCCCAAGTAGGAACGGTGGCCCATGTTCTACACGATCATCGAGCAGGTCGTTAACGGCATCGTTTCCGGATCGGTCTACGCGATCGTTGCCGTCGGCATGACGATGATCTTCGGCGTCCTGCGTGCGATCAACTTCGCTCATGGCGAATACTACATGCTCGGGACGTTCGGGGCCTGGTTTGCGATCGACTATTTCGATCTGCCCTATCCGGTCGCGGTCGTGATCGGCGTGGTTGCGACGGCGGCCATTGCCGTCGTCGTCGGCAACTTTGTGATGCAGAGGATCGTGGGAGCGCCGGCGGAGGCTGGCGTTCTCGCCACGCTCGGCGTCGCCCTGATCCTGCAGAACGCGGTGATCCTGGTCTTCGGCGGCAGCTACAAGTTCTTCTCCGGCGGCTATATCGAGCCGGTGAGCGTTTTGGGCTTCACCCTGGCCGAACAGCGCATCCTGATCATCATCGTCGGCCTCATCGTGTTCGTCGGGCTCGAGCTGATGGTGACCTACAGCCGGATGGGCAAGGCCATGCGCGCGGTCTCCCAGAACATCGAGTGCTGCGCAGTGGTCGGTATCGACGTTCGCCACATCGCGCTGTGGACGTTCATCGTCGGTGCCTGTCTTGCCGCGCTCTCGGGCGTGCTGACCGCGCCGGTGAACGTGAGCGTCTATGGCGGCATGGGCGAGCTGATCACCTTCAAGACGCTGCCGATCATCATCATGGGCGGGCTTGGCAACGTGCGCGGCACGTTCGTCGCCGCCATGATCCTCGGTATCGCCGAGAGCCTGGTCGCGACTTACGTCGGCCTGCAATTCCGCGACACGGTCGGCTTCGCAACCCTGATGCTGGTGTTGATGTGGCGTCCGCACGGGCTCTTTTCCGCGCAGGCGCGCTTCTAGAGATGCGGTGGTGACAGGTGAGCGAGATCGCCCGAGAGCCGAACATGACGTCCGCTGAACTCACGGCCGCAACGACGGGGCGGGACCTTCGCGTTCCCTTCGGCGTCGCGCTCGTGGTGCTGGCATGTGTCGCGCCGCTGTTCCTCGGCAATTATCCCCTGCACGCAATGATCATCGCACTGATCTTCCTCCTGCCGGCGCACGGGCTCAACCTGCTGCTCGGTTACACCGGCCTGCTGTCGCTGGCGCAGGCGGCGTTCTTCGGCATCGGCGCCTACACGTCCGCGCTGCTCGCGGTGCATTTCGGTACACCTTTCTATGTGAACTTCCTGGCAGCGGGACTGATGGCCGGCGCGATCGCGCTGCCGCTCGGCATTCCGGCGCTGAGGCTGCGTGCGACGTCGTTCGTGATGTGTACGCTGGGCTTCGTCATCATCGGCCAAGCCATCGCCAAGAACTGGATCAGCCTGACGCGCGGCGACATGGGCTTGGCGGCGATTCCAAAACCTTATTTTGCGCTGGGGCCGGCTTCGTTCACCGTCTCCGGCACGGTCGGCTTCTACTATCTGGTCCTCGCCATCGCCGCGATCGCCACGCTGGTCGCCTTCCTCATCGTCCGTTCGCCGGCCGGGCGAAACATGATCGCCATCCGCGAGAACGAGACGCTGGCGGAATCCGTCGGTATCCCCACCTGGCACTACAAGCTGGTGGTGTTCATGATCAGCGCCACGTTCGCCGGTCTCGGCGGCAGCCTCTATGCGCACTACCTCACCGTCGTCAGCCCGCTCACGTTCCAGATGTACTACTCGACCACGATGCTGATCATCGTGCTCGGCGGCGGCGCCGGGACCATTTCGGGCGTCATCTTCGGCAGCCTGTTGTTCGTCGGTCTCACCGAAGCGCTGCGCGTCACGCCGGAGCTGCGCATGATCGCCTATGGCTTCTTCCTGCTTGGGCTCGTGTTCTGGTTTCCGAGCGGATTCGCGCCGCTGATCGGCCGCTTCTGGTCTTTCCTTGAGAGGCGCAAATGACCGGCCTTCCGATCCTCGACATCTCCGGTCTCTGCAAGTCCTACGGTGCCGTCCGCGCCGTCGATGGCGTCGATCTGCACGTGGGCCGCGGCGAGATCTGCGGGCTCATCGGCCCCAATGGCTCGGGCAAGTCGACCTTCTTCGATTGCGTGACGGGGCTCGCGAAACCCAGCGCCGGTGCCGTGAAGCTCGACGGCCAGGACATCACGGGCTGGTCGCTGAACGACATCGCCCGTGAGGGCCGCATGCTCAGGTCGTTCCAGAAGACCGTGGTGTTCTCAGCGCTCGATATCGAGGAGAACCTCGTCATCGCCGGCCAGATGTTCACCTTTCCCGGTATCTGGTCGACGTTCGGGATTGGATCGGCGGCCCGCAACCGCGTCGCGGCGCTGCGGGAACGGGCGCGCGAGCTGATCAAGATCGCCGGCCTCTGGGACGTGCGCTTCCAGCCGGCGGGCAAGCTGTCCGGCGGCCAGCAGAAGCTGATCCAGTTCGCCTCGATGCTGATGCCGGAGCCGAAGCTCATCCTGCTCGACGAGCCGATGGCCGGCATCAACCCCAAGCTGATCGAACGCGTGGTCGAGAGCATCCGCCTCGCCAACACCTCCTTCGGTGTCAGCTTCCTCATCATCGAGCACAACATCGATGTGGTGACGAGCCTCTGCAAGCGCGTGGTCGTGCTCGACCAGGGCCGCAAGCTTGCGGAGGGAAGTCCGGAGGATATCGTCCAGAACCAGGCGGTGCGGGAGGCCTATCTCGGTGGCTGAACCCTCTCTCTCGATCAAGGGATTGCGCGCGGGCTACGGCTCGCTCGATATTCTCAACGGCGTCGATCTCGACGTTCCGCAGGGGCAGTTCGTCGCGCTGATGGGACCGAACGGCGCCGGCAAGTCGACGCTGCTGAAGACGCTCTATGGCATGACGACCATCAAGGGTGGCAATATCAACTGGCAAGGCAAGGACATCACGGCCTTGAAGTCGCGCGCGATCCTGGCCGAAGGCATTTCATGGGTGCCGCAGGGACGCTGCAATTTCCCGGTGATGACGGTCGACGAAAATCTGCAGATGGCCGCCTATACGCTGCGCGACAGCCAGGTGAAGGCGGAGCGGGACTATGTCTACGACCTGTTCCCGATCCTGAAGACACGGCGCAATACGCTTGCCGGAAACATGTCCGGCGGCGAGCAGCAATTGCTGGAAGTGGCGATGGCCGTGCTGCAACGGCCGAAGATCCTGCTGGTCGACGAGCCGTCCGTGGGACTTTCGCCGAGCGCAATCGGCATCGTCTTCGACGAGCTGCTTCGTATCAACGCGACCGGTCAGACCATTCTGCTGGTCGAGCAGAACACCAAGAAGGCCATGGAGGTCGCTCAGCGCGCGGTCATCCTGCGTCTCGGCAAGGTGATCTGGGATGGCCGGCCGGCAGATATTACCCACGACGAGCTGGGCGAACTGTTCCTCACGGGCCGCATGCGCGGCGAGACCGAGGTCGAGCACTAGCTATCACGGCGTTCGCCGCGGACGCGCGCCCCCATATTCGCAAACTGAAGGACGACAAACGTGACGATTTTCGTGCCGGCTTCGCGCGTCTCGCGCATCAAGATCTCTCCGACCACGGCGGCGTCCGCCCGCGTTCGCGAGCTCAAGGCGGCGGGACGCGACATCATCGACATGGCGATCGGCGAGCCGGATTTCGACACGCCCGATTACGTCAAGACGGCCGCGCATGAGGCGATCGATCGCGGCGAGACGAAATATACCGCGGTGAACGGCACCGTCGCCCTGCGCAAGGCGATCATAGCCGACTACAAGCGCCGCCTCGGCCTCGAATATGCCGACAACGAGATCTGCGTCGGTGGCGGCGCCAAGCAGATCCTGTTTCTCGCGCTCATGGCGAGCGTGGAGGAGGGGGCGGAGGTCATCATCCCCGCACCCTATTGGGTCTCCTATCCCGACATGGTGATTGCCAATGACGGCAAGCCCGTCATCGTCCGCTGTTCGGAGAACCAGGGCTTCAAGTTGACGGCTGACGCGCTCGAGGCCGCCATCACGCCCAGAACACGCTGGCTGATCCTCAATGCGCCCTCGAACCCGACAGGCGCGGCGTATTCGCGCTCGGACCTTCAGGCCCTCGGCGAGGTCCTGCTGCGCCATCCCAATGTGCTGGTACTGTCCGACGACATCTACGACCAGATCTGGTACCGCGACGAGCCGGCGACCACGCTAGCGGCTGCGGTGCCGGCGCTGAAGGAACGTGTTCTGCTCGCCAACGGCGTGTCCAAGACCTACGCCATGACCGGATGGCGGATCGGGTACGCGGCGGGTCCCGCGCCGCTGATCGCAGCCATCAACAAGCTGCAATCGCAGATCTCCTCGTGTCCCTCGTCGATCAGCCAGGCCGCGGCCGCCCATGCGCTCACCAGCGACCAGGCGTTCGTTCGCGACAGCGTCAAGCTCTACAAGGAACGTCGCGACTATGCTTGCGCGCGGCTGAATGCGATCCCGGGCCTGTCATGTCTGGTGCCGGATGGTGCGTTCTATCTCTACCCCGGCTGCGCCGGTGTCATCGGCAAGACCACGCCGGATGGCAAGGTCATCGAGAACGATCTCGATTTCGTGCTCTATCTGCTCGACGGAGTCGGTGTGGCGGCCGTGCAGGGTGCCGCCTATGGGCTCTCCCCGTATTTCCGCCTGTCGATCGCGACCTCGATGGAGGCGATCAAAGAGGCCTGCGACCGCATCGAGAAGGCCTGCCGCGCGCTTTCCTGAGCGCGGCGAGCCGTGGATACGGCGAAAACCCTCTAAATCGACGAGAATCCCATTGAAATCAATGGGCTAGATAAAGGATAGTGCGGCTCCCGACCTTCTTTCCAGGACCAGCATTCGGCCCCTATGAGTGTCGATTTCAGGAAGCTGAAGAGCTTTGTCAAAGTCGTCGACGCCGGCAGCGTGTCGCGCGCCGCCGGCCTGTTGCGGACGGCTCAGCCCGCGCTGTCGCAGCAGATCGCTGCACTCGAGAGCCATTTCAAGCACAAGCTGCTTCTGCGCAGCAATCACGGCATCGTCCCGACCGAAGCGGGGCTCATTCTCTACCGTCACGCCCAACTGCTGCTGAAGCAGATCGAGCAGGCGCAGATCGACATCGATCAATCGACGAAGGCGTTGGCTGGGCGTGTGTCGATCGGGCTCGCGACCTATTCAGCATCGAGCACGTTGTCGCTGCCGATCCTGAAGGAGATGTCCACGCTGCATCCCCAGATCATCGTCCACATCAACGACAGTTTCGGTCATGTGCTGAGCGAGCTCATCATGACCGGCAAGATGGACATGGCGATGATCTACGGCTCCGGTCCGATCAAGGGCGTCAAGCTGCAGCCGCTGTTCCGGGAGGAGCTGTATCTGGTCTCCCGAGTGGAGCAGGGAGCGAAGAAGCAGGCCGATGAGCCGCTGGCGTTGTCGGCGCTCGCCGACGTCAAGCTGCTCTTGCCGAGCCAGGGCCATTTCCTGCGGCGATTGATCGATGAATCGCTGGCGCGGGCGCGGGTGACGCCGAACGTCGTCTCGGAGATCGAATCCGTGTCGGCGCTGGGAGCGGCGGTCACGGAAGGGCTCGGCTCGACCATCCTGCCGGCTTCGGTGGCGGCAAGCGCATCCAGCTTTGAGGGCGTCGAGGTCCGGCGGCTCGTCCGTCCCGCAATCGAAGCGACCGTTTCGCTTTGCGTGTCGGATCACCTGCCGCTCTCGGAGCCGGCGCTGGCGACCCGATCGGTGCTTCTTACGGTCGTGGAGAAGCTGATGCGCGGCCATCCACAAGGCATCCGCGCGGTCTAGCCGCCGCTGACCGCGTATCCATTGCAGGGACAAGACGTGTCAAACGCCGATCGCTGCACGCCATAAGCAAAACCTATGGCGGCAGACCGGAGTTGTGTTGGCCAGCGGCGGGTGCATTTCCTACCGTCGAAGACATCGTCGAACCCGGCGTTCCCGATTCAAGCCTTGATCGCACGGTTCAGCAGGCAGCTCGAAAATGCTTCGTCCTGCACGGCGATCGCTTCGAGGACAAAGATGGCCAAGCTCGCATTCGATACCGGGGGAACTTTCACCGATTTCGCGCTGCTCGACGACAAAGATGAATTGCATCTCCACAAGGTGCTGAGCACGCCGCACAATCCCGCCGAAGCCGTGGTCCGCGGTGTGTCCGATCTGCTCGAGCAGTTTGGTGATGTCGTCGATCTCGATAAGCTCCAGGTGCTCGGCGCGACTACCGTGGTCACCAATGCCGTGCTGGAGCGCAAGGGCGTCAAGACCGGCTTTATCTCGACCGCCGGTTTCCAGGACATGCTCCGCATCCGCAATGAAGGGCGCTACGATCTCTACGACCTCAATCTTAAATATCCGGATCCGCTGGTGACGCGCGCGAACAGCTTCGGCGCGGTCGAACGCATTTCCGCTGACGGCGAAGTCATCACGGCGCTGGAGGAGGAGACGGTCCGTGGGATCGCCGGCCGGCTGCGCCAGGAGGGTATCAAGTCCGTCGCTGTCTGCCTGCTGCACGCCTACAAATATCCGACGCACGAACAGCGCATCGCAGCCCTGCTGCGCGAGGAGGATCCTGATATCTTCGTCTCGCTCTCCTCCGAGGTCTGCCCGGAAGTGCGCGAGTTCGATCGCGCCTCGACCACCGTCGTCAACGCCTATACGCGGCCGCAAATGTCGGGACACGTCGCTCACCTCGAGCGCGAATTCGCCGTCAAGGGTATCGATCGCCAGGTGCTCTGGATGACGTCCTCGGGGGGCCTCGTGCCGAGCAGCCGCGCCGCCGAGCTGCCGGTGCGCCTGATCGAGTCGGGACCCGCCGCAGGTGCGGTCGCCGCCGCCGAGTTTGGTCGCATCGCCGGAGAGGGCAGCGTGCTGTCCTTCGACATGGGGGGCACCACGGCAAAGCTGTGCCTGATTCCGAATGGTGAGCCGACGGTCGGTACCGATCTCGAAGTCGCGCATTATCACCGCTTCCGCAAGGGCTCGGGCTTCCCGCTGAAGATCCAGTCGATCCGCATGATCGAGATTGGGGCCGGCGGCGGCTCCATTGCTGCGAAGAATCCGCTTGGCCTGCTCGACGTCGGACCGCGTTCGGCCGGCGCGATGCCGGGACCGGCGGCCTATCAGCGCGGCGGCACCGAGCCGACCGTCACCGATGCCGATATACTGCTCGGCTATATGGGCACCGGGTCCTTCGTCGGAGGCTCATTCAAGGTATCGAAAGACGCCGCGCTCGCGGCGATGACGAAGCTCGCATCCTCGCTCGACGTCAGTGTTTCCCGCTGCGCCTTCGGCATCCACGATCTCGTCAATGAATCCATGAGCAAGGCCGCGGCCGTGCATGCGACCGATCTCGGCGTCGATCCGCGCAGCCTGCCGATGGTCGCCTTCGGCGGCGCGGGTCCGGTGCATGCCTATGGTATCGCGCGCAAGCTCGGCATCAAGCGCATCATCTGTCCGACGGGGGCCGGCGTCACGTCGGCGATCGGCCTGCTGATCGCTCCGGTCGCCGTCGATCTGTCGGTGAGCTTTCCGATGCAGGTCGACAATTGGGATTTCGCCGCGATGGATCGCCTGCTCGGAGATCTCGCCGCCCAGGGCGCTGAAGTCGTCCGTGCCGCGGGCGTTGCACCGGAGACCATCACCAACACTTACACCGTCGACATGCGTCACGTCGGGCAGGGCCACGAGATTACCGTCGCCCTGCCGGATCGCAGCTTGCCGCCCAAGCAGTTCCACGAACAGCTGCTCGCCAATTTCTTCAAGCTCTACCGCGAGCTATTCGGTCGGACCGTGGCAGGCTCATCGGTCGAGGTGATCACCTGGCGCCTGCGCGCCGGCGGCCAGAAGGATCAGGTGACGCGGCCGCACGCGCGCTATGCTGCCGAGGCGAAGAAGGGGACCCGTCCGGTCTATTTCAGCGAGCATGGGGACTTCGTCGAAACGCCGGTGTACGATCACTACAAGCTGCCGGTCGGCGAGGAGATCAGGGGGCCGGCCATCGTCGAGCAGCGCGAGTCCACTGCGGTGGTCGGACCGAGCGGTACCGCTCACGTCGACATTAACGGCAATCTCGTGATCAATATCGCCTGAGGACCACGTATCCATGTCCGTGAACGCCGCCGATTTCAACGATCCGATCAACCTCCAGGTGATGTGGAACAGGTTGATCTTCATCGCCGACCAGGCCGACATCGTGCTCGGCCGGACCGCGTTCTCGCCGATCGTGCGCGAGAACCACGACTATGTGACCGTGCTGCTGGACAGCCGGGGCCGCGCGCTCGCGCAGTGCACCTGGTCGATCCCGGTCTTCATCACCTCGCTGCCGGTTGCCGCGCAGAAATACTTCCTGCCGAAGTTTCCGGCGGAGACGTTGCAGGAGGGCGACGTCCTTGCCACCAACGACCCGGAGATCGGCACCGGCCATCTTCCCGACGTGACGATGATCACGCCGATCTTCAAGAAGGGCAAGGTCGTGGCCTATGCCGGCTCGATCGCGCATCTGCCGGATATCGGCGGCGCTCCCCTGCATTCGGAAGCCAGCGACATCTTCGAGGAGGGCATTCGCTTTCCGATCGTGAAGCTGCACAAGGCGGGCGTTCCCAACCAGGATGTGCTCGACATCATCGCGGCCTCCGTTCGCCTCCCGACCGAGGTGATGGGCGATCTCGAATCTATGGTCGCCGCCAACAACGTCATGGGGCGCGAGCTTCTGAAATTTCTCGATGAGTACGATCTCGACAGCATCGACGAGCTCGCGGACGCCATCCATACTCGCTCCGAGGCCCAAACGCGAAAGGCCATCCGGCAGTGGCCGAACGGGACGTATTCCGCCGAGGTCCTGCTCGACGGCTATGACACCGACGTGAGACTCAAAGCATCGGTCATCGTGCGCGACGATTCCATCCACGTCGACTACGCCGGGACGTCCGACCAGATCCTTCACTCGATCAATTGCCGCACCAACTACCGCTACGCCCATTCGGTCTATGCGCTGAAGTGCCTGCTCGATCCGGACACGCCGAACAACGAGGGTTGCATCACCCCGATCACCGACGAGGCGCCGCTTGGTTCCATTCTCAATCCGCAGCAATGGACGGCGGGCAATTCGCGAAACCTGATCGGGCACGTCATTCCATCGCTGATCTTCAAGGCGCTGGAGAGTGTGGTGCCCGACAAGGTCATGGGTGACAGCGGCGGTGCGCCGATCTGGGCCGCCAATTGCGTCGGCCGGCGGGATGACGGCTCGCAATACGGTTCGGTGCAGAACTTCCACGGCGGGCAGGGCGCGCGCGCCGAGTTCGACGGCCTCGACACGCTGAGCTTCCCGTCCAATTGCAGGGTCACCGCCATCGAGATGTTCGAGATCGCCGTGCCGGCGCTTGTCGAATGCAAGGAGTTGATTCCGGACTCCGGCGGCGCCGGCAAGAGCCGGGGCGGTCTCGGCCAGCACGTCGTACTGCGCAACCTCGGCCGCAACCCGATGAACATCTACCTTGCCTCCGAGCGGGTGCGTCATCCCTGCTTCGGTGTGGTCGGCGGTCAGTCCGGCAGCGCGGGCAAGGTGTATAAGAACGGCGGACCGCAATTTCCGAAGGGCAAGGTCGTCTTGAAGACCGGGGACCGCCTCGAAGTCGAAACGCCCGGTGGTGGTGGCTGGGGCAAGACGTCGGAACGCTCTGTTGCATCGATCGAGCTCGATCTTGCGGAGGGGTTGATCACACCGCAGGCTGCGCGGCAGTTTTACGGCTATCAAGGCTCAAGCCTGGCGGCGACTGCCGCCGAATAGGTGAATCATGGGGCTACTCGACGGAAAAGTCGCACTCGTCACGGGGGCAGGCACGGGGATCGGGCGGGAGACCGCGATCCTGCTGGCCCAGGAGGGGGCAACCGTTGTCCTGACCGGGCGCCGCATCGCGCCGCTTCAGGCGGTCGTGTCCGTCATCGAGAAGGCGGGCGGCAAGGCCACCGCTCGCGCGCTCGACGTGGCCTCGCGTGAGGCGATCATCGAGACGGTGGCCTGGGTCAAGGGTAACGTCGGATCGATCGACATCCTCGTCAACAATGCCGGCAGCGCCAGCAAGGTGCTGAACGCGCGGTTCATCACCGAGGCCGAATGGAACGCCACGGTCAACATCAATCTCACGGCCGTGTTCAACCTGACCCAGGCCGTGCTCGAGGATATGATCGCCAGGAAGGAAGGTACGATCATCACGGTGTCCTCGCTCGCGGTGGTCAATCCGAACCTGCTCGGCGGTGCCGCCTACGGCGCAGCCAAGGCCGGCGTGAAGAACTTCATGACTTTCCTGCACAATACGTTCCGCAATCATGGCATCCGCGCGACGACGATCCTGCCGGGCGAGACCGACACGCCGATCATGGACAATCGTGCAAGACCGCCTTTGGACAGCGAACGCGCTGTTATGCTCAATCCGCACGACGTCGCGCGCGCAGTGCTGCTCTGCGTCAGCCTGCAAAAGGGCGCGATGATTCCCGAGCTGCACATCTGCCCGACCTTCATGCGGGATACATCCGTGGATATCGAGACGGCCCGCTGGGTCGGCGCGCCCGCAGGTCTTGCCGACAAGCCGAAAAGCTAGAGAAGAGGATCCCATGAACGGAGCCAACTTGCGCGAGCGCCTTGCCAGGGGCGAGGCGGTCACCATGTTCACGCCGCACCATGCCTCATCGGGACTGGCGGTGCGCCTGGTCGAGCTCGGTGCGGACGCCATCTTCGTCGATTGCGAGCACGGCACCTGGAGCTTCGAGGACGTGCGGGTGACAGCGCAGGCCATCCGCGGTGCCGGCGGCGCCGCAATCGTCCGCCCGCATTCCCATGAGCGGCCGGTGCTGATCCGTTATCTCAACGCCGGCGCCGACGGCTTGATGGTGCCGATGGTCGATACCGCAGAGCAGGCGCGGGCCATCGTCGATGCGGTGCGCTACGCCTGTCCCGCCGATTACGAGAAGCGGCTCGTCATCGCCATGATCGAGACGCCGAAGGCGATCGACGACATCGACGCGCTGGTCGCGGTCGATGGCATTGACGTCTTCTTCATCGGGCCCGGCGACCTCTCGCAGAACATGGGCTTTCCGCCGGCACCGCCATTCGGCCAGCCGCGGCCGCAGGCCGTGATGGAGCGGGTCGCGCATGCCGTGAAGAAGATCCGTGCGGCCGGCAAAGTCGCCGGCACGCTCGTGACGTCGGACGAACTGCCTTCCCTACTCGAACAAGGTGTGCGGTATTTCTACATCCACTCTGATCCGTTCCTGCGCGTCGGTCTGGCCGGCGTTAAGAGGCTGCTCGACCGCTGATCGCGGATGTAGCGCCATGTCGTGTGACGGCCGCCATCTCGAATTGTCCAATCTCGTCGGCCGACGCGCACTAGTGACCGGGCCGTCGTGAGAGATCGGCCTTGCCATCGCCACGCGGCCTGGCCGAGTGAATGGACACCCCTTTTTGGCATGTTGACTGGTCATTCCAAGGCCCGGTGCCCCATCCAGTGCAACCTGGACGACGGGCATCAACCAGTGCTTGGGGAACATTACGATCACAAGCCCAGCAAGGACGGGGCTGTACGTATTCTCAATTGGAATGATGTCTTGAGTAATCTTCGTTTTGAAGGCCTTGACGATGCAATCATAGTGTAGAGCGATACCGATCTCGCCACGCATCTTCTCAGAACGGACAGCGTCGACGTCGTGCCCGGCTCCGCATTTGAGCTTGCGCCTTGCTTCCGGATTTCTTACGCCACGTCGATATTGGAGGCCAGTCGGCGGATTGCCGACGCGGCAGATGCGTTACGGCTGAAGGAGTCTGCCTGATGGAGGGCGATGCGAAATCGCACGGACTGTGGGAGTTGACGGCGCCGCCAGCACCTCAGACTCAGCCATTGGCGGGCGAGATGGATGTCGATGTCGCCATCATCGGCGGCGGTTATACGGGATTGTCCGCGGCTGTTCACCTGGCCCAAAAAGGCGTCCGCGCCGTCGTGCTGGAAGCCTCCGAGATCGGCTTCGGCGGCTCCGGCCGCAACGTCGGTCTCGTCAATGCGGGCATGTGGGTCATGCCTGACGTTTTGGTATCGACGTTGGGGCAGACCTTCGGCGAGCGCCTGATCGAGCTGTTGGGGCATGGGCCGAATGAGGTGTTCGATCTTATCGCCAGGCACGGCATCGACTGCGAGCCGGTGCATGCGGGCACGCTGCATTGCGCAGTCGGTCGCAGAGGATTGGAAGAGATCGAGACGCGCGCAAAGCAGTGGCAGCGGCGCGGTGCGCCCGTCGAAGTGCTCACCGCCGAAGAAACGCGCCGAAAGGTCGGCGGAGCCGACTATGCCGGGGCGCTGCTCGACAAGCGGGCCGGCACCATTCAGCCGCTGGCCTATGTCCGCGGCCTGGCACGAGCCGCGCTTGCGGCTGGCGCCCAGATCTTCACCCAGAGTCCCGTACTCGCTGCAAGGGACGCCGGCGCCCGTTGGCAGGTCGACGCGAAAGCGGGAATCGTACGTGCAGATTGGGTGATCGTGTCGACCGATGCTTATGCGCGAGGACCCTGGTCCCAGCTACGGAAGGAGCAGGTACATCTGCCCTACTTCAACTTCGCGACCAGGCCGCTGCCGGACAATCTGAAGGCGTCGATCCTGCCGGAACGGCAGGGGGCCTGGGACACGCGGCAGGTACTCTCCTCGTTTCGCTTCGACCGTGCAGGCCGGCTCATTTTCGGCAGCGTCGGCGCACTCGAGGGGAGCGGTACGGCGATCCACAAGGCGTGGGCCATCCGCACGCTGCGCCGGATGTATCCGCAGCTCACCGCGGTCGAGTTCGAAGCCGCCTGGTTCGGTATGATCGGCATGACCTCCGACAACTTGCCGCGTTTTCACAAGCTCGCCCGCAACGTGATTGCCTTCAACGGATATAATGGCCGGGGCATCGCACCGGGCACGGTCTTCGGGCGCCTGCTAGCATCCTATGTGCTCGGCCATGTCAGCGAGAAGGATCTCCCGCTGCCCGTCGCGGCGATCGAGGAGCCGCGATGGCGCGCCGCGCAGGAGGCGTTGTACCGTGTGGGCTCTCAGTTCGTTCATTTGACTGAATCACGGCTCTGATCGGTCGTTCGACGCCGTCACTCGCGGCAGTCGAGCCGGGGGCGATCCTGCGCGCGGTCAGGATCGGTCCTCGCACGTCAATCATTGCAAGATGCGCAGCGGAGCTGCGCCGCCAGCCCGGTTGCTGCCTCTTTAGGCCGGCAAATGCCGAGAATCTCCGCAAGCATCATCGTGGAATTTGTTGACGATAGGAAACTTTTGTTCCACGCTGCGGGTATGGCTGACATTGCCGAGCACATCGGGAATCCCGGGTTCGTTCTGCAAACGCGGAATCTCACGCGCCAGTTCGATGGCTTCTTCGCCGTGAAGAACGTGAACTTCCGGCTTGCCCGTGACAGCGTGCACGCGGTCATCGGCCCCAACGGGGCCGGCAAGACGACGCTGTTCAATCTTCTGACCAAGCATCTGGCCCCGACCGGCGGCGTGATCCTGCACGAGGGCGAGGACGTCACGCGCCTGAAAATGCCGGCGATGGCCAAACGCGGTGTGGTGCGCTCCTTTCAGATATCTGCGGTGTTCGCCGGCCTTACCGTGCAGGAGAACGTCGAAGTCGCGTTGCTGCGTAGCAGCGGCCTCGCATGGAACGTTCTCGGTCGTATATCGAAGCGTTCCGGCATCATCGAGCGCGCAGCCGCGTTGTTGCGTCGCTTTGGCCTTGCCGAGCACGCCACCACGATGGCGGGCAACCTCTCCTATGGGCGCAAGCGCGTGCTGGAGCTCGCTACGACGCTGGCGCTGGAGCCGAAGGTTCTCCTGCTCGACGAGCCAATGGCGGGATTGGGCCGGGAGGATATCGGCCGGGTTACAGCGCTCATCCAGGAGGCGCGGCAGGGCCGTACGGTGCTGCTGGTCGAGCACAATATGAATGTCGTTGCGGAGCTGGCCGACACGATCACCGTGATGGTGCGGGGTGAGATCCTGGCGGAAGGCCCCTATGACGACGTCGCCGCCAATCCGGTCGTGATCGCGGCTTACACGGGGCGTGCGCATGCTTGAGGCGCTCAGCGTCCGCCGGCTCGAGGCCTGGTACGGCGAGTCCAAGGTCGTGCACGGCATGGATTTCTCCGTCGGCGCCGGCGAGGTAGTGGCGCTGCTCGGCCGCAACGGTGCGGGCAAGACGACGACGCTGAAGGCGATCATGGGGCTGCTCCAGAGGCGAGCAGGATCGATCCGCCTCGATGGTGAGGAGATCATTGGCGCGGCCCCCTTCGACGTCGCGCGCAAGGGCATTGCTTTCTGCCCGGAGGAGCGTGGCATTTTTGCCAGCCTCAGCGTGCGGGAAAATCTGCTGTTGCCACCGAAGATCGCCGAAGGCGGCATCGCACTCGACGAGGTCTTGAACCTCTTTCCAAATCTGAAGGAGCGGCTCGACAGTCAGGGCTCCAAGCTCTCTGGCGGCGAGCAGCAGATGCTGGCGCTCGCGCGCATCCTGCGTACCGGTGCGCGCATCCTCCTGCTCGACGAGCCGACCGAGGGGCTCGCGCCGGTCATCATCCAGCAGATCGGCCGCATGCTGTCGCATCTGAAGAGGCTTGGCTTCACGATCCTCCTGGTCGAGCAGAACGCCGGATTCGTCTGCGGGCTGGCTGACCGCCACTACGTTGTCGAAATGGGGCGTGTCGTCGACGAGATAGCCGGTGACGAATTCGAGCGGCGGCTCGGGTCGGTCAACAGCTATCTCGGGCTCTGAGGCACGATGATGAGGAACGCTGGGACATGACGACGATCTTTGGCATTCCTTCGGCGGTGCTGTTCGGCCAATTGTTGCTCGGCCTCGTCAATGGCGCCTTCTACGCCATGCTCAGCCTTGGGTTGGCGGTCATCTTCGGCATGATGAACATCGTGAACTTTGCTCATGGTGCGCAGTACATGATGGGGGCGATGCTGGCATGGCTGCTGCTCAACTTTCTCGGCATCGGCTACTGGTGGGCACTGATCATCGCGCCGCTGTTGGTCGGATTGACGGGCATCGTCGTCGAGCGATTCCTGTTGCGGCGGCTCTATGGGCTCGATCACCTCTATGGAATGCTGCTGACGTTCGGGTTGGCCCTGATGGTCCAGGGCGCGCTCAGCAACTGGTTCGGGTCGTCCGGCCAGCCTTATGCGATTCCCGCCGAGCTTTCCGGTGGCCGCAATCTCGGCTTCATGTTCCTGCCGAACTACAGGGCCTGGGTCCTCGCCGCGTCGCTCATCGTTTGTCTGGGCACCTGGTACGTGGTCGAGCGGACGAGGCTTGGCGCCTATCTGCGCGCGGCGACCGAGAATCCAATGCTTGTTCAAGCGTTCGGGATCAGGGTGCCGCGCATGATCATGCTGACCTACGGCGCCGGAGTCGCGCTCGCGGCGCTGGCGGGCGTGCTGGCCGCGCCGGTCTACCAGGTCAGCCCGAGCATGGGGGCGGACCTGTTGATCGTGGTGTTCGCCGTTGTCGTGATCGGCGGCATGGGTTCGATCATGGGATCGATCGTGACCGGATTCCTCGTGGGGCTGATCGAAGGCCTGACCAAGGCCTTCTATCCCGAATTGTCGAGCACGATCGTCTTCCTGGTGATGGCCGTGGTGCTGATGCTGCGGCCGGCGGGATTGTTCGGCTCAAAGCTGGACAATGCCGGTGCTCCCGATCAGGCGGACGCCGTGATGCCGACATCATCTCCCGGTGCGCAGATTTTCATCGTCCTGGCGCTCGCCGCAAGCCTGATCGCGGCGCCGCTCGTCATCTATCCAGGCTTCATGATGAAGGCGATGATCTTCGCGCTGTTCGGCTGCGCCTTCAATCTGATCGCTGGCTATGGACGTCTGGTGTCTTTCGGGCACGCGATGTTTCTGGGCTCGGCCGGCTACGTCTGCGGGCACGCGGCCAAGGTGTGGGGATTGACGCCGGAGCTTGCGATCCTGACCGGGACCGGGACGGCGGCGTTGCTCGGGCTGGTGTCGGGCTGGCTCGCGATCCGCCGCAGCGGAATCTACTTCGCCATGGTGACGCTTGCGTTTGCGCAGATGGTCTATTTCGTCGCGTTGCAGGCTCCCTTCACGGGTGGTGAAAACGGCTTGCAGGGCGTTCCGCGCGGCATGCTGTTCGGGCGGATCGATCTGTCCAATCCCGTCAATCTCTACGTCTTCGTGACGGTGATCTTTCTCGGCGGCTTCGTCCTGATCATGCGGCTGGTCGACTCGCCGTTCGGCCGTGTGCTGAGGGCGATCAGCAATCACGAGGCCCGCGCGCAGTCGCTCGGTTTCGAGATCGACCACTACAAATGCGTCGCGTTCACCCTGTCGGCCGCCCTGGCGGGCCTTGCCGGGTCGACCAAAGCGATCGTCACCCAGATTGCCAGTCTCACCGATGCGCATTGGTCGATGTCGGGCGAAGTCCTCCTCATGACGTTTCTCGGCGGTGTCGGCACGCTCCTGGGGCCAGTGATCGGCGCGTTCGTGGTCGTCGCCATGCAGAACTATCTGGCCGGCCTCGGCCAATGGGTCGCGGTGATCCACGGGTTGATCTTCGCGGTCTGCGTTCTTGCGTTCCGCCGCGGCATCGTTGGCGAGGTCGCGGCGTGGTGGCGCCGGCGCAAGCCGCATGGCACCGGTCCGGCGCCCAGCCCCGTGCAGGCTGTGTCCGGCAAGTGAGCTTGAAGTGGATTCTTGTGCAATAAAGAGGAGCGGCAATTGAAGATGCATCGGCGATTCATGCGGGGACTTGCAGCGCTCTCCGTCCTCGGTTCTCTCGGTCAGGCGGGAACGGCGTTCGCGCAAGCCAGCGACGACATCGTCAAGCTCGGCGTGCTGACGGACATGTCTGGCCAGTATTCGGACATGAACGGTCCGGGTTCGCTGCTTGCCGCGCGAATGGCCGTCACCGATTTCGGCGGGACCGTGCTCGGCAAGCCGGTCGAGGTGGTCGGCGCCGACCACCAGCAGAAGGCCGATGTCGGTCTCGGCATTGCGCGGCAGTGGATCGAAAGCGAGAAGGTCGACGCCATCGTCGACGTCACCAACAGCGCCATTGCGCTGGCGGTTCAGCAGTTGACGCGAGAGACCAACAGGATCGCACTGTTTTCCTCGCCGGGTACGACCGATCTCACGGGCAAGGCGTGCTCACCGACCGGATTTCAGTGGGTCTACGACAACTACTCCAATGTCGTCGGTCCGGTCAGGACCTTGATCGAGAAGGGCAACGACACCTTCTTCATCATCACCGCTGACTTCGCGTTCGGACATTCGCTCGAGAAGATCGCGATCGACGCAATCAAGGCCAATGGCGGTAAGCTCGTCGGTTCCGTGCGCCACCCCTTCGGCGCCAACGATCTCTCGGCTTTCCTGCTGCCGGCCCAGGCGTCGAAGGCCAAGGTGATCCTGCTGGCAACTGCGGGCAAGGATCTGACAACGGCCATCAAGCAGGCCAGCGAATTCGGGATCACCGCAGGCGGCCAGATCCTCAGCGCTCCGGTGGTGTTTCTGACCGACATTCATGCGCTCGGTCTCTCCAGCGCGCAGGGCATGTCGTTCCTTGAGGGCTTCTACTGGAATCAGAACGACGAAACCCGTGCCTTCGCCAAGCGCTTCTTCGAGGTACGCAAGACCATGCCGACCGCGCTGCAGGCGGGCGTCTATTCGGAAGTGTCGCACTATCTCAAGGCGGTGCAGGCCGCGGGGACGGACGAAGCCAAGGCTGTCGCCGCCAAGATGCGTGAGCTGCCTGTCAACGACTTCTTTGCCAGGAACGGCAAGGTCCGGGAGGACGGGCGGATGGTCCATGATATGCTGCTCGTCCAGGTCAAGAAGCCTTCCGAATCGAAGGGGCCGTGGGACTATTATAATGTTGTGGCAAGTACGCCGGGGGATCAGGTATTCCTTCCACTCAGCCAGAGCGAGTGTTCGCTCGTGAAGAAATGAACCCCCGCCACGGGCGGCGTGACCAGCGCCGTCCGTGACGGTCCCGAGAAGGAATGGCCGTGGCCAAGAAAGCGACCAAACCCCGCATCAGCGCCGCGGCGCAGCTCGCGCCGTCGGTGCCGGCCCGGTTTTCCGCGCCACGGCCGGCCAAGGAGGATACGTCCGTCGATCTCGGCCAGCGCTTGAAGCGCATGCGTTTCGACAACGGCTGGACGTTGGAAGACGTCAGCCAGCGCACCGGTGTATCGCGTTCGACCCTCTCAAAGATCGAGAATGGTCAGATGTCGCCGACATACGATGTGCTGCAGAAGATTGTTCGCGGCACCGGGCTCGACATTGTCGAGCTGTTCGACACGCGCCAGCAGAGCGCTCCGTTCGGGCGCTGCAGCATCACGCGCCGTGGCGAGGGCAGATCCCATCAGACGGCGACCTATCACTATGAATTGCTCGCGACTGATCTCGCGCACAAGCAAATCCTGCCGTTCAAGTCGCGGGTGGTCGCGCGGAGCCTGGACGAATTTCCAAACTGGGTGCGCCATCAGGGCGAGGAGTTCCTCTGCGTGCTCTCCGGCCGCATCCAGCTTCACACGGAGTTCTACGCGCCCGTCATTCTCGAGGCCGGCGACAGCGCATACTTCGACAGCAAGATGGGACATGCGATCATTTCTCTGAGCAGAGTGGACGCAGAGATCATCTGGACCTGCACGGGCATCGCGTCGATCGAATAGATGAAGTGAGGAAATCTTGTTGCGTTACTATACGGCAGCCGAGGTAGAAGTCGGCCTCGACTATGTCAGGCTGATCGACGCTCTCGCCGAATCCTTTCGACGCGGCGGCGAGGCGATGCCGGTTCGACAGAGCTACGAGCTTGGAACGCCCGACACGCCGGGACATCTGCTGACCATGCCGGCCTGGGAGCGCGGGAAGGCGCTCGGGGTGAAGCTCGTCACGGTGTTTCCTGCCAATGCCGACCGCGGGATCGGCTCGGTATCGTCGCTCTATACCTTGTTCGACGGGGCAACGGGACAGCCTCGCGCCATGATCGATGGCGAAGCGCTGACCAACCGGCGTACCGCAGCCGCCTCTGCCCTGGCTTCGCGATATCTGTCGCGATCGAACAGCAATACGCTGCTCGTCATAGGAACCGGCCGCATCGCGGCCAGCCTGCCTGCGGCGCATCGCGCCGTACGTCCGATCGAACGCGTGCTTGTCTGGGGGCGCAATTCGGAACGTGCGCGGGGCTTCGCCGACACATTCTCTCGCCAGGGATTCGCCGCCGAGCCCGTCGCCGATCTGACGGAGGCTTTGGCTCGGGCGGACATCGTCAGCTGTGCCACGACGTCCACCGAGCCGATCGTGCTGGGTCGGTATTTGCGGCCCGGGACACATCTTGACCTCGTCGGCGCGTTCACGCCGAACATGCGCGAGAGCGACGACGAAGCGATCTGCCGCAGCCGCGTGTTTGTCGATACGTATGGCGGCGCGCTCGCCGAAGCAGGCGATCTGCTCCAACCGATTGCTGCGCACCGCTGGCAGGCCGACAAGATCTGCGGTGATCTGCATGAGCTGACGAGTGGCGCGCGACCGGGGCGCCTCGATGAGAGCGAGATCACGATCTTCAAGTCGGTCGGCGCGGCATCCGAGGATCTTGCGGCGGCCTCGCTGCTCGTCGGTGGATGGGATTCCGTAGCGGGCGGTGCGGCGCCATAAGCCGGGTCGCCTCGAAAGGAAGGGCAATGCCGACCATCGAAAAACCGGGCTTCTGCACGTTGTGTCGATCGCGCTGCGGTACCATAAACGTCATCGAGAACGACCGGCTCGTCGCTGTCAGGCCCGATCCCTCACACCCCACCGGCAAGGCGTTGTGCCCGAAGGGGCGGGCTGCGCCGGAGATTGCGCATTCGGCGCGTCGGCTGAAAACCCCGTTGCGGCGAACGGCGCCGAAGGGCGCTGCGGATCCCGGTTTCGTGCCGATCACCTGGGACGAGGCGCTGACTGAAATCGCGGACAAGCTTGCGCGCTACCGTGCCGAGACGGGACCGGAGTCGGTCGCATTCGCCATTACATCCGGCTCGTCGTCGTCAACCTCGGACAGCCTCGACTGGATTCAGCGCTTTGTTCGCGGCTTTGGAAGCCCCAATACGGTCTTCTCGACGGAGATATGCAACTGGCACAAGGACCACGCCCACGCCTTCACGTTCGGCTGTGGTCTGCCGCCTGCCGACTATCGGCATTCGGATCTGATCCTGCTGTGGGGGCACAATCCCGCCAACGTCTGGTTGGCGCAAGCCGAGGCGATCGCAGAAGCACGGAAGAAGGGCGCTAGGCTCGTTGCGATCGATCCCCGGCGCAACGGATCATCACGCGATGCCGATCTCTGGCTGCGCATCAGGCCGGGGACCGATGCAGCGCTCGCCCTCGGGCTTGCCCGCTGGCTGATCGTCAATCGCGCATATGACGCCGAGTTCGTCCGCCACTGGACCAACGCCGCGTTTCTGGTGCGCGAGGATGATGGACGGTTTCTGCGCCCGGCTGATGTCGGCCTGTCAGGTGAGGGCTATCTGGTCTGGTCATCGCGCTCCGATCAGCTGGCGGCTGCCGAGGACGGACTCACTGACGTCGCGCTCGAAGGCTGTTTTGAGATCGCGGCGGCCGACAGGACCATCGCGTGCAGGACCGCATTTGATCATTATTTCGGTGCGACCCAGGCCTACGATCCGGCAACCGTCGAACAGATCACTGGCATTCCGGCAGCCGAGGTGGAGCAGCTTGCTCGCGCCATCGCCGATGCCAAATCGATCTGCTACCATGGCTGGACCGGCGTCGGGCAGCACACCAACGCCTCGCAGACCGAGCGCGCGATCGCGACGCTCTACGCGCTGACAGGCCATTTCGACGCGCCAGGCGGCAACGTCCGCATGCCGGCTCTGCCGGCTCCTGCGCTGCATTCGATCTCGATGATCGAGCCTGAGACCCGCGTGCGCGCACTTGGTCTTGCCGAGCGGCCGCTTGGTCCGCCGGCCGATGGTTGGATCACGTCGACCGATTTTTATGACGCGACCCTGATCGGCAAGCCCTATCGGATTCGCGCGCTGTTTGCCTTCGGTTCGAACATGCTGGTATCGCATCCGGCGCCTGACCGTGGCCGCGAGGCGTTGATGGCGCTCGATTTCCAGGTTCACTGCGATCTGTTTCTCAATCCGACCGCGGAAATGGCCGACATCGTGTTGCCGGTCTCCAGTCCGTGGGAGCACGAGGCGCTGCGGCTCGGGTTCGAAATCTCGCCGGAGGCGCAGGAGCTGGTTCAGCTGCGGAACCCGATGATTCCGCGTCAGGGCGATGCGCGCTCGGACATGTGGATCGTCTTTCAGTTAGCGCGCCGCCTGGACATGGGAGAATTGTTCTTCGACGGCGACATCGAGAAGGGCTTTGCGCATCTGCTGGCGCCTCTGGGGCTGACTCTTGAGGCCCTGCGTGCGGCGCCTGAAGGCATCCGAGTGCCGCTAAAGCACGATCATCGAAAATATCGCCGCAGCGGATTTGCGACCCAAACGGGCAAGGCCGAGCTCTATTCTGAGCTGTTGCACCGCTACGGCTATCCGGCGGTGCCGCGCTTTGTCGAACCTGCCGAGCACCGCAACGACAGCTTCCCGCTCACGCTGTTTTCAGCCAATAGCGGCTATTTCTGTCACAGCCAGCACCGTGGTATCATCGCCTTGCGTCGCAAGCGCGTGGAGCCGACAGCGGAAATTCATCCCGCGCTCGCGCGCCGCAAGGGAATTGACGCCGGTGCCTGGATGACGGTGTGCACCCGCAAGGGCAGGATCAGGATGCGGGCGGCGTTCAACGATGCGCTGGCAGAGGATGTCGTAGCCAGCGATTACGGTTGGTGGCAGCCATCTCCAGATCTTGGTCTGCCCGGCTATCTGCCCGACGGCACGCTACCTATCGGATCGAGCTTCAACGCCGTGATCTCCGAAGACGAGCGCGATCCGCTCAGCGGGGCGTTGGCGCTTCGTTCGTTCGCCTGCGATGTGGAATGCTGCGAAAACCGGGCTTGGGCCGGCTGGAGATCCTTTGCGGTCGCCGGGCGCCGCGAGATCACCGGAGATGTCGTCGAGCTGACGTTGCGACCGAGCGATGGCGGTTTGCTGGCGCCGTTCCGGCCCGGCCAATATGTCGGCTTTCGCGTGGAGGGCGCCAGCAGGTGCTATTCGCTGATCGGCGCGGCCATCGCGGAGCCCGACGCCTATCGCATTGCCGTACGGCACATCGAAGGCGGATTGGTTTCGGGAGCGATCAGATCTCGACTCGCACCCGGCGACCATGTCGAGCTGGAAGCGCCGAGGGGAGGGTTCGTTCTTCCACTGCGCAACGAATTTCCGATCGTGCTGATCGCCGGCGGCATCGGCATCACGCCGTTCTTGTCCTATTTGGAAACCTTGCAGGGCGATAGTGACGAGCCCGAGATCACGCTGCACTATGGTTGCCGTAGGGGCTCAAGCCAGCCGTTCCGCGAACGGCTGGAGGTGCTGCGACAGCGGCTGCCGAATCTGACGGTGATTACCTATCTTAGCCGGCCCACAGACAATGATCGCTTCGATCGCGAGGGGCGTTTCACCGCCTATGATATCGAGCCGGATCTCCTGCGCCGCCGCGCGCGATTTTACATGTGCGCGTCCGACTCGATGATGCGCGACGTCAGGGATGGCCTGAAAGCTCGGGGCGTACCGGATTTCGAGATTTTTTCCGAACGGTTCCACTCGCCTGTCCTGGCGATGCCGGACGATCAATCGCCCCGACGGATCACTTTTGTCCGCTCCGGAAAAACTGTGACCTGGCTTCCGCAAAATCCGGCAGGCAGCATTTTGGCTGTAGCGGAACAAGCGGGTCTTTCGCTGCCGAGCGGATGTCGCGTCGGCCAATGCGAAAATTGTTGTTTGTCCATCAAGGAGGGCCGCGTACGTCATCTGATCGACAGCCCTGATTTGGAAGAAGGGCACTGTCTAACCTGTCAGGCGATTCCTCTGACCGATCTCATTTTAGATGCCTAGTGGATGAAATGCAGCGTCGTACAAGCACGCTGCCTGAAGAATCTCTCGAATTTGTAACGGCTACGATCAGAGAATGTCGGTTCAGGCCGCTCCACTTTCCGAGCCGGTCATCGGCGCATGACCCCGGATGACGAGCTGACCCGTCTCGTCGCGAGTGAACATCTGGTCAGGCGGCACGAACGTTGTCGTCGTGGCTTCTTCGACGAGCGCCGGGCCCGGAGTCAGCGATCCGATCGGAAGTAGGTTTCGGTCATAGACGTTGCAGGCGACCCAATCATTCTCCCTTGCCAGGAAAATGAAGCGTTGGCCCTTGAGAGCGTTGTCGAGCGTATTTTGCGGGTTGCCCTGGATCTTCGGCAGGGCGATCACTTCGCTGAGCATCTCGGTCTGCAGATGAAGCGTCGTGATCTCGGCTGTTGCGGTCATCAACGCGAACGAAAATGCCTTCTGATGGGTGGCATGGAAACTGGACAATAATTCCGCGGCGCTGCCGCCGGAAATGGTCACGGAGACGCTATGCTCTTGGCCTCTATATCGCATCTCGGCATAACGATGGAATTTCAATCGGGCTGTGCTGGTTCCGGCGAAATATTCGATGGCCTCCTGTTCGAGCTCCGCAAACAATTGCGCAATCGAATCCATTTCATGCTCGCTGACCGTCTTTAACACCGTCCGCCTGATGTCAGCGCGCGGCCGCGCAGCAAGCATTCCCCAGGCCGAAAAGATACCGGGATGCGTGGGAATCACGGTCCGTTTGGCATTCAGTTCTCGCCCGAGGCTGGCAGCCAGCAACGGTCCCGCGCCTCCGGATACGATCAAAACGAGATCGCGCGGATCGTGTCCCCGCTGTATGGTGATCAACTTCAGTGCGTTGATCATGGACTCTTCGGCCACCTTGACGATCGCGAGCGCGGCCTGTTCGACGGGGAGCTTCATCGGCAGGGAGACACGGGCGATCGCCGCACGCGCACGATCGACGTCGAGCGGTATGCGGCCGTCGGCGAAGGTGAGCGGGTCCAGAATTCCGAGAGCCAGTTTGGCGTCCGTCACCGTCGGGTCGGCGCCACCTCTGCCGTAACAGGCAGGTCCTGGGTTCGATCCCGCGCTTTGAGGGCCGACCCGCAGCCTGCCGCTCGAGTCGAGCCAGGCTATCGAGCCCCCGCCGGCGCCGACCTCTACGATATCAACGACCGGGACTTGAATGGTGTAACCAGGGGAGCTTCGGGTCTTCTCGAGGCGATATTCTGCGTCGACCTTGGGCTGTCCCGCCTTGATCAGGGAGCATTTCGCGGTCGTGCCGCCGACGTCCAGGTACAGAATATCGGTTTCGCCGATCTCCGATCCGATACGCGCCGCGCCGGCCACGCCGCCGGATGGACCGGATTCGACCAGTGTGAGGGGAGCTGTTACCACCTGTTCGAAGCTTGCGACGCCGCCGTTCGATTGCATCGCATAGGTGGGGCAATTTATCCCCTTCCTTTCCAGCGCGGTACCGAGGTTGTCGAAGTAATTTCTGATGATGGGCTGAACATAGGCATTGAGCGCGACCGTGTTGGATCGCTCGTATTCCCGCCACTGCCGCGAGATTTCGTGGCTGGCACAAACTGAAATCCCAGGCAGCTCCTTGCGCAGCAGTTCCGCGCATTTCTTCTCGTGGGTGGGATTGGCGTAGCTATGAAGGAAGATGATGGCGACGGCAGCAACCTGCTGCTCGCGGCATTGCCGGGCGCAGCGCGCGACATCTTCCTCATCCAGGGCGTGCAGGACCTCGCCTGACGCACTCATGCGCTCTCTCACCTCGAATCGCAGGTGACGTGGTACGAAAGGCGCCGGAGTCCTGGTGCGCAAATTATACAGATCGGGGCGGTTGCCCCTGCCGATTTCGAGCACGTCACGGAAACCAGCCGTCGTAATCAGCGCAGTCTTGACACCTTTGCGCTCGGTTATGGCGTTGATGACGGTTGTGCCGCCGTGAACGAAGAAGCCGATGGCGTCGACGCCCAATCCGGATCGCTCGGCCATGGCGATGGTGTCTAGTACCCCGACGGATTGATCATCGACGGTTGTCAGGCTCTTCGAGAAGACGACTGCACCACTGGTGTCGTCATAGGCGATCAGGTCGGTAAAAGTGCCGCCCACATCCGTGGCAAGGCGAATCATGCCGTGGACCCCTGGCCAAGCGTCATTGCTGTCTTCCGTAAATGCGCTGTGCATCTTCCCGCGAGATCAGTCCGCTCTCGATGTCGGCTGTCACCATTGCGGGGGCCCGGTCCGATGGTGCTCCCCAACCGCCGCCGCCGCCCGTCACGATCTTGATACGGTCGCCCTGGCCAACGGGTTTGGTCGGCGATCGTCCGAGCTTCAAGACGCCTCCGTCGGGCTTCACGATTTCAAGATAGTTGACCGATCCGCACTTGCCGCCGTCCATTGGCCATGGCGGCGTGACCGTCCGCCCAAAGCCGCAATAGACCTCGGCGCGCTCGGCCAGGATCCGATATTCCCTCACCAGACCGTATCCGCCACGAAAGCGGCCGGCACCGACACCGCCTTCGACATTGAAGCCGTAGCGTTCGACCAGCAGCGGAAACTTGGCTTCGATCAGTTCGACGGAATAGTTGTAAGTATCGCCGTCGGTCAGCGCGATCAGCGCATTGGCGCCGTCGCTGTCGTGACAAGCGCCCCAGCCTCCGTGCTCGGGTTCGATATGGACGAACAAGTCGCCGGCTTCATCATGTCCGGCGATGTAGGTGACACAGAGACTGGTATAGGAGCCGGCAGAAAATCGTTCGGGCAGGATCGGCGCCAGCGCCTTCCAGACCAGCTCGGAGGCATGCACTGACCCTTCATAATACCAGCCGGTCGGAGACGGTCGCTCGGCGGTAAACAGCGTGCCCTGCGGGGCCGAGATCGACAATGGGCGAAACCAACCTTCGTTCGAGGGTTCGTGGGGCGCGACCAGGGCTTTGAAGACGGTCTTCACTGCGGAGTGCAGTGCGCCGCGGGCGCAGTTGATCGGACCGGCGCATGCCGAGGGGCAGTCCGTGAAGTCGACCTCCATGCAGTCACCTGCGATACGGACCGCAACCCTGACCTCGATGGGAAGCGGACTGACGCCATCGCCGTCGATCACGTCGGTGGCGATGTATTCGCCATTCGGCAGCGATCGGATGAGTTCCCTGGCTCTGGTCTCGGAATCTCGCAGCAACTGATCGAACGAAGCGAGCAGTGTGTCGGCACCGTATCGGCCGACCACCTCCTGCAGCCTCTGGTCCGCGATCTGGACGGTGGCGAGCTGGGCATGGAGGTCGCCAATAGCCATGTCGGGAAGCCGGACGTTCTCGCGGATGATTTCGACGATGCTCTCGACCAATTGATCTCTTTCGGTGATCTTCACGCAGGGCAGTCGCAGCCCTTCCTGAAAGATCGAGGTCGCGTCGGGCGGCAGGCTTACCGGAATCGCGCCGCCGACGTCCAGCCAATGCGCGACATTGATGGCAAACGCGATCAGTCGGCCTTCGGCGAACACCGGACGCACGATCGCGAAATCACAGGCATGGGTGCCGCCGCGAAAAGGGTCGTTGGTGACGATCACATCGCCGGGAAAAATCGACGTGCCGAACCGGTCGATGACGCTGCGGATCTGCGCGCCGAACGTTCCGGTAAACAGCGTAATCCCGTTGGTCTGGGCGATGAGCTCGCCGTGCGCATTGCAGATGCCGCATGCGAAATCCAGCACCTCGTAGATCACCGGGCTCATGCTGGTCTTGGTCATCACGATCGCCATCTCGTCGACGACCGAGAGCAGCTTGCCCCGGATGATTTCGTGCGTGACCGGATCGAACGACGCGGCAGAATCGATGGTTTCAATGGCCAAAATGCGTCACTTTCGATTCGGTGCAGCCATGCCGTGGGGTCGTACCAGATTGTCGACCCAGGCCTCGGCGATGTGGGGGAGGCTGAGCTCACCCTTGCGGTCGAGCAGCAGTTCGAGCACCCGCGGCGGCGTCAGCGGCAGTTCCTGGACACGCTTTCCGGTTGCGTTCGCCACCGCGCAGGCGATGGTCGCGCCGACGTTCAGGATCGGCACCTCTCCGGCACCTTTGGTGCCGAGCGGCCCGACCGACGGCGCGCCTTCGTACAGGCTGATCTCGACCGGCACGACGTCGAGCGCCAGCGGCAGGCGGTACGTCTCGAAGCCGTTCTGGCAGACGCGTCCATTTGTACCGATCGTCACCTCTTCGTGCAGGGCATAACCCAGGCCTTGCACGACGCCGCCCTGAATCTGGCCATGGATCGCGCGCGGATTCAACGCGCGGCCGACATCCTGCACGACGCGATAGTTCAGCACCTCGACATGTCCCGTGTCGGGATCGACGGCGACATCACAGTCATGGACCGCGAACACCGGGATATCGATCGCGTCGATGAAGTGTCCGGCGACACAACCGGGCATCGCCGGCACGCCGGCGCCCGTGAAGGCGCCAGTGCCGGAAACCGGACCGAGTTGGGTCTGTGCGCGGGTTGCGACGTCAGCGATCGTACGACCAGAGCCGGGCGCGCCGGCGATCTCGATCCGCCCCCGGCGCATCACGAGGTCCTCGGGCGCCGCTTCGATCATCTCCGAGGCGACCTTCAGCAGCTTGGTTCGCACCTCGTGCGCTGCCGAAAGGCTCGCCGCGCCGAGCGACACTGTGGTGCGACCGCCGCCGACACCGACGTCGTAGCCGGCCGCGTCGGTATCGGCCGCGCGCACCACGACGTCGTCGGGCTTGAGGCCGAGCGTGCCGGCGACGATCTGGGGAAGGCTCTGCATCATCGAGCCGGAACCGATCTCGACACCCGATGTCACGAGCGTGGCTGTCCCGTCGGCGTTTATGTTGACGGTCGCGGCTGAGGGGCCGACGAACACGAACCAGGTGCCGACCGTGGTGGCGCGTCCGAACAATCGGCCATCGGACAGCGTGTGGGAGGGCGCGGCGGCTTCGCGCAGCGTATCCATCCGGTCGAGCATCGGGCCGAGCACGTTGCCCTCGAACACCTGGCCGGTGGCGCCGAGGTCGCCGTCGCCGAGCACGTTGCGGCGGCGGAAGGCGAGGGGATCCATGCCGATCCGCGCTGCGATCTCGTCGGTGTGCCGCTCCAGCGCGAAGGTGCAATAGACGCCATTGCAGCAGCGGAAGGCACCGTTCGGTGCGGTGTTGGTGTAGACCGCGCGCGAGACCAGGCGCGTCGACCCGAGCCGGTAGTTTCCGCCAAGCGTATGGGCGGTCATGGTGGTCAGGAAGATCTGCTCGCCGCCATAGGCGCCGCAATCCATCAGGACGACCGCCTCGCGTCCGACGATCTCGCCATCGCCCGTCACCGCCGAGCGAATGCGAATCTCGGCGTTCTCGCGGAACAGGCAGGTCAGCATCTCCTCTTCGCGCGAATTGATCAGCCGCACCGGTTGTCCGCTGGCGCGAGCGAGCAGGGCCGCGAATGGTTCGATGGCGAGATCGAATTTGAGGCCGAAGGCCCCGCCCACCGGCGGCACTGTGACCCGCACCCGCGAGGGAGCAACGCCGAGGATCCGCGCGGTCGCATTGCGGATGGTCCAGGGAACCTGGGTCGAGGTCTCGATATGGAATCGTCCGTCCTCATAGCTCGCGATGACAGCGCGCGGCTCGAAAGCGACATGGTTCTGGCGGCCAACGCGAAAACTGCTCTCGACGATCTCGACGTCGGGCCTTGCGAAGGCGGCGTCGACGTCGCCGCGGACCACCGTTGCCTCCCAGGCCACGTTGCCCGCACGCGCGCCGCCTTCGAACAGCACCTCGTAGTCGCGCCAGTCGGGATGAACCAGCGGTGCGGCCGGTGCGAGGGATTCCGCCATGGTGAGCACGGCCGGCAGCCGCGCGATCTCGACATCGATCGCCGCAAACGCAGCCTGCGCCTGTGCAAGCGTGTCGGCTGCGATCGCCGCCAACGGCTCGCCGTCATAGCGGATCACGTCGCGGGCAAATAGCGGGTGATCGGCGATACCGATCCCGATCTTGCCGGGAGTATCCGCCGCGGTGACGATCGCGCGCACGCCGGGCAGGCGTGCGGCGCGCGACGTGTCGAGGCGGACGATGCGCCCCGAGGCCACGTTGGCGCGCAGTACAGCGGCGTGCAGCATCCTGGGCAGGTAGCGATCCATGGTGTAGCGCGTGCGGCCGCGCAGCTTGTCACGCGCATCGCGGCGGCGGAAATCCATGGTGGCAGAGATGTCGGACATGGAGCAGCCCTCGATCATTTTGCGGCAAGTGCGGACAGCGCAGCGTCGACGATGCGCTCATACCCGGTGCAACGGCAGATGTTGCCGCTCAGCGCAGCGCGGACGTCGTCGCGCGTTGCTTCCGGGGAGGTCGCCAGAAGATGTGTCAGGGTCACCACCATGCCCGGGAAGCACATGCCGCATTGGACTGCATCGCAGGCTTCGAGCGCGACCTGAATTGCGGTCGGCGCACCGCCAGTGCCAAGACCTTCGACGGTCCGGATATCAGAACCTTCGGCAAGCGCTGCCGGCATCAGGCATGATGGGGTCGGCTTGTCGTCGACCAGCACCATGCAGGCACCGCAAAAGCCTTCGCGGCACACCGGCTTGGTGCCGGTGAGATGGAATTCCTCGCGCAGGATGTCGACCAGTGGAGTTACGGGATCGGCGGCTGATGCGCGGCGGTCACCATTCACGGTCAGGCTCAGGGCCATGTTCACCTCCAGCAATCTCGTTCAGGCGCCAAGCGCCGTGGCAGTCGCTCGCCGGACGAGGCCGGGCAGTACGCTGACGCGATACCATGGGGGAGCCTCGACGCTGTCGCGGCCGGCGAATTCATCAGCCAGATCGGCGGCCATATCCGCGGCCCGCGAGGGGTCGAGTAGGCGGTCAAGCAGAGCCGTTTCGAGCCGTTCCCAGCGGCGTGCGACCGTTTCGACCGAACCGATCGCGATCCGCGCCGCGCGTACATGGTTCGTCGCATCGACATCCAGGGACAGGCTCACGATGGCGACTGGATAGTCGCCAGCCTTACGTAATGTTAGTCGCGCATGCGCAGTCTTGTGCCGGGATCGCGGCACCACGATCTTGGTAAGCAGCCGGCCTGGTGCCAATGCCGATCGCTGCGTCAAGAACGCCTCGAGGCTCATGCGTTCGTGGCCGCTTCGGCTCGAGACCTCGATTTGGGCATCGAGGCAGAGCAGGGCGGGCACGCAATCTGCCGCGGAAAAGTCCGATGTCGCCAGATTACCGCCGATCGTTGCCATCGCGCGGACCGCCGGGTTCGCAGAGCGGCCCGCGGCCGCCGTGAGGACCGCGAACTCGGGCAGATCGGCCAAAGCCGAGGCCAGTGCGGCGTGCGTGACTGCTGCACCGATTTCGATCGCATCGGGGCCGATCCGAATCTCGGTCAGCTCGGGAATTTTCCCGATCGCAACATAGCAGCCCTTGAGCGGTTGATGCCGGATCGGCGCGCGCATGATCCAGGTGCCCCCGGCAAAGGCCGCGCCTTCCGGGCCGTAGTCGTTCAGCGCGTCGAGGGCGGCGGCCAATGACGATGCGATATGGAATGTTCCAGTCGCATTGCCTTGTGCGGGAGTACAAGTTGTCATCGGCGTCGCTCCAGTCGCAGGCGATCGAGCAGCACACCGATGATGACGATGGCGCCGAGCACGACCATCTGGATGTAACCGTCGATGCGGGTGAGATTCATGCCGTTGGACAGGATCGTGACGAACAGGGCACCGAGCACGGCGGTGCCGACCCCGCCGCGTCCGCCTGCCAGGCTCGTTCCGCCGACCACGGCACCGGCGATGGCCTGCAATGACAACGAGCCACCGAGATTCGGCTCGCCCGAGCCGGTGCGCGCGGTCATCATGATCGCGCCGAGCGCGGCGAGCGTCGAGCACAGCACATAAGTGCCGATTAGGATCCGCTTGACCGGCAGACCGGCGACCGTCGCGGCGCGTGGGTTGGTCCCGATGATGTAGAGTGAGCGGCCGAACACCGTGCGGCCGAGCATCAGATGCAGCACCAGGCCAATGGCCAGCGTGATGACAATGGCTGCCGGGATGCCAAAAATATTGCCGCCGTAAAAGAGCTGCGAGAACAGTTTGGGCACCCCCTGGACCGGACGCCCGGCGGACAGGGTGGTGGCGACGCCGATCGCGATGTTGTAGCTACCCAGCGTCGCGACGAAGGGGCTAACGCCAAGCAGCGCGATGACCACGCCATTGAACAGGCCGCAGGCGATGCCGAGGCCGAAGCCGGCGCCGAGCCCCGCGAGCAGGACGGTGGACGGATCATGGCCGGCTGCCGTGGCGCCGGCCATGGCCAGCGCGGTGCCGACACTGACCATTGAAACGGCCGGCCCAAGCGCGAGGTCGAAGCCGCGGGTGAGGATCACCACGGTCTGGGCCATGGCAAACAGCGCCAGATAGCTGGTCTGCTGCGCGATATTAAGCAGATTGGCCGGGGAGAGCACGCTGCGATCGACGGCGGCAAAGCCGAGCAGCAGCACAACCAGCGCGATCGGCAGGACCGCGCGCCACAGCCATTCGCTCGAAAACGAATTCTTGCGGTTGGTCTGCTCGGTTGTCATGGACAATTCCAGGTCAGACACGGGCCTTGCTCCGTCGGCTCATTTCATCCAGCGCCACAGCTGCCACCATGATGACGCCGAGGAAGACCGGTTGCAGGCGGGAGTCGACATGCAGCAGGTTGAGCGCATTGCCGAGAATGGTCAGGAACAGCGCGCTGATGGCCACAATCTCGACGCGGCCGACACCGCCTCGCAAGGAGACGCCGCCGATCACGGCCGCAGCGATCGACTGCAGCATCATGCGGTCGCCACCAAAGCTAGCCTGGCCGGAGCCAACCTGTGCGGTGAGCAGGATACCGGTGAGGCCTGCCAGCACGCTTGACACGGCGTAGGTGCCGACGATGTGGCGCTGGATCGACACGCCTGAGACGACGGCGGCATCGACATTGCCGCCGATCGCATAGACATAGCGGCCGAACAGCGTGCGCCGCTGTACGAACATCATCACGGCAATGACGGCAAGCGCAGCATAGACAGCGGTCGGCAGGCCGAACAGCTGTGCGCGCCCAAATCCCTTCACGAAGCTGTCGGGCGTGCCGTAGACAGGGATGCCGCTCGTGATCATGAGACCGACGCCGGCGGTCGCCGACATCGTGCCGAGCGTGACCACGAAGCCGGAGACCTTCAGCTTCGCGACGCAGAAGCCGTTGACGAGCCCGACCACGAGTCCGCAGCCGATCCCTGCGGCGGCCCCGCTTGCGATGATCAGGGCGGTGTTGCCCGGGAATGCCGCGGCGGTCGCCGCCATGGTCTTGGCGGTCACCACGCTTGCCAGCGCGACGACCGCGCCGACCGAAAGGTCGAAGCCGCCCGCGACGATCACCAGCGCCTGGCCGCAGGCGACGATCGCCAGCAACGATGCGTTGCGCAGGATGTTGAGGATATTGATGAGGCCGTAGAACTGGGAATCGACGGCCGACATGCCCGCGACGAGGGCGACCAGCAGCGCCGGCAGGAATCCGATGCGGCCGACGATCGATCGGCCGAGGCTTGTCGACCGTCGAGGCATCCCGGCGGTCACAACCGTGCTCATGCGACCTCCGCGACAAGATGCTCTCTAAAGAAGCTCGCCAGCACGCTCTGCTCGGTCTTCTCGGCACCCGTCAGCTCTGCGGCGATGCGGCCGTGGTGCATGACGTAAAGTCGGTTCGACAGCGCCAGCACCTCCGGCAGCTCCGACGACACCACGATCACGGCGGCGCCGGCTTCGACCAGGCGCTTCATGAATTCGTAAACCCCGAGCTTAGCGCCGACGTCGATACCGACGCTCGGCTCATCGAACAGGAACGCGGTCAGCTCGCGCGTCAGCGCGCGGCCGAGCATCACTTTCTGACGGTTGCCGCCGGACAGGGCGCCGGCGGTCCGCTCGATGTTCGGCGGCCTGAGCTGCAACTGCTCCATGACGCCTTGGATCGTGGTGCGTTCCACCGCCTGCCGCAGCACGCCGAAGCGGGCGAAGGCGGGCAGATCGAGCACGGTCATCGATGCGTTCTCGCGAATCGGGCGCGACAGCGCGAGCCCTTCGGCGACCCGGTTGGCAGGGAAGTAGGCGACGCCATTCTTCAGGCTTCGCCGTGGCGCGGGGAATTCGTAAGGCAGGCCATCGATCCGGATCGTGCCGGAGACGATCGGTTCGATTCCGTAGATGGCGCGGATCAGCTCGGACTTGCCGCAGCCAACGAGGCCGGCGACGCCGGTGATCTCACCGGCGCGGGCGTGGAAGTTCACGTCGCGCACGCTTCCGTCTGCCAGTGTCAGGTTCTCGACGTCGACCATGACCTTGTCCGGCTTGTGAGTGATGGTCGGAAACAGCAGGTCGATTTTGCGGCCCGTCATCAGCTCGACCAGCTCGCTGTCGGTCGAGGTCGCGGCGTCGAGGGTGCGGATGTGGCGGCCATCGCGCAGCACGGTCACGCGGTCGGCGAGTGCGCGGATCTCACGCATGCGATGCGAGACGTAGATCAGCCCGATATTCTGGCTCTTCAGGCGAGCGATCAGCTCAAACAGCCGGCCGGTCTCGCGCTCGGTCAGCGACGCCGTCGGCTCGTCGAGGATGAGTAGGCGAACGCGGCTGAGTAGAGCCTTGGCGATCTCGGTCATCTGCTGGTGCGCTCGCGAGAGGTCGTCGACCCGCTGCGAGGGATCGAGATCGAAGCCGAGCTCATCGATCAACGCGGTTGCACGCTTGCGCATCTCGCCGGCATGCAATACGCCGCCGCGCGTGACCTCGCGGCCGAGGAACAGGTTCTCCTCCACCGTGAGGCTTGGAACGAGCGAGAACTCCTGAAACACCGGACTGATGCCGATCGCCCGGGCCCGCTGCGGCGTAAGATGGCGGATTTCCTCACCGCCGAAATGGAATGTGCCCTCGTCGGGCGGGAATGTCCCTGACACGACGTTGATCAGGGTCGATTTGCCGGCACCGTTCTCACCGAACAGCACGTGCAACTCGCCGGCATGGACATCGAGATCGACCCGGTCGAGCGCACGAACACCGGTGAATCGCTTCGAGATGCCGCGCAAGGCGAGCAAGGGTTCGGCCGGCTTCAGGTCGGTATCGACGTCCATCTGGTCTCCGCGGGCGTTGGATGAGGCGGGAGCGCAGGTCTCCCGCCTCGATGATTTGCGGGTTACTTGGCCTTGACCGAATAGACCGGCTTCCAGCTGCCCGGTGCCAGCACGAGGTCCATTTGCAGTTTCGGAACGGTGGTCTTGTCGACGGCTGACGCCAGCGGCTGGGCGAGGCTCATCACCGGCTTCTTTTCGATCAGGCGCACGGCCTGGTCGACCGAGACGGCGCCTTCGCCGACCGGGTACTGCGTCGCAAAGGCAAGGACGTCGCCGCGGTTCAGCGCGTCGAGCATCGCTTGGTTCTCGTAAGAGGACATGATCTTCATGTCGCTGCGGCCGGCTTCGGCGACCGCACCGATAGCGGCTTCCGCGGTCGGGGCGGTGCCCCAGATCACGTTCATGTTTGGATAGGCCTGGAGCGCGTCCTGGATCAGCTGTAGCTGGACCGCAACGCCGGAGTCGCCGAACTTCTCGGCCAGGACCTTGGCGTTGGGGTTCTTCGCCACCGCTTTCTTGAAGCCTTCGTTGAAGGACTCCGCCCAGCCCGAGCCGGCCGGCCCGGGGAAGGTCACGATGTTGAGCTTGTCGCCGGGCTTGGCCTGCGCGAGCAGACCCGCGCCGGTAACTTCGCCCATGGCGACGAAGTCGACATAGATCGCGGCAGGCAGGGCATTCGGCGGCAGCGGGTTGGCGACGCCGACCACGGGCACACCCTTGGCCTTGGCCTCCTCGAACTTCTTGCTGAGACCTGCACCCGAGATGGCGCCGACGATGATCGCGTCGGGACTGCTCGCCATGCAATCATCGAACTGCGAGAGCTGCTTGGGCAGGTTCTCGTAGCCGCCGGCTTCATAGAGCGTCATGTTGACGTTCAATGCCTCGGCCTGCTTGACGATGCCATAAGCAACCGCGACCCAGAAACTGTCCTTCATATGCGGAAACAGGACGCAGAGCTTGTAGGGCTTCTCGGCCTTGGTCAAAGCCGTGTACTCGGCCGGCTTCGGTGTGCCTGAGGAGGCATCGTAGACCTTCATGGGGAACCATGGCGTCTCGGCCGCGGCGGGCGCCATCGCGGCGAAGGCGAGGCCTGCGGCGATGCCGAGGGTGGAGCAGATCGGCCGAAAATGCTCGATCGAAAGGCACGTCGCATGAGTCATAGCTCTATCCTCCTGGTTCGAATGAAAGGTGAGGGCCGACGGCTTCGGTTCCTCTGTTGCATGCAACCGCCACGCCGCCCGTGGGCGACGCAGTCGTCGACGGGGATCAGCCCGTTGCCCACTTTGCGACCGAGCGCCGCTCGAAGACTTCGCGGAACTGGCGTGTGGATTCGGGAAGGAGGGCGCCGCTGCCCCAGTCGAGGATCACGGCGTGCTGGCGGATGACATCGAGGGCATCGATCTCGCCGCTGCGGAAGCGCCGCGCGACAAGTTCCGGATCGAGCCTGGCCTTCGCGACCCGCTCCACCCTGATCCTGGCGCGGAGTGCGTCGGTTTCGGTCTTGTCCACCTCGTACTCGCAGAGTTCGGCGTCGATGATCTGCACGACGACGCCGTAGTCCTTTGCGGCGCGCTCGACTGAGACGTAGTCGTCCTTGATGTCCTCGATCACGAGGCGCGGGTCGCGGTCGAGCGGATCACCGAAGCCGCCGCCACCTGCGGTCGGTCGGGAGAAAACGTCGCCTTCGCCAATCGGCACGTCGGAAAAGATCGAGCCGAGCCGTTCTTCGCGCGTGCTGTCCTTGCGCTTCAATGTCAGCCCGTGCGGCATGGAAGGCAGGCCGCCTTCGATGCCCCACACCACGGCGCGTTCGCGGTCGCAGATGTAGGAGATCACGGTCTTCTCGGCCTGCAGCATCCGCGAGGTCTTCATCACGCCGGCGCCGCCGCGCCATTTGCCGGGGCCGGGTGAGTCCTTCAGGATCTCGCATTTAGTGGTCAGGATCGGATTGGCGCGCTCCTGGCCCTCGACCGGCTGCGACATCAGTCCAGTACCGAAGCAGGCGGTGGTGACGTTGCTGCCGTCCTTGCCGTTGCGACCGCCCCAACCGCCCGGCAGCCAGTCGTAGAACATGAAGATCGGCTTGTCGGCGCTACGGCCATCGAACCCGCCGGTGAGCAGATATTCGAGATTGAAGGCGCAGGCGAGCGCACGCTCGGGCATTAGCTTCGACCACATCTCGTAGATCGAGTTCATGATCTTCTCGAACGGCATCAGGAAGCCGGTGACCGCGATCGGCCACTTCGCATCGACGATCGAGCCTTCAGGAGCGATGATCTCGAAGCAGCGATAGAAACCGGAGTTGAGCGGCAGGTCGGGGAAGAAGGTCTTCATGCCTGCTGCGACGGCCGAGAAGGTTGCGCCAAAGGCTGAGTTGTAGATCGAGCCGATGGTCGGATGGCTGCCCGTGAAGTCGTAGATCGCCTTGTCGCCCTTGATCGTCATCTTGATGCGGATCGGGATCATGCCTTCGCCGCCCGCCGGATCGCGATCGATGAAGTCGACCGTCTCCCATTCACCGTCGGGCAGCGCGGCGATGCGCTGGCGCGCGGAGCGCTCGACATAGTCCTGGACTGCGGCCAGACCGGCCTCGACCGTATCGCGGCCGTATTTGTTGACGAGGCGGAGGATCTCGCGTCCGCAGACGGCAGTGGCCTCGGCCTGCGCCTGGATATCGCCGATGATGGAGGCGGGATCGCGCGTGTTGGACGCGATCAAATGCGCGACGTCCTTGCAGAAGCGTCCCTTGTCGAACAGCCGGACTGGCGTGATGCGTAGGCCTTCACGAAACATGTCGCGCGCCGCGACGTCGAACGAGCCGGGTACACTGCCGCCCATGTCGGACCAATGACCGTTGGACTGGCTGAAGGCGATGATCTTGCCGTCGGCGAAGATCGGCCGGATCAGCCGCACATCGGAGAAGTGGGTGCCGCCCGCATAAGGATCGTTGATTGCGAACACGTCGCCCTCGTGCATGTCGCCCTCGAAGTGGCGCATGACGTCCTGGCAGGTGAAGTGCAGCGTGCCGACATGGACGGCGATGTCCTGATTGCCCTGCGCTGCGCATTCTCCCTTGGCGTCGTGCAGGGCGCTGGAGAAGTCACGATTGTAGATCACGAAGGAGTAGCAGGTGCGCAGCACCTGCTCGCCCATCTGGTCGACGCTGGTGATGAAGGAGTTTTTCAGAACCTCAAAGGTCACGGGGTCGAGCGGAAGATCTCCGGCCATGGTTCATTCCTTCACGCGGATGATGATGTTCAGATATTTGTCGACCTCGGCGCTGGCGCCGGGCGGCACGACGGTGGTGGCGTCGACCTGCTCGACGATCGCAGGGCCCTGGAAGGAGAAGCCGCAGGGCAGGTCGTCGCGGGCATAGACGGGCGTATCGAGCCCGTTGCCCTCGAACCACACCCTGCGGCGGCTGACCGGCTCAGGGATCACGCCGGTCGGCTTGTGGACGGCGAATTCGGCCTTGGGCACGACGCCGATTGCTTTCAGGTTCAGCCGGAAGAAGCTCACGGGCGAATCGTCGCGGCGGAAATTGTATTCGCGCTTGTGCTCGGCATGGAAACTCTGGACCAGGTCGGAGATCGAGCCGATCGGGCGCGGTGCCTGGACCGCGAGCGACCGCCATTGGCCGCGATACATCATGTCGATCGATCGCTGCAGCACAATGTCGCCCTCTGCAACGCCCTCGTGGGTGAGCCGGGTGAGCGCTTCCTTCTCCAGCGCGATGAACTGTGCTTCGATATCGGCGGAGTCGGCCTCGTCAGCGCCGACCATGCAGCTCTGCGAGAAGTCGTGCTGCATGTCGACCAGCAGGCAGCCGAGCGCTGAAGTGACGCCGGGATTTGGCGGCACGATCACGACGGGGATCGCAAGCTCGCGCGCCACGTCGACGCCATGCAGGGCGCCGGCGCCGCCAAAGGCGACCAGCGCAAAATCGCGCGGATCATAGCCGCGACTGATCGAGATCAGCCGGACCGCGTCCGACATGTTGGCATTGGCGACCTTGACGATCGCGTCGGCCCCCTCATGCAGGCCGAGGCCGAACGGCTTTGCGACGCCTTCCTCGACGGCCTGCCGGGCAAGGGCGGGATCGAGCTTGACCTTGCCGCCGGCGAGATCGGTGCCGAGCCGGCCCAGCGTGACGTTGGCGTCGGTGTTGGTTGGCTGGGTGTTGCCGTTGCCGTAGCAGGCGGGGCCCGGATAGGCGCCGGCCGATTGCGGGCCGTTGCGCAAGGAGCCCGCCGGATCGGTCCAGGCCAGCGAGCCACCGCCGGCGCCGATGGTGAGCACCTCGATCGAGGCAAAGCGGATCGGATAGCCGAACTCGATATACCAATCCTTGGTGATGCGCGACTGGCCCTCATAGGCCAGCGATACGTCGGTCGAGGTGCCCCCCATGTCGAGGCCGATCGAATTGGGATAGCCGCAGAGGCCGGCGATGTAGCGGCTGGCGATGGCGCCTGCGGCAATGCCGGAGCCGGCGAGGCGGGCGGCGAAGTCCTTCACGGAGGCCGGCGTCATGACGCCGCCGCCGGTGTGGAGCAGCAGGAGATCGCGGGTGTATCCTTCATCGGCGAGGCGGTCGCCGAGCCGGCTCGTGTAGCTGACGACGACCGGGCTCACGACGGCATTGGCTACTGTCGTCGAAAAGCGTTCGTGCTCGAAGATCTCGGGCAGGACTTGCGAGGAGATCGAGACGGGGACGTCGGGCATCTCAGCGAGCAGGATATCGCGCATGGCGCGTTCATTGGCGCCGTTGAGATAGGCGTTCATGAAGCATACGGCGACCGCGGCGACGCCCCGGCGCTTGAGAATCCGCGCGACGTTGCGCGCGGCTTCGACGTCGAGCGGCTCGATCACCGCGCCGCCTGCATCAACCCGTTCGGGCACGGTCAAACGGTCGCGTCGCGGCACGTAGGGGCGCACAACGTCCTTGTAGGTATCCCAGAGATCTTCCTTGTTGGCGCGCCGGATTTCGATCACGTCGCGGAAGCCCTGGGTCGTCACCACGGCGGTGCGCGGCAGCCTGCGTGTGATCAGCGCGTTGGTCGCAACCGTGGTGCCGTGCGAAAACAGGGCCACCTTGGAAAGATCGATGCCGGCCTTGGATACGCCGCCCATGATCCCTTCGATCGGGTCGCGCGTGGACGAAGTCTTCTCGATGCGGATGAGGCCGGTCGCCTCGTCCATGATGCAGATGTCGGTGAAAGTCCCCCCGACATCGACGGCCACACGAAGGTTCTGCATCATGCGTCTTCCTTTCCGGCAAGCGTTTCGCCGATCATAGGCAGACCGGCGGCTTGGGCGCTTGACGCTGAGTGCAGGAAGATTTGTGCGAGAGAGCGAACCTCGCCCGTGCCTGGATCGACGGCTGGTTGCCTAAGGATCGGCCAGACCGGTGCGGCGTGGGGCCGTCAGGACGTCGGGATGCGTGAGGCCGCGCGTGCTTCGCTCGGGGTGCACCCGAACCGGCCGCGATAATTCCGGCTGAATTGCGCCTGGTCGGCGAATCCCCATTGATAGGCGATTTCTGAAATGCTCTTGCGGCAGTTGGGATCGCGCAACAGGGTGTCGCACATCGACAGACGCTGGTTGCGGATATAGGCGCAGACCGTCAGGCCTTCGCCTTCGAAGATCTGGTGCAGGTATCGAAGCGAGATGCCGCAGCCGTCGGCAATGGTCTGCGGCGTCAGTCGCATGTCTTCGAGGCGGGTTCGGATGAAATGCTCGCAGCGGAGCAGATGGCCGTTACGAACGGAGGACGAGTGGCCGGTCAGGACGCGGTCGTCGGATTCGATGGCCATCGCGAGGAGCTCGACGAGGTGCTTGCCCATCAACGTGCGCGCCATCTCGTCCATCTCGCTGATGCGTTCGCCGGCAAGGCGCAGCGTGTCGACGAACAAGGCGCCGACGCTGCGGCTTGCATCGAACTGAAGCGTCGCGAGACGTTCGGGGCGCGAGATGCGCGCACGCAGGACTGCGCTGGGAATCTTCAGAACCCACAGCGCCGTCCGATCCTGATGGCTGAATTCGTATGGCAGATGGCTGCGTTCGATCAGGAATGCGCCTGGCCGACAGTGCACGACCTTGTTGTCCTGCTCGAAGCGGATTTCGGCGAGCTCCGGCACCGTGATCAGGAAGGATTCTTCGCGCTCGCTCTGGAGATGCCGTTCATGGCGTTTGTAGAGCAAGCCATTTGCGATGTTGCGGGATACTGCAACGGGCCCCATCGACCAGGCGCCGAGGCGCGCATCGAAATCGCGGCCGCTCGGGAAGCGCAAGTCCAGTGAGAAATAGGTCCTGGAGACGATGTCCTGCCAGTATTGCTGCCGGCCATGCGCTGGAATGTCGTTGGTCGCGTAACTGACTTGCATTGCTGCGCTCCCCGCTGCCGGCTGCTTCTCCGGCGGCCAGGCCCTTGGTGAGTGTGGCGAGGGCGGCCGGATGACGTCAAGTCGAATAAGGCGGAATCAGATATTTCAGATTTCGATCCTCTCCTCGGCGTGATGCCGGTGGTCGACGCTGATTGGCGGTCGGCCGGGACCCACGCCCGCTACCGCAAAGCGCATGAAATCCCGGAATGCCTTTGCGGCTTCCGACAGCTTGATGTCGCGGCGCCAGGCGAGACCGATGTCCATGGTCGGTATCTCGTCCTCGATCACCCGGGTCTCGATCCGCTGGCCTTCCAGCGACCAGGGCCGGTAGATCAGGTCCGAGAGGATTGCGATGCCCATTCCGCCGGCGACCATGGAGCGCACGGCCTCGACCGAAGACGTGCGGAAGATGGTCTTTGGCTCGAGTAAAGCGTTGTTCCAATAGCGCATGGAGGTGTGCTTGGCTTCGTCCACGGTGAGCATGACGTAGGGATAGGTCGCGACTTCGGCGAGGCGGACGTGCTCGGCGCGGGTGAGCGGATGATCGGGAGCGAGCCACAGGCGGCGGGGCGAGCGCAACAACGTTTCGCTACCGAGCATCGCGTTGTCGCGCAGGTTCGAGACCAGCATGACCGCGAGATCGAGAGCGCCATCGACGAGCGCACGTTCGAGGACGTCGCGCGGGGCCTCGAACAGCTCGACCGTGATGCCCGGGAAGCTCGCCTGAAAACGCATCTGGTGGCGAGGCAGGAAATAGCCGGACACGGTGTAGGTGACACCGATACGGACGGTCCCAAAGAGCGGGCCCGCGGACATGTGCGTGCTGCGGACCGCCTCGGCCACGGCTGCCAGTATCTGCCGGCCCTGGGACAGGAAGCGGCTGCCTTCCATGGTCACGGTGACGCCGTTGGGCGCGCGCTCGAGGAGGCGCGTGCAGATGGTCGCTTCGAGTTGCTGAATCGCCGCCGTGACCGCGGATTGCGAGACGTTGAGCTCCATGGCCGCCTGGCTGATGCGGCCGGTTTCGGCCGCGGCGACGAAATAGCGAATCTGTTTCAGTGAAACTGACATCGCGGTTGATCCGATGTTTGCACAAGTCGTGCGCAGTTGAGCGTTTCCTCAGCCCAGTGACATCCGCTGCAACTCTCGTGCCGAGGTCGGAAAGATGACGGTCGCGCCACGTTAGATTTAGGGGTTGATCACGGACAGCCGCAGGTTTGAGGATCGCGCCATCCGCGGGCACCTCGGCCATAGTCGGCCGAGGTGCGGCAAATGTCGTGCAATCTGCGCGGGTTACGTCAGCGCGTTGCGCAGCCTGCCAAGCAACTCCGCACGGCTCTTACGTGCTGCCAGGGCCTGATCCATCCCAACCTTGACGAACCGCACCGGCGTATTGGGCTGGAGCTGGCCGATGAGATCCATGTCCGCGGAGATGACCGTACCGACCATGAAGTAGCCGCCGCCCGAGACCGCGTCGCGATGCAGCACGATGGGCTCGGTGCCGCCGGGAACCTGGATCGAACCGTAGGGATAGCAGGCGTCGGTGATGTTGGACGGATCGGAGCCGGCGCCGAATGGCGGCTCGCGCGGCACGAATTGAAGCGCCTTACCGCCCTTGAAGCGGTAGCCGATGCGATCCGCCTCCGGTGCGACCTTCCACGTGTCAGCGAAGAAGTCGTCGCCGGCCGCCTCCGTAATGCGGTGCCAGTAGAGGCCCGGCATGACGCGCGCCTCTGTCGGCATCGCCGTTGGCTGGCCGCGCAGCTCACTCGCGACCACGCGTCCGTCCTTGACGGAGGCCGCAGCCTTGCCAACCGGCAGCTCGTCGCCGGCCTCGAGCTTGCGCCCCTTGAATCCACCGAGCGCGCCGAGCGCGTAAGTCGAGCGCGAGCCGAGGACGACCGGCACGTCGATGCCGCCGGCCACCGCGATATAGCCGCGCGCGCCCTGTTTGAGGAAATCGAAGGAGAGGACCTGGCCGCGTTTGACCTTGAAACTCGTCCAGGTTTCGCGCGGTTTGCCATCGAGCTTCGGCGGCAGTTGGGCGCCGGTGATCGCGACGGTCGCATCTTCGGTGAATTCGAGCTCCGGTCCCATGAAGACCGCTTCGAGGACGGCCGCACCTTCCTCGTTGCCAACAAGGAGATTGGCGGCGACGAGCGCGTGACGGTCCATGCCGCCAGAGAGGGGGATGCCGATGTGATAGTAGCCTGGACGCCCGAGGTCCTGGACGGTGGTCGCAAGACCCGGCTTCAAAACCTTAATGGCCATGGAGAACTCCATCGAGCTTACGGTTGTAGGCATCAATGTCGCGGTTGAACTCGGTCAGCGAGAACGAGACGTCGCGGATGACGGGCGCGAAGCGTCCGGCGTCGACATCGGCGACCGCCGCGTCATAGGCCGTTCGGTCGATCGGCTTCCATTTGACGATGTCGCCTGGCCGGAACAGACACATGAAGTCGCGCAAATAGCTGATCTTCTGGTTGGGGTCGTAGATCGGCATCGGCGTGATGCCGAACATCTGGTAGCCGCCCGCTCCGCGCACCGAGTAGATGCAGGAGAAGCATCCTCCATGACCGATGGTGAGCTTTGGCGTATCGGTGCGCGGGCGCAGGTATTTCGGCGCCTGGATCTGCCGCTGGCGTTCGACCATCTGGTAGAGGAAGGGCAGGCCGGCCACGAAGCCGACCATGGAGACGAACCAGGGGGCGCTGGAGTGCGCCTTGATGAAGGCGTCGACGCCGTCGAGGCCATTGATCTGCGCGGCGTATTCGAGATCGGTGCCGTTCGGATTCTGATGGCGTTCCCGGAAGCGCATCAGGGTCTCATGCGTCCAGGGATCGTTGTAGAGCACGGGGATTTCGATAATTCGCGTCTTGATCACCGGCTCGGACTTTTCGGACGCGGTGTCCAGCCGTTTCAATTCCGCGAGGAGATCATCGGGCTTGATCTGATCGGGATCGAACTTGACCTGATAGGACGCGTTCGCCGGACAGATCTCGGTCACGCCCTTGATCCTGGCGTCGCGCACTGCGTTGGTGATGAAGAGGCTCTTGAAGAAGGCCTCGAGCGACATTGCCTCGCCGACCTCGGCGAAGATATGCTCATCGCCGCCGAAGGAAAATCGAGTTTGCATGGCTAGTAGCCTCCTGTTGTGGGCGGGGCGGATTTTCTCGCGTTCATAGGGTAGCTCTTGCGGCCGGTGACGCCTGGTCCGTGGCGAGGGTCGACGCATGGAGCTCCAGCCACGGTTCGAGCCAGGCGGTATGGAATCGTCCGGCCTGCACGTCGGCGTTGCCGGCGAGCGCCTGATGCAGCGGTTTCGTCGTGGCGAGGCCTTCGACGCTGAGCTCGGCGAGCGCACGCGAGAGCTTTCGTATTGCGCTCGGCCGATCCTTGTCGTGCACGATCAGTTTGCCCAGCAGGCTGTCGTAGAATGGAGGCACGGTGTAGCCCTGATAGAGCATGCTATCGAAGCGCACGCCGTCGCCGCCAGGGATGCTGAGCGCGCTCACCGTGCCCGGGTTGGGCATGAAATTCCTGGCGGGATCCTCGGCATTGATGCGAACCTCGATCGAATGCCCGGTTACGCGCACGTCGTCCTGGCGGATGCGCAGGGGCTCGCCGCCCGCAATCCGGATCATCTCGCGAACGAGATCGATGCCCGTCACCATTTCGGTCACGGGATGCTCGACCTGGATGCGGGTATTCATCTCCAGAAAATAGAACTCGTGGGTCCTGCCGTCATAGAGATACTCGAGCGTCCCGGCGCCGCGATAATTGACCGCCCTGGCCAGCGCGACCGCAGACGCGCAGAGCTTTTCACGGATGGCCGGCGCCAGCGACGGTGAGGGAGCCTCTTCCCAGACCTTCTGGCGGCGGCGCTGCAACGAACATTCGCGCTCGAAGCAATGGATGACGTCGTATCCGTCGCCAAGCACCTGCACCTCGATGTGCCGCGCGCCTTCGATGAGTTTCTCGACATAGAGTCCGCCGTCACCGAAGGCCGCGAGCGCTTCGGCCTGCGCCTGCGGCATCAGATGATTGAACTCGTCCGCCGACCGCGCAATGCGTATACCGCGCCCGCCGCCACCGGCGGCCGCCTTGATCATGACGGGAAAGCCGGTGGTCTCCACCAATGCGAAGGCGGCTTCTGCCGACTCGAGGCGCCCCCGACTGCCGGGAACGGTTGGCACCCCGGCTGCAGCAGCGGCCTCACGTGCCGCGACCTTGTCGCCCATGAGCCGGATCGATTGTGCGGTCGGGCCGACGAAAGTCAGATGCGCCGCCTCGACGGTGGCCGCGAATTCGGCATTTTCCGCCAGAAAGCCATAGCCGGGATGGACAGCATCGGCCCCGGTGGTCTTGGCCGCGGCGAGGATGGTCGCCTGGTTGAGATAGGACTTGGATGCCTGTGGCGGACCGATTTCGATCGACTCGTCAGCGAGCCTGACCGCGAGCGAGTCCTTGTCGGCCTTGCTGTAGACCTGAACGGTCGCAATGCCGAGCTCGCGCGCCGCGCGATTGATACGCACGGCGATTTCGCCGCGATTGGCTATGAGCAGCTTCTTGATGGCCATGAAGGGAACGGGCGGTCTCAGACGTCGATTTCGGCGATGGGCTGGCCGGCCATCACGGCTTCCTCGTTCTCAGCCAGGAACCGCAGGATCTTGCCGGTAATGCCGGCCTTCACCTCGTTGAATGACTTCATCACCTCGATGAGGCCGATCGTGTCGCCATCGGCGACGACGTCACCGTCGCTCTTGTAGTCGGGTTTGTCGGGCGCGGGTTTGCGGTAGAAGATGCCCGGAAGCGGCGAGAAGATTTGCTGTGTTGTCATGGTGTCCTCGTGATGTCCGTGCTTGGGCTCTCGGTGCGCCGGCTCAGGGCGCGGTCAGATAGGGGCGGACCGCCTCGCGAACCGCCTCGGCGATGGCGACGGCGTTGGGGGTATCGGAGTGGATGCAGATTGAATCGGCGCCGACCACAATGTCGTTTCCTGCCACGGAGCGTGTCTTGCCTTCATTGACGGCTCTTGCGCAGCGGGAAGCCGCGTCGGTCGGATCCTTGGCCTCGTGCTCGCGCGTGATGATCAGGCTGCCGTCGGCATTGTAGTCGAGATCGGCGTAGTACTCGGCCACGAAGGTATGGCCACGCCGTTCGTAGACTTTCTGGTGCAGTGTGCCCTTCATGCCGAGCAATGGCACCTTATAGACGTCGGCAGCGTCCGCCACCGCCTCGGCGATCTCTTCGTTGCGTGAGGCCATCCCGTAGAGCGCACCATGCGGCTTGATGTGATTCAGCGCCATGTTCTCAGCATCCAGAAACGCCTTGAGTGCGCCGATCTGATAGAGCAGGCAATTGGCCAGCTCCTCACGGCTGATCTTCATTTCCCTGCGACCGAACCCCTGCAAGTCCGGCAGCGAGGGGTGCGCGCCGACCTTGACGCCGAACTCCTTGGCTAGCCGCACGGTCTTGCGCATGTGGTTGAAGTCCGAGGCATGAAAGCCGCACGCGACGTTCGCGACGTCGATGTGAGGCATCAGTGCCTTGTCGTCGCCCATCTTGTAGAGGCCGTAGGCCTCGCCCATGTCGCAGTTGATCACGACCATCTCCTAATTTCCTCCCAACAGCGCTTGCGTCGATCCGAGGTGAAACCTCCCGGGGGCTCGCCCCTCGGGAGGCGCGTTGTCGGCTTACTTGGACACCAGATAATCCAGCGGGATCTTTTCCGAGATCGTCCACTGATCGATTACGCGCGGCTTGCCGGCTTCCGTATCGACGATCAGGTAACGGCCCTGGTTCTGGTGGTGAATGTCCTTGGTGAACGTGCGCGGTCCGAACAGCGTCGGTTCGCTGGTCATCTTCTCGAGCTCGGCTACCACAGGCGCTGCCTCGGTCGACTTGGCGCGTTCGACCGCTTTGGCCCAGACGTCGATCAGGACATAGCCCGGATAGACATATTGGCTGGACGGATCACCGCCGGTGACTTCCTTATACTTCTTGTTGAACTCGTTGACCTTCGGGTTCGGATCGTCGCCGTAGACGGAGCCCTGCACGGGAACATAGAAGTTTGACAGGTCCGGCACGGCGTTCAGCCAATAGCTGCCGTCGACGCCGGATCCGTTGACGATCATCGACTTGATGCCGGCGGCGCGGATCTGCTTGATGGCGGAGACGGCGCCCGGCATCATCGTGCAGAGCATGATTGCGTCGGGCTCCTTCGGCAGGCTCTTGATGCGCGTGATCTGCGAGGCGATCGAGGCGTCATCGTTCTTGAAGGTGTCGCTGCCGGCGAGCTTGGCTTCCTTCAGGCGTGGCAGCATCCAGTCGAAGCCGTCGCAGATTCCCTTGTTGTAGACGGTCCAGCTATCGAGCAGACGGTAAAAGGTACGTGCGTTCTTCTTTTCGTAGGCCCATTCCGCCATGGTTGCGCCCTGCACGGCCGCGAGCACCGACGCCGAGAACGAGAAGGGGCCCACGCCGGGAATGCCGGCCTTGATGGACTCAGCGCACAGGAAGAAGGAGACCTTTCCGGCGGCCTGTGCCTGGAGGGCCGCGGGCGCGCCGAAATCATAGTCACAGGAGACGATGACCAGGTCGGCGCCCTGGTCGAGCACGGCGAGGCCGGCCTTGGCGCCCTCGGCCTGATCGGTCTTGGTGTCGGCGAAGACGGGCTTGATCTTCTTGCCAAGCAGGCCGCCGGCCTTGTTGATCTCGTCGATCCGGATCAGCGCCGCATCCTGTGCCGGCTTGTCGTAGGCCTGCATGAAGCCGGATGCGGCCGTCGCGAATCCGACGACGATTTCGTTGGCCGCCTGGGCGGGGGTGAACCAGAGCGCGGATGCTCCGGCAAGAACGCCGAGTATTGATCTGAAACGCATGAGCCACTCCTCTAATTTGTGCGAAAGGACGTCAGTTCAGTTCCTTGAGGGCCGTCTGGGCGGGGCGCGCCAGGCGCCGCTGCAAGGGCCATCCGCGCCAGCGGAATTCCAGGTTGCGCGTCAATCCCGTCGGCAGGTACATCAAGATGGCGATCGTGACGATGCCGATCGCTATTTCCTGGACGCCGTTCGGAAGCGCAATCATGTGACCGCCGAAGCCGACGCCCTTCTCGAGGTTGCGGAACAGCTCGATCAGCACCGACATCGCGACCACGCCGACGACCGCGCCGCTGAGGCTATACATGCCGCCGACCACCAGCATCGACAGGGTGATGAAGGTCGTTCGGAGATAGAATGCGCCCGGATTGACGATGCTCAGGAAATGCGCGTAGAGCGCACCGGCAAGGCCGATGATGAACGCGCTGACGACGAAGGCGATCAGGCGTTCACGAACGATATCAATGCCGGAGGCGCTTGCCGCGATCGCTTCGTCACGTGTGGCACGCAGCGCCAGCCCCGAGCGCGAGATCGCATAGAGATAGGCGATTGCGATGGCGACCGCCGCGCCGATCCATCCGGTCCAGACGTTCATAGTAGGGGGGATGCCGACGATCGAGCCTTGGCCACCGGTGACGGAATCCCAGTTCGAATAGATGTTGTTGACGACACCGAGCAGACCGAAGGTCGCGATCGAGGCGGCAATGCCCGACAGGCGCATGATGATGCGCCCGACGATCAATGCGATCAGCGCCGCGAAGAGTCCGGAGATCGGTGTCGCGATCCACATCGGCAATTGCGTATGCAGCAGCCAGCCGGGAAGTCCCTTGAGCGTGATCGACTTCATCACCGACGGGATGGTCAGCCACGCGGTCATGTAGGCGCCGAGGCACATGAAGCTGATGTGTCCGAACGACAGCAGGCCGGAATTGCCGACGAACACGTAGAGGCCGACGACGATCATGATGTTGATGAACATCTCGACGATCGTGCGGTTGAAGGGCCGGCTGCCGAAATAATAGGTGAGGGCAGCCATGACGAGCAGTGCCGCGATCAGCACGATCGGCGTGACGATCGTTTGCCGGATGACGGAGGGCCGCTGCGACATCGATCAGACTCTCTGCTTGGCGGATTTCGGCGCGAACAGGCCCTGCGGCCGCACCAGAAGGACGACGATGACCGCGCCGTAGACGAAGGCGTCGCGGAACACGCGCGCATCGTGCGGCAAGGTGGCCTGGAACACGACGCTCGCCGCACCGATCAGAAAGCCGGCGGCAACGGCGCCGGGAATGCTACCGAGGCCGCCGATCACGGTTGCGATGAACGCGATCAGCATCACGTTGGCGCCCATGCCGATGTCGGCGGTGCCGGAATTGGTGGCGAGGATCAGGCCGATCGCGGCTGCCAGCATGCCGCTGATGGCGAAGGCGAACAGTATCACCCCGTTGGCGCGGACGCCGAGCATGCGCGCCATGGTAAAATTTTCGGCTGCTGCACGCATTTCCAGGCCATAGCGGGTGCGCTTCAGGAACAGCACCAGCGCGGCAAGCACGATCAGCGTGATGACGATGGTCGCGACCTGGAGTATCGGGATGCGGGCGCCCAGGAATTCGACCGGCAGGCCGAGGCTCGGCCACAGCGTGACCGATTTCGGCCGGCTCGAATACAGCATCAGCAGGAGGTGGCGGATGACGAAGCCGAGCGCGAACGACGCGATCATCATCGTCGCCGGATTGGCGTTGCGGAAGCGGCGGAAGACGATGAGCTCGGACAGAACCGACAGCGCAGCGCCGATCAGCAGCAGGAGCGGAATCAGCAGGTAGGACGGCAGTTGGCCGGCAAACACGATCGCCGCCGCATCGGTCGACGGCCACAGCATGGCGAACACGCAGAAGGCGATGAAGTCTCCATGCGCGAAGTTGACGAGCCGCATCACGCCGAAAATCAGCGCGATGCCGAGCGCGCCGAGCGCATAGAGGCTGCCGAGGCTCAGCGCGTCGAAGACGACCTGGAGGACCGCTGTCATCTGTCAATGGTCTCCGAAGCCGAAATAGGCCTGCTTCAGCCGGTCGTCCTTGACCATGTCGGCGGCCGCACCCTCGAGTACGATACGGCCGCCCCGGATGAGAACCATCCGTCCGCCCGTCATGAGGGCACGCGTCGAGCTCTGCTCGACAATCAACAGGGTAAGCTTGCGCTGGGCGCGCAGCCGTACCAGGATCTCGTAGACTTGGTCGATGATCTTCGGCGCAAGGCCGAGCGAGGGCTCGTCGATCGCCATGATGCGGGGCGCGGCCATCAAGGCGCGACCGATGACGAGCATCTGTTGCTGGCCGCCGGAGAGCATCCCTGCCGGAGTATGGCGGCGCTCGGCCAGCATCGGGAATTCCTCGTAGACAGAGTCGAGGTCGTCGGCAATCTTCCTGCGGTCGGTCCGCATGCCGGTGCCGACCTTCAGGTTTTCCTCGATCGTCAATCCGCCGAAGACGTTGCGACCTTCGGGCACCAGCGAAAAGCCGCGCCGCGCGATATCCTCCGGCGAGGCGCCGGTTACCGTCGCGCCGTCGACGGTGATGGAGCCCGATGCCGGCGGCACGACGCCGGCGATGGCATTGAGCAAGGTCGATTTGCCCGCGCCGTTCGGACCGGTCACGAACAGGACCTCGCCCTCGTCGATATTGAGCGTGACGCCGCGCAGAGCCGTCAGGCGCCCATAGCTGACCGTGATGTCGTTGACCGCGAGCAGCGTCATGACGCGACGGCCTCTTCGGCAATCGGCGGAATCAATTCGTCGCGCTGCGTGCCCATATAGGCGTGCCGCACCTCGTCGCTGTTGCGAATTTGCGCGGGAGAGCCGACTTCGATGATCTGTCCGGAATCGAGGACGAAGATGCGTTCGCAGAGTTCGAGAACGAGGCCGATATTGTGTTCGATCAGAAGCACGCCGACGTTTAGCTCCCGGGCGATCCGCCGGATGATGGCGGCCAGATCGTGGCTCTCATGCTCCGACATTCCTGCTGCGGGCTCGTCGAGCAGGAGGTAGCGCGGCGTGCACATGATGGCGCGGCCGATCGCGACGCGGCGTTCGTCCGTGTAGGGCAGGGCGCCCGCGTCGGTGTTGGCGAGATGAGAAATGCCGAGCCAGGCCATGACGCGAGCGGCTTCGGCGATCGCGTCGCGGCGGGTCTGGCCAAGGCCGACGCCGGTCACCTCAAGGTTGTCGATGACCGGGAGATCGCGGAAAAGTCGACCTGATTGGAATGTGCGTGCAACACCCGTTCGTCTGAGCTTGTGCGCCGCAATGCCGTTGATCGGCTCGCCCTCCAGTTCCAAAGTGCCTGCACCGACCGGTTGGAAACCCGTGAGCACATTAATAAGGGTGGTCTTGCCGGCACCGTTGGGACCAATCAGGCCGGTGATGCGCCCGCGCGGCACGGCAAGGGTCACGTCGGACAGCGCTTTCAAGCCTTCGAATTGGACGCTGACTTTGCGAGCGACCAACTCCAAGCCATCGGACATCTATCAGCGCCTTCTCACCAAAAAAACCGATGGATTGATTTTTCCGTTCCACCGGGGGATTGTAAAATTCGAAATATCGTTCACTGATATCGGAAATTTTGATGTCTCTGACGTTCCGTCAGGTTCGGCACTTTATTGCAACGGCCGAGACAGGGCGGGTGTCGGCTGCGGCGGCAGCTCTGAACGTGACGCAGTCGGCAGTCACGGCGTCCATCAAGGCGCTCGAAGCCGAGCTCGGGCGCAAATTATTCGATCGTCACTCAAACGGCGTGACGCTGACCTTTGACGGACAGGAGTTCTTGCAGCGCGCCCGGGCGATCGAGGCCAGTGTGTCGGACGCGATGCGGGGCCCGCATCGCTGGGGATCACAGGTCGACGGAACGGTCGACGTGGCGGTCAGCTATACGATCGCCGGATATTTCCTGCCGCCACTGTTGTCGCGCTTCTGGCGATCCTTCCCAGGGATCACGGTGCGTCTGCACGAGTTTCAGCGCGATGCGATCGAGCAGAGCCTGATCAGTGGCAGCGTCGATGCGGCGGTGATGCTTGTCTCCAACCTGCATGACCGCCTCTCTATCCGTTCGCGACTGTTGCTGCGCTCACCGCGCCGCCTGTGGACATGCGCCAATCATCCGCTGCTCCGCAGGGATAGTATCAGGCTGGAAGATCTGGCCAGCGAACCCTATCTGATGTTGACCGTCGACGAGGCCGAGCGCTCCGCCATGCGCTACTGGCAGCACACGGCACGCGTTCCGAACGTCATCTTCCGGACCCTGTCGGTCGAAGCCGTTCGCAGCATGGTGGCGACCGGCATGGGAATCACCATTCTCTCGGACATGGTTTACCGCCCCTGGTCGCTCGAGGGACATCGCATCGATCTCAAGACGGTCGATGATGATGTTCATACCATGGATGTCGGGCTCGCCTGGAAAAGTAACGCAGAGCTGTCGCCGGCGGCCCGTGCGTTCTGCGAGTTCGTCGCTCATTCCTATCCCGGATCAGAACCGGTCCAGTTTGACTGACCGGGGCGCTCGTGCTCGGCAAGGTGGAGCGTCGTTGCAACGGGCTCGCGCGACGATCATCTGCAATCCGTCACGGATCTCAGTGTAGCTTGAATCACTCATCGTGAGTGGGGCCGGCTCCGACACGCCGATAGCGACCCGGTGTGCGTGCGATCGCACGGGTCTGGGTGGAGAGTCCGCGGCAGACCGATATTGCCCAAGTCCCGGACCATAAGAGAGGCACTTTGCCTCAAGATCGGTCAAAATCCACAAGAAGATCGGCACAAGTCGCGTTGAAATCCCCTTGGCACACCTTCTGCATGACCGTTTTGACCGATTGGTCGGTTGCACCAAGAAAAGGGGAATATCGATGTATCCGAAATTTGATCGCCGCCAGCTTTTGAAGGGGGTGGCGGGAGCTGCGGTCGCCGCGGGCTATATGCAGATCAATCCGGACTTTTTCCTGTCGGTGGCGCACGCGCAGGCCGGCAAGGTCATGACGTTCCTGTCGGCCGAGAACATCACCGGCAATTGGGACCCGACGGCCCATACGACCCTGTCGCAGAAGAATATCGAAGGCTTCGTGATGGGCTTTCTCACCCGCACGCCGATGAAGCTCGAGAACCCGGGCGAGGTCGTCTATGAGCTCGCAACCGACATCAAGCTGCTCGATCCCAATCGCCTGCAGATCAAGCTGCGCGAGGGCGTGGTGTTCCACGATGGCAAACCGTTCAAGGCGGAGGACGTCAAGGCCACCTTTGAATACGGATCCAAGCCCGACCGCCCGGCACAATGGTATCCCGGCCCCAGCGAAACGCTGAAGATCGAGACGCCTGATGACTATACCGTCATCGTCGATACGTCGAAGGGCGGCTATCCCGCGCACCTCTTCATGTTCCTCGCGGCCTTCCTGCCGATCATGTCGGCAAAGGACATCGCAGCCGGGCCCGGCGGCCCGCTCTCGCAGCGTCTTAACGGCACGGGTCCGTTCAAGTTCGTCGAGCAGCGCGGCAACGATACCGTGATGAAGGCCTTCGACGGCTATTTCAAGGGAAAGCCGACGATCGCGGGCATCAACTTCACCTTCACCGGCGACTCCACGACCCGCATGCTCTCGCTGATGAACGGTCAGGCCTCGATCGTCGAGCGGCTGGAGCCGGAGCAGGTCGATACGGTCAAGGGCAACGCCAACATCCGCATCAACCGCGTGGTGTCCGTCGAGAACAAATATCTCTGGTTCCGCTGCTCGAAGCCGCCCTTCAACGACCCGCGTATCCGCCTTGCAGCGTGTCATGCGATCAACCGCGAGCTCATTCTGGAGGTGCTGGGTTCGGCGGGCCATGCGTCCTCGAATTTCGTCTCTCCGGTGAAGTTCGGCTATATCGACCTCGAAAACTACCCGAAGTTCGATCCGAAGAAGTGCCAGGCGCTGCTCGCCGAAGCCGGCTTCCCGAATGGCAAGGGGTTGCCGCCGCTCGAATACATCACGTCGGTAGGCTTCTATCCCAAGACCAAGGAGTACGGCGAGATCGTCACAGCGATGCTCAACGAGCAGGGTTTCAATGTCAGTCTGACCGTGCTCGAGCCTGCTGCCTGGAACGAGCGGTTGTATCATCGTCCGGGCGGCGGTCCCGGCCACATGGTGGATTGCGGATGGTCGACCGGCTCTCCCGAACCCGATCTGATCCTGCGCACGCATTTCCACTCGTCCTCGCATCGCATCTGCGGCATCGAGGATCCGGCGATCGATGCAAGTCTCGACAAGGAGCGCAGCGCTCCCACGCTCGAAGAGCGGAAGAAGATCCTCCAGGCCGAGACGATGCCCTTGCTGGCCTCGAAGATGCCGGCGCTCTCGCTCTTCACTTCAGTGATGATTCACGCGATGCAGAAGGAGTTCGAAGGTCTTTATATTTATCCGGATGGATCGATGGACGCCTCCAAGCCCGTCGCCTGATGATCATGGATGGCCGCCGCGTGCCGCACTCGTGCGGCGCGCGGTTTGGTACGCTTCTTACGGAGCTCGGAAGATGTTCGTCCTGAATTTCCTGCTGCGTCGTCTGGCTCAGGGCGTCTTGATCATATTTCTGGTCTCGCTGCTGATCTTCACGTTGCTCCGGATCGTGCCGGGCGATCCCGTGCGCCTGATGGCGGGAGGAATGGCACCGGAAGCCCTGATCGAGAAGATTGCGACCGACATGGGCCTGCGGGATCCGATCGTCGTCCAGTTCGGACGGTACATGGGCGGCGTCGTGCGCGGCGATCTCGGCCAGTCCTTCGTGCGACCCGCCAACGGCGCCGCGACGGGCGGCGCGACCTTCAACGACACCACGCGTGGCGAGCGGGCGAAGGTCCTGAGCCTGATCCTGGAAACCTTGCCCATGACCCTTCAACTCGCTGCGGTGACGCTCGTGATCGCGCTGCTCTTCTCCGCCGTGGTGGGAATTGCCGGTGGCCTTTCGGTCGGCCGATGGCCGGACAAGCTCGCGTTCTACATCTCCTCGATCTTCATATCGCTGCCCAATTTCTGGCTGGGAATTGTTCTCGCGCTGCTGTTCTCGGTCAAGCTCGGCTGGTTGCCCGCAATCGGATACAAGGGGTTTGCCTATACGATCCTGCCGGCGATCGTGCTCGCGGTCGAGCTGTCGCCGGTTCTGATCCGGACGCTGGTCAGCTCTGTGTCGGCGCAGATGACAGAGCCCTATGTCGCTGTCGGGCATGTGCGCGGTCTCAGCCGGGGACGCATCATCGCCAACCATGCGCTGCGCAACGCCTCGGTGCCGCTGCTCAATCTGCTCGGGATTCAGTTCTCAAGCCTGCTCGGAGGGGTGATCATCGTCGAATACATCTTCGACTATCCGGGGCTCGGCCTGCTGACCATCAATGCGGTGCTCCAGCGCGACTTTCCGCTGATCCAGGGGATCGCCATCGTCACCAGCGCCATCTTCGTGCTGATCAACATCGTCGTCGACCTCGTTGCCACCGCCGTGGATCCAAGGCTCGAATATTAGGGCTTGAATATTGATGTCCGTCGCTACCGCCACCGCTGCGCCGATCTTGCGTAAGCAAGCCCAACGCTCCATTGCCCGGCGAATCTTCGATCGGGCGGCCTCTACGCCAGGGTTTCGGGTCGGCCTCGGAATCTTCGTCGTGCTTGCGCTCGCAGCCGCGTGCTATCCGGAGCTGAGCGGCCTTGACCCGACCAAGATGGATGTCAAGGCCCGCCTGCTGCCGCCGCTGTTTCTTGGCGGCAATTGGAGCTGGGCTCATCCGCTCGGCACCGACCAGATCGGTCGCGACATGCTGGTACGCTCGCTCGTCGGCCTGCGCTATTCGTTCCTCATCGGCGTTGCCTCGGTCATCGTCATGCTGGCGATCGGATGCGCGCTGGGCACGATTGCAGGGTATTTCGGCGGGCGCACGGACGCTGTCATCATGCGCCTGACCGATGCGCAGCTCTCGATCCCGATGATCATTCTCGCGATTTCCGTTCTTGGCGTCTCCCGGCCGACCATTCCGGCTATCATCCTGGTGCTCGGGGTATCCAACTGGCCGGTCTATGCGCGCATCATGCGCAGCATCGTGATGACCGAGCGGCAGCGCGAATATGTCCGCGCTGCGAAGATCGGCGGTTCGACCGATGTCCGGATCATCCTGACGCTGCTGCTTCCCCTGCTGCTGCCGCCGGTGCTGTTCACCTCGGTCCTGGATGTGGCGCGTATGATGATCTTCGAATCGACGCTCGGCTTTCTCGGGCTCGGTGTGCAGCCGCCGACGCCGACATTCGGCAACATCATTGCCGACGGACGCAAATATCTGCTCAACGCCTGGTGGATCGCCACCATGCCGGGCCTCTTCCTCGGATTGACGCTGACCAGCATCAATCTGATCGGCGCCTCCCTCGAGCGCGCGCGCAACACGATCCACGGGGGAGTGGAAGGATGACGCGACCGCTTCTCGCTCTCACGAACGTCACGATCGCCGCCGGTCGCTCGGCGACCGCGAAGGTCCTCCTCGACGGCGTCTCGCTGAGCCTTGCGCCGCGCGAGATCGTCGGTGTGGTCGGTGCCAGTGGCTCCGGCAAGACCGTGCTCTCCAAGGCCGTGGTCAACTGGCTCGAGCCGCCGCTGACGAAGCGGTCCGGCGAGGTGCTGTTCGAGGGGCAGGACATCTATGCCATGAGCGGCGCGGACATGCGCGCTCTGCGTCAGCGGATTTCCTACGTCGGCGCCAATCCGATGGGGGCACTCGATCCCACTCTGCCGGTTGGCGCCCAAATCGTCGAGAAGATGCGGGCGGTCGTGCCCGGGGTGTCGCGGCGGACGGCCGAAAGCCGTGTGATCGAACTGTTGGACGCCGTGCGTATTCCCTCGGCACGCAACCGCTTTCACGACTATCCCGCACAATTCTCGGGCGGCATGATGCAGCGCGCGCTGATCGTGGATGCGCTGGTGACCAACCCGGCACTCCTGGTGGCCGACAACGTCACCCAGCCCCTGGACGTCACGGTCGCCGCCCAGGTGATCCGGCTGATGAAGGAATTGACGACGAGCTTCGACACGGCCGTCCTGTTCGTCTCGTCGTCGCTGCCAGTGGCTCGCGAAGCCTGTACGCGGATCCTGGTGATGGAAGAGGGGCGCATTGTCGAGGAGCAGTCTACCGAAGATCTGGTCGAAAGGCCGGTGTATCCCTACACGCGCGAGCTCGTGCGGCAGACGCCGAAAATCTGGGGCGAGGCCGTCCCGGCGCCCCGCCATGACGACCAGCGGGAGGTGGTCCTCAGCCTGCGCGATGCCTCGCAGAGCTACAAGGTCAGGAAGAAGACCGGGTTTGGCGGGGTTAATCTTGTTCGTGCCGTCCGCAACGTCACCTTCGACATCCGCCGCGGCGACAGCTTCGCCATCGTCGGTGAATCCGGCTGTGGAAAATCGACCCTGATGCGGCTTCTGTGCAGGCTCGAACTGCCGAGCTCGGGGCAGATCCTCTGTGCAGGCAAGGATATCGCGGCGCTCAGGGGCCGGTCGCTGCTCGAATTTCGCGGGAAGCTCCAGATGGTGCTACAGGATCCCTTCGGTTCGCTGCCGCCGCGGACGGCGGTTGGAAGGATGCTGGAGGGACCGCTGCGGACGCACGGCTGGCGCGACGACGCCAGAATTCGCGAGCGCGTTCTGAAGGTGATGGGGGAGGTGGGCCTGCCGGCCGAACTCTACGGCGAGCTTCCGCTGGGCCTCAGCGCGGGACAACGGCAGCGCATCAACGTCGCCCGCGCGCTCGTCCTCGAGCCGGAAATCCTGATCATGGACGAAACGCTGTCAGCCCTGGATCAGGCGGAGCAGTTCAAGCTGCTCGACCTGTTCGAGAAGCTCCAGAAGGAATACGACCTGACCTACATCTTCATCTCGCACGATCTCGCGATGGTCAGGAAGGCTTGCAATCGCGTCGCCGTGATGTATCTCGGCGAGGTCTTCGAGCTCGCCGACAATGAGCGTCTCTTCTTTGATCCCGGCCATCCCTATACGAAGGCCCTGCTGAGCGCGATGCCGACACTGGAGCCGCGCCGCTACCGGCCGGAGGAGTGCCTGCTCGAGGGCGAGCCGCCGAGCCCGCTGGATATCCCTGTCGGCTGCAGCTTCCGATCACGTTGCCCGCAGGCCATGAACAGATGCGGCCGTCTTCAACCGAGCCTGACGGTGCGTGAGCGGCAGGATTTCGCCGCTTGCCACCTCGTCCTGCCGCCATCGGCATCGGGAGGCCTCGGTGAGGTGGGCACGACCGCGCCATGAGACGGATCGTGAGCAGGAATACGCGCCAGGAAGCGGCCGGCAGTGCCGCGACATGCGGGGAACGTCCATGAGCTTTACGGAGCATCGGCTCGAGCTGATCCGCGATCTGTTGCGGCAGAAGCAGCGGGTCCACGTCAAGGACCTCGTCGACCAGCTCAAGGTCAGCCAGGAATCGATCCGGCGTGATTTGAGGGAGCTCGAGACGCAGGGGTTTGCCCGGCGCGTCTATGGCGGCGCCGTGCTCGATCGGCAGGAGAGTGACCAGCCCTTCGCCGAGCGCCTGCGCGTCGGCGCGAGGGAAAAGGCACGGATCGGCGAGGCCGCTGCGGCGCTCGTCAGTGACGGCATGAAGATCTTCATCGACGAAGGCACCACGGCGCTTGCCTGCCTGAAGCATCTTGAGACCCGCAAGGACCTTACGATCGTGAGCAACTCGCTGGCGGTTGCCGCCCATTTCTACTACGCGCCGACGCCTAGCGTTCGCGTGCTGGGCGGGCGGCTACGGCCGGACTATCAGGCGACGTTTGGTCCTGAGACGGTGGCAGCAATGAAGGAGCACTTCTTCGATCTCGCCATCATCGCGATCAGCGCGGTTCATGCCGAGCGCGGATTCATGGACTATGGCGAGGACGAGGCGATCATCCGCCGCGTCGCGCGCGCTCAGGCGAAACGTTCGGTCATCGTCGCGGACAGCTCCAAGTTCGGCCGCCTCGGCTCGATCCATACGTTTGGCCTGCAGGACGTGCATGGCGTGGTCACGGGAGGCAGCCTGACCAAGGACTTCTCCGAGCAATTTCTCAAATCCCACGTGGAAATCATCTATGCCTGACATCAACTCCGTGCGCGCCCCCATCAACCCATCGCGCTTGCAGGCGATGATGGACGAACTCTCGACGTTCGGCGGCGGCCCCGACGGGTCCATGACACGCCTGGCCCTCTCGAAGGAGGACGGCGCGGCGCGCGATTGGCTCGGGCGCTGGTTTGCCCGGAACGGGTTCAACCAGGCGGTCGATGGCATGGGTAATCAATTCGGGAGCCTGTCGCTCGCCGGCGCCAATGCGCCGGTGGTGATGGTCGGATCTCACATCGACAGCCAGCCCAACGGTGGCCGTTTCGACGGAGCTCTCGGCGTCGTCTCGGCCTGCGAGGCCGTGCTTGCCGTGTCGGAACGGCTGAAGGCGGAGAAGAAGCTCCCCGTCTGCAACTTTCAGGTGGTGAACTGGACCAACGAGGAGGGCGCGCGTTTCCAGCCGAGCCTGTTGGGAAGCAGCGTCTTTGCCGGTGCTCTGGAGCGCGAATGGGCGCTCGACCGCAAGGACGGTGACGGCGTGACCGTGCGGGAATCCCTTGCGCAGATCGGCTATGCCGGCAAGGACAGTGTGGCAAGGCCGAGCGCGCTGATCGAGCTTCACATCGAGGGCGACAAGGCGCTGTTCGAAGCCGATGAAAAGTTTGGCATCTTCACCCGCTTCTGGGGCGCCACCAAATATCGTCTCGCCTTCCTGGGCCGGCAGGCCCATACGGGGCCGACGCCGATGGCGCAGCGCAAGGACGCGTTGCTGGGCGCCGCTTACCTCGTTGCGGATCTGAAGCGAATCGCCGCCGAACACGGCCTTGATCTGCATACGTCGGTCGGCCGCCTCGAAGTGTTTCCAAATTCGCCCAATACCGTTCCGTCCGAGGCCGTCCTCTTCATGGAACTGCGTTCGGGATCACCCGAGGTTCTCGCCGAGGCCGAACGAAAGATGGAGTTGGGAATTGAAGCCGCCGCGGAGAAGGCTGGGGTGACATTCGAGGTGAGGGCGATCGATCGGCGCAAGGCCGGCCGATTTGCCAAAGGGCTGGTCTCGCTTGCGGAGCGAACGGCCGCGGGGTTCGGTGAAACGGCGCGTCATCTCGATACGATCGGCGGTCATGATGCCGTGGCGCTGTCCGCCGTCTGCCCCTCGATCGTTCTGGCGGTCCGCTCGCGTGACGGCGTCATCCACCACCCGACCGAGTTCACGAGCGCCGCAGACCAGGCCTTTGGAACGCAGGTCCTCGCCGACATGCTGTATGCGATGGCCAGCGAAGGGCTGCCGGCAAATGAGGCTGCGGCATGAAAAAGCTTGGTCATCCCAATACGGCTGCGGAGGAGCGCGCCGAGCGGGCAATCCGGAACATGTCGGTTATCGACGCGAACAAGGCAACGTACGCGGTGTCCGCGTTTCCAGTGGCCTCGCCGTCGTATCATGCGGTCGAGTCGACGACATTCAACGTCGCGCCTGACGGCAATGGCGCAAATCTCCTCCTTCGACTTGCGAACGACGAGGTCGCCGAATTGGTCGACGACGACGTGGCCTTTGTGGCGGCACAACGCCTTCACGGCCTGGGCCTGTCGCCGACCCTGGTCGCGCGTGTGCCGGCTGAAAGGGCCGTGCTGTTTTCTCGCCTCGACGAGGGCTGGCGTACGGCCAAGATCGACGATCTGATGCAAGAAGACGCGGTCGTCCGGCTGGTTGAGATGCAGAAGACGATTGCCGCAGGAGAACCGCTGGGACGCCCCTGGTCTGTTTTCGACGGCATCGACCGGCTTTGGCCGTTGATCTCGACGTCAGGCGCGGTGCTCCCGGGCGATGTGAACTGGATGCTGGCCTGGATGACCTCTATCCGGGAGGCGATCTCTGCGTCCGGCGTCGAGCTGAGGCCGGCACACGGCGACCCGCAATCCTCCAACGTGATGCTTGGTCCGGACAAGGCCCTGATGCTGGTCGATTTCGATATGGCCGGCGATATCGACCCCTACTATCAACTGGGTGTTCAGATGAACGAGCTCTACCAGTTCGAGAGCTGGATGAAGCCGCTGCTGGAAATGCATGATGGCCGGTTCTGCGAGAAGGCATTCAATCGATGCCGGCTCTATGCCGCCGCGGACGATCTTTACTGGGCGCTCCGCAGCCTGCTGCAGGATGTGCGTTCACCGCTGCAGGGCGTCGAATTCCTGAAATATGCATCGTGGCGCTTCCTGCGATGCCGGATGCTGCTTGGGCATCCCGGCTTCGAAGAGCGCGTGCGGTCTCTCTAGTGAAGATGGGGCAAGGTGATGATGGAGATGGGATCTGGCCGATCCGATGCTGAACGAACGCTGGAGGCGGCCGTCGTTGGGGTGGAAGTCTGGAAGGGATCTCGTCTGACTTACAGGCCGGTGTCGGGCGGTATCAGCAACACCAATTTTCGTGTCACAGTCGAAGGCGACCCGGTCGGATATTTCGTCAAGATACCCGGTCGCGGCACCGAGATGTTCATCGATCGCCGCGCGGCCCGGGCCGCAAGCAAGCAGGCGGAGATGATGGCGGTCGGGCCGCGGACCTTCGATTATCTCGACCACCTCGACATTGAGGTGTCCGAGTTCCTCGATGATCGCCGGGCTTCGACCCATCGCGACTGCGTCGATCCGCTGTTTCGCGCCAACGTGGTCAGGATGTACCGCCGCTTTCACGAAGGCGAGCCGCTTCCGCTGACCAAGACCGTGTTCGACATGATCGACGAGCACTATGAGCAGGTGAGACAGCTCGGTGGCTACTCTCCGGAAGATCACGTCTGGCTTCAACGTCAGTACAGGCAGGCGCGTGCGGCGCTTGAAGCTGCCGGGCTCGATCTCGTGCCCTGCTTCAATGATCCGATGCCGGGGAATTTTCTCGTCGGGGAAGACAGATCGATCAAGCTGATCGACTTCGAATACGCGTCCAACAACGAGAGGCTCTATGATCTCGCCATCTGGAGCGGGGAACACTTCTTCTCAGAGGATATCGAACAGGAGATTATCGAGGAGTATTTCGGCTCTTACCGCAAGCAGTGGCACGCGCGCTTTATCGTTCACAAGGCACTCGCCGACATCAAGTGGAGCACCTGGGCGATGGTGCAGAACCGCATCTCGACACTGGACTTCGACTTCTACAAATATGGCGTCTGGAAGCATATGCGGGCCCGCTCCATCATCTACGACCCGCGATGGCCGCTGTTCTTGAAGGCGCTGTGATGGCTCACCCCGCCGTCGCGGCTGATGACGCCGACGTCTACCTGTCCTTCGCCGCCGAACTGGCGGATCTGGTCAGGCCCACTGTGCTGTCCTATTTCCGTACGCCGCTGGACGTCGTTTCGAAGTCGGATGACAGCCCCGTGACGATTGCCGATCGCACCGTCGAGCTTCGTCTCAGGGAGAGGATCGAGGAGCGCTTTCCGGAACACGGCATCATCGGTGAGGAGATCGGGGGCAAGCCGGGGGGCGCCTTCACCTGGATCGTGGACCCCATCGACGGCACCAAGAGCTTCATCACCGGCTTTCCCTTGTTCGGAACGCTGATTGCATTGACCTGTGAGGAGCAACCGTTCTGCGGCCTGATCGATATTCCCTTCACGGGGGAGCGGTGGATGGCGCGGCCGGGGCTGTCGCTGTTCGGTGGTCGATTGGCGCGAACCAGCGCGTGCAAGAATATCGCAGACGCGCGATTCTACACGACTTCGCCGGATATGTTCGCCGGCGGCGATGCCGAGACGTTCGAGCGGATCTCGAGAGCCGCGAGATTGCGCCGCTTCGGCGGAGACTGTTACATCTATGGCCTGCTTGCATCGGGACATTGCGACATCGTTCTGGAGACGGGTCTCCAGCCGCATGACTACATGGCGCTGATTCCCATCGTGCAAGGCGCCGGCGGGTGTATCACCGACTGGACCGGACGACCGCTCACGATTCGCTCGGAAGGGCATGTCTTGGCGGCCGCTACGCCGAGGCTCCATGCGGAAGCACTTGCGCTGATCGGCAGGTAGCGCTCATGCCGTACAAGACGACCATCGACGGGACGACTTTCGGCTTCTCCGACCTGAGGGAGCTGCTGGCCAAGGCGACGCCAGAGCGGTCGGGCGACCAGCTTGCGGGCATCGCTGCGAACGGTCCGGTCGAGCGGCTTGCCGCGCAAATGGCGCTCGCAGACCTCCCGCTGAAGACCTTTGTCGCCGAGGAGATCATTCCGGCCGAGACAGACGAGGTCTCGCGCCTCATCATGGAACGCCATGATCCGGCGGCCTTCGCGATCGTCTCGTCGCTGACGGTCGGTGAATTTCGCGAATGGCTGCTCAAGCCGGAGACGGCGCAGCGGCAGCTGGAGGCCGTGGCCCCCGGTTTGACGCCGGAGATGGTGGCGGCGGTGTCGAAGATCATGCGGCTGCAGGACCTGATTTCCGTCGCGTCCAAGCGGGAGGTGGTCACGCGGTTCCGCTCGACCATCGGCCTCAAGGGACGTTTGTCGACGCGCAATCAGCCAAATCATCCGACCGACGATTCCCACGGCATTGCTGCGTCGGCGATCGATGGCCTCCTGATGGGCTCAGGCGACGCCGTGATCGGCGTCAATCCGGCGACCGATACGGTGGACGACTATATCCGCATCGTCTCGCTACTGGACGAGCTGCGCACGCGCCTTTCGATTCCGACACAGACGTGTTGCCTTGGCCATGTGACGACGGCGATGAAGGCGATTGCGGCGAAAGCACCCGTGGATCTCGTATTCCAGTCAATCGCGGGGTCGCAGAAGGCCAATGAGGGATTCGGCGTCAGCCTGTCGCTGTTGCGGGAATCTCATGAGGCCGTACGCGGTCTCGCTCGCAGCGCGATCGACGCCAACCTGATGTATTTCGAGACCGGGCAGGGGGCGGCCCTGTCGGCAGAGGCGAATTTCGGTATCGATCAGCAAACCATGGAAGCCCGCGCCTATGCTGTTGCGCGCGAGTTCAGCCCTCTGCTCGTCAACACCGTGGTCGGATTCATCGGGCCGGAATACCTCTTCAACGGCAAGCAGATCATCCGCGCGGGCCTCGAAGATCATTTCTGCGGCAAGTTGCTCGGCCTGCCGATGGGCGTAGACGTCTGCTACACCAACCATGCCGATGCTGATCAGGAAGACATGGATGCGTTGCTGACGCTGCTATGCGCGGCCAACGTTAATTTCGTCATCACCGTGCCGGGCGCCGACGACGTGATGCTGAACTATCAGTCGCTCGCACATCATGATGCGGTCTATTGCCGGGAGGTCCTGAAACGGCCGCCGGCGCCGGAATTCGAGCGATGGCTCCTTGACGTCGGGTTGACCGATGGCGCCGGTCGACTTCTGGAGGCATCTCCGAGGTTCGCGGACTATATGGCAGACGCCCGGCAGTTGGGGAGGTGACATGACGGACGAACTCGATCGAGGGCCGACGGCGTCGCTCGATCTCCGGGAAATGACCCAGGCGCGGGTCCTTCTCGGCCGTTTCGGTGCGGGGCTGCCGACGCGTGCGGCGCAGTCGTTCCTGCTCGACCATGCGCGCGCGCGGCAGGCAGTTTGGTCAGAGGTTGATTGGGGCTTGGTTCGCGACGGATTGATCGATCTGGAGCTGGGAATTGTCGAGGTGGAAAGCCAGGCTGGAGACCGCGCTACCTATGTTCGTCGGCCGGACCTCGGCCGGAAACTCTCGTTGCAAGCGGCCGACCGTCTCACCGGCGCCCGCTCGGACTATGACATCTTGATCGTCGTAGCTGACGGATTGTCTGCCCGCGCAATCGACACAAACGCCATACCGCTGGTGCGAGCCGTCGTTGGGCTGCTTTCGGCACGGCGGCTTTCCATTGCGCCCCTGGTTCTGGCATCGCAGGCGCGTGTCGCGCTCGGTGATCCCATTGCGGAGATCGTGGGTGCGCGGATCTCCATCGTGATCATCGGCGAGCGGCCCGGCCTGTCGGCGGCCGACAGCGTCGGGATCTATGTGACTTGCTCGCCGCGGCCAGGAACACCCGACTCGAGAAGGAATTGCATATCCAACATCCGCGATGGCGGACTCACAATCGGTCATGCGGCGGATGGAGTGGCGTCGCTGGTTGAGCATATGCTGAAAACGGGCATCAGCGGAGTTGGACTGAAGGATGCATCGTGGGACTTCTGCGCGTTCGACAGCAGCTCCGGGGCGTCAGCTTTGATGGAGTAGTCCTTGTTTGGCCGTAACTGGCTCAAACTCGCCGATGGTGGGTTGCGAACGCGCGAGCTACCCGACTTGAGCCCCGTAAAGGTCGGCATTGCGTGTGCACTCCACCCCGATTTCGTGTGCGCGCGCCCTGTGTACCGGGAGATCAAGAAAATCTTGCAGCAACCGACGTGAACAAGCTCTCCGGAGTGGGCGAAGCGAGTCCAAAAAGTGGCTCCGCGACGAGTTGCATAGAGGCCCTCTGTAGATCTCAGCGAAGTTTGCGCCAACATCGATGCGGGAGCGTTCGCTACAATCTCCGGCGCCCTCTCTCGCTGCTCGCGAAGTACATTACATCGGTGTCCACGCGGCCGACCTTACCGACGGCTACGCAGCTGTGGGCGTAGCGCAGCCACACCCAAGTCGAGCGTTGACTCCAGCACGTTGCTCACTGGCCGATGCCATTCATCTAAAGCTATGAAGCTCACTATCATCACCTGGACCTGGCGATCGCCCTTGCTCCGTCGACGCTCCGGCTTGTCCGCAACAGCGATCAGTTCGTGACGAGAAAATTGCAATCGACCGAGCGGACGACCAGCCAAACTGCACTTGCAATGTTTAGTAAATCGTGCCTTACTAAACAAATCGAGCCTGCCGGGCCTATAGAATCCGGGTGGCGCGAGGAAGCGCAAGTTTAGTTGTTCAGCTCGTCATGGACTGTGTCGCTCCGCTCGAAGCATTCGAGCGGGTAGGAAAGCCGCGCCATGTCGATGGCCGGCCCACTCGGAGGGAACGTGCAATGAAACGAACGATGAAGACGCTTGTAGTGGCCTGCGGGGCTGTTGCCGCCGCGTTCGGCGTCGGAGCGGGCACCACGCCCGCGCAGGCGCAAGGCAAGACCATCACGCTGTGCTGGGCCGCATGGGATCCCGCCAACGCGCTGGTCGAATTGTCGAAGGACTTCACCGCCAAGTCGGGTATCGGTATGAAGTTCGAATTCGTGCCGTGGACCAATTACGCCGATCGATTCCTGAACGAACTCAATTCGCACGGCTCGCTGTGCGACCTCATCATCGGCGATTCACAATGGATCGGCGGCGCTGCGGAGAACGGCCAGTACGTCAAGCTCAACGATTTCTTCAAGAAGGAAGGAATCAGCATGGACGACTACATGCCGGCCACGGTGGTCGGCTATTCCGAGTGGCCGAAGAACACGCCAAACTACTGGGCGCTGCCGGCGATGGGCGATGCGGTGGGCTGGACCTATCGCAAGGACTGGTTCGCGCGGCCGGACGTGCAGAAGGACTTCAAGGCCAAGTACGGCCGCGAGATCGGCGTGCCGAAGACGCTCGATGAGCTCAAGGACATCGCGCAATTCTTCCAGGGCCGCGAGATCGACGGCAAGAAGGTCTACGGCGCCTCGATCTATACCGAGCGCGGCTCGGAAGGCATCACCATGGGCGTCTCGAACTACCTCTACGACTACGGCTTCAAATACGACGATCCGAAGAAGCCCTATGCGATGGATGGGTTCGTGAACTCGGCCAGCGCGGTGAAGGGGCTCGAGGCCTACAAGGAGCTCTACAAGTGCTGCACGCCGCCCGGCGCCTCCAACTCCTACATGTCGGAAGGGCTTGATGCCTTCAAGTCCGGCCAGGTCGCGCTGCAGATGAATTTCTTCGCGTTTTTCCCGGGCCTCTACAAGGACCCGAATGTCGGCGGCGACAAGATCGGTTTCTTCGTCAATCCGGCCGGTCCCGCAGCGCAAGCGACGCAGCTCGGCGGACAGGGTATCTCGGTGGTCTCCTACTCGAAGAACCAGGCCGAGGCGCTGCAATACATCAAGTGGTTCTCCGGCGGCGACGTCCAGAAGAAGTGGTGGGCGCTCGGCGGCTATTCCTGCGCCAAGTCCGTGCTGAACGACCCGAGCTTCCCGAACAGCGCGCCCTTCGCCAAGGAGTTCCTGCAGTCGATGGGAATGGTCGTCGACTTCTGGGCCGAGCCATCCTACGCCCAGCTGCTGCAAGCCGAGCAGAAGCGCGTACATGACTACGTGGTTGCCGACAAGGGCACCGCTCAGGAAGCGCTCGACGGTCTGGTGAAGGACTGGAAGGCGATCTTCAAGGAAGAAGGCAAGAAGTTCTGATGCAATCTGCCCGGAGCGCGTACGCTCGCGCTCCGGGTTTCCTTCGAGATGACCGGAATTCGTCGCAGTGTCGACGCCGGGTGTCAGGATCGGTTCACGCAATGAACGAATTGAGTGCCTCTTCGCGGATGACCTATCGGGCCGTCATGGTCGGGCCAGGCGTGGCGCGTCGTATCCGAGGTCTGTCGGACAGGGCGCTCGCCTGGCTCTTCATCACGCCGACGATCGTGCTGCTGCTGGCGATCAATATCTTCCCGCTGCTCTGGACGATCTATCTGTCGTTCACGAACTACCGCGCGAACAGGGCCAACGTGCCGATGATCTGGCTGGGCGCTGACTGGTACCAGTCGATCCTGACCGATCCTGACATCTGGGCGGCGATGCAGGTGACCGCGCATTTCGTGATCTGGACGGTGGTGATCGAGACCGTCCTCGGATTCGGCCTGGCCTACCTCATCGACAAGAAATTCCGCGGCCACGGCATGTGGACCACGATCATCCTGCTGCCGATGATGCTCTCGCCGGCCGTCGTTGGCAATTTCTGGACGTTCCTGTACCAGCCCCAGATCGGCCTGTTCAATTACGTCGTCGCCTTCTTCACGGGCCGCGCAGCCTCGTCCTTCCAGATGCTGGGCGACGTCACGCTGAGCCCCTGGGCCATCGTCATCGTCGATGCGTGGATGTGGACGCCGTATGTGATGCTGATTTGTCTCGCCGGCCTGCGTTCGATCCCCGATTACATCTACGAGGCGGCCGAGGTCGATCGCGCGTCGAAATGGCGGCAGTTCTGGTCGATCACGCTGCCGATGGCGCTGCCGTTCATCATGCTGGCCGTGCTCTTTCGCGGCATCGAGAATTTCAAGATGTTCGACATGGTCAATCTGCTCACCGGCGGCGGGCCGGGATCGACCACGGAAGTCGCCTCGATCACGCTCAAGCGGGCGGCGTTCGAGAGCTGGCGCACCGGCTATTCCTCAGCCTTCGCGATCATCCTGTTCGTGACGGTCTTCGGACTCGCTAACATCTATGTGAAGGCGCTGAACAAGGTGAAAAGACGATGACATCAGCCACCACAGCCCATTCAGTCGTCGAGCCGTCGGCCACGACACGGCGCTTTGCCGGCTCGCTCGTCGTGCTCTACGCGATCATCACCATGATCCCGCTGGTCTGGATCATGCTCACCGCATTCAAGTCGCCTGACGATGCGATCTCCTATCCGCCGAAGGTGATGTTCAAGCCGTCGCTCGAAGGCTTCTGCAACCTGTTCACGACCCGCTCGCGCCAGACGCCGGAATTCATCCGTTCGCTGGGGCCGCCGCAAGGACTGTGCGATGACATCGCGCGCAGCCGCAACATGGTTGTCGCCGGTCCCTCGAACTATGTGCCGCGCTTCGTCAATTCGCTGATCATTGCGTTCGGCTCGACCGTGCTCGCCGTTGCTTTGGGTACCCTCTCGGCCTACGGCTTCTCCCGGTTCCGCGTGCCGCTGAAAGATGACCTGCTGTTCTTCATCCTGTCGACCCGGATGATGCCGCCGATCGCGGTCGCGATCCCGATCTATCTGATGTACCGCACCATCGGCTTGTCGGACACCAGGCTCGGGATGATCCTGCTCTACACCTCGGTCAACGTCTCGCTCGCGGTCTGGCTGCTCAAGGGTTTCATCGACGAAATCCCGCGCGAATACGAGGAGGCGGCGATGATCGACGGATACACCCGCTTCCAGGCCTTCGTGAAGGTGGTGCTGCCGCAAGCCACCACGGGAATCGCGGCGACGGCGATCTTCTGCCTGATCTTCGCCTGGAACGAATACGCCTTCGCGGTGCTTCTCACCTCGGGCAACGCACAGACGGCGCCGCCATTCATTCCAATCATCATCGGCGAGGGCGGGCAGGACTGGCCCGCGGTGGCCGCCGGCACGACGCTGTTCTTGGTGCCGATCGTGGTGTTCACGGTCTTGTTGCGTAAGCATCTGCTGCGCGGCATCACCTTTGGAGCTGTCCGCAAATGAGCCTCGATGCCACCCCCTCCATCGCACGTCGTGGTCCTGCGGATCGTGTTCTGCGCCGCGGGCCGCTCGAAGCCGTGGCGACGACGATCATCGCTGCCGGTGTCGTGATGTTGATGCAGCCATTCTCACTGACACTTTATTCCTGGTCGTTTGCGACGACCCTGTTCGGCACGGTGATGTACACCATCGTGTCCAAGGTTCGGGAGTAGGGCGCGATGGCACAGATCAAGGTCGAGGCGCTCGACAAATCCTTCGGTGCATTTCATGCGGTCAAGTCCGCCAGCTTCACGGTGGAGGACGGCCAGTTCCTTTGCCTGCTCGGACCTTCCGGCTGCGGCAAGACCACGACGCTCCGCATGATCGCGGGCCTGGAGCTGCCGACGGCGGGTACCATCCGGCTCGGCGGCGAAGACGTGACGATGAACCGCGCGTCGGCGCGCGACATTGCCTTCGTGTTCCAGCTCTTCGCGCTCTATCCGCACATGAATGTCCGCCGCAACATCGGCTTTCCCCTGAAATGCGAGGGCATCGGTGCCGCCGAGCGCGATCGGCGGGTTGTCGAAGTGGCGCGGATTTTGCGGATTTCACATCTCCTCGACCGTTCCGTGTCGGGCCTTGCCGGCGGTGACCGGCAGCGCGTGGCGCTGGGGCGGGCGATTGTACGCAAGCCAAAATGCTTCCTGATGGACGAGCCGCTCGGCGCGCTCGATACCGAGATGCGGGAGGCGATGATTCATGAGTTGCGTGCCCTGCATGATCGGCTCGGCGCGACGACCGTCTACGTTACGCATGACCAGCTCGAGGCCATGGCGATGGCAGACAGGATCGCGGTGATGAACAATGGTGTGGTCGAGCAGGTGGCGAGCCCGCGCGATATGTATGACCGGCCGGCATCGCTGTTCGTCGCAGATTTCATCGGCTCGCCGCCGATGAACTTCCTGCCGTTCCGCGGCGGCTTGCAGACCGGCGCAGAGGCGATCCGGCTCGGCGAGCGTGACGTTGCAATTCCTGCCGCGCGCGAGGCAATGGCGGAAAGCGAGCTCGTGCTTGGGGTGCGGCCCGAGCATGTGCGCTTCACCGATCGCGGCATGGTGCGCGGCGAAGTCTATGGCACGGAATATCTGGGCACGACGCAGATCGTGACCGTGACGACGCATTACGGTGCGCTCAAGGCTCGCTCACCCAGCAGCAGATCCTTCCGGACCGGCGAGACTGTCGGCCTCGACTTCAGGCCCGATACGCTGTCGATCTTCGACAAGGCATCCGGCCGGGCGATCCGTACCGCGCTGCATGAGGGAGTCGCGCATGGCTGAAGTCGAGATCAATGCCGTCTCCAAGGCCTTCGGCAAGACTCAAGCCCTGAGCGATCTGTCGCTGACCGTCGGCGACGGGGAGTTCGTGGCATTGCTCGGGCCGACCGGCGCCGGCAAGACCACCGCATTACGCTTGATTGCCGGATTGGAGCAGCCGGATTCCGGCTCGATCCGCATCGACGGGCGTGACGTGACCGGCGACGCGCCGGCGGACCGCGATGTTGCCTTTGTCTTCCAGCAATATTCGCTGTATCCGCACCTCACCGTGTTCGAGAACATGGCCTTCGCGTTGCGTGCGCCGACCCGCCGCGTGCCCGAAGCCGATATCCATGCGAAGGTGCAGGAGGTGGCGCGCCTGCTTCATATCGAGACCAAGCTGGACAACAAGGCGACGCAGCTGTCAGGCGGGCAGATGCAGCGCGTCGCGATCGGCCGGGCGCTGGTCCGCTCGCCCTCGATCTATCTGATGGACGAGCCGCTCTCCTCGCTGGATGCCAAGCTGCGCGGCGAACTACGCCTCGAGCTCAAGCGGATCCAGGTCGATCTCGGCGCGACCATCCTCTATGTCACCCACGATCAGACGGAGGCGATGACCATGGCCTCGCGCATCGGCGTGATCGAAAGCGGGCGGCTGATGCAGATCGGCTCGCCGCGGGAGATCTACGAGAATCCGATCAACGCGCATGTCGCGGCAAGGCTGGGCCAGCCGGTGATCAACCTGCTGCCGGCGGCTCTGTTCGGCGGCGCGCCAGCCGGCGCCGAGACCATCGGCGCGCGGACCGAGCACCTGACGATAGCGCGTAACGGCGGCGATGTCTCGGCAACCGTCAAGCGGGTCGAGCACCTCGGTGACCAGAGCCATCTCCATCTCGACCTCGCCGGGAGGCCGGTGGTGACCCTGGCGGATCCCGAAGCGGGCTTTGGCGCAGGAGACGTCGTGTCGCTCCGTTTGAATAAACCGCTGTTTTTCGATGCGAAGGGCTGGAGGGTAGCGGCATGAGCCTTGATCGGGTAGCCAGGGAAAGATTGGTGCGTGCGCTGGCAGCGTCGGTGATCGAACACGCGGACGAGTTGACGAGCCTCGACCAGGCGATTGGCGATGGGGATCACGGGCTGAACATGAAGCGCGGTTTCGAGGCGGTGCTTGCGGCGCTGCCAGGCCTTGCCGACAAGTCGCTTCCAGAAATGCTGAAGGCGATCGGAATGACGTTGGTGATGAAGGTCGGCGGTGCTTCGGGGCCGCTGGTCGGGACTTTCTTCATGGAACTGGGCAAGGCACTTCCGGGGCAGCCGAGCCGGGCCGATCTCGTCGCGGCGACGGAGAAGGCGATCGAGGCCGTCAAGGCGCGCGGCCGTTCGGAGGCAGGGCAGAAGACGCTGCTGGATGTCCTGGTGCCGGTTCACGCCTTACTTGCGGGAGGCGGTGACGCCAAGGCGATCGCGGCGGAGGCTGTGCAAGCGGCCGATCGTACCACGCCGATGCTGGCGATCCGCGGTCGCGCGTCGTTTCTTGGCGAACGTTCCATCGGTCATATGGACCCGGGCTCGCGCTCGGCGTCACTTCTGATCGGCGCAGCAGTTGAGGCACTGGAGTTCGAGGTCAATACATGAGCAATGTCGGAATTGTCATCGTGTCGCATTCGCCGAAGATCGCGGAAGGCGCGGCCGATATGGTGCGCCAGATGGTCGGAGACGCGGTGCCGCTGGCCTGGACCGGTGGCGATGTCGATGGCGGCCTAGGTACGAATGTTGCAGGAATCCTCGAGGCGATCGAGACGGCCTGGTCACCGGCGGGCGTTGCGATCCTCGTCGATCTCGGCGGTGCCGAGACCAATTCGGAGATGGCGGTCGAGATGCTCCCGGAAGACCGGCGCGCGCGCGTCCTTGTCTGCAATGCGCCGGTGGTCGAGGGGGCCGTGATCGCTGCGACCGAATCTTCGGGCGGCTCATCGCTTGCCGCCGTCAAGCGCAGTGCGGAGGAATTCTATGCATGATGCCAACGCCAACCGGGCGGCTCAGACGTTTGCGCCGCTGACCGCCTCGGCGGTCCTCGTCAATCCGGTCGGCCTGCACGCGCGGCCGTCGGTGAAGCTCACGCAATGCGCCAAAGGCTTTGCCGCCAAGATCGAAATTGCGCTTGCTGCCGAGGGACCCTGGACCGACGCCAAGAGCCCGGTGAAGGTGATGCGTGTAAAGGCGCCGCAAGGCGCAACGCTGCATTTCCGCGTCGCTGGTCCCGATGGTGACGCGGCGCTCGCGGCGATGCTGGCGCTGGTGCATGACGGTTTCGGTGAGGCGTAGAATCGTGGGCGAGATTCACCTCACCGGCCATCCCGCTTCGCCAGGCCTCGCCATCGGCCCGGTCGCCATGTTGACGAGTGCCGTGGCGAGCAGGTTGACGAAGGGCGATCCCGGACAGGAGGCCGCAGCGCTGAAGGTAGCGATCGAGGGGGCAGCAGCCGAGCTTGCCGAACTGATCGCGACGGTTCATGGCGAGGCCGCGGAGATCCTGGAATTCCAGGTCGCGATGCTCGGTGACGATGCGCTCGCGGAGGGGGCTTACGAGGCTGTTGCGGGCGGTACGGCTGCCGATGAGGCCTGGCGCGCAGCACTCGACGCGGAGATCGCTGGCTATCGCGCGGCGGATGAGGAGTATTTCCGCGCCCGTGCCGCCGATCTCGTCGACATTCGCGATCGCGTGCTCGCAGGGCTCAACGGCGCAAACACGATCGCAAAAATCTCCGGAGCTTCCGTCGTCACGGGCGACGATATTTCGCCATCGACGTTCCTCGCCGTGGACTGGACCCGCGGCGGTGCCATTGCGCTCGCTAGCGGATCGCCATCGTCGCATGTCGCGATGCTCGCGCGATCGCGCGGTGCCCCCATGGTGGTTGGACTGGGTCCATTACCGTGGAACGGACAGCCGCCGTCATTGGCTCTGGTCGACGGCGATACCGGCAGCGTGATCTTTGATCCCAAGCCGGAAACGCGCCGCCTGTTCGAGCAGCGGATGGCGGCGGCGCGTGCCGCACAGATCGCTGCCGACGCGGGGCGCCTCAAGCCGGCGCTGACGGCCGATGGCCGGCGCATCGCCGTCCTGCTCAACGTTGCCGCGCCCCAAGACCTCGCGGCGCTCGATCCCGCTATTTGCGACGGCATCGGACTCGTGCGGACCGAGTTTCTGTTCGAGGGATCGAGAGGCCTGCCCAACGAGGATACGCAATATTCGGTCTATCGACGCATTCTCGAATGGGCTGCGGGACGGCCGGTGACGATCCGCACTCTCGATGCCGGCGGCGACAAGCCAATCGCCGACCTGACGGTCGAGGGTGAGCGCAACCCATTCCTGGGCCTGCGCGGGATCCGGCTCTCGCTTGCGCGGCCGGAGGTGTTTCGCGTGCAGTTGCGGGCGCTGTGCCGGGCGGCCGTGCATGGGGCGCTGAAGGTGATGCTGCCGATGGTCGCGGTCCCCTCGGAGCTCGACCGTGCCAAGGCCATGATGGACGCGGAGTTTGCGGCACTCAAGGCAGCGGGGATCGCCTGCGCGCGTCCGCCGCTCGGCATCATGGTCGAGGTCCCGGCGGCAGCGCTGTGCGCGGAAGAGTTCGGCGCGGCGTTCTATTCGATCGGGTCCAACGACCTGACCCAGTACACAATGGCTGCGGCACGCGATATCGGCGCTGTCGCCGACCTCAACGATGCCGGCCATCCGGCGGTGCTGGCGCTGATCGCGCGAACCGTCGAGGCCGGGCGCAAGCGCGGTGTTGAGGTTTCGCTCTGCGGGGATGCCGCAGCGGATACGCGCTTGACGAAGGCGCTGCTGGCGACAGGCTTGACGACCCTCTCGGTCTCGCCGATTGCGGTCGCGCGGCTCAAGGCCGCCATCGCTGGGGTGACCGCATGACCGACGATGCAGGCGAAGACACAAGCCGGCCGGGCGACAGCAACGTCGCGGATTACAAGCTCATCCTGCGGCGGGCTCTCGACAACAGGCCGTCCGGGACGCGGTTGAAGCTCGCGGCCGCGCTCGGCAAGAACCGCTCCTTCGTGAGCCAGATCACCAATCCGGCCTATCTGGTGCCGATTCCGGCGAAGCATGTCCCCATTATCTTCGAGGTCTGCCATCTCGCAGGTGCCGAGCGCGCGGCTTTCCTCGAAGCCTATGGGCGCGCACATCCGGGGCGGCTGCGTGGCGCTCACCGCGAGGCGCGCACGCGCATTGTTTCCGTGACCGTGCCAGATCTCGGCGACGACAAGAAAAATCGCGCGCTCGAGCAGCTCATCGTCGACTTTGCTGCCCAGCTCGCGCGCTACGCCGAAAGCATCGGCTGACGAATTCGAAACGCAAAGAAGATAACCGGGAGGACGCCATGAAAAAGCTGATCAACGGCGCCGACACAGTGCTCGAAGAGAGTCTCGACGGATTGGCGGCTGCACATGCCGATATCCTGCTGCTCGGCGCCGAGCGGAAGTTCGTGCGCCGTCGTACACTGAAGCCGGGCAAGGTTGCGCTCATCTCAGGCGGCGGCTCCGGCCATGAACCGCTCCACGCCGGCTTTGTCGGCCACGGCATGCTCGATGCCGCCTGTCCGGGCCAGGTCTTCACGTCGCCGACACCGGATCAGATGATCGAGGCGGCTGAGGCCGTCGACACCGGGGCAGGCGTGCTGTTCATCGTCAAGAACTACGAAGGCGATGTGATGAATTTCACCATGGCCGCCGAGATGGCAGGGCGTGAGGTCGTCAGCGTCGTGACCAACGACGATGTCGCGGTTGAGAAATCGACCTACACGACCGGCCGTCGCGGCGTCGCGGGCACGCTGATCGTGGAAAAGATGGTCGGCGCCGCTGCTGAAAGGGGAATGCCGCTCGCCGCGCTCAAGACGCTTGGCGATGACGTCAACCGACGCACTCGCTCGATGGGGGTGGCGCTGCTGCCGTGCACGGTTCCGGCGGCGGGCCGGCCGAACTTCACCCTGGCCGACAACGAGATGGAAATGGGGGTCGGCATTCACGGCGAGCCGGGTCGCCGCCGGGTGCCGCTGGCCTCTGCCGATGCGATCGCGGCCGAGATGCTCAACGCGATCCTGGGCGATCTCGCGCCGAGCAAGGGCAGCGAAGTCCTGCTTCTCATCAACGGGTTCGGCGCGACGCCGCTGATCGAGCTCTATCTGATGGCCAACAGCGCCAAGCGCATCCTGGACGGGGCGGGGATCACGGCGACGCGCTTCCTCACCGGCTCCTATGTGACGTCTCTCGACATGGCCGGTGCTTCGATCACCGTCTCAGTGCTCGAGGGTCAGGCAAAAGAATTGTGGGATGCCCCCGTGCATACCGCGGCGCTACGCTGGGGTATCTGATGGACCGAAGCGAGAGCTCGGAGTTTTCAGTTGGAAAGGCTCGTGGCCCGGTAAATCGGAATGATGCCGTGATCTGAACTTAGCGTTCGAATGCCGCATCGACGCTTCGTTCATACGATTCCGAGTGCGGCCAACTTCTTCACGATCTGGTCCGCCAATTGCTCGGGCTGCTGACCAATCGTTTGCAGGTGTATTTCGGGAGTCTCCGGCGGTTCGTACGGGGCATCGAAGCCGGTAAAATTCCTGATCTTGCCGGCCTTTGCCTTGGCGTAGAGACCCTTTGGATCCCGCCGTGCACATTCGTCGATAGGTGTATCGACGAATACCTCAATGAACTCTCCATCGGACACCAGTCGGCGCACCATGTCTCGCTCGGCGCGATAGGGAGAAATGAACGAGCACAGCACGATCAGGCCTGCATCCACCAGTAGTTTTGCTGTCTCTCCGGCACGACGGATATTCTCAACGCGGTCCGCCTCCGTGAAACCGAGGTCCCGGCTGAGGCCATGGCGCAGATTGTCGCCGTCCAGCATCATCGTGTGATGGCCGCCGGCGTGAAGCCGGCGTTCAACGATGTTGGCAATCGTCGACTTGCCGGCACCCGACAGGCCGGTGAGCCATACGATGGCTGGCTTCTGGTGCTTTTGCGCAGCGCGCTCCGACTTTCCTACCAGCGTGGCCTGCCAGGGGACATTGGTGGCACGCTGCAGGCCAAACGCGATCATCCCCGCGCCAAGCGTATGATTGGTCAAGCGGTCGATGACGATAAATGATCCAGTCTTGCGGTTCTGCCCGTACGGGTCGAACGCGACGGGTGTGCCCGTCGACAGATTGCAGAACGCGATATCGTTGAGGCCGAGCGTGCGAGCGGCAAGGTGCTCGCGGGTGTTGACGTCGATCTTGTACTTGATCCCGGTGACCGTAACAGGCGTCGTCCGGGTGCCGATGCGGGCCAGATAGGAGCGGCCAGGCATGAGTTGCTGGTCGCTCATCCAGATGACATGTGCCGCAAACTGGTCCGATACCTCGGGAGGAGAATCCGGACTGATCAGGAGATCGCCGCGGGCGATGTCCAGCTCGTCTGCGAGCGTGATCGTGATCGCGTCACCGGCCTGGGCGGAGGTCTGAGCGCCTTCCGCGGTCAGGAGTTCCTTCACCCTCGAGAGCCTGCCGGAATTCGCGACGGCGATGGGATCGCCGGCATTGATTGTCCCGGATGCTACCGTGCCGGCGTAACCTCTGAAATCAAGATGGGGTCGGTTGACCCATTGCACCGGAAAGCGGAACGGACGTTCGATCGTGTCGCCACTCACATCGATGGTTTCGAGATAGTCGAGCAGGCTTGGCCCGCGAAACCAGGGCGTGTTGTCCGACACCTTCGTGACGTTGTCGCCATGTCGGGCCGAGATTGGAATCGGTGCGATCGACGAAAAGCCGAGTTCCGCGGCGAAGCCTCTGTATTCATCGACAATGCGAGAGAAAATCTCGCTTTGATAGGAGATCAGATCGATCTTGTTCACGGCCAGGACAACATGACGTATGCCGAGCAGCGAACAAATCAGGGAGTGTCGTCTGGTCTGAGGCAAAACACCTTTGCGCGCATCGATCAGGAGAATGGCGAGATCGGCTGTCGATGCCCCGGTGGCCATATTCCGCGTGTACTGCTCGTGGCCGGGCGTGTCGGCGACAATGAAAGAACGTCGGGGTGTGCTGAAGAAACGATGTGCAACGTCGATCGTGATGCCTTGCTCCCGTTCGGCTTCGAGCCCATCCATGAGGAGTGCAAGGTCGATGTCGTCTCCGGTGGTGCCGTGGCGCTTCGACTCCGTCGCCAACACGGATAGTTGATCTTCAAAGATCAGCTTGGAGTCATGCAGGAGGCGGCCGATCAGCGTGGACTTTCCGTCATCCACCGATCCACAGGTGAGGAAACGAAGCAGGTCCTTGCTCTGCGCTTCGACGGGAAGTTCGCGGCTGTCCATCAAAAGTAGCCTTCGCGCTTCTTTCGCTCCATTGATGCGGGTTCGTCGCTGTCTATCAGGCGCCCCTGCCGCTCCGAGAGCCGCGTCGATCTCATTTCCGAGATGATATCTTCCAGCGTTGTGGCGCTGGAATCGATCGCACCGGTCAGGGGATAGCAACCCAGCGTCCGAAATCGAACTTGCCGCGATTCCGGCTGCTCGTCCGCATTGAGGGGCAGTCTCTCGTCATCGACCATGATCCAGGAGCCGCCGCGCGCCACGACCGGGCGGTGTTTGGCGAAATAAAGCGGCACCACGGGAATGTTTTCCAGATGGATGTAGTGCCAGACATCCAGTTCGGTCCAGTTCGAGAGCGGGAAAACGCGAACGGTTTCGCCTGGTCCGACACGGGTGTTGTACAGGTTCCACAATTCTGGGCGCTGGTTGCGGGGGTCCCAGACATGTCCGCGCGAGCGAAAGGAGAAGATCCGCTCCTTGGCCCGGCTCTTCTCTTCGTCCCTGCGAGCGCCGCCAAAAGCGGCATCGAAGCCATAGAGGTCGAGCGCCTGTTTGAGCGCGTGGGTCTTCATCACCTGAGTGTGGATCGACGAGCCCGATGTAATCGGCGAGATGCCACGGCCTAGACCATCCTGATTGATGTAGATGAGCAGCTCGATGCCGAGCCGACGCGCTGTCTCGTCGCGAAACGAGATCATCTCGCGAAACTTCCATGTCGTATCGACGTGCAATAGCGGAAACGGGAGCTTTGCGGGGTAGAACGCCTTGAGCGCCAAATGCAGCATGACGCTGGAGTCCTTGCCAATCGAATAGAGCATCACCGGGCGTCTGAATTCGGCGATAACTTCGCGCATGATCTCGATTGATTGAGCTTCCAGACTCTTGAGGTGCTTCGGAAGCCCGCGCTGCGTCCCGTCAGTGGTTGATGCGACGAAATTCATTGCAGGCGCCTTCAGGGGAATCTCATTGGGAATGCCAACATACTTCATGCCAAAGCGGCAGCGATAGTTGATGTCTACGGCGCGCGGAGCTATGTCGTCCGGCCGCTGGGAAGCCGGCGCCGACGAATTCTTGATCTTGGTGCGATAGTAAATGCGTGGGCCTTGTTGCCTTGCATTCTGAACGCGGTAGTGGCTGATGCGACTTCAAGGTGCCGGTGAAGCGAGCGGTCGCGGCGTTCAGCGGCACACTTTGAATTAAAGAGACCCGATGGCATTGAATGCGGACGACATTTTTCTGAATCCCGCGCTTGAATCCCGCGTGCGCGGACAAGCCTGGGCGCTCTTGCTTCTCAACGCTGCCGATCCGCGGATGGGATCGTTGTTTGCAACGCAGCAACGCTGGCTGATGGCGCACGCGGCGGTAGCGCAGTTCTTCCGAGATGTTGCCGTGGCCGGCCCTGGCTCCGGAGTGTTGACCGCACGTGTGCTCGATCTTGTCGAGCATCACCAGATCGCAAGCCGGAACACTGCGGCTGCCTTCGTCAAGGAGATGTTGAAATACGGCATCGTGCGCCATGTTGCGGGAAGCGAGGGCAAGCGTCATCGCCCGGTGGAGCCGGGACCTGCAGCGCTTGATGCGCTGTATCAATGGCATCTGCTGCATCTGGCAACGCTGGATGGCCTTGATGGCGGAAGCCGTTCGGCGACATTGGCCGCCCGACCAGAGGTCGTTCAGCGCATGCAGCCGCTGATTGCCGACGGCTTGCTCGGGTCTCACATGGTTCGCGAACCCGAACCGACGTTCAAGCTGTTCACCTGGGTCGACGAGGGGGGCGTGTTGATGGATCGCCTGATCGTCGGCTGTGAGGAAGAGGACGCCAGCCTCGATCGTATCACGACCGACGTGACGTCGGTCTCCGCTCTGGCGCAGCGGCTGAAATTGTCGCGGACACAACTGGGCCGCAAGCTCGCCGAGGCGGAGTCCATGGGAAGCGTTGGCTGGGTCGGAGCGCGCGGCAAGTCCCGGCTCTGGGTCTCGAAAGGCTTCCGCCGCGAATATCACAAGGCGCAGGCCGTCAAGCTCGCGATCATCGACGCGGCCTTCGACGCCTGTTTCGTGTCGCATCGATGAAGTCAACGACATCGTTGGACCGATGATCGGCAGCATTGATCAATCCGCTGTCGCCTGACCATTTTTGGTGGTCGACCTTTCCGGCCGGTCTCGATCTTTACCGCACATGTTGGGCCCGCTGCGGAAAGTGCCGCAGTGGTTCATGGCGCTGCGGGCATTGATTTCGCAGCAGATTTTCGTGCGCGGAATGAGAGCATGTCGCGATCTAGGTAAACGCATTTTCGGATTTTATGCGCGCCGGGCGGGTAAGCACAATTGATGAAAATGGGCGCGTGTGAACGCTGGTTCGCAGCCTTCGGCAGCTCGACACCGTACCAATGGGTCCGCTGAGGAATCGTCGCTTCCGGGCTGCGCTGAATGAGAATGGCATTGGTGAGGAGGATTGCTCTCATCGGTCGGTAGATGGAGAGCGCGACAACAGCGTTGGTCGGATGTGTTTCGGCGGTCATCTTCCGCCTCGTTTGCGCTACCGTTTTCAGATGGAATGAATGATGCTGCATGTCGGCAGTGATCGATATTTGTCGCTCTCTATTTCGCAAGAGCTTTCGGCCGAGGGCGCGTCGGACGCGTCTGCCGCGGCGATTCAGGATACGCATACGCATCTCGTCAACGCGGAATTGAAGCGCGCCGGCGACGACTTGATGCTGACGGGCTCAGACGGAAAGAGCCACGTAGTTGCCGGCTATTTCAAATCGGAAAACCTGCACGCGGTGCGGTCGCTGGATGGTGCCAGGCTGAGCGGCGAAATCGTCGCTGTGTTGGCCGGGCCAGTTGCTCCCGGACAGGACGCCGCCAAGGACGCACCGCCGCCGGCGATGCAGGTGATCGGACACGCGGTACGGATCGAAGGCCAGGTGACGGTCCTGCGCAACGGCGTCGTGGTGGCGCTCAACAACGGCGATGTGCTGCTCAAGGGAGACGTGGTCCAGACCGACAGCGGGGGCGCGGCTGGCCTGGTTTTCAACGACGGCAGCGCGTTCCAGATCGGGCATGGTTCGCGCCTCGTACTGAGTGAGTTCAGATTCGACCCGCATGGCAGCGCCAATCTGGAAGTCGTCGATCTCCTCCAGGGATCGTTCAGTTTCGCGTCCGGCAAGATTGCCAAGTCGGGCGAGATGCGGATTGGAACGCCGATCGGTTCGGCAAGGATTGCGGGCTCGGCCGGTGGCGGCGAGATCTCCCCGGACGATGGATCGGTCACGCTGTCGATCTTTCGTCAGAGCGACGGGCAGCATCAGGCGACCGCCTACGATCGGAACGGCAATGCCATTGCAATCATCAGCAGCGAAGGCGGCAAGCTGGAGCTGAAGCCGACCGGTCCAGCTCAGATAGCAACCAGCGAGCAGGTAAAGACGGACGCCGATCGGGCAGACGAGCTGGATGCGTTGAACAACATTCTGCAGATCAAGAACCTTGCGGACCGCCATGGCAGCGACTCGCGGAACGGTGCCGGTACGCACGGTTCGTCGTCTCCTCCACCTGTCTCGTACGATCCGGGAGGCGGCGCGCCATCGTCTCTGCCTGATGGAGCTTCCGGCCACGGCCCGCCGGTCGGCGCCGGTGCGGACGTCGCCCCCCATATGCCCGGAGGTGGTAATGGCGGAGCCGGTCCCGGAATTGCATCGATCCCGACGCCTCCGGTCAATGATCCGCCGTCGCTATCTTTCAATTCCGGATCGGCGCCATTGGTTGCGCTCGAGCAAACGCCAGTCGCGATTGCGCCGGCGCTGACGCTGTCCGATCCGGACAGCCATACTTTGCTGCAGGCGACGGTCCGTATCACCGGCAACTATCAGCCGGGCGAAGACATCCTGTCGTTTACGAACACCACGCTGATCGAGGGCAGGTTCGATGCGGCCACCGGCACGCTGACGCTCACGGCGAAGGCCGGCCAGCAGCCGTCGGTTGCGGATTTTGCGGCCGCGTTGCGAGCGGTCTTCTACACCGACACGAGCGACAATCCCTCGCCGTTGACCCGCACGCTGACCGTGACGGTGCAGGACCCGGACGGCAGCGCGCATGGCGGGCAGGACACGACCGTCGCCACGCGCGAGCTGACGGTCGGTGCGGTCGACGATGCGCCGGTCATCGGCGCTGCGCAGACAACCGGTGCGGTGCGGGAGGATACGGCGCTCGATGCCCAGGGGCGGCTGCATGCCGACGGTGCGATCGCGTTCACCGACGTCGATCTGGCGGACGCGCATGTCGTTTCGGCCACCTTCGACAGCTCGACCCGCGCGGGCGGGCTGGCGCTCGGGACCATGAGCGCGCATCTGTCTGCCGACACCGTCAATGGCCTCGGCGGGCAGGCGACGTGGCAATATCTCGTCGACAACGCGGACGTCCAGTTCCTGCGGGCCGGGCAGACCGTCACGGAAACCTATGCCGTGACCGTCAGTGATGGTCATGGCGGGCTGGCAAGCCGGAACGTCGCCATCACGATCACCGGCGACGAGGATGCGCCCGTGCTGGCCGCTGCATCTGAAGGCACCAGGGAAGCCGCTGACGCCGCCGCGCAGCACATCACGCTGACGGGCACCCTGCCGGTGACCGATCCCGACATCGGCGATACGCTGACGGCTTCGATCGCCGGTCCGCCCGTGGTGACCCTCGACGGCCACGCCTTCGCCCTGCCGGCAGGGGCGGCGTCGCTGATCAACAACGCACTGTCATTTCATGCGGGCAGCTCCAACGGCGGCACTGCCGGTGTCGGCTGGACCTATGATGCGTCCGCGGCCAACCTGGATTTCCTGCGGGAGGGGCAGAGCCTCGTCCTGACCTACACGGTCGAAGTCAGCGACGGACTCATCACCAGCAACCAGCAGACCCTGACCATCACCATCGCCGGCACCAACGACGAGCCCGTGGTGACGGGCGACACCGCGGCGGCCAACGAGGCGGCCGATGCCCATGCGCAGGTCATTTCGCTGGCGGGCTCGATCTCGGCCAGCGACCGCGACGTCGGCGACACGCTGACGGCTTCAGTGGTCGGCGCGCCGGTGGTGAGCCTCGACGGGCACGCCTTCAATCTGCCGGCCGGCGCGCTGGCGCTCACCGACAATGCCGCCTTTGCGATCGACTCCACTGGTCACCTATCGACGGGCGCCGCCACGACGTTCGGCTGGACCTACCAGCCGGCTGCGGCAGACCTCGATTTCCTGAAGCAGGGCCAGGCGCTCACGCTGACCTACGCGGTCGTGGTCGGCGACGGCACCGCGACCAGCGCCACGCAATATGTCACGATCACCATCAACGGCGCCAACGACGCGCCGTTGGCCATCGCGCACAGCTACACGACCGACGAAGACCATGTGCTGGTGGTGCCGGGCGCGGGTGTGCTTGCCGGCGCGAGCGACCCCGATGGCGATGCGCTTCACTCGATCCTCGTCAACGGTCCGGCCCACGGCACGCTGACGCTGAATGCCGACGGCTCATTCACCTACGCGCCCGTCGCCGACTATAACGGCACCGACAGCTTCACCTACAAGGTCAATGACGGCCTCGCCGATTCCAACGTGGCTACCGTCGATATCGTCGTGCAGCCGGTTAACGACCCAGCCGTGATCTCGGGCACCAGCGCCGGCTCGGTGACCGAAGCGGGCGGCGTCGCCAACGCTTTGGCGGGGACGCCAAGCGCGACCGGCACTCTGACGGACGCCGACGTCGACAATCCCGCCAACACCTTCACTGCGGTCGGGACGGCCGCGGCGAGTGACCACGGTTACGGCACCTTCACCATGACGTCGGGCGGCGTCTGGACCTACAATCTCGACGACAGCAACAGCGCGGTTCAGGCGCTCAATGCCGGCGGCGCGCTGACCGACACGTTCACGGTGACGACCATCGACGGCACCGCGCAGGTGGTCACGATCACCATCAACGGCGCCAACGATGCCGCGGTGCTCTCGGCCGATTCAGTCAACCTGAGCGAGACCGATTCAGTGCTGTCGACGAACGGCACGCTGACGATCCACGACGTCGACAGTCCCGAAACCTTCGTTGCGCAGGCGAGTACGCCCGGGCAATACGGCATCTTCACGGTCGGTACGAACGGCGCCTGGAGCTATGTCGCAAGTTCGGCACATGACGGGTTCGTCGCCGGGCAGACCTACACCGACACTTTCGCCGTGACGAGCTGGGACGGCACGACCTCGTCCGTCACCGTCAAGATCCTTGGCACCAATGATTCTGCGGTCGTGTCGGGCACGAGCGCGGGTTTGGTGATCGAAGCGGGTGGCGTCGGCAACGCGGTCGTGGGCACGCCGAGCGTGACTGGCACGCTGACGGACTCCGACATCGACAACCCGGCCAACACCTTTACCGCGGTCGCGACGCCCACGGCGAGCGCCGGCGGCTACGGCACCTACACCATGACCTCGGGCGGGGCATGGACCTATCATCTCGATGACGGCAACAGCGCGGTGCAAGCGCTCAACGCCGGCGCAACGTTGACCGACACGTTCACGGTGACGACCATCGATGGTACGGCGCAGGTGGTGACCATCACCATCAACGGCGCCAATGACGCGGCGGTGGTGTCGGGCACCGGCAGCGGCGCGGCGACTGAGGCGGGCGGGCTCAACAACGGCACGCCGGGAACAGCGATCGCAACGGGCACGCTGACGGACAGCGACGTCGACAATCCGGCCAACACCTTTACCGCGGTCAGCACGGCAACGGCGAGCGCCGGCGGTTACGGCACCTACACGATGACGTCGGGGGGCGTGTGGACGTATACGCTCGACAACGGCAACTCCGCGGTGCAGGCGCTCAACGCCGGCGCAACGCTGACCGACACGTTCACCGTGACGACCATCGACGGCACCGCGCAGGTGGTGACGATCACCATCAACGGCGCCAATGACGCGGCGGTGGTGTCGGGCACCACAAGCGGCGCGGTGATCGAGGCGGGCGGCATCAACAACGGCACGCCGGGAACGCCGGTCGCAACGGGCACGCTGACCGACAGCGACGTCGACAATCCGGCCAATACGTTCACCGCGGTCGGCACGCCGGCGGCGAGCGCCGGCGGCTATGGCACCTACACGATGACCTCGGGCGGTGTGTGGACCTACACGCTCGACGACAACAATCCGACGGTGCAGGCGCTCGATGTCGGCGCTGTTCTGACCGACACGTTCACGGTGACCACCATCGATGGCACCGCGCAGGTGGTGACGATCACCATCAATGGCGCTCACGATACGGCCGCGGTGACCGGTGCAATCACCGGCGCGGTCACCGAGGCGGGCGGCGTCAACAACGGCACGCCGGGAACGCCGGTCACCACCGGCACGCTGACGACCGCCACGGGGGCTTTTGTCGCGGTTGCTTCCGCGACGGCCAGCACCGGCGGCTATGGGACGTACGTCCTGACGTCAGGTGGAGTGTGGACCTACACGCTCAACAACAGCAATGCCACGGTCCAGGCGCTGAATGCCGGCGCCGCTCTTACCGACACCTTCACCGTCACCACGACGGCCGGCAGCACGCAGGTCATCACCATCACGATTGCCGGCACCGACGATGCGCCGGTGCTCTCCGGCGACGCGGCGGCCTCGCTGCTGCAGGGGACGTCGACGGTGATCACCACCGCCGACCTCAGCGCTGCTGATATCGACAATACGGCGAGCCAGCTGACGTTCAATGTCAGCAGCACCGTTCACGGTTATGTGGCGCTGTCGAGCGCGCCTGGCGTCGCGATCACCAGCTTCACTCAGGCCCAGCTCGCGGCGGGCCAGGTGATCTTCGTCAACGACGGGACCCAGAATCCCGCCGCGAGCTTTACGGTCACTGCGACCGACGGCAGCCTGACCACGGCGGGAATGACCGTCAATGTCGCCGTCAACAGCGACTTCGTCATCACCAGCAATGTCGATCTCGGCGCCGTCTCAGAGACCATCCACAGCCTGAGCCAGTCGGGCGGCACGCTGTCCGGCACCGGCACGCTGACCGACGCCAACGGGGCGACGTTCACCGGCGGCACCGAGAGCGGCAGCGGCGCGACGGTCGTCAACGGACTTGCGACGTTCTTCAATGCCAACAACCAGACGTTCACGCTCGACGGCAGAACGCTGGAACTGCACGGCTCCGCGCAGAGCGGGGCGTTTTCCGGCGATACGCTGCAACTCAACAACGGCGCGGTGCTCAAGATCGACGCCGGCGTCACCTTCACCGATGCGTCCGCCAGCGGCACGGCTTTCAACATTGCCTCCAGCGCGGGCACCGGTACGGTCAATGTCGCCGGCAGCTATGAAAAAACCGGCGGCGGCACCACGGCGATCTCGACCGCGCTCACCAACACCGGAACGATCGATGCCAAGGCCGGCACGCTCGATCTCGCCGGCAGCGTCACCAATTCGGGCACGCTGAAGGCGGAGAGCGGCGGCACGCTGCTGGTGGCCGGCAACGTCACCGGGTCGGGTGCCGTGATCGTCGACGACAACGGAACGGTCGAGTTCGGCGGCAATGTCGGCGCCGGGCAGACGATCACGTTCAGCGGTACGTCGGGAACGCTGAAGATCGATCATCCCGCCAGCTTCGCCGGCACCATCACCGGCTTCAGCGGCGCGACCGATACGATCGACCTCGCCGGGATCAACCACAACTCCGCGCAGTTCTCGCAATCGTTCGATGCGGCGACCGGCATCCTGACGGTGACCGACGGCACCAACACCGCCACTCTGCATTTCAGCGGCGCGACCTACGGCTTCGTGTCTACGACGGATGCCTCAGGCACCGGCACGGTGATCAGGCCGGCCAACGTCTACACCGTCCATAATGCGGCCGAGCTCAATGCGGCGCTGCTCGCGGTCAGCCAGGGCGGCTCGGCGGCCGCTGTCAACAGCAGCTATTCGATCGAGCTCGCGGCCGACATTTCGGTTGCCTCGCTGGGCACCAACCTGACGGCGATCAATCTGGCCAGCGGCAGCTCGCTCATCATCCATGGCGGCGGGCATACGCTGGATGGCGGCAACGTCTATCGCGGCCTGTTCGTTTACGGCGGCAATGTCGCGATCGACAATCTCGCCATCAACCACACGCTGGCGCAGGGCGGCGCCGGAGGCACGCAGGGCGGCGGCGGTGGCGCCGGATTGGGCGGCGGCCTGTTCGTGGCGGCGGGCGCGACGGTGTCGATCAGCGACGTCAGCTTCAGCGGCGACAGGGCGGTCGGCGGCAACGGCGGCAGCCTCGACGGTGGCGCGAACAGGGGCGCCGGCGGCGGCGGCATGGGATCGTCCGCCAGCGCCAACACCGGACAATATCAGCACGACGCGACACGAGGGCCGCAAGGCCATTCCACCTACGTCGCAACGGCGTTCGACGGTACGGCCGGCGGCGGCGTCGGACTCAACATTCCCGGCCAAGCTGGGCTTGCGCATGGCGGCGCCGGCGGCGCGTGGACCGGCGGAAGCTTCACCAACTACACGCCGGCTGCAACCGGTGGGTTCGGCGGTGGCGGCGGTGGCGGCTTCTACAGCTACATGAACGCCATCGATACGTCCCAAATCTCGCGGCTGGGCACGAATGGCGGCAATGGCGGCTTCGGCGGCGGCGGTGGCGGCGGGGCGAGCGGCTCGGCCGGACTGCACACCACCGGCGGCGCCGGCGGGTTCGGTGGTGGCGGAGGCGGCGGATATTTTGGCGGCGCCGGCGGCTATGGCGGCGGCGCCGGTGGCGGCCATGGCAGCTCCGGTCTGCTTGGGGTTGGCGGCGGCGGTCTTGGCGCCGGCGGTGACATCTTCGTCCAGGAAGGTGGACATCTCATCGTCGGCGGCGGCTCGCTGTCGGGAGGAACCGTCGCTGGCGGCGCCGCTGGGACCATCGGCACGGCTGCGCAAGGCGGCCAGGCGCTCGGCTCCGGCATCTTCATCCAGGGCAACCAGACGGTCACCTTCGCGCCGGCCTCCGGCGATGATCTCACGATCTCCGACGTCATCGCCGATCAGCATGGCAATGGCGGCACCGGCAATGTCGAGATCTCCGGTAGCGGCATCGTACATTTCGCCGCGGCGAACAGCTATGTCGGCACGACCACCGTCGACGCCGGCGCCACGCTCAACATCGAGGCGGCCGGCGGGCTGGGAACGGGCGCGGTCACCGACAACGGCACCCTGAACGTCAACGCTGCAACGACGTTTGCCAGCACGGTCAGCGACGGCGGTGTCCTCAACGTCAACGCGGCAACGACCTTTGCCGGCGCGGTCACCGACAGCGGCGTGCTCAACGTCAATGCTGTTACGACATTCGCGAGCACGGTCATCGACAGCGGCGCGCTGAACGTCAATGCGGCGACGACCTTTGCGAACACCGTCACCGACAACGGCGCGCTGAACATCAACGCGTCCGCGATCTTCCAGGGCACGGTGGTCAACAACGGCACCGTCACCATCAATGCCGCGAACGCAGATTTCGCCGGATCGATCACCGGCAGCGGCACGATCAATTTCGGGACGTCGGGCGGGACGGCCGTGTTCGAGCACGGCGTGCCGACCCAGACCATCACGGGCTTTGCCAATGGCGACGTCATCGACCTCCGGTCGGTGGTGGCGACCACGGCTTCCGTCGATGCCGGCAACGTCGTGACGTTGAAGGACGCCGGCGGCGCCGTTGTCGCGACGTTGCATTTCGATCCGGCGCAGACGCTGGGCCCGTTCGGCGTGACGAGCGACGGTCAGGGCGGCACCAAGGTCGTCGCCATCCAGACCACCTTCAACGTCAGCTCCGCCGCAGAGCTCAGCGCGGCGCTCACCGCGATCAGCCAAGGCGGCACGTCCTACGCGAAGAACGTCGCCTATACGATCCACTTTGCCAGCGACATTTCGCTGGCCTCGCTCGCGGCCTCGACGCAGCTCGCGGCCATCAATCTCGACACCGGCAGCTCGCTGCTGATCGATGGCGCAGGTTTCAAGCTCGACGGCGCCGGCGCCCATCGCGGCTTCTTCGAATACGCCGGCAATGTGAGAATCCAGAATCTCACGATCGCGCACACGCTGGCGCAAGGCGGCGATGGCGGCATCGGCGGTGGTGGCGGCGGCGCCGGACTTGGCGGCGGCCTGTTCGTCGCGGCCGGCGCGTCGGCGACGATCGCCAACGTGACCTTCCTCGACAACGCGGCCCATGGCGGCGACGGTGGTGGCGTCAACCCGGCCGGCCGGATATTTCAGGGCGGCGCCGGCGGCGGCGGCATGGGCATCGATGGAGCCGCCGGCTCCACGACCGGGGTGTACCATCTCAATCACTACCAGAGCTTGACCGGCTGGGGCTATGCGGGTGGCGCCGGCGGCGGGCTCGGCCTGTCGAATCTTCCGGGCGGAGGCGGCGCAGGAGCGACGTCGTATCGCGGATCGTCCCCGGCCTCCGGCGCCTTTGGCGGTGGTGGCGGCGGCGGCGGCGCCTTTCTCGCTAACCTGAAAGCCGGAAGCCCCGGTGCACAGGGCGGCTTCGGCGGCGGCGGCGGTGCCGGTGGCGGCTACAACAGCAATGACTCCTATGGCGGCGGCGCCAACAGTGCCGGCGGCAATGGCGGCTTCGGCGGCGGCGGTGGTGGCGGCGGGCTCCGCGGTCACGATGGCCTCGGCGGATTCGGCGCCGGCAATGGCGGCGTCGCGCTCGCTTATCTTGCCGACGGGACATTCCAGTCGCGGATCGGCGACGTCGGCGGCGGCGGCCTTGGCGCCGGCGGCGGGGTCTTCGTCCAGGAAGGCGGCACCCTGATCCTCGAGAGCGGCTCGCTGTCCGGCGGCTCCGTCGCCGGCGGCGCTGCGGGCGCGATCCAGGCTGCTCATCAGTTGTACGATATGCCCGGCGCTGGCCAGGGGCTCGGCAGTGGCATCTTCTTCCAGGGCAATCAGTCGATCGTTCTCGCGCCGACGTCCGGCAATGCGATCACGATTGCCGACGGGATTGCCGACCAGGGCGGCAACGGCGGCAGTGTCTCGATCGAGATCAAGGGACCGGGCACCGTCGAGTTCGACGGCGCCAATTCCTATGTCGGCGGCACCACGATCGATGCGGGCGCCAAGCTCACGCTTGGCGGGCAGGGCACGCTCGGCAGCGGAGCGGTCGTCGACAATGGCGACCTCGTCATTGCCCATTCCGGCACGTTCGGCAATGCGTTCACCGGGAACGGTGATCTCGCGTTCGGGGCCCAGATCATCACCGTCACCTTCACCGCCTCGGTCTCGCTCGGTGGCTCACTGGATCTCGGCGACGGCGACAATGTCGCCGCCTTCAACGGTGGGCTGTCTGGCCTTCAATCGATCAATTTCGGCACGGGGATGCAGACCCTGTCCGTCACAGGCGCGATGCCGAGCGCCGTCGTGCACGGTTTCGGCGTCGGCGACACGATCGATCTTGCGACGATCAACGCGACGGGCATCGGCAGCTTCGTCAACAACGTGCTGACGCTGACGGGCCCCGGTGGCGCGCCGGTTGCGACCATCCACTTCGATCCAGCCCAGCAGAATATCGCGCCGCACGGATTCGTGCTGGTGTCCGATGGTGCCGGCGGCACCGAGGTCATCCTCAACGAGGCGCCGGTCTACCGTGTGTCGACCGCGGCGCAGCTCGTCCGTGCGATCAACGAGATCAGCGTCGGCGGTGTGTTCTCCGCCACCAACCAGAACTACGAGATCGACATCGTCGGAAGCTTCACGCTGGACGGCGCGCTGCCCGACATCAATCTCGCCAGCGGCGACACGCTGACGATCCATGGCCTCGGCCATGAGATCGACGGCGCCGCCACCTATTCCGGCTTCGTCCTGCGATCCGGCGACGTGACGATCGATCATCTGACCGTCGCCGACTTCGTCCGGCACGGCGGTGACGGGTCGTCACCGGGAACTGCGTCGAAGTATGGCGGCGGCGGTGGCGGACTCGGTGCGGGCGGCGCGCTGTTCATAGGTGCCGGCAGCTCGGCGACACTGACCGATGTCGCTTTCACCGACAATCATGTCTTCGGCGGACATGGCGGTCAGGGCGGCATCTACGCACCGAGCGTGCCGAATGGCGACCAGGGCGTTACGACGGGAGGCGCATCGAGCCCGGGCCAGCTGGGATTCGGCTATGGCGGGGCGGGTGGTCATTTCACCGCCAACGGAGGCGGCGGCGATTTCGGCGGTGGCGGTGGCGGTGGCGGTGGCGGGCGTAGTCCGGTCACATCCTTTCCGCCCGGCGGTGGCGGCGCCGGCGGCTACGGCGCCGGCATGGGCGGCACTGGAACCTCTGGTGGCGGAGGCGGCGGCGGCGGTGGTGGCGGCGGCGCGGGCCTCGGTGGCGCGGTCTTCGTCGCTTCCGGCGGTGCACTGAATATCACCGACTGGACCTTCTCCAACAATGGTGCAACGGGCGGCGCCGGCGGCGGCAGCCTATGGGGTACCAGCGGGACGGCGGGCCAGGGCATCGGCAACGATATCTTCAACTACGGCGGCACCATCGGCCTGACGTCCAACGCCGGACAAACACTCACCATCGATCAGTTCGTCGCCGGCACGCAAGGCACCTTCAACATCTACGCGTCCGGCATCGTCGTGCTGACGCAGGGCATCGGAACCGGCGTCCTCAACATTTCCGGCTCCGGCAATGTCACCGTGCTCAACGACATCACGGCCACCGCCATCAACGTGTCGGGGGCGGGCAATGTGCTGTTGCAGGGCGAATTCCACGGCCAGCAGGCCATCACCCACACCGGCACCGGCACGCTGACGATCAAGCCGGTCTACAACGTCTCGACGGCGGCCGAACTCGTCACCGCGATCCAGACCATCGACGGGAATCCGATCTCGGGTCTGCCCGTCAACTACGTGATCAATCTCACCGCGGACCTGAACCTGAGCGCGGTGCTGCCGTTCCTGACGATCGCGGCCGGAGACACGCTGACCTTCGAAGGCAACGGCCACACCATCGACGGCGGCAACCTCTATGGCGGCTTCACCGTTCAGTCCGGCGTCGTCACCTTTGATAACGTCACCATGCAGCACATGGTCGAGCGCGGTCAGGACGGCTATGCCGGCATCACCAATCTCGGCCACGCGGCGGCGGCTGGCGGCGGCGGCGGCGGTGGTCTCGGCGCGGGCGGTGCGTTTTACATCGGCAGTGGCGGCTCGGCGACGCTGACCAACGTCAACGTGCTGAGCAATCAGGCCGTCGGTGGCAATGGCGGCGCTGGCCAAGGGCTTTACTCCAATTTCGGATCCCGGGGCGGCGGTGGCGGCGCCACCAATGGTGGGTTGACCGGAATCAAGACGGGCGGCGATGGCGGCAACTGGAACACGTCGGGCGGCGGCTTCGGCGGCGGCGGCGGCCTGGGTGGCGGCGGCGGCGGCGGATATGGTCCCTGGCAGTTACAGTTTCAATATCCGGGCGGCTCCGGCGGCTACGGCGCAGGCGCCGGCGGCAGAGCCGGATCTGACAGCAACAACAGGGAGCACGGCGGCGGCGGTGGCGGCGGCGCCGGCCTTGGCGGCGGCATCTTCGTCGCCTCCGGCGGCTCGCTGACCATTGGCGGCAGCACATCCGTTGCCGGCAACGCGGTGCAGGGCGGCCTCGGCGGCGCGGGTGGGAACGCCGGCGCCAACGGCGCTGGCATCGGCGCGGGCCTCTTCACCGCATCGAGCAATGTCACGCTGGCTCCCTCGCTCGGGCAGACGATCCATATTTCCGATTCGATCGCCGGCAACATGACCGGCACGCTCCATATCGACGGCGCCGGCACGGTCGTGCTGGACGCGATCGCAGCAACGATCATCGACATCACCGGCAGCAGCGCGCTGACGCTGCCTGCTTCGCTCATCAACGACTCCCTGACCGTGTCGGGTTCGGCCACCTACACCGTCACTTCGAGTGGCTTCAGCGGCGCCGGCTACTTCGGCGCGGCCGGCTATGGCGTGCTCACGATCGCCGTTACGGAGACCGTGACCGGCGGTGTTCGACTCGCCGAGCACGGCACGGTCGAGCTGGCCGCAGCCGGTGCGGCCGGGAGCGGCGCGATCACCTTCCAGTCGGGTGCGCAGGCGACCCTGATCATCGATCAGGGCGCCACGCCGCTCAACGAGATCGACGGCTTCCTCCCCGGCGACACGATCAAGCTGGCCGGCTTTGCCGCCGGCGCGACTGCGACGCTCGGCGCCGGCAATGTGCTCACGATCAGCGACGGCACGCACAGCGCCCAGCTTCATCTCGACCCGAGCTTCAATTACTCGACCACCCAGTTCAACGTGACGGCCTACAACGGCGGCATCGCGCTGACCGGGATCATCGCGCCGAACATCACGCTCGTCGGCCAGCCGCTGAACGGCAACCAGGTCGTGCTCAGCGGCAGCGGGGCGCCGGGCAGCACCGTCCAGATCTTCATCGACGGCAATCAGGTCGGTACCGCTACGCCGGATGGCTCCGGAGGTTTCACGTTCTCGACCTCGGCGCTTGCCGATGGCGAGTATCATGTTACGGCAACGCAGACGGTCGCCGGCCAAGCCCCGATCACGACCTCGCTCATCGTGGACGTGCTGCCGAGCGCCCCGTCGATCGCGCTGGCGCCCGGACAGACGACGCTGGCCACCAATGTCGGCGTGCATCTGCAGGGCAGCGGCGAGCCGAACCAGACGGTCACGCTGCATCTCAGCGGGCCCGGCGGCAGCTCCCTGACATACACCACGGCAACGGACGGTAGCGGCAATTACGACTTCGTCACGCCGAACCTGCCTGACGGCCACTACACGCTCAATGTGACCGAGACAAACGCGCAAGGCCTCGTCAGCCCGCCGTCGGGCGTGCTCGCCTTCGACGTCCATCCGAAAGCCCCGGTGATCGCGGTGGTCGGGCAGCCGCTCGACGGTGCCAGGATCGAGGTGGCAGGCAGCGCCGATCCCAACATCACGATCAACATCTGGGTCCGCAACCAGTCCGGCGATCAGTACATCGGCTCCGGCAGGGCCGATGCCACGGGCCATTTCGATTTCACGGCGACCCAGCCGATCGGCCACGGCAACTATACGCTGCTCGCATTGGCGCAGGATTCCGCAAACCTGATAAGCGACCAGGCGCTCCCCTTCACGTTCCACGTCGATCCGCAGGCACCCGTGATCACCTCGATCGTCGGGCAGAGCGTCAACGGGGGCACCGTCGAGATCAAGGGCAATGCGCTGGCGGGCAGCACCGTCACGCTCTATGAGGGTAGCACGGTGGTCGGATCAGGCGTCGCCAATGGCGCCGGCGTTTTCGATATCGTCACCACCGCCACGTTCGCCGAGGGCGTCCATTCCTTGCGGGCGACGGCAGCGGACGCCGACGGCCTGACCAGCACGCTCTCCACCGCGTTCAACGTCACCGTCCTGCCGACTGCGCCGGTGATCTCGGCCGTCATCGCGACGGCGCCGCAGACGATCGAAATTCAAGGCACCGGCGAGGCGGGAGAGACCGTCAAGGTCTATGCCGACGGCACGACGCTGCTGGGCTCGGGTGTGGTCGATCAGACCGGGCATTTCGATTTCAGCGTCGATGCGCCCGGCGGTCACCACGTCATCACCACGACCGAGACCAATAGCAGCAATCTGACGAGCCCCGTCTCGGCGGGCGTTGCGATCGACGTGACGCCGAAGGCGCCCGTCATCACCTCGGTGGCGCCGCTGGTCGCGACACAGATCGATGCCAGCCACGATTTCATCGTCAAGGGCACCGGCCAGCATGTCGGCGAGACCATCACGCTCTATGCCGATGGTGGCACAACCGCGATCGGCACAGGTATCGTGGCAGCCGACGGCACCTTCACCATCACGACCACGGTGGCGCTCGCGAACGGCAATCATACGCTGACCGCCACCGATGCGGCCGGCGCCGACGTCAGCGCGCCGTCGACCGGCTTTGCGATGTATGTCGATCCGGCTCCGGTCACCGGCATCAGCCAGGTCGGGGTCGCCGCGGATCACGGTGTCATCGAGCTCCAGGGTTCGGGCCAGCCGGGCGACACGATCACGCTGATGCTCGGCAACACCGTGATCGGCACCGGCACGGTCGACGCATCAGGTCATTTCGACGTGACGACCGACCCGGCTGCGGGCGCGCTGCTCGGCCCCGGCCTCCAGCACGTCACGGTCATCCAGACCGACAGCCTCGGTCACGCCAGCCCTGGGGCCGCGTTCGATGCCAGCGTGGCGCCTGCCGCGCCCGCCGTCGCGTCCGTGCTCTCGGTGTCCGACGCGGTCGGGCGCGTCGAGGTGAAGGGCAGCGGCGAGGCCGGCACCATCATCAAGCTCTATGCCGACAATGGCACCACGGTGATCGGCACCGGCGCGGTCGATGTATCAGGTCATTTCGACATCTATAGCGAGTTCCAGTCGGTCAGCGGCGGCGCGCACAGCATTACGGTCACTGCGACGACCATCGACGGCATCACGGGACCGGCCTCGGCCGGCTCGAACGTCACGGTCACACCAGTTGCGAACACCTGGACCATCACCTCGGCGGCCGATCTCGCCAAGGCGATCGCGGCGATCGACGTCTCCGGCGCGAGCGCACAGAACGGCGCGCACTACACGTTCGACGTCGTCGGTGATCTGCAGCTCGCTGATCAGTTGCCGGCCTTCAATCTTCCGCCGGGCGCCTCGCTCACCATCGCCGGCCATGGCCATGTGCTCGACGCTCACGGCCTCCCGGGTCTGTTCGTCTACGCCGGCAGCGTCGAGATCGACGATCTCGGAATCATCAATGCCGTGGCGAAGGGCGGCGACAGCAATTTCGGTGGCGGCGGCGGCGCCGGCCTCGGCGGCGGCCTGTTCATCGCATCGGCAGGCACGGTGACGCTGTCCAACGTCAATTTCGCCAACGACAAGGCAATCGGCGGCAACAGCACCGGCGCGTTCGGTTACATGGGTGTTGGGCTTTATGGCGGCGGCGGCGGACTCGGCGGTGCCGGCGGTTTCCAGGGCGGTGGCGGAATTGGCATTCATGCATCCGGCGCCAGCCATCCGCGGCCCTATTACACAGGAACAGGCGCTGGTGCCGGCATCGCAGTGGGCGCGGCCACAGGTGGCGGACAGGTCGTCGGCACGAACCCGGCCTATCTTGGCGGTGCACAGGGCGGCGGCGGCGGTCTGGGTATCGGATTCTACACCAGCGCGGGCTATTTCGGCTTTTCTGGATACGGCAACCCGGGCAGCGGCGGTGGCATCGGGGGCGGTGTCGGCACCGTCAATGGCAGCAGCACGATCGCCACGGGCGGTGCGGGCGGCTTCGGCGGCGGTGGCGGCGGCGGCGGTTTTATCTGGCCGTCCTTCATCGGTGGATATGGCGGCGCCGGCGGCTTCGGTGGCGGCGGCGGCGCCGGCCAGCATGGCGGCGGCGCCGGTGGTTTCGGCGGCGGCGGCGGTGGTGGCGGCTATGGCAGTGCGGGCGGCTTTGGCGGCGGCGCCGGAGGCACGGGCGCCTATGGCGGCGGTGGTCTCGGCGCCGGCGGCGCGATCTTCGTGCAGCAGGGCGGCACGCTCATCTTCGCCGGCTCCGGCAGCGAGCGGAACGGCGGCGTGACTGGCGGCACCGCCGTGACCTGGACCGGCGCCCATGCAGGCTCGGCATTCGGCAGCGGCATCTTCCTTCAGGGCAACCAGACCATCACCTTTGCGCCGGATGCGACGCACATCATCACGATCAGCGACGTGATCGCCGACATGATCGGCTCGCATGATGCCAGCGGCCAGACCGGCGCGGGACGTCTGCTGCTCGATGGCGAGGGAACGCTGGTGCTGGGGGCAACGAACACCTTCACCGGCGGCGTCACGATCGAGAACGGCACGCTCGATTTGACCGCGCACGGTGCGGCAGGGTCCGGCGCGATCGACTTCTCTGCGGCGGGCCATGCCGCACTGGAATTCAGCGCGGCCAACGCGCCCGTCAACGCGATCGAGCATTTCGGCACGCGTGACCAGATCGTCGTTGATGGCTTCCATGCCACCAGCGAGAGCTACAGCAATGGGGTGCTGGTGTTGAGCGGCGCCACCGGATCGATCAGCCTTGCGGTGACCGGCGAGGATATCGCGACGCTGTCGGATTTCCATTTCGTCTACGATTCTGCGGCAAACACCACGACCGTCACCGCCGGCCCGGATCGCTCGGGCAGCGACGTGATCCATTACGGTAGCGGCGCGCATAGTCTCACCGGCGGGACGGGCGACGACGTGTTCTTCTTCCGTGGAACAGATCTTGCCGCTGGCGTGACCGACAAGATTACCGACTTCTCGTGGGCAACCGGCAGCGGCGAGCACGACCGCATCCATATCGAAGGCGTCGATCCCAATGCGGTGACGGTCTCGACCGTCAACGGCGGCCACGACACCGACATCGCTGTCACCGTCACTGGCGGTACAGCGCATATCCTGGTGCAGGGCGTCGGCTCAGGCCCGCTGGAAATCGAATTCCAGAACACGACGCCGACGGATGATGCGCATCTGAACACGCTGCTGACGCCGTCGACGGCCAATGAGACGGTCGCCAGTTTCAATCTCGGCGCCAATCCGCCTTACGCCAAGTCTCTGGTCAGCTATGACGCAAATGGCGCCGTGGTCGCGCAGGACGTCACCAACAATGACGGATCGCACACGGTCACGGTGCAGGGGGCCAACGCCGCGCTCACGGCCTCGGGTACGAACGATACATACGTGTTCCAGTCCAATTCGCAGGTGGCGGCCACAGCGACTATAAGCAATTTCGACGTGGCGCATGACGTTCTGCAGCTCAGCCAGTCCGTCTATGCGGACGCGGCGGCAGCGCTGGCTGCGATCACGGCCGATCCCCACAACGCCGGCAACCCGGCCGATACCGTAATCGCGCTCGATGCCCTTCACTCGGTCACGCTGAACGGTATCAGCCCGAACCTGCTGCAGCAGCGGGATTTTCTGGTAGTCTAGTCACGAATCTCCGGTCAGGTTTGCAGGATCATGCAAGGCGATATCCATTTCATCTCTGGACTTCCGCGCGCGGGCTCGACGCTGCTGTCGGCCATATTGCGGCAGAACCCGCGCTTTCGCGCCGGGATGACCGGACCGGTTGGCTCGCTGGTCGACGGCATGCTGCGCAGCATGAGCATGAGCAACGAGACCGCGATTTTCATCACCGACGAGCAGCGCCGGGAGCTCGTCAAGGCGATCTTCTCGACCTACTACGCCGACCTGCCGAAGGGACATGTGGTGTTCGACACCAACCGCAATTGGTGCGCGCGGTTGCCGCTGATCACCGAGCTGTTTCCGCGCGCCAAGGTGATCTGCTGCGTGCGCCACATTCCCTGGATCCTGGATTCGGTCGAACGGCTCATTCGCAAGAACAAGTATCAGCCGTCGGGCATCTTCAATTTCGAGCCGGGCGGCACGGTGTATTCGCGTGTCGAAGGGTTGGCGGCCCCCAACGGCATGGTCGGCTTTGCCTGGAATGCGCTACGCGAAGCTTTTTGCGGCGAGCAGACCGCGTGCCTGCTGGCGCTGACCTATGAGACGCTGACCAGCCAGCCGGAACGGGCGATCGCGGCGGTCTACGAGTTCATCGGCGAGAAGCCGTTGGCGCATGATTTCCAGAACATCGAGTTCGACGCCGAAGAGTTCGACCGCAGGATCGGTACGCCGGGTCTGCACAAGGTCGGCAAGCGCGTGGAATCCCCGGGTCGCAAAACCGTGCTGCCGGGCGATCTCTGGCGCAAATACGAGAACGATGCGTTCTGGGGCGACCCCGCGCGCAACCCGAACCAGGTGAAGGTGATCTAGGGCAGGTACGAATACCTCGGATCAGGTTTCTCGGGGGTGAAGGGCGCCGCCGATGCGCCACGCCGACTTTCAAGCCTTTCGCGTGGCGACGGTACCTGCGATTGCGCTTTGCCCCCTGTGGATACCGACGTTTTCTGATTCAGTACTTCCAAGACGAGAGAACACGAATCCTGCTCGCAACGCGATAGGCCAGAGCGTTGCGAAAACGTGTGCCGGCACATAGCGCGGCAGTGCAAGGACGGTGTGCCGGATTTCTCAGTTTGGTTCGTCCCTTGCAGGATCGATTGGAGATGTAATATATCAATTAGATGAATGATTTACGCTGGAGATTTTCCACAGCGCCCATGATGGATTGGACCGACCGGCATTGCCGGGTGTTCCACCGTCACCTCACCCGACGGGCGCTTCTCTATACGGAGATGCTGACGACCGGCGCCGTCATCCACGGCGACCGGGACCGGCTGCTCGGGTTCGATGCGATCGAGCACCCGGTGGCGCTTCAGCTCGGCGGCTCGGATCCGCGCGAGCTCGCGCTGGCGGCGCGGATCGGCGAGGAGTTTGGCTATGACGAGATCAATCTCAATGTCGGTTGTCCGTCCGACCGCGTGAAGGACGGCCGCTTCGGCGCCTGCCTGATGGCGGAGCCGGAGCTCGTGGCGCGGTGCGTCGATGCGATGAAGCGTGCGGTTGCCGTTCCTGTCACGGTGAAGTGCCGCATCGGCATCGATGATCAGGATCCTGAAATGGCGCTCGATACGCTCGCGCGTGCGGTGGCTGCATCCGGCTGCGACGCGCTGATCGTGCATGCTCGAAAAGCCTGGCTCAATGGATTGTCGCCGAAGGAGAACCGCGACATCCCGCCGCTTGATTATGATCGCGTCTATCGTCTCAAGCGTGCGATGCCGGACGTGCCTATCATCATCAATGGCGGCGTCCCGGGCATCGACGAGGCGAAAACGCATCTCGAACATGTCGACGGTGTGATGCTCGGTCGGGCCGCCTATCAGGAGCCGTGGCGGCTGCTCTCTGTCGATGCCGAGATCTTCGGCGAGGCTGCGCCGCATGCGACAATGCAGGACGCATTCGAGGCGATGATGCCCTACATCGAGGAGCAACTCGCGCGCGGCACGCGGCTGCACGCCATCACGCGGCATTTCGTCGGCGCCTTCCACGCGGTTCCCGGCGCACGTGCGTTCCGCCGGCATCTCGCCGAGCAGGGTGTCAAGCCGGGCGCAGGTCTCGGCGTGCTGCGCGATGCGATCGCGCGCGTCGGTGCGCGCGTGCCGGCGGAGGCGGCTGCTTAACAGCGCCCATCATGAATAAGGAGCCGGATCGCAAGATCCGGCCCCGTCGTCGATCCGCAATCAGCGGAACAGGTCGAAATGATAGTTCACGCCAACGCGGAACGTGTGGAATTTCGCAGCGTTCCAGTCCGGCAGATCGTCGTGCTTGAACTCGGTGTAGAGATACTCGGCCTTGGCCGACCATTTCGGCAGGAACGCCCACTCGACGCCGCCGCCCGCGGTCCAGCCCATTTTCATCTTGTTGATGGGGCCGTCCTTCAATTCGCCCGCGGCAAGACCCGCGGTCCCGAAGAACAACAGCCGTGAATCCATCGTGGCGATGCCGGCGCGGGCCCGGCCGGTCATGAACCAGGGAATGCTCACGGCGGCGCTGTTGAGGGCGTCGTGGTTCTTGATGTCTCCACCCTCGAAGTCGTTCTCGATGCCGACCACGAACATCGGCGAGAGCTGATAGTTGTAGCCGATCTGCACGCCACCGAAGGCGCCCTTGACCTTGCCGCCGCTCACGCCGACGAGGTTGGTGAAGGCATCGTCGCCGCTCTCGGCGTAGCCGGCGTTGAGGCCCGCATAGAGGCCCGTCCACGAATAGACCGGCTGCGGTGCCGTGTAGGCGGAAGAGGGCGCCGCATAGCGCGGCGAAAGGTCGGCAGCGCTGGCACTGCCCGCGGCGATCGTCGCGGCAAAGGGCAGGGCGCGCATCAGGCGACGTAAGGCGGCTCTGGCAGTCATTGGTCACATCTCCCACTTGGCCGCTTCCGGCGGGAAGCAGCGCTTGTCCAACCCCGATCCGGGAATGTCATCGTTATAAACCGACCAGGCGGTTTGTAAATAGCGGAAATGCCACACCCGCGATCTACCGCTGGCGTTGTGGAAAGATCCGGCCGACCGGTTCGGCATATTGCGGAAGAAGCTCAACGCGGGGCAGGTAATGTCCCTCGTCGATCTCGCGCCGGACATGCGCGGCGATCTCTTCCATCGGCGCGAACCAGACGTCGCCTTGCGCGACCATCCGCTCGAGGAAGCCGGCGAACACATGCCAGCGCGCGAGCCGTCCCGTCGCGAACGGGTGCAGCGTGGGTATCCACAACCCGCCATAGGTGTAGGCCGCCTGGAACTCCTCGAGGAATGCCGCAAAGCCGTTACTGGGGCTGCGTATGGGCATGAAGTAGTCGAGGTCGAAGGATTGGACATATTGCGGCCAGTCATCGAGGCCCCAATGCGTCGGCAGCTCGATCAGCTCGCCGCCGTTCGCCCTGCTCTTGATGACATAGGGCACGTCATCGCCCATCAGCGAAGCATCGTAGGTGAAGCCGCGCGCCAGCAGCAGGTCCAGCGAGCGGTGCGAGAAATTGTACAGGGGCGCCCGCCAGCCACGCGGCGACTGTCCCGTCGCCTTGCGGATGATGTCGATGCCGAGGTCGAGCCAATGGGATTCCGCGTCCGGCGTCTGGTCGAGCGGGTTCTCGTGGATGTAGCTGTGATGCCCGATCTCGTGGCCGCCGGCGAGCATCGCCTCGATGGCGGCGGGATATTGCTCGATGCACCAGGCCGGAACGAAGAAGGTCTGCCTGATGCCGAGCTGCCGATAGGTCTCGACGATGCGCGGCACCGCGACGGTGGGGCCATAGCGCAGCATGGAGATGCCCGAGACGCGCTGATTGCCGTCACCGGGATGCTCGACATGGATCAGGCTGTCGGCATCCATGTCGAAGGTCAAGCAGCAGGCGCACTTGGCGCCGTCGGGCCAGCGGACGGGATTGGCGATCATGCGTGTCGTCTCCGGACTCCGCCTCCTGCGCAAGCGTGCGGCGGCAGCGGTTTCGGGCCCATGCATCGGGCGTGCCATCGCTCGATCGCGCGCTGATCGATGGTGCCGATCGCTACGGCGGAATCGTCATGTCAACTGGAACGGAATCTGCTTCTGCCGGAGCTGACAATTCGCCGATCGGAGGAAACATGGCACACGGGTATGAGGGCGGCAGACTGGACCTGCCATTTGTCGGGCATTCCACCTTCGGCAAGCGGCCTGTCTGCCTCGAGTGGGACAAGCTCGACGCCGATGTCGCCGTGCTCGGCGTGCCCTTCGACATGGGCACGCAATACCGCTCCGGCGCGAGGTTCGGGCCGCGCGCGATCCGCGAAGCCTCGACGCTCTTCTCCTTCGGCCATGGCGGCGCCTATGATCACGAGGACGACATCACCTATCTGCCGCTCGACAAGGTGCGCATTGTCGATGTCGGGGACGTCGACATCGTCCACACCGACACGGCAAGGAGCCATGCCAACGCCGAAGCAGCCGTCCGGAAGATCCTCGAACGCGGCGCGCTGCCCGTGGTCCTCGGCGGCGATCACGCCGTCAACATTCCCTGCGTCAGGGCCTTCAGCGGCCATGGCCCGATCCATGTCGTCCAGATCGATGCGCATCTCGATTTCGTCGACGTGAGGCATGGTGTGCGCGAGGGCCATGGCAATCCCATGCGCCGCGCCGCCGAGCAGGACCATGTCACCGGCCTGACCCAGATCGGTATCCGCAACGTGTCGTCGACCGCCCGAGAAGGTTATGAGGATGCGCGCGCGCGCGGCTCGACCATCCTCTCGGTCCGCCAGGCACGCAAGCTCGGCGCCGAGGGCGTCCTGGACCGGATTCCACACGGCGCCCGCTACTATGTGACGATCGACATCGACGGCTTCGATCCCTCGATCGCACCAGGGACGGGAACGCCGAGCCACGGCGGCTTTCAATATTACGATGTGATGGAGATCCTTCAGAGCCTCACGAAGCGAGGCGATGTCGTCGGGATCGACCTCGTCGAAGTTGCCCCCGCCTACGATCCTGCCGGCGTGACGAGCATTCTCGCGGCGCAGGTGCTGATGAACTTCCTCGGCTATATCTTCGAGGAGCGTTCGCGGCGATCGTGATGTCCTAGTCCACCGCCGTGCGCGGGCGGCGGTGGCTGCTCTGCAGCTCGGGATAGCCCGTGAGCATCAGCTTGTCGGCGCGCACACCCCAGCTCTCCAGGCGGTCGAGGAAGCTCATGCCGAGCAGATTGGTCTTCATCTGGCCGCGCTGCACGACGAGGGCCGGCACCGATTTCTCGACGAGATGGCCGACGGCGAGACGATCGAGCGTGAGCCGTGCCGCCTTGGTGTGGCCGCCTGCGGTCTCCAGGTCGACGTCGTATTCGAGCATTTCGAGCGGCAGCCCGATCGCTTTCGCCGTTTCCCAGGTCAGCACCACGGAGGTGGCGCCGGTGTCGATCACCATCGGTGCGGCGACGCCGTTGATCTTTGCCCGCAATGCGAATTCGCCGCCCTGGCCGCGCGGGATCTGCACGGCGGGGGGCGGGGTGGCGGTCTGTCCGCGGAAGATGTGCGAGACCTTGTGGCTCGCGCGCGCGATCTGATCGGGGTCGCCGTAGGCGACGACGGCCCCCGCTGTGCCGGCGAGCATGACGAGGACGAGGAGGAAGCGGATCATCGCGCACCTCCGCCGCAACCGCTCAGGCCGGTCAGGTGCGTTTCGGAGATCCCGCGATCGGCTGCAAACCGGCGTCCGCCATGCGTGCCGGCAACAGTGCCATGACCGAGAGCCGTTCCGCGCTTTCCATGGCGTGCCAGCGCGCGATCTCCGGCAAGGTGCGGCCGCAGCCGAAGCACAGCTTGGTCCTGGGATCGATCATGCAGACGGCGACGCACGGCGTTTCTTTGCTCATTCGGACATAGTGGAGGATTGTCGGGCATGTCTGCAAGCATCTGGTTACGAGCCCGTGCCTGCGCTCATGATCGGCTTGTGGCGCGGCCGGCGTTTCTCGTCGGGGACGACGGACCCTTCGGGCTGCAGCGGCGGAGAATCGTCCGACAGCGGCGCCAGCGCGCTCATCACGCGCTCCGGCGGGAAGGTGACGATCACCTCGGTGCCGATGCGCAGCTTCGATTTCAGCGTGAACGTGCCGCCATGCAGGTCGATCAGGTTCTTGGCGATCGGCAGGCCGAGGCCGGCGCCCTGTTCGGCCGACTTGATCGAGTTGGAGCCCTGGCCGAAGGAGGCGAGCACGACCGGGATCTCGTCCTCCGGGATGCCTGAGCCGGTATCCTTCACCGAGAGATATTGTCCGCCCGACGCAGTCCAGCCGGCCTTGAGCCAGATCTCGCCGCCTTGCGGGGTGAACTTGATCGAGTTGGAGAGCAGGTTGAGCACGACCTGGCGGATCGCGCGCTCGTCGGCCCAGAGCCGCGGCATGGCCTGCTCGAACACCTCGTGGATGGTGATGCCGCGGCTGGAGGCGCGCAGCTTCATCAAATGATGGCAGTCGGCGACGATGCCGACCAGCGACACCGCTTCCTCGTTGAGCTCGTAGCGGCCGGCCTCGATCCGCGACAGGTCGAGGATCTCGTTGATGAGGTTGAGCAGGTGCACGCCGGAATTATGGATGTCGGCAGAATATTCCTTATAGACCGCCACCGCATGCGCGCCGAAGATCTCGCTCTTCATCACCTCGGAGAAGCCGAGGATGGCGTTCAGCGGCGTGCGCAGCTCGTGGCTCATCTGCGCGAGGAAGCGCGACTTGGCGACGTTGGCGGATTCGGCGCGGTGGCGCGCCTCGTCCGAGATCGCCTTGGCTTGTTCCAGCTCGCCGATCAGCGCGTCCTTCTCGGCCCGCGCTTCGAGCGTTGCGAAGGTCGAGGAGTGCAGGCGATGCGCCAGCAGCACGAAATAGCCTTCGGCCGCAATCGCGAGCGCGGCCAGGATGTAATTGTCCAGCGAGCCGGTCATCGCGAAGCTCAGCGCCATCGCAACCGCGACCGGCGCGGTGGCGGCAAGGGCGGCGATCGGCAGGTTCGCGGCCAGCATGCTCGATACTGCGATCACCAGCAGCATCAGGAACATCATCAGCGTTTCCGTCACCATGTCGAGCACGGGATGGATCAGGATCGCCATCCAGCACAGGCCATAGAGCAGGTCGAGCACGACGAAGCGGGTCCGCCAGGCGCGCGTGGCCGCGGGCGAGGCGGGCTCGACCAGGAAACGCCGGCAACTGCGGATCATCGCACCGTGGATGCAGAGCATGCCGGCGGTCCAGAGCGCGGCCGGGATCGGCTGCATCCACAGGCCGAAGAGTACGCCGGTCGCGACCACCAGCAGCATCACGACATAGGAGGCCGATAACCGCGTCTGGGCATATTGGCGCAGCATCTCGGCGTCGAAGGCCGGCCGGGTTCCGCTGGTCGACGTTAACTTATCGCGCGCCTCGCGCACCCGCTGCGCCGCAGCCCTTCGGCTGCTCGCCGATGGAGCGCTCACCGGCTCGGCCGGAAGCTGCACTACCTCAGGCTTTTCAGCGGGGTTACTCATCGAACAACAACGATTCCTGCCCGCGCCGGGCGCGGGCCTTCTGCATTCTCTATCTCTGGCAAGAAATCCTTAAGAGGTGACTTAAGGAGCTAAAGAATTACGTTAACCCGGCGTTAATTTTGGAGCCGGCCGGCACCGTCAATGCAGGGCCGCATGCTGGGCGATGTATACCACCGCGCCCGCCAGATAGCCCGCCAGCGCGGGGCCGGCGATGCGGCGGGCGTACCAGAGGAACTCGATCCGCTCGAGGCCCATGGCGGCAACCCCCGCGGCCGAGCCGATGATCAGGATCGAGCCGCCGGTGCCGGCGCAATAGGCGATGAACTCCCAGATGAAGCTGTCCGCCGGATAATGCGCGAGGTCGTACATGCCCATGGTCGCGGCGACCAGCGGCACGTTGTCGATGATGGCGCTGAGCAGGCCAAGCACGATCACGATGACGTCCTGGCGGCCGATCGCGGCATCCAGCCAGCGCGCCAGCATCGACAGCAGGCCGGCGTGCTCGAGGCAGGCGACCGCGAGCAGGATGCCGACGAAGAACACGATCGAGCTCATGTCGATCCGCGCCAGCGCGTGCACCAGCGTGAGAGGCTGGCGCACGTGCTCCTCCTTGTGGCGATGCACGATCTCGCCGACCAGCCAGAGCACGCCGAGCCCGAACAGGATGCCCATGAACGGCGCCAGATGCGTGACCGCCTTGAAGACCGGCACCGCGATCAGCGTGCCGAGCCCGAGATAGAACATCAGGTTGCGCTCGAACCGATCGACGGCCAGCAGCCCGTTGTCCTTCGGCGGCGGTGCGATGGTCTTGCCTCGAAGCGAGAAGCTGATGAAGGCGAGCGGCACCAGCAGATTGAGCAGCGAGGGCAGGAACACCGCGCTCATGATCTTGAGCGGCGAGATCTGCCCGCCGATCCACAGCATGGTCGTGGTGACGTCGCCGATCACGGTCCACGCGCCGCCGGCGTTGGCGGCAATGACGATGAGGGAGGCGAACAGCAGGCGGTCGTCGCGGCGGGCGATCAGCTTCTGGATCAGCGAGATCATGACGATGGTGGTCGTCAGATTGTCCAGGATCGCGCTGAGGAAGAACGTGACGAAGCCGATCAGCCAGATCAGCGTGACCTGGCGCGTGGTGCGGATCAGGGAGGTGATGACCTCGAAGCCGTCATGGGCATCGATCACCTCGACGATCGTCATGGCGCCGATCAGGAAGAAGACGATCTGCGCGGTGGAGCCGACGGACTCGTCGAGCTGGCGGCCGACCAGCGCGTGGTCGCCGGTCGCGACCGCGTAGATGGTCCACAATAGCCCCGCGCCGAGTAGCGCCGTGGCGCTCTTGTTGACGCGAAGCGGGTGCTCGAGCGCGATCGCCGCATAGGCAAGAACGAAGATGGCGGCGATCGCGATCAGCAAGGTCGTTTCAGATGGTCAGGTTTCAGCGATTGAGGCGCGCGAGCAGGCTCGACGTATCCCAGCGCTTGCCGCCCATCTTCTCGACCTCGGCGTAGAACTGATCGACCAGCGCGGTGACAGGCAGATTGGCGCCGTTGCGGCGGGCTTCGGCGAGCGCGATCGAGAGGTCCTTGCGCATCCATTCGACCGCGAAGCCGAAATCGTACTTGTTCTCGTTCATGGTCTTGTAGCGGTTCTCCATCTGCCAGGACTGCGCGGCGCCTTTCGAGATGGTCTCGATCACGGCGGCGACGTCGAGGCCGCTCTTCTTGGCGAAATGGATGCCTTCGGAGAGACCCTGGACGAGGCCTGCGATGCAGATCTGGTTGACCATCTTGGTCAGCTGACCCGAGCCGGCGGGCCCGAGCAGCTTGCACATCCGTGCATAGGCGCCCGTGATGATCGGCTCGACGCCGGCATAGACATCCTCGGCGCCGCCGCACATCACCGTCAGCACGCCGTTCTCGGCGCCGGCCTGGCCGCCAGACACGGGTGCGTCGATGAACTTGAAGCCGGCCTTGGTCGCAGCCGCATCAAGCTCGCGCGCGACCTCGGCGGAGGCGGTGGTGTGGTCGACGAAGGTTGCGCCCTTCTTCATGCCGGCGAACGCGCCATCGGCGCCGATCGTGACCGAGCGCAGGTCATTGTCGTTGCCGACGCAGCACATCACGAAATCCTGGCCCTCGGCGGCGGCCTTCGGGGTGGCCGCGGTCTTGCCGCCGAACTTGTCCGCCCATTCCTTCGCCTTGGCCGCGGTGCGGTTGTAGACGGTGACCTCATGGCCCCCTTTTTTCACGAGGTGTCCGGCCATGGGGAAGCCCATCACGCCGAGACCGAGGAAAGCGACTTTAGCCATTGTGGTACCTTGTCCGTAGTTTGGGTTTTACGGTTGTAGCCGGGCGGGGGGCGCCCAGGCGGCATCTTCGGGGTTCCGCCCTGGAGCGGATCGGGCGCACCATAAACCCTTAGGGGCGGAGGGCAACGGCTTCGTTTGGCGCCCTCCTGTGCTAGGATGGCGGACCTCAAGAACTTCAAAACAAGGGAGCGAAACATGGCATCGGGCTTGGGCGGCGTGAGCGTTGGCGTCCTCGATCATTTCAACATAAGGACCCGGAATCTGGCCGAGACGGTCCGCTTCTACGAGGACGTGCTGGGTCTGGAAAAAGGCCCCCGGCCGAATTTCGCCTTCCCGGGGGCCTGGATGTACAGCGAGGGCAAGGCGGTGGTGCACCTCGTCGATATTTCGCTGACCTCGGAGCCGCAAAAGCCGGATTCCGGCGTTGTCCACCATGTCGCCTTCGTCAGTCGCGGGTTCGACGGCATGAAGCAGCGGCTGACGTCCAAGGGGATGAAGTTCGACTCCCGCCAGGTGCCCGGCGGCGACCTCTGGCAGATCTTCGTCCACGACCCCAACGGGGTCATGATCGAGCTGAACTACGAGGCGGCCCTGGAGCAGGGCGCCGCGCCCGCCGAGATGGCTGACGATATCGGCAGGCAGTAGCCTTTTGGTCGTTTCCGCTCTAATGGGGCATCCTGAAGCCTTGGGCCTGATCTGACCGGATCATGCCCCGTTTGGGAGATGCGCTTTGAGCGTGACGCAGCAACAGGTTCTCGACAGCCTCGCCCGGATCAAGTCGCCGCGCGGGGTTGCGCTCACCAATGCCAATGTGCTGAGCCCGATCAGCGCCTCCGACGGCAAGGTGTTCTTCTCGATCAATGTCGATGCCGCCGAGGCGCGGGCCTGGGAGCCTATCCGGGCCGAGGCCGAGGCCGCGGTGCGCAGCCTTCCCGGCGTCACCACCGTGATGGTGGCGCTGACCGCCGAACGCAAGGCGGGCTCGGCGCCTCCGCCACCACCACAGCCGAGCCGCGGCGCGCCGGGCGTGCAGCCGATCCATGCCCACAAGCCGCCGCCGCAGGGCGGCGCCCAATCGCCGATGGCGCGGCAGTCCGAAATCCCCGGCGTTGCCGCCGTCATCGCGGTTGCGTCCGGCAAGGGCGGCGTCGGCAAATCGACCACCGCGCTCAACCTGGCGCTCGGCCTGCGCGACCTCGGCCTCAAGGTCGGGCTGCTCGATGCCGACATCTACGGCCCCTCGGTGCCGCGGCTGACCGGCCTGCGCAACAAGCCGGAGCTGGACGGCGAGCGCAAGATGATTCCGCTGCGGCGCTTCGGCCTTGCCATCATGTCGATCGGCTTCCTGGTGGAAGAGGAGACCGCGATGATCTGGCGCGGGCCGATGGTGATGTCGGCGGTGACGCAGATGCTGCGCGACGTTGCATGGGGCCAGCTCGACGTGCTCGTGGTCGACATGCCGCCGGGCACCGGCGATGCCCAGCTCACGCTGGCGCAGAACGTGCCGCTGAAGGGCGCCGTGATCGTCTCGACGCCGCAGGACCTGTCCCTGATCGACGCCCGGCGCGGGCTTGCGATGTTCAGGAAGGTCAACGTGCCCGTGCTCGGCATCGTCGAGAACATGAGCTATTTCCAGTGTCCGCATTGTGGCACGAAATCCGACATCTTCGGCCATGGCGGGGCGCGGCACGAGGCCGAAAAGCTTGGAGTGCCGTTCCTCGGCGAGATCCCCCTGCATATGGCGATTCGCGCCACGTCGGACGCCGGCAATCCCGTCGTCGACAGCGAGCCGGACGGTCCCCATGCGGCGATCTATCGCGCCATTGCGGGCCAGGTCCGCGACCAGCTCAAGGGCGTCATCGCCGCGGCCTGAAGCGGCCGTCGGGGCATGCGACTTTCGTAGAGCCCCGTCATGCCATTGTCGCGTTCCGAAAGCGGCCCGTCCGTGTTAAAGGCCCACGGCAGTCAAGCCCCTTCGGTTCGACGCGGCCCGAACGCGTCGCCGGAATGAGCGGCGGCAAAAGAGAAGTTAAGGGGAAACGCCCCAGCAAGGAGAGACCTGAAGATGAAGCGTCGTGATTTTCTCAAAGTGTCGGCAGCAGGCGCGGCGGCGACCGCCGCGGTGGCCTCGCCGGCGATCGCGCAGTCCTCGCCCGAGATCAAGTGGCGCCTGACGTCGAGCTTCCCGAAGTCGCTCGACACCATCTATGGCGGCGGCGAGCAGCTGGCGAAGTACGTCGCCGAGATGACCGACAACAAGTTCCAGATCCAAGTGTTCGCCGCCGGCGAAGTCGTCCCCGGCCTCCAGGCGCTCGACGCGACCTCGAACGGCACGGTCGAGATGTGCCACACCGTCTCGTACTACTACGTCGGCAAGGACCCGACCTGGGCGATCTACGCCTCGGTGCCGTTCGGCCTCAACGCCCGCCAGCAGAACTCCTGGTGGTACCAGGGCGGTGGCCAGGAGCTCGGCAATGAGTTCTTCAAGAAGTCGAACGTGATCGGCTTCGCCTGCGGCAACACCGGCACCCAGATGGGCGGCTGGTTCCGCAAGGAGATCAAGACCGTCGCCGACCTCTCGGGCCTGAAGATGCGCATCGGCGGCATCGCCGGCCAGGTGCTGCAGAAGGTGGGCGTGGTGCCGCAGCAACTCGCCGGCGGCGACATCTATCCGGCCCTTGAAAAGGGCACCATCGACGCCGCCGAGTGGGTCGGCCCTTACGATGACGAGAAGCTCGGCTTCGCCAAGGTTGCCAAGTACTACTATTATCCGGGTTTCTGGGAAGGCGGTCCGATGGTCCATGCCTTCACCAATCTGGAAAAGTGGAACTCGCTCCCGAAGAACTACCAGGCGATCCTCACCAACGCGGCGGCCAATGCCAACAGCTGGATGGCCGCGCGCTACGACATGCAGAATCCGGCGGCGCTGAAGCGTCTGGTTGCCGGCGGCACCCAGCTTCGTCCCTTCACCAACGAGGTGCTGGAAGCCTGTCTCAAGTCGACCAACGAATTGTGGGCGGAGACCTCGGCCAAGAACGCCGACTTCAAGAAGTCGATCGACGCCATGCAGGCCTACCGCTCCGACGAATATCTGTGGTGGCAGGTCGCCGAATACACCTACGACAGCTTCATGATCCGCTCGCGCACCCGCGGCTGATCGTTCGAGCTGTTCGCAAGACCGGAAAGCCCGGCCTCGAGAAGAGGCCGGGCTTTTTCTTTGCGGCGCGTCCGAAGGGCCAAACAAAAAAATATCGAAAACAACCCCATGCACAGTAGAGGCGGGGTCAGGCCAGGTTGCTCGGTGGATGCGGCTAGTCGTCTGACATGTTAGGCAAATCAGCGGGACCGAGCAATTCTGGAGCAGCCGGCTCCGACGCGGCGCTTTTTGCCTGACGGTGACCGGATAGACGTCATCATTTGGCGCGCCTCTGCCTCCCATCGTCATTGCGAGCGCAGCGAAGCAATCCAGAGTCCCTCCGCGGAAAGATACTGGATTGCTTCCGCCTTCGCCGAGGCTTCGGCGGACTGCGCTCGCAATGACGGGCGGATGGAGCTGGGGCTCAGTCGAGCAACGGGGCCGTTTTGACTCGTCGGGCAAAACAGTGGTAGAAAGCGATAATCGAATAATCCGAAATTTGCCTCGGCGCTGATCCCGGCGATGACCATGTTCTTCGATCCCGATGAGATTCAACGCGCGTTGCGCAAGGCTTGGTCGCTGTCGACGGCCAGCCAATGGACGGCGGACAATCCGGCCGCGGGGCAATGCAACGTCACGTCACTGCTGATCCACGAACTCTTCGGCGGTGACTTGCTGAAGACGCCGCTGCCGGCCGGCGACCATTTCTATAATTGGATCGAAGGCAAGCGGCACGACTTCACGGCGAGCCAGTTCGATCAGCCGATCGTCTACATGGATTTGCCAACAAGTCGCGCCGACGCAGAGCGAGGGGCGACACACGAGGAGCGGGCTCAACTCAGAGCGGCATTTCGGGAGCACCACATCGAGTCAACCTAGAACAGCGGTTCGGGGATGACGCTGGCAGAGGGTGACGTGGCGCCACAGGCCTCCCAACCTGTTCGGGTGCTCGATACTTGATGCCTATCTCAACGTGAGTGCGGTACGTATTTTTTCGGTGTTCCTTTTGCGGAACGATCAGGCTATCGGAATCCTGCAATCGGGCTGAGGTCGCGGCGGTACCACCACCGCCGTTCCGGCTTCAAGGGACGGTATACCGGACCCAACAAGTCCCGACGGGAATTCAACCTTCATCGAATACGGCGGCGTCTCGATTCCGGATCGAGATGCCAGGACGGCCGTTGCCTGGGGACTTATCAGTGACAATGGCAATTGAGATTTTACAGCTCCTGGTCCGATCGGCCGACAGCTGGATTTTTGAGGGCAGTGTTTCGGGTCTGAGCGATCGTGAATGGATGGCCTTGCGCTATCTTGCCCGCGCAAACAGGTTTTCGAGGACGCCGAGCGCTCTTGCCAGCTTTCTGGGCACGACCCGCAGCGCCGCATCGCAGATTGCCGCCGTGCTGCAGAGCAAGGGATTGATGGTCCGCAAGCCAGTTGCAGAGGACAAGCGTTCGATCGCGCTCTGTCTTACGGGAGCAGGCGAGAGATTCCTCGATCATGATCCGATGAACGCTCTGCGAGACCGGCTTGTGGCACTTGATGTCATCGATCGATCTCAGCTGCTCGACACGCTTCGCCGCGTCCTGGTCGGGTTCGACGTTGGCAAGCGCCGCCATCATGCCGACGTTTGTACCGGATGCATGTTCCTGATCGAGAGGGGCGAGGGGAAGGACCGACATTTCAGGTGCCAATTCTTCCGGAAAGCCATCGCCCAAAAAGACACGACCCTGCTTTGCGCCTATTTCGAGGGACGGAGCGAGAGGTCCGCCATAGGAGGCCCGCAAGACCTTTTGGAGAAGGCCATGCGAGCACCTGCTATTTCCGGCGATACCTGAGTGCCTCGACCAGGAGCGAAAACGCCGGTGAGGGTTGGCGGCGGCTCGGATAGTACAGATGATAGCCCGAGAACGGCGGACACCAGTCCGATAGCACCCTGACCAGCTTGCCGCTGGACAGGTAGGGCTGCACATGTCCTTCCGTGAGGTAGGCGAGGCCCAGGCCCTTGAGCGCTCCGTCCAGCAGAAGGCCGGCGCTGTTGAAGACGAGCTGTCCGTCGACGCGCACATTCAGCTCGCGGCCGCCTTTCTCGAACTCCCACGCATACAAGCTGCCGCCATGGGTCGGCAGGCGCAGGTTGAGGCAGTTGTGGTGCGTCAGATCCTGCGGAATCCTCGGGCGCTTGCGTGCGGCGAAGTAGGAGGGCGAACCGACCACGGCCATGCGAAGGTCGGGACTGACGCGCACCGCGATCATGTCCCTGGCCACGAGCTCACCGGGTCGAATGCCCGCATCGACCTGCTGCGCCACGATGTTGGTGAGACCGTAGTCGATGACGATCTCGACATGGATGTCGGGGTACTTCGGAAGGAGCCTGGCCAGTGCGGGCAGCACGATTTCGGCGGCGGCGTATTCGGTCGCGGTCAACCGCACGGTCCCGGCCGGTTTCTCCCTGAGCTCGCTGAGCGCGGCGAGGTCGGCGTCCATCTCGCTGAATTTGGGAGCGATGCTTGCAAACAGGCGTTCTCCGGCCTGGGTCGGTGTGACGCTCCGCGTGGTCCGGTTGAGCAGCCGCATGCCGAGCCGCTCCTCCAGGTTCCGGATGATCTGGCTGAGCGCAGACTGCGTCATGCCGAGCTTTGCCGCTGCACGCGTGAAGCTGCGTTCGCGCGCCACTGCAAGGAAGGCGAGGAGATCGCCCGCATCGTCCCGATTCATTAATTAGCCCAGCTAATGACTGCATTCGAAATCTATCACCTAATCGGGGAAGCGCGGAAGCTCTAGGTTCGGCTCAGCCATCAGACCAACGAAGCAGGAACCGAGAGAGGCATGTCGGCAACAACGATGCAGGAGCCGGTCGCGGGCCCTCGCGGGGCTGCAGCCGTGCTGCCGATCATGGGCGTGGTCTTCGTGGCCTTCCTCGTCATCGGCGTTGCGATGCCCGTGCTTCCGCTTCACGTCCATGATGGGCTGGGCTTCGGCACCTTCGTGGTCGGCCTCGTCGCCGGCAGTCAGTTTGCGGCCTCGCTGGTGTCGCGGCCATGGGCTGGCCACTTTTCGGACAGAAGCGGAGCCAAGCGCGGCGTGGTCGCCGGTCTGCTTGCGGCCGCGGTGTCCGGACTGCTGTATCTGGCTTCACTGGGATTGACCCACGCGCCGCTGATCTCGGTCGCGATACTTCTGCTCGGGCGCGCGTTGTTGGGCGCGGCCGAGAGCTTCATCATCACCGCTGCGGTGAGTTGGGGGCTTGCACTTGCCGACAGCCGCAGCACAGGCAAGGTGATCGCCTGGGTGGGGTCAGCGATGTTCGCGGCCTTCGCGATCGGCGCGCCCGCAGGCTCCGCGCTCTACGCTGCCTATGGATTTGCCGCGATCGCGACCGCGACGGCGGTGGCGCCACTGCTGACGCTGCTGCTCGTCGCGCCGCTTCCCGCAATTGCGCCGGTGCACCAGGCGCGTCTCTCGTTCGTTCAGGTCGTCGGCTCAGTGTGGGTGCCGGGTTTCGGCTCGGCGCTCGGCAGCGTCGGGTTCGGTGCGGTGACGACGTTCGTCGCCTTGCTGTTCGCGAACCGGGGGTGGACGAACGGCTGGCTTGCCTACAGCGCCTACGCGGTCGCGTTCATCCTGGCGCGGGTGTTCTTCAGTCACGTGGCCGATGCGGTCGGCGGCGCAAAGGTCGCGCTGGTCTGCGCGCTGATCGAAGCGGTCGGGCAGGCGCTGATCTGGCTCGCCGCCCGACCCGAAATGGCGCTCGCCGGCGCGGCGCTGACCGGCTTCGGCTTCTCGCTGGTGTATCCCGGCTTCGGCGTCGAAGCCGTACGCCGCGTTCCCGCGCAGAGCCGCGGCCTCGCCATGGGCGCCTACACCGCCTTCCTGGACCTCGCGCAAGGGCTCGCAAGCCCTGCGCTCGGACTGATCGCGACCGGAGCGCGGCTCAACACCGTGTTTCTCGTCAGCGCCATGACCGTGCTCTGTGCCGCACTCGTCGCCTGGTGGCTGATCGCGCACCCCTCAACATTGGAAGGATCTCCACGATGAAGCTGCTCGCAGTCACCCTGTTTTCGTTCTGCCTGTGCGCCGGCGACGTGGCCGCCGCCAGCGAGGTACAAGGAGCCCATCTTATGTCGAAGCCCGAAGACATCCGCGCCGTCGCGCCCGCGCTCGAAAGCTTTGCGCAGAAGGTTCTCAAGGACGATCTCTGGAAGCGGCCGGGCCTCTCGGTCCGGGACCGCAGCATCGTCACCGTCGCGGCTCTCATTGCCCGCAACCAGACGGTGGAGCTGCCGACCTATCTCGGTCTCGCGCTCGACAGCGGCGTGAAGCCGTCCGAGATCTCCGAGATCATCACGCATCTGGCCTTCTACACCGGCTGGGCGAATGCGATGGGGGCGATCCCGGCGGCGCGGGATGCGTTCAGGAGCCGCAACGTCGGCGCCGATCAACTGCCGCCGGCCTCGGGACCGCAGCTTCCGCTCGACGAAGCCGCGGAGAACCAGCGCGCGAGCCGTGTCGGCGACCAGTTCGGGCAGATCACGCCGAGCCTCGTGCAATACACGACCGACGTGCTGTTCAGGGATCTGTGGCTGCGGCCGGCGCTGGCGCCGCGCGACCGCAGCCTGGTCACCGTGAGCGCGCTGATCGCGACCGGCCAGGTCGCGCAGATCACCTATCATTTGAACCGGGCGATGGATAACGGGTTGACACGTGAGGAGGCCGGCGAGGTGCTCGGGCATCTCGCCTTCTACGCCGGCTGGCCCAACGCGTTCTCCGCGGCGCCGGTCGTCAAGGACGTCATCGAGAAACGTCCGCACTGAGGGAAGCCGGACCATGTCTCACCTCACACGCAGGGGCGCGCTGATCAGCGCCGCCGCCGCTGCGATCGGAGCCCACCGGACGCTTGCGGCCGAAGCACAGAAGGAAGCCCACATGGACATCGACATCAAAAGAAACGGATCGCGCCCCTCCCAGAAGGGTCCTGCCGACTGGTTCACCGGAACGGTTCGCATCGATCCGCTGTTCCAGGCGCCCGATCCTGCGCGCGTGGCGGCCGGTCAGGTGACATTTGAACCGGGTGCCCGAACCGCCTGGCACACGCATCCGCTCGGCCAGACCCTGATCGTCACCGCCGGGCTCGGCTGGGTGCAGCGGGAGGGCGGCCCGGTCGAGGAGATCCGGCCCGGCGACGTCGTGTGGTTTCCGCCGGGACTGAAGCACTGGCACGGAGCCTCGCCGACGACAGCGATGACGCACATCGCCATCCAGGAAGCCCTCGGCGGCAAAACCGTTGACTGGATGGAGAAGGTCAGCGACGAACAATATCGCAGGGCATAGCTCGCGGAGAAGCCACGTCGAGCTTGCGTTCTGCGAAGACCCAGGGAGCAGCGCATGGCGATCGTCTTCATCACCGGCAGCACGGATGGCCTTGGCCGGGCAGCGGCGCAGTCGCTGCTCGATCAGGGACACCGCGTGGTGCTGCACGCGCGCTCGGCCGAGCGCGCCGCGGCGGTCGCGGACTTCGCCTCGCATGCCGCGGGGATCGTGGTCGGCGACCTCAGGAGCGCCGTCGAGACGAAGGGCATCGCGGACCAGGTCAATGCGATTGGACGCATGGATGCGATCATCCACAATGCCGGCGTCTATACCGAGCGGAGCCGCGGCCCGACCGCGGAGGGACATGCCGGCACGCTGGCGATCAACACGCTGGCGCCGTACATGCTGACGGCCCTGATGGCGCGGCCGAAGCGGCTCGTCTATCTCAGCAGCGGCCTGCATCGCGGCGGCGAGGGCTCGTTGCGTGACCTCGACTGGACCCAGCGAAGCTGGGATGCGGGGAAGGCCTATGCCGAAAGCAAGCTGCATGCGGTGGCGCTGGCTTACGTACTGGCGCGGCGCTGGCCGAACGTCCTCTGCAATGCGGTCGATCCCGGTTGGGTGCGCACCAGAATGGGCGGTGCGGGCGCCCCCGTGGATCTCGACACCGGACAGCGGACACAGTCCTGGCTCGCCGTGAGCGAGGAGCCGGCCGCGATGGTCAGCGGCCGCTACTGGCATCACCTGCGGCAGGAGCAGCCGGCCGCTGAGGCGATTGACCCGACGTTCCAGGACGCGCTCATCGCCAGACTGAACGAGCTGACGGGCGTGCAGCTTCCGATGGCGTAGCCTGCAATTGACACGCTCCAAACCACGGGCGGGATCAATAAACCGGGAGGTGTGAAGCGGCTCACATTCGCCCCGGAGAATTGGCTCTAGAAAAGCTCAGGAGCCGGCAAACTTCCGCTCTGCGCCGATGGCCGCGATGGGTGCGCCAGCCGCGAAGCTCGGAGCGGCAGGCCTGAACTCCGGTTCCGCGTCGTTTGGACGATCATTCGATTGGATTTCAAGCGGGCGCCCACCATCGATGGTGAGCGTCCTGGACGGAAAACAGACCGGCAGGATGCCGGCACCGCGGATGCGGAGAACAGCGCCGGCTCGTTTCGCCCGTTGCGCGCTTTTCTGTCCGGCATAGACTTTGAGTAGGCGTGAGGATTTTGCGCCGGCTGTTGCGCGGCTGAGGGTTGCGTCGTGGCGAAAGTCGTTTTCAATCTGACCATTGAAGATAGTGGCGAAAGTCATTGCCGCATCGTCGCGGAATACAATTCATCGAGCCGCGAGATTGAAGTCGAGAAGCTCAAGCCGAGCTTTCGTCAGAATCTGAGGCCGTTGCAGGAGGCGATTCTCCAATGCGCTGCCGCGCGCAACGCCGACGTGGCGATGCGCGCGCGAACCGAGAATGCGGCAGCGGCAAATGGCGGCGATGAAGCAAGACCCGCTTTCCGCGATGCCGCGGGAAGTCTGACCTCGGGATCGGACGAGCGGATCGTGCAGGAGGTCGGATCGCAACTCTTCGAGTTCATCTTTCAGCGCAAGATCCTCGAGCTCTATCAGGAATGTTCCCAGGCGGCGCGAAAGGTCGATCAGCCGTTCCTGATCCGTCTGCGGGTCACCGATCCCACGCTCGCCTACGTGCCCTGGGAGACGATGTACGACAAGAAGAACCGCTTCTACGTGACGACATCCCAGAGCACGCCATTCACGCGAGCCGTCGACGACTATGCCGAGGAGCGCAGGGTGGCCGCGGCAAGGCCGATACGGGTGCTGGGCATGGCCGCACGGGTCAAGGTGTTGAACGGATTCCCGCTGGACGAGATCGAGGTCGATGCCGAGCAGGTCGCGATCAAGAGGGCGCTGAGCGAGCTGAACGACGGCAAGCGGCTGAAACTGTCGTGGATCCCCTCGGCGAAGGCCCGGGATCTCAACCGCCGCTTCCTGCGGGGAGATGAGGGCAAGCGGTGGGACCTGTTTCACTTCATCGGCCATGGCGGCCACGATCCCGAGCGGCAGATGGGCTTCATCGTGGTGCAGGAGGAGGGCGGGTCGAAGGGGATCAGGCTCTATGCCGACATGCTGAAAGCGTTTCTGACTCAGCCCGGTCAGACGCCGAGCCTCGTCGTCCTGAACTCCTGCAGCGGTGCCCAGGGCGAACCCGGCTCGCTGTTCTCGAGCACCGCCGCCGAGCTCATTCAGGGAGGCGTGCCCGCCGTGATCGCCATGCAGTTCGAGATCAGCGACAATATGGGTCTCGCCTTCGCCGACACCTTCTACACCTATCTGGCGGAAAGCGTTTCGATTCAGGCGGCGCTTGCGCATACCCGGGCCGAATTGAAGGCGCGGCAATTCGCCGAATGGATTTCGCCGGTTCTGTACATGCGCGGCCTCGACGGGGAAATTTTCGTGGACCGGGCCGGATCGGAGTGAGTTTTCATCCATGCAAGGCGTTGACCCGTCGATCGTAGCTCTCTGCCTCGGTGCGATTGCGATCTGCGTCGTCAGCGCGATCGACTTTCACGCGCCCTTCGAAATCTCGGACATTCGCTATGCCGTGATGCGCGATCGCTATTATTTTGCGGTCTTTGGCTACGTCATGATCGCGGTGGTGTTCTATTTCTTCGTCGCGATCCTGTTGTCCCGCGGACTCGAACCGCTCGTTGCGATTCCTGCGACGATCGCCTTCATGGTGCTGGCGCCCCACCTGCCGCTGCTCGGTTGGGTGATCGATTTCCTGCGGACCATGATGCAGACGCTGGCCCGCTACCCGCAGGCCGTGGAGACGGTCATCGTGGCCATCGCGCGGTCGCCGATCAGCGTGACGGAGCGGGCAAGGCCCGAGTTGCAGCGCGAGCTCGAAGGCTACGGCGTTCCCGCCGGGCTGATCGAGAAGGCGCTCAACGACGACAACGACGTGCTCGCCGTCGGCGCGGCAACCATGATCAAGCAGGTCGCTTCCCTCCACACCAGTTTTGTCGCGCTGCGCGAGAACAAGCGGTTCGACAGGTTTTTCCGGGCCCGGAAAGCCGCCTTCGACGAGATGGAAAAGCAATATCGGCGCATGCTGCGACGCTCGGCCCGTGCGCTCCTGCTGACGGAGGACATCACGGTGTCGGACGTGGACGCGATGGAGCTGGTGCTCGAGATTTCCGATTTCATCGCGGAGGAATGCGAGGATCTGCGCGTCGCCTACCAGCGTCGATTGGCCGAGGCGACGCTGTCGGTCGTCGACAGGCGCGACTCCCGGATCGAGCTGATTTCCAGCTTCGGATATCACACTGTTCTCCCCCAGCCGCTGCCGTTTGCCCCCCTGGTGATCATCTTCGTGCTCGACTTCGTGGTCTCCGTCTTGCCGCTGCTCTTCATGAACCTGTCGAAGAACTATGAAGTCGGCTCGCTGACCGGAGGGCTCTCCTCCGCCGCACATGCGGTAGCCCTGACGATCTCGATCTTCTTTGCGATCTATCCGAAGGCCTCGACGAATTTCGCGCGACCCTCGCTGTACGCCTTGCCCTGGCGCTCCTACGTGGTGTTCGGGGGGCTATCCTATCTGATCGGCAACGCCGTGCTCTGGATCACCTACAGCACGATCCCGATCGCGCCCGGCTGGCTGGCCAGCGGTCATCCGCTTGCGGCAAGCTCGCTGGTGTCTCTCGTCTTCCTGGTCAATACGATGGTCCTGAGCATTCTTCTCGACGTGCGGCTCCGGGCCGATCGACTGGACTATCACGAAGCAAGGCTGAGGGATGGCGCGACCCATGCGGTGGTCATGGCCTCTACCATGCTCTGTCTTCTCATCGGCTTCACATTGGTGAGCAGGCATTTTGGCCTGAACATGCCGTACATCTCCTGGCTGCAATACGGGTTCATCGTCGCTCTGTTCGGCGTGCTCGGCTTCGTCATGGGTTATCTCGTGCCGTCGACCGCGGAAGCCTACATCGAGGCCAACAAGCTGATCCGGAAATCGTCGGCGCTCGATGGCAATCGGCTCGAGTGGGCGGCACCGGCGTCTCAGCCGAGCACGCAGCTCAGATCTTGATTTCATGCCGGGCTCGCAAGCCCGTGCGCCATATGAGGACGCGACGAAGCAGATCGTCTGGAGAGGGGCGAAGTCATGGCTGAACTCGAAGTAGCGAACGGGATCGTGGTTCGCAGTCCCGACGATGTCGAAATCAGGATCGTTCAGGACGGTCCCGTTCGCCGCGGATTTCGCCGGGGCACTGCCAGCCAGATCGATGGCGCCGATCAGCTGAGGGGAGCGTTGGCGTCCGACTTCACCATCGCGGCCGAGGTCGAGATGGTGCCGACGCGCCCGGGAACGCGTGCGCTGCGACGGGACGCATCGACGCCGACGCAGATCGAGGTCGAAGTCGACCCGTCTGAACGGGCGCTGGTCCTGATCGAGGGCGCAGGCGGCGTCTATGCCTGGACCTATCCGCAAGCGGCGGGCCAACCGTCGAGGCGGCGTGGAGCTGGACAGGTTCTGGTATTTCCGCTGACGGCTGGGGCGAGGGGTTCGCCGCGCGGCATCGTCCCCGCCAGCGGCAAGCGCGGTCCCGTCCTCGACTGGGTGTCCGACAAGCTGATCGATCCGGTCCGTGCCTATGTGCTGAAGTTCGCCGCCAGAACGGCGATCGACGTGGCGACCGACTACATCGAGGGGGACAAGGAAGAGGGCATCGTGGTGATGGCCGGGTCCGATCCGGCAGCATGGACGCCGGCGCGATCGGCGCGGCCCCGACTGCCGCAGGATCGCCCGCTGAAGATCCTGCTCATGGTGCACGGCACGTTCTCGTCGACGGCGAGCGGATTCGCGCAGCTAGCCGGCTCCGACAGCGGGAAGACGTTCCTGTCGAAGGCCGGCGCGCATTACGACGCCGTCCTCGGCTTCGATCACAAGACCCTGACAGTCGCACCGGCAGAGAACGCGGCCGCTCTTGTTGCCGCGCTGCAGGCGCTCGGAATCCCCAAAAATTCCTCGATCGACGCTGTCATCCACAGTCGCGGCGGACTGGTCTATCGCGTGGCCGAAAATCTGCTCGCGGAGAAGCGGCCCGACATCCGGCTCGGCAAGGCCGTCTTTGTCGGCTGCACCAATGCCGGAACGCATCTGGCCGAGCCCGAGAACTGGGCGGCGATGATCGACCTCTACACCAACGGGATCATGGCCGGCGTCCGCGCGGTGTCATTCCTCGCAGGCGGCGCGGCGCTGAGCCCCATCGCGTCGCAGGGGATCAAGACGGTCGGCCGTTTCGTCCAGGCGTTCTCCGAAGTCGCCATCGATGAGGGCCGGGTGCCCGGACTTGCCGCGATGCGCCCGACAAGCGATCTCGTTAAGGAACTGAACGGCGCGGCCGGTCCTCTCGACGGGCTCGCAGCCTATCATGCGATCACGTCGAATTTCGTCGCGCAGATCGCGCCCGACAAGGGCGTGACGAAGGAGTTCGCCGAGTTCGTTGCCGATCGCGTGACAAATCGGCTGTTCCAGCTCGACAACGATCTGGTGGTGGATACGGCGTCGATGACGTCGTTCGGGACCCGTGGCCCACGCCTTGCGAAGGACGCGACGTTTGCTTTCGGCGATACGGACGACGTGTTTCACACCACGTATTTCGCGACCGACATCGTGCCCGCGAAATTGAGCGAGTGGCTGGGTCTTGGCGCAGCTCGTCCCGAGAGAGCCCCGGTGCAGATCGAGCTGCAGCAGCCGCCGCCGCGACGATCGAGGCGGGGAGTGGGCTCCATTGTCGAAAGTCCGCTTGAATCCAGTGTGGCTGCGCGCGAATGGGAAAGCCCGGGATCCGGCCCCATGTCGGACACGCTCACATTGCGACGGACGCGATCCCGCTCCGCTCCTTCGGCGAGGCCAGCCAGACCGCAGGAGGCGCCTGCCGCAGGTGACGCGCCGCCCCCGGTATCGACGTCGCCCGATTCACGAACCGCGGCCTGCTATTTTGCGGCGGAGATCGAGTCTCATCCGCCGCCGAAGAAGCCGGTCCCGCTGTTCGTCACGGTCTCCCGCGAGAAGATTCAGGCCGCGCAGAGCCCGGCTTCGGCCGCGCTGGATGCACCGGTCAACGTCGATACGGCACGCGCGATCGTCGTCGAGGTCATCGCGCGCAAGAATTGCCGGGTCATCGGCGACACCAGCGCCGAGATCGACCTGCCGCGGGATCAGCGGGCGGAGTCGCTCCGCTTCGTCGTGGAGGGCGCCGCGGAAGGCGCGGCTGACATCCTGGTCGAAGCAAGGCAGGGCCCGCGCATTCTCGCGTCATTTACCCTGGCACCCGTGTTCGTCGATGCCGACAGCAAGACCTTGCGCCGGAGCCAGGCTGGACTGGCCATGGCGGCACATCCGGACGAGCCGGCGGTGCTGCGGATCTACGAGATCGTCGAGAGCGGCAAGGTGACGCTGCGTTTCGATCTGGCCTGCGTCGACCCGAACATCGCGGTTTCGGAATCGCGCACGCTTCCGGGCGGCTTCTCCCGCGATGTCTATGTTGCGGAGATCTTCAAGGGCATCGAGAGCGCGTGGCTCGCAACGAACCGCTTGTATGACCAGTTCCTGTCGCGCCTGCAGGCCAACGGAATCGTCATGGCAAACGAGTTGCTGCCGGACAAGGTGCGCGAGGCGTTGTGGACCCACCGCGACGCGATCCGCGCGATCCAGGTCATCTCGGAGGAGCCGTTCATTCCCTGGGAGCTGCTCTATATCAACGACCGGAAGTCCGGACCGGACGGGAAGGGTTTTCTCGCGGAATGGGGGCTGGTGCGCTGGCTGCACAGCACGCCGTGGCCCGGTCCGCAACTCGCCATGCGCAATGATCGCGTCAACTGCGTGATCCCGGCCTATGTCGATCCCGGCCTGCAGCTCGAAGGCGCCGATGCCGAACGTCAGATGCTGGCCAAGCTCTTCGGCAGCCCGCGCGAGGTGACGGCCGAGAGCATCGCCGTGACCGGCTTCCTGCAGAAGGACGCGAAGGACTGCGACGTCCTGCACTTTGCCTGCCATGGCGAGGCCGCACAGCGGGCGGTGATGACGGCCGACCTGTTGATGACGGGCACCAAGGTCGACGGCAATTTTGCCCAGGACTCGCTCTCGGCGGATCAGGTCAAGGCGTATGCCCGCTTCGCCGAGAGCGGGCCGAATCCGATGGTCTTCATCAACGCCTGTCAGACCGGGCGCGCCGGGCGCGGCATCGGCGGAGGTGTCGCCGGCTTCGTCGATGCCTTCCTGCGGCCGTACTCCGAGCGCGGCGCCGGCGCGCTGGTCGGCGCGCTCTGGTCGGTCGACGACAAGCTGGCCTACAGCTTTGCCGAGGCGTTCTATCGTTCGCTCAAGCAGGGAGATGCGCTGGTCGATGCCGTCCGCGCCGCGCGCGAGGCCGCCAAGAACCGGAAGGAACTGACCTGGCTCGCCTATTCCGTGTATGGCAATCCGTTCGCGCGCGCCGCGGATGCTCCCTAGCGGGATCCATCCACCGCCCTCGCATCCTGAGCTCGCGCCGGATCGGCTTACATGAACCTGACGGGACCCTCGAGGTCGGCCTGCCCGGTGCTTTTTCGCTGGCCGAAACCGGACGAATGGGGGAAGAGAGCACGGATGCGGCGCGAGCCGTGCCGTGACACCGGACCATCCGGCAGGAAATGCGATGCGCCTTCTGATCGTCGAGGACAATGCCGAGCTGTCGCGGCTCGTGGCCGCCGGTCTGTCGGCGGCCGGATATGAGAGCGACATCGTCGGCAGCGCGGCCGAGGCGCGCGAGGCGGTCAGCAGCGTCAGCTACGCCGCGATGATCCTCGATCTCGGCCTCCCTGATGGCGACGGCCTGTCGGTGCTGCGCGAGTTGCGCCGGCAGATGGAGCCGCTGCCGGTGCTGGTGCTGACGGCGCGCGGCGGCCTGCAGGACCGCGTGAGCGGCCTGCGCAGCGGCGCCGACGACTATCTCGCAAAGCCGTTCGCGATGGAGGAGCTGGTGGCGCGGCTGGAGGCGATCCTGCGTCGGCCGGGCCAGCTGCTCGGCCGCTCGCTGCATCTGGCCAACCTCGTCTACGACACCGAGAGCCGCCAGATCTTCGTCGACGACCAGCCGCGGATCATCTCCGCGCGCGAGACCTCGGTGCTGGAGATCCTGCTGCGCCGGCAGGGGCGGGTGGTGCCGAAGAAGAACGTCGAGGACCACATTTTCGGTCTCGAAGGCGAGGTCGCCTCCAACGCGGTCGAAGTCTACGTCTCGCGGCTGCGCAAGCAGCTCGCCGAGCATGGCGCCAGGGTCGTGATCCACACCATCCGCGGCGTCGGCTACCTGATGGCCGAGGAGAAATAGCGTGGCCGCCGCGAGCGCCTATGGCAGATCGCCGACGTTCAAATCGCTGATCTGGCGCATCGTGTTCCTGCACATCGTGGCCGTTGCGGTGGTTGCGATCTTCCTGCCGCTGGTGCTGTTCTGGCTGCTCAACTCGGAGGTCGACCAGCTCCATCGCGACGCCATGCGCGCCCAGGCCGAGGTGCTCGCCGAGCGCATCGTCCCGCAGGCGGATGGCACCTTGACGTTCATTCTGCCGGACAGCCTGCGAGGTCTCTATTCGGAAGCCTACGGCCGCTACCTCTACGACATCCGCGATGAGGACGGCCGTGTGCTGTTCTCATCCCGCCGCAAGGCGGGCGCCGCGACACCGGCGCCGCCGCTGTCCGAAACGATTTCCGGCGCCGGCGTGACGCGCGTCATCGAGGGCAAGACGGTGCGCATCCGCGTCGCCGAGGACCTTTCGCATCGCGACGTCATCATCGACGACATCATCTCGAACTTCTTCCGGCGGGTGGGCTGGATCACCATCCCCATCCTGCTGGTCCTGCTCGCCACCGACATCATCATCTTCCGCCGCGCGATCGCGCCGCTGTGGAAGGCCTCGGAGGAAGCCAGCAATATCGGTCCGGCACGCACCGACATCCGTCTGCCGACGGAGCAGATCCCGCGCGAGATCATGCCGCTCGTCACCGCCGTGAACCAGGCGCTGGACCGCCTCGAGGACGGTTTCCGGGTGCAGCGCCAGTTCACCGCGGATGCCGCGCATCAACTGCGCACGCCGCTCACGATCCTGCGCACGCGGATCGAGACGCTGCATGACGGCGCGGCAAGAGAGGCGCTGCACGCCGACATCGAGAGCATGAGCCGCATCGTCGCCCAGCTGCTGGAGATCGCCGAGCTCGACACCCTGGTGCTCGATCCCGGCGAGACCGCCGATTTGCGCGCCGTCTGCACCGAGGTGGTCGGTTCGATCGCGCCGTTCGCGCTCGCCCAGCACAAGGACATCGCGCTGAAAGGCGTCGATGCGCCGGTGCTGATCCACGGCAATGCCGAGATGCTCCAGCGCGCGATCTTCAACCTCGCCGAAAACGCCATCAAGTTCACTGCAACGGACACCGCGGTCGACGTCGAGGTCGGCGAGGACGGCTCGGTGCGCGTGCGCGATTGCGGCCCGGGCATCGCGGAAGCCGAGCGCGATTTGATCTTCCAGCGCTTCTGGCGCGCCGACCGCCAGCGCAGCGACGGCGCCGGCCTCGGGCTCTCGATCGTGCGCGGCGTCGCCGACGATCACGCCGCGACGGTGGCCGTGGAGAACCTTCCCGGCGGCGGCGCGGAGTTCACGCTGCGCTTTCGGCTGGCGGAGGAGGGCGCTTTGCCCTCTCCCCTTTTGGGAGAGGGTGGCTCGCCGCGATAGCGGCGAGACGGGTGAGGGGTATCTCTCCGCGAGTCCGGAATCGTAGGGTGGGCAAAGGCGCACTGGCGCCGTGCCCACCATCGATCCAACACTGCAACAGAGAAGTGGTGGGCACGCTTCGCTTTGCCCACCCTACGATACTGAATTCGCGGAGAGATACCCCTCATCCGGCGCTTCGCGCCACCTTCTCCCACAACAAGGGGAGAAGGGAAGAAGAGGCTGGGCGCTATTTCACCTTGCCGGTGGACAGATCCATGATCATGCGCGTGGTCAGGTAGAGACGCGGCACGATGGTGTCGAGCTTCACATATTCGGCATCGTTGGAATGCGCGCCGAAGCCCGAGAGGCCCATGCCTTCGACCACTGCGCCCTTGGTCTTGAGCGCGGCAAAGGCGGCGTCGGTGCCGCCGCCGGTCGCCTTCTCGTCGACCTTGAGAGGTATTCCGAGCTCCCCATAGATCGTCTTGCCGTAGGCCGCCACGCGGCGCGAGGCGTCGTTGGCCTCGAGTGGCGGACGGCGCACCTCGAATTTCAGCTCGACCTTGGAATCGGGCAGCAGGCGGTTCTTGATCTTCTCCTGCAGCGCTTTTTCCAGCTCGTCGAAGTCCGAGACCTTGAGCGCGCGCGCATCCGCCTGGGCCGTGGCTTCGGCCGGGATCACGTTGCGGTTGGTGCCGGCCTTGGAGACGGTCCAGTTCAGCTTCAGGCCTTGCTCGGGCTTGGACAGGTCCTTCATCTGAAGCACCTGGTGCGAGAGCTCGTAGAGTGCGTTGATGCCGCCCTCGGGTCTTGCGCCGGCATGCGACGACTTTCCGATCACGGAAAGATAGGCCGAGCCGATGCCGCTGGTGGCGAGCCGCAGCGTGCCGTCGGTGCCGCCGCCCTCGAACGAGAATACCACGTCCTGATCCGAGGCGAATTTTGTGATGGTGCTGCGCCAGCCGGGCGAGGAGATCTCCTCGTCGCCATTGGTGAGCACCGTGAGCGTGCCGTACTCCCTGAAGTTCAGTTTCTGCAGCATCGCCACGGTGTGGAGAATGAGCGCGACGCCCTGCTTGTCGTCGGAAATGCCGAGGCCATAGGCCTTGTCACCGTCGATGCGGAACGGCTGGTCTTTCAGCATGCCCTTCAGGTACACCGTGTCCATATGGGCGATCAGCATGATTTTCCTGCTGCCGGTGCCCTTGAAGACGGCGTGCACGGCCGGACCGATTTTCTCGGGCGTGTCGTCGAGGCGATAGATGTCGGTGGGCTGCAGGATCTCCACTGTGCCGCCGAGCTGCCTGAGCTGGTCGGCCACCCGCCCGGCGATCTGGTTCAGGCCGTCGATGTCCTTGCTGCCGGATTCGATGCTGACGAGATCGCGCAGCGTGTCGAGCAGCGGCTGCCGCTCCTTCTGTGCCAGCGCGTGGACGTCGGCCACCGGCTCGGCGTGCGTGATGGTGGCAGCACATGTCAGCCACAGCGAGGCGATCAACGAAGCGACGAGCGAGGGAACAGGGTGCGATCGGGGCATGCGCGGCGGTCCATCGGTTGGAGGATGGGCCCGGTATGCCTGTGTTCGCCGCGCGTGTCACGCGTGTCGGTCTCCACCCTCCCCTGGAGGGGGAGGGTCGGCGACCATTGAGCGCAGCGAAATGGGCGACGGGGTGGGGTGATCTCTCCACACGAACACTGCCCGCGGGGAGAGATCACCCCACCCCGCTCGCGCTACGCGCGATCGACCCTCCCCCTCCAGGGGAGGGTAAGAGGGCAGGTGTGCGAGTCGCCTTACTTCTGCGGCGGACCGAGATCCAGCGGCGGAAGCTCGATCTGCGGGACCTCGATCTTGACCTTGTCGAGATCGACGTTGAGCGGCTTGTCGAGCAGGCCCGTCACCACGGACGGGAAGATGATCACCAGCAGCACCATGATCATCTGCAGGCCGATCCAGGGCATCGCGCCCCAATAGATGTCGGAGCTCTTCACTTCCTTCGGCGCCACGCCGCGCAGGTAGAACAGCGCGAAGCCGAACGGCGGATGCAGGAACGAGGTCTGCATGTTCACGCACAGCATCACGCCGAACCAGATCAGCGCCGCGTCCGGTCCCACCACGGGGGCGAGAATCTTCTGCGCGATCGGCGCGATCATCGGCAGGATGATGAAGGCGATCTCGAAGAAGTCGAGGAAGAACGCCAGGAAGAAGATGAAGAGGTTGATGAAGATCAGGAAGCCCCAGACGCCGCCGGGCAGCGAGGTCAGGAGATGCTCGAGCCAGACGCCGCCGGAGACGCCGAGGAACACCACCGAGAAGCAGGTCGAGCCGATCAGGATGAAGGTGACCATGCAGGTGAGGCGCATGGTGGACTCGTAGCCCTGCTTGATGAGGTCGCGCAGGTCGGGAATGCGCGCGGCCTGGAAGCAGATCCACGCCACCGCGAGATAGGTCACCGCGAAGGCGAGCTTGAAGATCAAATTCTCGCTGAACAGCATCGCGATGATGGTGCCGATGCCGGCGGCGATCACGCCAATGACCAGCACCTTGCGATCGTTCGAGGTGAAGTCCTTGTGGTGGATCGCGGCGAGCACGATGGCGCCGACCGCGCCCATGGCGCCGGCTTCCGTCGGGGTCGCAAGGCCCATCATCATGGTGCCGAGCACGACGAAGATCAGCACGGCCGAGGGGATGATGCCCATCAGGCATTTCTTCCACAGCGCCCAGCCGGTCAGCGTGCGCGCTTCCTTCGGCACCGGCGGCACGTGGCCCGGCTTGATCAGGCCGAGGATGAAGGTGTAGCCGGCGAACAGCATGATCTGGAACACCGAGGGGCCCCAGGCGCCGAGATACATGTCGCCGACCGACTTGCCGAGCTGGTCGGCGAGCACGATCAGCACCAGCGAGGGCGGCACCAGCTGCGTGATCGTGCCGGAGGCCGCGAGCACGCCGGTGATGTAGCGCATGTTGTAGCCGTAGCGGATCATCACCGGCATCGAGATCAGCGCCATGGCGATCACCTGCGCCGCCACCGTTCCGGTGATGGCGCCGAGGATGAAGCCGACGATGATCACGGAATAGCCGAGGCCGCCGCGAACCGGGCCGAACAGCTGGCCCATCGAATCCAGCATGTCCTCGGCGAGCCCGCATCGCTCCAAGATCGCGCCCATGAAGGTGAAGAACGGGATCGCGAGCAGCAGCTCGTTGGAGAGCACGCTGCCGAATACGCGGCCGGGAATGGCCTGGAGGAAGTTGAGGTCGAAGAAGCCGAGATGGATGGCGAGGAAACCGAAGGACAGGCCGACCGCGGCAAGCGTGAACGCAACCGGGAAGCCGATCAGCATCGCCAGAACCAGGCCGCCGAACATCAGCGGCGGCATCATTTCCAGCGTAATCATTGGGTCGGCCTCTCGTACTTGGCGTCGATCGTCACATAGCCCTGGAGAGCCGCGATACGCTTGATGACTTCGGAAACACCCTGGAGCGCCAGCAGGACGAAGCCGGCGGGGATTACGAACTTGATCGGCCAGCGGATCAGGCCGCCGGCATTGCCGGACATCTCGCCGACGTCATAGGCCTGCATGAAGAACGGCCAGGACAGATAGGCGAGCAGGAGGCAGGCGGGAATCAGGAAGAACAGCGTGCCGATCAGGTCGAGCAGGAGCTGGCCGCGCTCGGACAGCAGCAGATAGAAGATTTCGACCCGGACGTGCTCGTTGCGCTTGAAGGTGTAGGACGCGCCGAACATCACCAGGATCGCGAACATGTACCATTGCATCTCCAGCCAGCCGTTGGAGGAGTAGCTGAAGGCGTAGCGGATCATGGCGTTGGCCGCGCTGACCAGGCAGGACAAAAGCACCAGGAGGTTACAGACGTAGCCGATCTTCTCATTGAGAAGATCGATGGCGTTGCTCACCGCCAGCAATGGACGCATCTTATTTTTTCTCCGTCGCGGTCTAACTTCACGGGAGCAGCATCAGCACGCATCGCTCGGTCCGCATGCGAAAAAGCACGCGACCGCACGGCTCGTTTTCCGAAAGCGTTGCGGCGTCAGTCCTCCCCTCGTGCCTTGCCGTCTTGACCGCGACCGCCAACGGGCGGGCCGGCTTATTGCTGCCGGGCAAGCAAAGGCGGTCGCACCAAACCAGCGGCTTCACCTGCCGTCAATCGGAAAATGGACAAATTGACGCGTGGTCAAAAGCTTAGGTTAGCGGCGGCCGGCGGCCTGGAAGGCCTTCATCCGGCTCATCAAGAACCTGAGCAACTGGCTGGCCGCGTTCGGCAGCTCGCGGCCCAACCGCGTGACGATGTGGGCTTCCGCCGAGGAGAGCAGCACATTGTCGACGGGGAGGGCGACCAGCGATCCGTCCTCGAGGTCCGCTGCCACCGAAAACGCCGGGAGCAGGGTCACGCCGAGGTCGGAGCGGACGAAATCTCTCAAGATGCTGATCGAGGTCGTGGTCAGCTTCGGCGAGAGACCTATTTTCTCGGACGTTTCGGCCATCGCGAGCAACTGACGCGTGCCGTAACCCGCATGCATGATCCCGAGCGTGTGCCTGGCGATCTCCCGAAGCTTGACCGGGCGGCGGAGCTTCGCGAGCGGATGGTCGGGGCGCGCGATCAGGCAGATCGGCTGACGGATGGCAGCGCAGGAGCGGATTCGCGGATCCTGGGGCGGGTGATAGACGAGCCCGATATGGCAGCGATCGTCGGCAATGGCGCGAATGACCTCGCTGGTGCCGGCGAGTTCCAGCGAAATGGTCAGCCGCGGATGCCGCCGCCAGAACTCGCCGAGCGCGCCGCCCATGAGATCGGCGGCAAAGCCTTCGCCGAGCACGAGGTCGATGTGACCGCGGTGCAGCCCCTGGAGTTCCCGCAAGCGGGCCAGGGTGTCGTCGCGGTCCACGGTATGGCGGCGGTAGTGCGCGATCAGGAGCTCGCCAGCCTCGGTCGGCCGCACGCCGCGGCTATGGCGGTCGAGCAGGGCGGCGTCGAGCTCCCGTTCCAGCAGGGCGATCTGCCGGCTGACCACCGACGGGTTCACCCCAAGCGCATCGGCCGCGGCGCGGACGGCGCCGTAATGCGCGGCCTCGAAAAGGTAGCGGAGCCGGTTTTCGTCGAGTGCATTGCTCATGCCCAAGTGTTGCCTATGAGGCAACATTAGGCAACCGCGCCGCTGATCCCCAGCCCGGGCCCGAATCCCTATGGTTTTGCCTGAAATCGCAGGGTGAGGGACTGGACATGGCGGTCGTCGGCGTCGTTGGGCTCGGGAATATGGGGCGCGGTATGGCGCTCTCGCTGACGCGGGCCGGGCACGAGGTGCTCGGGACCGACGCCTCGGAAAAGGTGCGCAGTGCGCTCGCATCGGAAGGTGTTGCGGTTTTCGAGAGTGTCGGACCGCTTTGCGCCCGCGCCGATCTGCTCATCCTCTCGCTGCCGACCGCCGAGATCGTCGATGCCGTCGTGGCCGGCGAGGGCGGAATCATCGCCCATACACGGCCGGGCCTGCGCGTGGTCGACACCTCGACATCCCATCCCGAGACGACCCGCCGCCTTGCCGCAGCTCTCGCCGCGCACGGCATGTCCATGATCGACGCGCCGGTCAGCGGCGGCCCGAAGGGCGCCATCACCGCCACCATGACCATGGTGATCGGCGGTGCCGACGCCGATGTGGCCGCGGTCGAGCCTGTTCTTGCCGACATCAGCGCGAAGCGCGTCCATGTCGGATCGGTTGGCGCCGGGCATGTCTGCAAGATCATCAACAACCTGCTGTGCGCGGCGCATCTGTTGACCGCTGCCGAGGCGATGCGGATCGCGCGCGCGGCCGAGGTCGATCCGGCCCGGCTGCTCGAAGGCCTCAATGCCGGCTCCGGCCGGTCCGGCGTCACGCAGGTCAATCTGCCGACCTGGGTGCTGAACGGCGCGTTCGATTCCGGTTTTACCATGAAGCTGATGCGCAAGGACGTGCGCCTGGCGAGCCAGCTCATCGGCGAGCTCGCGCTCGACTTGCCGATCGCCGCGGAAGCCGCACGGGTCTGGTCGCAAAGCGCCGCCTCGATCGGCGACGGCGAAGACTTCAACAGGATCGTCGAGACTCAGCTCGGCAGGATGTGAGCAACAGCATGACCTCTTTCATCGACACGCGACTGCGCGATGCGCTCGCTCCGTTCTGGCCTGATTGCGCGGCGATCGGTTCTCACGTTGCGGGCCGTATCGTTCCTGGTACCGGCGAGCTCATCGCGATCGATGATCCCGCAACCGGCGTGCCGCTCTATGCCTATCGTGATGCCGGCGAGGCGGTCGTTGCCGAGGCGGCAGCAGTGGCCAGCGCAGCGCAAGCCGGCTGGTCGCGGCTCACCGGTGCGGCCCGCGGGCGCGTCATGCAGGCGATCGCGCGGGCCATCCAGGGCAAGGCCGAGGAGCTGGCGCGCCTTGAATCGCTCTCGGCCGGCAAGCCGATCCGCGACACGCGCGTCGAGGTCGCCAAGGTCGCCGAGATGTTCGAGTACTATTCCGGCTGGGCCGACAAATTCCACGGCGACGTGATCCCGGTGCCGTCGAGCCATCTCAACTACACGCGGCGCGAAGCCGTCGGGGTCGTGCTGCAGATCACGCCCTGGAATGCGCCGATCTTCACCTGCGGCTGGCAAGTCGCACCCACCATCGCCATGGGCAACGGCGTGCTGTTGAAACCGTCGGAGCTGACGCCGCTCACCTCCATGGCGGTCGCGCTTCTTGCAGAACAAGCGGGATTGCCGGTCGGGCTCGTCAATGTGCTCGCTGGCTACGGCCACACGACGGGGCAGGCCGCGCTCGGCCAGCCGGCGGTGAAGAAGGTGGTGTTCGTAGGTTCAGTGCCGACGGGCCGGCTGATCGCGGAAGCCGCGGCCAAGCGGCTGCTGCCCTGCGTGCTCGAGCTCGGTGGCAAGTCCGCCAACATCGTGTTTGCCGACGCCGACCTCGCACGCGCTGCGATCGGCGCGCAGTCGGCCATCTTCGCAGGCGCCGGGCAGAGCTGCGTCGCAGGTTCGCGGCTACTGGTCGAACGCTCCGTCTATGATCGCTTCGTCAAGATGGTCGCCGATGGTGCCGCGAAGCTGAAGGTCGGCGCGCCCGACGCCGCGGACACCGAGGTCGGGCCGATCAACAATGCCCGGCAATATGCCCGCGTGCTCAGCATGGTGAAGCAGGGCCTCGCGGAAGGGGCAAAGCTCGCGACCGGCAGCGACGGCAGCACGGGGAAGGGCGGCTTCTTCGTCGCGCCGACCGTGCTGCGCGACGTCAGCAACAGCATGGCGGTTGCGCGCGACGAGATTTTTGGACCCGTCGTCGCCGCGATCCCGTTCGATTCCGAGGAGGACGCGATCGCACTTGCCAATGACAGCGATTTCGGTCTCGCCGGCGCAGTCTGGACGCGCGACGTCGCGCGGGCGCATCGGGTTGCCGCGCAGGTCAGGGCCGGAACGTTCTGGATCAACTCCTACAAGACGATCAACGTCGCCTCGCCCTTCGGCGGCTTCGGCATGAGCGGCTATGGCCGTTCGAGCGGGGTCGAGACGCTGTTCGAGTACACCCAGGTCAAGAGCGTCTGGGTCGAGACCGCGGCCGAGCCGGCTGTGGGCTTCGGCTACGCGCCGGGGATTCGGGAGTAAGGCTTTAGGCTATTGTTTGAGCGGTCGTAGATCTTGCCGGGGCAATCGGGCAGGCTTGAAAAACGCTCTCAGCGGCGGCAATCTCCACCTGACTGAGGCCTCGATCTGGAGAATCTCGGCTTATGCCGACCGATGCGAGGATCGACGATGAAGCCGCGGCTGATCATGTGGCTTGCCGTTGTTGCGGGCGTCGCCATGGTGCTCGGCATCGCCTGGGCCGCCATCCTCTGGACCCGCCCGGAGCCTATTCGCATCGCGTTCGCCAATTCGCTCTCTGGCCCATCCGCCCCGGCCGGGACGGAAAGCCTGATCGCGATGCAGCTTGCATTCGACGAAGTGAACGCCAAGGGTGGCGTCAGCGGACGGCCGATTGAACTCGTTCTGTTCGACGACGCAAGCGATCCAGCCGTGGCGCGCGCGAATGCGCAGGCGATCGCCGACAGCCCATGCGTCGCTGTGCTCGGCCATTATCTCAGCTCCGCATCGCTCGCGGCAGCGCCGGCATACAAGGATGCGCGGATTCCGGCGCTCACGGGAACCGCGGCTGCCGACGATCTGACATCCACCAATGATTACTATTTTCGTGCGCTGTCGCCGGTCTCCGCACAGGCGCGCTCGATCGCGGAGCATCTGCGCGCCGTGATGAAGGAGCCAAGAGTCCGTCTTGTTCACACGCGCGATTCCTACGGCAAGAGTTTTGAGCGTGGATTTGCGGCGGCCTATCCGGCGGAGCAGTTGCGCGTCTTCGGACTGGACGTCGCAGCCGGTCAGATCCGATCGCTAGATGAGGCGCTGGACGCTGCCGCGCAGGAGCCCGGTCCCGGTGTCATCGTCGTCGGCGCGGCAGCCGACTATATCGCAGACATTGTCAAGGCGCTGCGTCGCCGCGGCATCACGGGGACGATTATCACAACCCAGGGCGCGGGCCGCGAAAGCTATTTGAGAAATTTCGTCAACGAGCCCGAGGAACAAACGCGTCCGGGTTTCTTCAGTGAGAATCTGTATGCGGCATCGTCGCTGATTTTCGACAGCGCCGGCGCGGCGGCGCAGGCTTTCGCCGCCGACTACAAAGCGAGAGCGGGAACCTCCCCAAGCTGGGTTGGCGGTGGCTCGTATGACGCCGCGCGCCTGATGATCGACGCGCTGAGACGAGCTGCCGTACATCGCCGGTTTATGGGGCAGGGGATTCAGAAACCATCCGACAGCAAGGTTGCGGATCGCGACCGGGTGCGCCTCGCACTGGCCGCGATCAACAGTCCGAAATCGGCGGTCGTCGGGCTGACGGGGCGGCTCTATTTCAACGCGAACCGCGACATTCCGCGCCCGATCCGAATGGGTTTCTTCCGTTACGGTCGGTTCGTCACGGCGCCGCTGCAACTCGTGCGCATCGATCAGCCGGATGGAATCGATCTCGACGCCGAACGGGAGAAGGGCCATGTCATCGCGTTCGAGGGTCGGCGCTACTGGATTCAACGCGTCGTCTATACCGGCATCGACATCATTCGCGTCAGTCGGATCGACGTGAAGCAAAATTCGTTCAACGTCGACTTCTATCTCTGGATGCGGTTCGCCGGCGACGATGAGGCGCAGACGCACGTCGAATTCCCGGCCTTGCTGGATCGCGGGGCGTTCGATGCAGCTCGGCCGATTCAGGCTGGACAGGAAGACGGCCTGAGCTATCGGCTCTATCGCATCAACGGCGATTTCAAGGCCCGTTTCGATCTCCATGATTATCCGTTCGACACGCAGAAATTGCGTCTGCATTTCCAGAACACGGAACAGCGGCGGGAACTCGTCACCTATGTCATCGATCGGTTCGGCTTGCGCCTTGCCGAGGACGGAAGCTCGCGGGCCGAGGACGGGGCCTATTCCGGACTTCCGCTCTGGCGATTTCTCGGGCTGAACTATTTCGTCGAATCCATGTCCAGCGGATCGACGCTCGGCAAGGCGTCCTTGTTTGATGCCGGGGCAATGACGGAATTCGCAGGATTCGATGCGACCATCGTGCTGCGCCGCAGCTCCTCCATCTACATGCTGAAGAACCTGCTGCCGATGTTCCTGCTCGTGCTCGTCGTATTCGCGACGCTGTTCTTTCCCGAAACCATGTTTCGTGAACGCGTGACCATTCCGGTGACCTCGATCCTGGCGAGCGCGGTGCTGCTCGTGGCGGTGAGCAGCCAGATCGGCGATGTCGGATACACGGTGGTGGTCGAAGAGATGTTCTACATTTTCTTTGTACTATGCCTGATGACGATATTGGCGGGCTACAAACATGAAAAACTTCGGGCCACCGGCCGAAAGCGCGCCGCTGTTGTTCTGGATCACGCAGCGCAGGTCATTTATGCCGGGACGGTGCTCGCTGTCATCGTCGTGCTCTACCGGCGCTATGCCTTGTGAGGCGCGTCGATACCTCGCCGGTCCGCCACACCTTCTTGAAATTCGCAGCATGAGTCCGCCCCCTCCGGGGCCGGATCATGCTTCAGCCGCCAGTGACGCTCATGTGCCTGCTGACACTGGGCCGGTTGTGGCGACGGTCGATGATGAAATCGTGGCCCTTGGGCTTGAGCCCGATGGCGCGGTCGATCGCATCGGCAAGCAGCATGTCGTCATCAGATGCACGCAGCGGCTTGCGCAGGTCCGAAGCATCCTCGTGGCCGAGGCAGGTGTGTAGCGTCCCCGTGCAGGTGATCCGCACGCGGTTGCAGGATTCACAGAAATTATGGGTCATCGGCGTGATGAAGCCGAGCTTGCCGCCGGTCTCGGCGACGCTGACATAGCGCGCGGGGCCGCCGGTGGATTCAGCGAGATCCGTCATGGTGAACTGCTGGGCGAGGCGTGCGCGCACCAGCGACAGCGGCAGATACTGGTCGATGCGGCCCGATCCGATTTCGCCCATCGGCATCACCTCGATCAGCGTCAGGCCCATGCCCTTGCCGTGGGCCCAGCGCATCAGCGAGGGCAGCTCGTCCTCGTTGAGGTTCTTCAGCGCGACTGCGTTGATCTTCACGGCGAGGCCGGCGGCCCGCGCGGCCTCGATGCCTTCCAGCACCTTATCGATCTCGCCCCAGCGGGTGATCTCGCGAAACTTCTTGGGATCGAGCGTGTCGAGCGAGACGTTGATGCGGCGGACGCCGCAATCGGCGAGTTCCTTCGCATGCTTTGCGAGTTGGGTGCCGTTGGTGGTCAGCGTCAGCTCGTTCAGGGCGCCGCTCGTCAGGTGCCGCGACAGCGAGCGCACCAGCGACATCACGTTGCGGCGGACCAGCGGCTCGCCGCCGGTGAGGCGCAGCTTCTTCACGCCCTTGGCGATGAAGGCCGAGCAGAGCCGGTCGAGTTCCTCCAGCGTCAGCAGGTCCGCCTTGGGCAGGAACGTCATGTCTTCCGACATGCAATAGAAGCAGCGCAGGTCGCAGCGGTCGGTGACGGAGACTCGCAAGTAGGTGATCGTCCGCCCGAACGGATCGGTCATCGCGCTCGACAGCGCAGCGCGGGGGCTCACGGAAGGTCCGTTCATACCAAATGCCTTGTCACTTACGGCGACGGGCGCACCTTTGCTTCAGCGGTGCTCTGGAAGCAATCTAAGCATCGGACGCGTCGAGGACAATCGGGTGGTATACGTAACTCAGCGCTTGCCCGCGTTCGGATCGGGGAACGGCGAGCCGGCCGCAGGTGCAGCATCGGCCGGCGCCGCGGCGGTCGCGGCCGGTTTCGGCTTCTTCGGCCGGTGCGGCTTGCGGACGGGCTTCGGCGGGGCGGCTGGCTGGAGCTCCGCAAACACCGGATTCGGGTCGGTGGTGACCGAGGCAGGCGTGGTGAAATCGCCGGGATTCTTGATCACGTTCACCGGCACGCTCGCGGGCTGGTATTTTGGCAGCGCGAAAGCAACCGTGAATGGGGCGTCGGGCGCGGGAACCGAGACCGAGCAGGGGGTCTTGCAGCCCTGACCAAGCGAGGTCGTGGCATCAGCCCCGGGGGGATTGGATTCGAGCTGGACCTGAACGGTCGGGGGCGCCGATTTGAACATGTCCCAGGACATCGAGGAGCAGCCACCCAAGCTTGCTCCCGCTAGTGCAATCGCGATCACACGACGCATGAACCACCCACATCTGCTGCGACGAACCGCCACATCCCGGGCGGACCTTAGGGACGTCGCTGAGGGCAGGCAACCGGCGCGCCGCGCATAGTTAATAGTTGGTTAACGCGGGGTATCTTTGATTTTTTGGTGGGATTTCAGGATCTTGTCGAATGCTAGGCCATCATCAGGCTGCTGGCGGCCGCCGGGAGGTCGCGCATGTGGTGGATCAGCCGGTCCGGCTTCAGCTCGGCAATCGGTACGTCCGTGTAGCCGAAGCTGACCCCGATCACGGGAACCCCGGCCCGCCGGGCGACCCCGACGTCGGTCCCGGCGTCGCCGACCATGATGCTGGCCTTCACGTCCCCGCCGGCCCTGGCCACCGTTTCCCGGAAGATGGTCGGATCGGGCTTCTGGACCCCAAAAGTGTCGGCGCCGCAGATCGCCGCGAAGCGGCGGCTGAGGTCGAGCTGGTCCAGCAGCCGCTTCGACAGCCATTCCAGCTTGTTGGTGCAGACGGCGAGGCGATGGCCCTGCGCCGCAAACTGGTCGAGCGCCGCCTCGAGCCCCTCGAAGGGCCGGGATTCGACCGCGATATGCTCGGCGTAATAGGCGATGAAATCCGCCGTCATCCGGTCCATGTCGGCGGGCGTGACGCTCCGGCCCTCGGCCTCCAGCCCCCGCTCGATCAGCTTGCGGGCGCCGGCGCCGATCATGTTGCGGGCCGACGCCACCGGGACGGGCGGCAGGCCTTCGCGGTCGAGCACGTAGTTCAGCGCGGTGATCAGGTCGGGCGCCGTGTCCACAAGCGTGCCGTCGAGATCGAAGACGAGGGTGTAGGGGGAGGTCATGGCCAAGCGCTATCGGGCCGGCCGGATCGACGCAAGGGCCGAAGCCATAAGTTCACCTTATAAGATCGGCCCAGAGGCCTGTTCCGGCGGGAAAAACGAGGCTACATAGGCCGCCGCAAGCGGCTAATACCGGCGGCACTCTCAAGCCAGAGGCGGGCGCAAAATTGAACATGGACCAGTTGAAGCGGCAGGCGGCGGCGCGGGCGCTGGAGGAGGTGCGTGACGGCATGCAGCTCGGGCTCGGCACCGGCTCGACCGCAAAGCATTTCGTCGAGCTGCTCGGCGAGCGGGTGGCGGCCGGGCTCAAGGTGATCGGCGTGCCGACCTCCGAGGCCACGCGCGCCGATGCGGAGCGTTGCGGTGTGAAGCTGACCACGCTGGATGAGATCGACCATCTCGACATCACCGTCGACGGCGCGGACGAGATCGATCCCGAGCTCAATCTGATCAAGGGCGGTGGCGGAGCGCTGCTGCGCGAGAAGATCGTGGCGGCCGCCTCGGACCGCATGATCGTGATTGCCGACGACAGCAAATGGGTGCCGACGCTCGGCAAGTTTCCGCTGCCGGTCGAGGTCATCCCGTTCGGGCTTGGCGCGACGCGCCGCGCGATCGAGAAGGCATTTGCCGACTGCGGCGTTTCCGGGCAAATGGCGGTCCGCAAGGCCAAGGACGGCCACGTTTTCGTCACCGATGGCGGCCACTGGATCGTCGATGCCCAGCTCGGACGTATTGCGGATCCCGCCAGCCTCGCCAAGGCGTTGAGCGCGATCCCCGGCGTGGTCGAGCATGGATTGTTCATCGGCTTGGCCAGCTCGGCCGTCCTGGCGGGTGGCGAGGGAATTCGCGTGATTGAACGGCGAAAGCCGAAAGGAGACTAGGAATGAAGAGCGTTTTGAAATTATTGCCGGCCGCGACCCTTGCTGCTGGCCTGGCCGTCGCGGCGGTCCCGGCGATGGCGCAGCAGGCGGCGCCGGCCCAGCCCAAGGCCGCCACAGCGCCGGCCCAGCCGAAGGCCTCGCCGGCGGCGATCGCCGCGGCCAGGGAAATTTTGCAGATCAAGAACGCCACGGCGATGTATCAGGGCGCCGTGCCCGGCCTCGTCGAGAAGACCAAGATCGCGCTGACGCAGCAGAACCTCAACTACCAGAAGGATCTCAACGAGGTCGCGCCGATCGTGGCCCAGCAGCTCGCCGGCCGCCAGAACGAGATCGGTGAAGGCATGGCGCAGATCTATGCCAGCGAGTTCACCGAGCAGGAGCTGAAGGATCTCGTCACCTTCTACAGGTCGCCGCTGGGCAAGAAGCTGATCGAAGCCGAGCCGCGCGCCATCGGTCTCAGCATGGCCTTCATGAACTCCTGGGCCCAGAACTTCTCCGAGACCGTGATGGGTGCCTTCCGCGCCGAGATGCGCAAGCGTGGCAAGGAAATCTGACAGTACCTATCTGACAGAGGATACCTGATAGGGACTCCCTGGAAGAGGTCGGAGTGGACAATGGCTGAATTCGACGTCGACCTCTTCGTCATCGGTGGCGGCTCGGGCGGCGTGCGTGCCGCCCGCATCGCGGCCGGTCACGGCGCCCGCGTAATGATCGCGGAAGAGTATCGCATGGGCGGCACCTGTGTGATCCGCGGCTGCGTGCCGAAGAAGCTGTTCGTGATCGGCTCGCATGTCCGCCACGAGATCGAGGACGCCGCCGGCTTCGGCTGGACCATCCGGTCCATGAGCTTCGACTGGGCGACGCTGATCGCCAACAAGGACAAGGAGATCGCGCGGCTGGAGGCGGCCTACACGACGAATGTCGAGAAGTCGGGCGCGCAGATCGTCAAGAGCCGTGCGGTGATCGAGGACAAGCACACCATCCGCCTGCTCGAGAACGACAAGAAGGTCACGGCGAAGTACATCCTCATCGCCACCGGCGGTGCGCCCAACCATGGCGCGGCGATTCCCGGTATCGAGCACGTGATCTCGTCCAACGAGGCGTTTCATCTCAAGAAGCTGCCGAAGCGGATCGTGATCCAGGGCGGCGGCTACATCGCGCTGGAATTCGCCGGCATCTTCGCCGGCTTCGGCTCCGACGTCACCGTGATCTATCGCGGCGACAACATCTTGCGCGGCTTCGACGAGGATGTCCGCACGCATGTGCGAGCCGAGATGGAGAAGCAGGGCATCACCATCCTCACCGGCTGCACGGTGACCAAGGTCGACCGTCACGGCGAGGAGTTCACCACCCATCTGTCGAACGGCTCGAGCATCGCCTCCGACCAGGTGATGTTCGCGATCGGCCGCCATCCCAACGTCGCTAATCTCGGCCTGGAGAACGCCGGCGTCGCCATCAATCCAAGGAATGGCGGTATCGCGGTCGATCATTTCTCCAAGAGCTCGGTCGACAGCATCTACGCGATCGGCGACGTCACCCATCGCTTCAACCTGACGCCGGTCGCGATCCGCGAGGGCCATGCCTTCGCCGACACCGTGTTCGGCAAGCGCGAGGTGCAGGTGGATCACGCCAACATCCCGACGGCCGTATTCTCGCAGCCGGAGGTCGGCACCGTTGGTCTCACGGAGACCGAGGCGCGCGCGCAATTCAGCCATGTCGACATCTACAAGACGACCTTCCGCCCCATCAAGGCGACGATGTCGGGCCGCGACACCCGCGTGCTGATGAAGCTGGTGGTCGACGGCTCGACCGACCGCGTGCTCGGCTGCCACATCGTCGGCGATGCCGCCGCCGAGATCACGCAAGCCGTGGCGATCGCGGTGAAGATGAAGGCGACCAAGGCGGATTTCGACGCGACCATCGCGCTGCATCCGACCGCGGCCGAAGAGCTCGTCACCATGCGCACCCCGACCGCGCGCCACGTGCGGCAGGCGGCGGAGTAGGGCTGTCGGAAGAGCCTGGCCTGCATGGTTCGAGACGCCCGCTTTGGCGGGCTCCTCACCATGAGGGTCTAAGATCTCGCCGCGAAGTGTGACCTCATCCTGAGGGCCCGCCATAGGCGGGCGTCTCGAAGGATGGCCGCAAGCGAAGACGTACGCGTACAGATACCCGACCGGCTTGCCTTCGGTGCGCAGGGGACGGACGTCCTTGTGCGTGATGATCTGACCGGCGAGGCCGTCGATCTCGTCGCGCTGCGTCGGTGTCCAGCCGCGCAGCTCGTTCATACCCTTCAGCAGGCCTCTCAGGACCTGGGCATTTTCGCCGACGCCGATGAGGCTGATCGACTCTTCCCCTCATGCACGCGAGCTACTGCAGGCGCTGCACCGGGCGGTGAGCGGAGATGATGGCCTATCGACCCACTACGCTCTAGCCAAGCTACTTAGCTGTCCCCGTCGTAACTCCTGGCGCTGTCGTAACTCCTGGCGCCGTCGCAACTCCTGGCGCCGTCGTAACTCCGCGCCGCACTTGGCGCGCTTCACGGCGACCCTCGCGGCGCACTTGGCGCGCGTCACGGCGATCCTCGCGGCGCTCGTGTCGCCCCTCACGTCGATCTTGACGCCTTTCCATACCAGCGGTCTGCGCCTCCGCGTCAGGGACCATCAGCACGGTCGGGAACGCGGCTATTGCAGTCGCCAAGCCCAAAGAAGAAAGAAGCTTCCGCCGAGAGATCATGACTACCTCCCTTGCTGGACTGCCCCAAGATTTAAAAGTTTACTCGCTCTGCCCGTCCTCGTCTTGATCTATGTCATTGGACGGTTGCACTCACATCCGCCATCCTTCGACGGTCGCGCCGTCGCGTGCGCATCACCTCGACACGGCTTCTTTCGTTGAGATGCACGGCACGGATCGAACCCGGAGCCAGCACGGGCAACGGCTCGCACCGTCACCGCGTCACCATCACGGCGCGGACAGGCGACGGACGCGGCAGGCAGCGCGCGCACCGGGAGCGGGCAGGCCGGGAGCAACGGGCGACACCGCCAGGCGATGGCGTAAACGCCAAAAGCGCTAAAACCAGAAGGCCGCCAACTGAGGCAGCCCAATCGCTAAACGAACGCTATGTAGGAGGTCGTCCCGGGCCGCAGGAAGGCCGTCCAGCGCCTGGGAGCGGCAGCACCACGGGGCCGGGCAGGCCGCCAGCCTATCCACAGGAAGCCGCCGGGCATTCCCGAAGCTCTTAAAACCTAACATATTAATTTCGTTGGGTTTTTCTGGCCAGTCAGGCTCCCGCAAGGGGAGAAGGAAGAGAAACTCCGGTCAGCTGACTCTGATCACGCCTACGCCCAGATGAGGCCGGCGCTCAGCCGTACAAATATCCGACCGGCTTGCCTTCGGTGCGCAGGGGACGGACGTCCCTGTGGGTGATGATCTGGCCGGCGAGGCCGTCGATCTCGTCGCGCTGCGTCGGGGTCCAGCTGCGAAGCTCGTTCATGCCCTTGAGCAGGCCGAGGCGCAGGACCTGGGTGTTCTCGCCGACGCCGATGAGGCTGATGGACTCCTTGCCTGCCGTCACCACGTCGCCGGCGGAGAGTTCAAAACTCTCGCCGGACTTCTTCTTGAACTCGGCCGTGCCGCGAATGACGCGGTAGATCACGACCTCGCCCTTGGCAAAACAGGTCGCGTCCGCCGCGGTAGACGTGCTCTTCGGCAAGAGTGCGTGGCCCCGCGGGTCGGTCGCGATGATGTGGCCGGTGACGAGATGCCCGCTCGGAATCTCGATGCCGATATCGCGCACGTAAACCGGCATGGCCGATTTGACAGGACCATCGGTGAGCGGCTTGAACAGCGCGTCCAGCGCCAGGGGATCCTGCAGCCAGAAGCCGGCATCGGCCGGACGATCATGCAGCGGATGGCTCCAGGCCACGCGCGGCGTTTCGTCCTCATTGATCTGATCCGGGCCGACGATGGTCGGGTTCGGAAAGGTGGTGGGATCGGTGATGAAGGCTTCGAGGAATTTGCCGGAATAGCCCATCGAGATCGGATCGGGCACCACCGTTTGCGGCGTCTTCAGGTTCTCTTCTGTCGACAGTCCCGACCAGGTGTAGAACAGCTGCCGATGCACGATCGCGCTTTGCAGCATCACCGCGCCGGGGCCAACATTGTACCAGCGCCCGTCATAGTCGAAGGTGAACGCGCCCGAAGTGACCAGCACGAGCTGAAAGCCGCCCGGTGGCAGATGCAGATGGAAATCGGTGGGGCCGGTGTCGGGACGGTAGATCGGCAGGTTGGTCGCGACCTCGTGCAGCAGGAAGGTCTCATTGTTGGCGTGAAAGCCTTCGTTGGCGCGGTTGTAGAGCGCCTGCGGCCGGTAGGTCGCCTCGAACTTCGCGTTCTTGTCGCGATCGATCGCGACAAAGTCCTGATCGTTGAGGCGGAGGGGTGAGCCATCCGGGCGGGTGAGGCCGGTGAATTTGAGATCGCCCGCAGCATGCACGTTCATGGCATTCTCCGATGTGAGGCCGTCATCCCGGAGCTGGGCGCACGCATCTTGCTGCTCCTGTCGTGGGAGGGCAGGGAATCCGGCGTGACGATGTCTTGCGAATTTTGGGCCAGTCGGCGTGCGGCGCAGCGCGCGGGCTCTCCGGCGTCTCGCGGCGAGAGAAAAATCGAGGTTGCGCCTGAAGTTAGATCGCGTGGTTCACCAGCCTGCCAGGCCCTGTTCGCAGAGCTCGCGAGTCCGGTCGAGGCACGCATTTTGTCTAATTTGTCGGCATGTCCTGCAAAGGCCATGCAGTCGTACAGGTCGCTGGGACAGGCAATCGCCGGCGGCTCAAGCTCCGGGGCGGCTCATTCGAACGACTGACGGACGGTCCGCTCGGGCTTGCCGGACGGGCTGTCTGCCCACTTCGCCATGTCCACCGCGCGCGCGTCGATGCCTTCGCACCAGAGGCAGCTCAGCTCCGCGCGGCCCTTGGCCGTCAGCATCGGGACAAGCGCATGGCCGCAGCCGGTGCAGGACGTGATGCTGTGCATGCGATTCTCCGCGATCATCGAACTTCAGGGGCGACCTTTTCGCTGCCGAAGCTTGCGCGGGCGCTATGACGGAGCGATGCGCCCCATCGGAGCTCGCCCGAGATCATAGCGATCTATGGTGACGCGGCTGCGATGCCGCCGTTTTCGCCCGGCCCCGGTGTTAAGATGCGGGACGTCGAGATCGGAGGTCGAGATGGACGATCAGGCCACGCGAGCCGCGCTTCAGCGCCATTGGGATGCTTCGGACGCCAATGATTTCGAGGCCGAGCACGACATCTATCGCGAAGATGCCGTGCTCGACTATCCGCAATCGGGCGAGCGCATTCATGGCCGCAGGAACATCCAGGAGAGCCGTTTCGTGCAGCCGAACAGGAAGCGCTTTACGGTCCGGCGAATCGTCGGCGGCGGCGATCTCTGGGTGAGCGAGTTCGTCCTGAGCTATGACGGGGTGCCGTCCTACGTCGTGAGCATCATGGAATTCCGTGACGGACTGGTCGCGCACGAAACGCAATATTTCGGCGACCGGTTCGATCCGTCACCGTCCCGTGCGCATCTCGTCGAGCGGGAGTGAGCTGCGTGCTCCGCGCTCCGCTGTCATTCCCCGCGGAGGCGGGGAATCCAGTACGCCGCGGCTACTCGATAATCACGCACGTCTCGGAGCACTGGATCGCCCGCCTGCGCGGGCGATGACAGCGAGAATGTGATCAGGTGCGTCGCCCGCAACTGTTTAACCAAACATGACAACACGGAACCGATGCGGCGGCTGGTCGCAGTCGGATCGCCTTGATTCCGACAGACCCATCTTTATTTCTGGTGGCGAACAAGAATCCGGGCCCCTCTGGCGAGGACGCCGACAGATGTCGGCAAACCTCGCGATGTCGGATGACCTGTCCCGCGCGAATGCGATGGATCGGCCGACTGTCGGGCCCTCTCGACTTCCTTCCGATCCGTCGTCCCCATCGCAGCTCCGCGCGGCCATTTGCGCAAAATGAGGAGCAACGATGTCTGACGCCAAATTCTCAAATTCAATCGAGATCACCGAACCGTCCAGCCTGAACGAGCAGGCGGCGGTGGCGCTTGTCATTGCCGGCGCGCTGGTCGCCGTGGCCGACCGGCGCGTCTCGCCGGTCGAACGCGACGAGGTGATCCGCTTCATCAGGGATCGCGGATTGGCGCCGCACATCGATGACGAACGGCTGCTTTCGATCTTCGACGAACTCGCGGAACGATTGGAGGAGCCGGACTTTGCCAATGTGGTGATCGACACGCTGCGGCCGGTTTCGAACATGCCGCTGTCATCGCATCTGATCGAGCTGTCGGAGCGCGTCGCGGCCGCGGACGAGGACGTGCATCCGCACGAGGTGCAGGCGATCAAGCTGCTGCGGCTTTTGACGCTGGTGCTGCCGCGCGCGAAGCAGGTCGGGCCGGGTGCGATGAGCACTGCCCAAAAGGAGTGAGCATGAGCACGACTTCGGATGAGCAAGCGGCAGGGAACGCGGGCGCCGCCAGCCAGATGGCCGGCGGCGATCCGCGCCTCGACAAGCTCGTCCATCGCCTGCCGCCGCGCATGGGCGATACCGTCACCTATCTGCTCAGGCCGTCCAGCCGGTGGGTGCGGATCCCCTCTGGCGCGCTGCTCGTCGTCGGCGGCGTGCTCTCCTTCCTGCCGGTACTCGGCGTCTGGATGCTGCCGCTTGGCCTCGCGCTGCTCGCCGAGGACGTGCCGGCGCTGCGAACCTCCCGTTCAAAGGTCCTCGATTGGGTCGAGCGGAAAAAGCCGGGATGGCTCGATCCGTCTGCATCGAAAAATGATCAATCATGACTGAATTCATCACAACCGACGCGCTGACCGCGCTGCTTCAGGTCATCCTGATCGACCTCGTGCTCGCCGGCGACAACGCCGTCGTGATCGGCCTTGCCGCCGCCGGCCTTCCGGCCGCGCAGCGCCGGCGTGCCATCATCGTCGGCATTGCCGCAGCAACCGCGCTGCGCATCGTCTTTGCCGGCGTCGCGACCCAGCTCCTGCAGGTGATCGGTCTTCTGCTCGCCGGCGGCGTGCTGCTGCTCTGGGTGTGCTGGAAGATGTGGCGCGAGCTGCGCGAGCATTCAGCCCATTCGAGCCAGCTCGCGTTCAGCCATGGCGGCGCGAGTGCTGTGCCGGCGCAGAAGACTTTCGGCCAGGCGGCGGTGCAGATCGTCGCCGCCGACGTATCGATGTCGCTCGACAACGTGCTCGCGGTCGCGGGCGCCGCGCGCGAGCATCCCTACATCCTCGCCTTCGGCCTGCTGTTGTCGGTCGCGATGATGGGCGTTGCCGCCGACCTGCTCGGCCGGGTGCTGCAGAAGCAGCGCTGGATCGCCTATGTCGGTCTCGCCATCATCGTTTACGTCGCCTTCGAGATGATCTATCGCGGCTCGCTCGAGCTTGCGCCCGTGATCGCAAGTCTCTAAGCGGACGCTTCCTGCCTGCACTCCGGAGTGATCAATGAAGTCTGAACCCAAAGCACATTTGGTTGCGCCGTCGTCGCCGCCGCAAATCGGCCCGTTCGCGCAGCTGATCTTCGGCTCGCGCTGGCTGCAGGTGCCGCTCTATGTCGGCCTGATCATCGCACAGGGCGTCTACGTGCTGCTGTTCCTGAAGGAGCTCTGGCACCTGGTGGTGCATTCGTTCGATGCCAGCGAGCAGCAGATCATGCTGGTCGTGCTCGGACTGATCGACGTCGTCATGATCTCGAACCTCTTGGTGATGGTGATCGTCGGCGGTTACGAGACGTTCGTTTCCCGGCTCAACCTGAGCGGCCATCCCGACGAGCCGGAATGGCTCAGCCATGTCAACGCCAGCGTGCTCAAGATCAAGCTGGCGATGGCCATCATCGGCATCTCCTCGATCTCGCTGCTGCGCACCTTCATCGAGGCCGGCAATCTCGGAACCACGCGCAGCAATTTCACCGAGAGCGGCGTGATGTGGCAGGTCCTGATCCACCTGACCTTCATCATCTCCGCGATCGGCATCGCCTGGGTCGACCGCCTCAGCGAGAACGGCCACCGCAAGCAGGCTGGTCACTGAGCGTCGACTTTCGAACGGTTGCGGGGCGCTTGCCGGCTGTGCTGCGTCTCCAGCGCTAGGGCGTGTGCGGATGGGCGGCGTTCTCGCGCCGCTCGCGCTCGCCCAATTCGCGCACCAGCTCCTGAAGGAAGGATTCGGTGTAGGCGGGTAGCGTCCGCTCGGCGCGGACATAGATGCCGAGATCGGACCAGACCGGGCTGCCGGCATTGTCGAGTGGAAGAAAGACGAGCTGGCTGTCGCGCGACAGCCTGTTGATGCCGAGCTGGGTCTGGAAGGCGACACCGACGCCGCGCGCGGCGAGCTCGCGCATCAGGTCGATCGAATTGGCCTGGATCGCCGGCTCCGGCGTCTCCGAGAGCTGCGCGATCAGCGGCTGCAGCAGATGATAGATCGACAGCTCCGGCAGCGCGTTGATGACGGGGAAGGCGAGGCATTGCGCCAGCGTCACCGTCTTGCGGCGTGCCAGCGGATGCTCGCGTGCGACCACCGCGCCGAGACGAAACCGCTTCAAGGCGGCCTGCCGCAAATCGGGCGGATGGCGGAGCGCCATGGCGATGCCGATGTCGGCTTCGCCGCGGCTCAAGGCCTCCAGGACGTCCGACGATCCCTTCACCTCGATGGTGAAGCTGACGCGGCGGGCCCGGCCGCGGTGGGACGCGATCAGGTCCGGCAGCACGGATTCCGTCAGCGATTCGATGCAGGCGATGCTGACGGTGCCGCTCCAGGCGCCGGACAGGGACGCGACGTCCGAGCGGAAGCGGTCGAGGTCCTGGAGCACGTTCATGACATGCCGGGCCAGCATCTCGCCGACCGTCGTCAGCGTCAGGCCGCGCGCATTGCGCTCGAACAGAGGTGATCCAACCTCTTGCTCCAGCTTGAGAATCTGGCGGCTGACGGCCGAGGACGCAACGTTCAGGACGCGCGCCGCCGCCCGGATCGAGCCGGTGCGGCGAACCGCGTGGAAATACTGGATGGCGGGTGAATGAAATCGCATGGGGCCCCTTGGCAGGACTATAGCCGTTGCCGAAACGGCAGCAATATGTGCGAAATTCTCTGCTTTTCGAGAGCGCTCCTCCTCCCTAGGTTCGCGGCCGGCTTGGCCGGCCCTGCCGGGACGACGCCATGCCGTGCGCAACGCCGCGCCAGGGGATTTCGGGGTGAACGAAAACATCGCTTGCGAGCTGGAGCACGGGCCGGACACCCGTCTGGTTGATCGCCGCCGCGCGGCCGCCTATGTCGGCGTGACCGCCGGGCGCTTCGAGCAATTGGTGCGCGACAACGTCGTGCCGCCGCCGGTCATGGTGGACAACAAGCGACGCTGGCCGATCGCATTGCTCGATGTCGCGAGGGAAGCGGTCATCAGCAGCATGCCATGCCTGCCGCAGGTGATGGCCGACGCCGCGCCGGAGGCGCACCCCTGCGAGCGCGATCCGGCACCCTCGCATGAATTGCCCGATCAGGCCTGGTTCGAGCAGCGCACGCGGTTCGTGCAGCGCGTGCGCCGCTCGCTGCTCTCCGGCAACGAGATCCGCCTGCTGCGCGAGTTCAAGCTGCTCAAGCAGAACCGGATCAGCATGTTCGGCTACTACGGCAGCTTCGAAGCGCTGATGGTGCGCGGCTACATCGTCGAGATCGATCGCAAGCCACCGTCGAGCCGGCCGCTGGTGACCTATCGCCTGACCGAGCGCGGCGAGCAGGTGGTGTCGGCGCTGAAGGACGAGCCGCTGATGTGAGCGGGCCGGGTGGCGTTGCCGGGACCGTGTCGCCCTCAGAAGTCGAAGCCACGCTCCCCCGGCTGGTTCGAGATATTCCAAAAGAACCGGCTGGACCTGATCGCATCTATCGCTATATTTTTTAGGATATAGCGGAACTGCGCTTCGGAGTTCTCGATGGAAATCAAAGTCAGATCGCTCACGACCTGCGAGGTGGCGGCCGACGGCGGCGCGATCTCGCTGGGGTTCGAGGACGTGACGGGCAATTCGGCTGCCGTCCGCGTCTCGCTCAACCAGGTCGGCGCCCTCATCATGACACTTCCGGGATTGCTCGAGACGGCGCTGAAGGCCCGTTACGGCGACCAGAGCCTGCGCTACGCCTATCCGCTGGCGTCCTGGGTGCTGGAGCAATCGACCGACACGACCCAGCGCATCATCACGCTGCAGACCGAGGACGGCTTCAAGGTCCGCTTCTCGATCCCGAAGGCGGAGCAGAGCCTGCTCGGTGAGGCTCTGACGCAGCCGATGCCGGAAGTGAATGTGCGCCCGAACTAGCGCGCGCACTCAAAGCCGCGGCAGCCAGCGCCGGGCTCATTCGGCCCTAGAGCGTTCGATTTCGTTCACATAATCGGCCCACTCGAATTCAAAGGGCCCGACGCCGAGCTCGGAAGCGGCATCAATTTCATTTTCATGTGCGAAATCGGACCACCGCACGCCACGATCAGTTCGAGAGACGCGAGCGGTGATGGCGCCACAAGCGAAGTCGCCACACTCCGGACAGACAAAAAGAGCCACCCGGTGCCCGTCCACCGGGGCATCAGAAGACAACATGGCCGCCGTTCGTCCATTGAACCGTCGGGCGAAGTCACGTTCGAATTCTGGGTTCGAGAGAGAACCGCACATATCGAATGTGAGCCCCCCGGCAGCTTCGAAGAGCGATACTCCATTGACGACGAAGTCGAACGTTCGCCGCTCCTGGTGCGGAGGATTTGTGCCGCCGATCCGATGCAGGGGCGCTAATTCAAGCCGATCCATCATGTCCACCCGTCCGGTCACGACTTCCGCGAACGGGCGATGTCGCTCCTGAGTGCCTCCAGCTCCTTGTGCACGGCGCGCGCGGCGTCGCGCTCGATCTTGCGGTAGCGTGCGACAAGCTTCTCACCGAAGGGAGTCAGCATCGCCCCGCCGCCGTTCTTGCCGCCGGCCTGTGGCTCCACGACGGGATGTCCGCAGATGCGCTTGATCTCGTCGACGAGATCCCAGGCCCGCTTGTAGGACATGTCCATGGCGCGACCGGCCGCCGAGATTGAGCCGTGCTCGCGGATCTGCTCAAGCAGCTCGATCTTGCCGGGCCCGATCCGGTCTTCGCCGTCGAGGTCGATGCGAAGGCTCAATTGGGGAAGCGATTTGGCGCTCGCGCGCGACATGACGAGGACTCTTGGATCAATTCGCAACTGAGATTGCCACTCTTGCCTGCCGTGGACAAGGTGAGGGCGCATTCATCACCGCACGGCGTGCATCTCCAGGAACGCCTTCACGCCGGTCACGGTGCCCGTGTCCGAAGGCACGTAGCCGGGCAGGGTGGCGACGGCGGCGCGAAAATCGGCGCTGCGGATGATCTCGAGGATGCGCTGCATCGGGGCGGTATCGAGGAAGGCGCGCTTGCAGACGAAGAAATAATCCTCGGTGAGGATGCGGATGAAGTCGAGGCCGAACTGTCGCGCGGCCGCCTCGACGCCGAAGCACGCGTCCGCCATGCCGCTCGCGACATAGGCCGCGACTGCGGCGTGGGTGAACTCGATCTGCTGCGCGCCATTGATCCTGCTCTCGTCAATGCCGTTTGCCGCGAGCAGCTGGTCGAACAGCAGGCGCGTGCCGGAATCATGGTCGCGGTTGACGAAACGGACGTTCGGTTTGGTGAGGTCGTGAAGCGAGGCGATGCGCAGCGGATTGCCGCGCGCGACCATCAGCCCCATCTCGCGCGTGACGAAGCTGATGATGCGGTCTTCGCGCGGATCGAGCCATTCGCGCGCGGCCTTGATGCCTTGTGCGCGCAGCGCGCCGTGCGGCAGATGCAGGCCGGAGAGGTCGCAGGCGCCTTGCGCCAGCGAGACCAGCGAATGCTGGTTGCTGACATAGCGCAGGTCGACGCCGATGCCGGGCTCGCGGTCGAGGAATTCGCGCAGCTTCGCCACCGCAAAGCCGTGGCTGGCATGCACGCGGATCACGGACGGGCGCTGCTCGAGGAACGGCTTGATCTCGCTTGCCAGCTCCTGCGCGAGGTTCTCGAGCTGCGGCCCGAGTCGCGCCTGCATCCGCTCGCCGGCCCACACCAGCCGCTCGCCGAACGGCGTGAGTTTTGAGCCCTTGCCGCGCTGGGTCTCGACCAGAGGGGTTCCGAAGAACTCCGACCATTGCTCGATCAGATTCCAGACGTGGCGATAGGAGAGGTGCGCGTCGCTGGCGGCGCTGGTGATCTTGCCGGTCTTCCGGATTTCGTTGAGGACGCCGAGCATGACGGCGACGGTGCGCGGGCTGCCCTCGCGGCGAAACCGCCAGACGGCCTCGATCTCGATCTGAAGCATATGGCCTTTCCTTATGAACTTCGCTTCATATATTGGGCGTCCATTTGCACATCATATCATATTTACTGCGGCCAATAGGTGCCTAGTCTGGTATACCAGAACAGGAGGAAATATGATGTCAGTTGCATATGACTTTGCGCATTCGCCGGCAACCGCGTTCATGGCCCGGCCGCAGCATCTGCTCATCGACGGCCGCCGCGTCCCCGCCAGCTCCGGCCGCACCTTCAAATCCCTCAACCCTGCAACGGGGCAGGTCATCGCCACCGTCGCCGAGGGCGGCGAGGCCGATGTCGAGCATGCGGTCGCCGCGGCACGCCGGGCGTTCGAAGGCCCCTGGCGCACGATGCGCGCCTCCGAGCGTGGCCAGATATTGCTGCGCTGGGCGGACCTGCTGAAGGCACACGCCGAGGAAATCATCGAGCTCGAGTCCATCGACGCCGGCAAGCCCATTGCCGCGACGATGCGTCAGGACTTTCCCGCCGCTGTCGACACGCTGATCTATTACGCCGGCTGGGCCGACAAGATCAGCGGCGACGTCGTGCCGGTGCGCGACGATGCGCTGACCTACACCATGCGCGAGCCGGTCGGCGTGGTCGCGGCGATCGTGCCGTGGAATTTCCCGCTGATGATCGGGATGTGGAAGCTCGCGCCGGCGCTGGCCTGCGGCTGCACCGTCGTGATGAAGCCGGCCGAGCTGACCTCGCTGTCGGCGCTGCGCATCGCCGAGCTCGCGCTCGAAGCGGGCCTGCCGGCTGGCGTCTTCAACGTCGTGACGGGTCCGGGACGCGTCGTCGGCGACGCGCTGGTCAATCACCCCGATGTCGACAAGGTCACCTTCACCGGCTCGCCCGGTGTGGGGCGAGGAATCATGAAGGGCGCGGCCGGCAACTTCAAGCGCGTCTCGCTCGAGCTCGGCGGCAAGTCGGCCAATGTCATCTTCGACGATGCCGATCTTGAAGCGGCTTCCAAGGCCGCGGCCTCCGGCATCTTCTTCAATGCCGGCCAGGTGTGCTCGGCAGGCTCCCGGGTGCTGGTGCAGGAGAAGGCCTATGACGAGGTCGTCGAGCGACTGGCTGCACGCGCGAAGTCGCTCAGGATCGGCGATCCGCTCGATCGCAAGACGGCGCTCGGTCCCGTCATCTCCGAGAAGCAGATGAAGTCGATCCTCGACTATGTCGATATCGGCTTGAAGGAGGGCGCGAGCCTCGTCACCGGCGGAACGCGGATCGGCGAGCGCGGTTACTTCATCAGCCCCGCCGTGTTCGCCGATGTCGCGCATGAGATGCGGATCTCGCAGGAGGAAATCTTCGGCCCCGTCGTCAGCGTCATCAAGTTCAAGAACGAGGCCGACGCCCTGCGGATCGCGAACGGCACCGCCTACAGCCTCGCCGCCGGCGTCTGGAGCCGCGATATCGGCAAGCTGCAGCGCTTCGCCAAGCGGGCCCGCGCCGGCACGGTCTGGATGAACACCTATGGCTATACCGACGTGCGCCTGCCCTGGGGCGGCGAGCGCGACTCCGGCCTCGGCCGGGAGCACGGCTCCGCCGCGCTCGACAATTTCACCGAGCCCAAGGCTGTGTGGATGAATCTGGCCGTCTGATAACCTCCCGATCGGCCAATCCTGGGCCCGCCTGATCGTCCGGTCAGGCGGGCTCTTTTTCGAGATCGATAAAATTGTCTGCATCCGGCTCAGCAGCCGCAAACCCTCTCGACAGGAAACACGGCGTCTTAAACCAGAGCTTTGGAACCGACCTGCATCCTGCCCGCAACAGGGCAGGGCATTATCATGTCAATCTTCAGGGAGATCGTCGTGGCGGTTGCGGGAGTGTACGCGCTCCTGTTCGCCTGCGATGCAGTGTTCGGCGTCGGCGAGACGCGCTTCGACGACAACTATTATAGCGCCACCTTCTACGCACCCAAGCCGAAGGAGTTTCGGTTCGCGAGCGACACGCCGCCGGCGGTCCGCGTCAGCGACGCCTTTGCGCAGTTTGCGCCGAGCGATGCCAAGCCGAACAGGCGCTACTCGTCGCTGACGACGATCATTCGCTGACGGCTCACTCGCCCTGGAGCCATTCCGCGACGCCGCGCCACAGCGTGTCGCGGTGCGCGGGGCGGAAGAAGCCGAAATGGCCGATGGCCTTGGTGCCGACGTCGGACGGCTTCACCGTCAACACCTCCGGCTCGATCGCGGTGAATCCGCTCGCGAGCAGCTCGACCGCCGGGCGTGTCGCCCAGGGATCGTCGGAGAAGCACAGCGCGCGCAGCTCGCCCTTGAATCTTGCAAAATTGTCCAGCGCGGGTAGCTTTGAATCGAAGAGATAGCGCGGACTCCGGACCCACTCGGCCCATTGCAGGAAAACGCCCTTGGGCAGATCCTCGCCGATGCCGGCCCAGCCCGGCGCGTAGCCGAGTGCGTGGGCCAGCGGCACGCCGACCAAATTCATGAAGGCGTAAACGCGGTACTTCTCCGGCGAGGTCATCAGCCGCCAGGTTGCGGCCTGCGAGGCCACGAAGGCGGCGCGGGAGATCTCGCTGTTGTTCTCGATCAGCCCGAGCGCCTGGCCGCCGTAGGAATGGCCGACATAGGCAAGGGGCAAGCCATGATAGCGCTCGCGCATCCAGCGCACCGCGGCGGCGACGTCGAGCGCGGCCCAGTCCGACATCGAGGCCTTGAAGCCGACCAGCGATTTCGGCTGGTTGTAGCCGACCATCGCCGGCAGCCGGGAGTCGCCGATGCCGCGATAGTCGTAGGTGAGCACCGCACAGCCGCGATGGGCGAGATAGGAGGCAAAGCCGCGATAGATCTTTCGCGGCACGGCCGTGGCCGAATTGATCAGGACGGCGTGGCGCTTGGCGCCGCGCGGCAGGAACAGGGTGCCGGCCAGCGCATACCCGTCGGTCGCCGGGAAGCTGATCTCGTCGATGAAAACGTCGTCCGGTGCCGCGTCCATGGGCGGAAGGTATCTTGCCGGTTTCCTCGCTACCCCTAGCAAATGCGAATTCAGCTTTACCCGCAAGGGTTTGCAATGCGAAACGGATTTACAACTGGCGATGTCGTGCCAGCCTGTGTATAAGGCGGCCCTCGCAACCCTTAGATCAGGTTGTGCTTTTTGCTTCACGGAGAGATTGCGATGTCCGAGCGGTGGACGCCCGAGTCCTGGCGCAGCAAGCCGGTGCTACAGGTGCCCGATTATCCCGACGCCAAGGCCCTGGCCGACGTCGAGGCGCAGCTTGCGACCTTTCCGCCGCTGGTCTTCGCCGGCGAGGCGCGCAATCTGAAGAAGGCGCTGGCCCGTGTCGCGGCCGGTGAGGCCTTCCTGCTCCAGGGCGGCGACTGTGCCGAGAGCTTTGCCGAGCACGGCGCCAACAACATCCGCGACTTCTTCCGCGTGCTGCTGCAGATGGCGGTCGTCTTGACCTATGCCGGCGCGGTGCCGGTGGTGAAGGTCGGCCGTATCGCAGGCCAATTTGCAAAACCGCGCTCGTCGCCGACCGAGAAGGCTGATGGCGTCGAGCTGCCGAGCTATCGCGGCGACATCGTCAACGACATCGCCTTCACCAAGGAGGCGCGCGTGCCGGACCCGCAGCGCCAGCTGATGGCCTATCGCCAGTCGGCCGCGACGCTGAACCTGCTGCGCGCCTTCGCCACCGGCGGCTACGCCAATCTCGGCAGCGTGCATCAATGGATGCTCGGCTTCCTTAAGGATTCACCGCAGTCCCGCCGCTACAAGGAATTGGCCGACCGCATTTCGGATGCGCTCAATTTCATGCGCGCCTGCGGCCTCGATCTCGAGGCCCATCCCGAACTCCGCTCGACCGATTTCTACACCAGCCACGAGGCACTGCTGCTCGGCTACGAGCAGGCCATGACCCGCGTCGATTCCACGACCGGCGACTGGTATGCGACCTCGGGCCACATGATCTGGATCGGCGATCGCACCCGCCAGCTAGATCACGGCCACATCGAATATTTCCGCGGCATCAAGAATCCGATCGGGCTCAAATGCGGCCCGTCGCTGAAGCCCGACGAACTCCTGAAGCTGATCGATGTGCTCAACCCCGACAACGAGCCGGGCCGGTTGACGCTGATCGGCCGCTTCGGCTCCGACAAGGTCGGCGAGCATCTGCCCAACATGATCCGCGCCGTGCAGCGCGAGGGCAGGGTGGTGGTCTGGTCGTGCGATCCCATGCACGGCAACACCATCACGTCGACGTCGGGCTACAAGACGCGGCCGTTCGACCGCATCCTGTCCGAGGTGAAGTCGTTTTTCGCGATCCACGCCGCCGAAGGCACTCATGCCGGCGGCGTGCATCTGGAGATGACGGGCAAGGACGTCACCGAATGTCTCGGCGGCGCCCGCGCGATCACGGACGAGGATCTCAACGACCGCTACCACACGGTCTGCGATCCCCGCCTCAACGCCGAGCAATCCATCGATATGGCCTTCCTGGTCGCCGAGCTGCTGAAGCAGGAACGCGCCGGCAAGACCAAGCCGATGCCGGCCGCAGCGGGGCTCTAGGACCTTGCTGCGAATCTGGAAGGCCACGATCAATTCCCGCAACGGTCTGGCTTTTGCGTTCCGTTCGGAGCAGGCCATCCGGGAGGAGATATTTGCGCTCCTCGCGTCGCTGCCGCTGGCCTGGTTCATCGGCGCGACAGCGATGCGTGCGGTCGAATTGATTTGTGCGGTCGCGTTCGTGCTGACGGTCGAGCTGCTCAACACCGCGATCGAGAAGCTCGCCGACCGCCTGACCATGGATCACGACAAGCAGATCGGCCGCGTCAAGGACATGGGCTCTGCCGCCGTCGGTGTGGCGCTGCTGATGGCGGGCGCGTTCTGGATCTTCGCCATCGTCGAGCGGCTGGGTTTCGTCTGACGAGAATTGAAAAGGGCCGTCATGACCGAACGTCTCAACGCATTCGCGGTCACGCTCGCCCAGCTCAATCCGACCGTGGGCGACATCGAGGGCAATGCCGCGAAGGTGCGCGCCGCGCGCGCGCAAGCGGCGGGCGACGGTGCCGATCTCGTGCTGTTTCCGGAACTGTTCATCGCCGGCTATCCGCCGGAAGATCTGGTGCAGAAGCCGGCCTTCCAGGCCGCCTGCCGCGTCGCGATCGAAGCGCTCGCGCGCGAGACCGCCGATGGCGGGCCGGCCATGCTGGTCGGCACGCCCTGGGTCGAGGAGGGCAGGCTCTACAATGCCTGCGCGCTGCTCGACGGCGGCCGTATCGCCGCACTTCGCTTCAAGTGCAATCTGCCGAACTACGGCGTGTTCGACGAGAAGCGGCTGTTTTCGCGCGGCCCGGCCGCCGGCCCCGTCACGGTGCGCGGCGTTCGCATCGGCGTGCCGATCTGCGAGGACATCTGGCTCGAGGAGTCCGAAGACTACGAGAACGTGGTCGAGACGCTGGCCGAGACCGGTGCCGAGATCATCCTCGTGCCGAACGGTTCGCCTTACGCCCGCGACAAGAACGACGTGCGCCTGTCGGTCGCGGTCGCGCGCGTCACCGAGAGCGGGCTGCCGCTGGTCTATCTCAACCAGGTTTGCGGCCAGGACGAATTGGTGTTCGACGGCGCGTCCTTCGCGCTCAACGGCGATCTCTCACTCGCGGCGCAACTGCCGGCGTTCGAGGAAAGCGTCACCACGCTCCGCTTCACCCGAAACGGCGACGATTGGCGCTGTACGGGGCCGCTCGCGGAGCAGGTCGAGGGCGACAAGGCCGACTATGCCGCCTGCGTGCTGGGCCTGCGGGACTATGTCGGCAAGAACGGTTTTCCCGGCGTGCTGCTCGGCATCTCCGGCGGCATCGATTCCGCGCTGTGCGCCGCCATCGCGGTCGATGCCCTCGGCGCCGACCAGGTGCATGGCGTGATGCTGCCTTATCGCTACACGGCCGCACATTCGATCGCCGACGCCGGCGAGCTCGCCGGCCATCTCGGCATCCGCTACGAGGTGTTGCCGATCGCGGAAGCCGTGACCGGGTTCGAGACGATCCTCTCGGGCATCTTCAAGAATCTGCCGCCTGATATCACCGAGGAAAACCTCCAGGCCCGCACCCGCGGAACGCTCTTGATGGCGATCTCCAACAAGACCGGGCTGATGGTGGTGACGACCGGCAACAAATCGGAGATGTCGGTCGGCTACGCCACGCTCTACGGCGACATGAACGGCGGCTTCAACCCGATCAAGGACATCTACAAGACGCAGGTGTTTCGGCTGGCGAGCCTGCGCAACGGCTGGAAGCCGGATGGCGCGCTCGGGCCCGCAGGCGAGGTCATTCCCCCTGACATCATCACGCGTCCGCCGACCGCGGAGCTGCGCGAGAACCAGACCGATCAGGACTCGCTGCCGCCTTACGACGTGCTCGATGCGATCCTCGAGCGGCTGGTCGAACGCGAGGAGCCGCTCGATGCGATCATCGCCGCCGGCTTCGACCGCGAGACCGTCACCCGCATCGACCATCTGCTCAACGTCGCCGAATACAAGCGCCGCCAGGCTGCGCCCGGCGTGAAGGTGACACCCAGGAATTTCGGCCGCGACCGCCGCTATCCCATCACCAACCGCTTCCGTGACAAGGGCGAGAGGCTGCCCGCGCCGGACGAGACGCTGGTCTCGCGCGGAAGCCGGGCGTCGATCGACGCGTTCGAGGGGTGACGCTTTCGCGTGTGAGGGCGACAGCGCCCCAAGGTTCGCTGTCATCATCCGCGAAGGCGGATGATCCAGTACTCCGCGGCGGATGTTGAGACGACCGACTTCAGCCATAGAACGTCAATAGGTATGGCCGAACGCTCGTGTCGGGCAGATGAAACATGGCAGACGAGTTCATCCTGGATATTGAGGACCTCCGAGAGGTCGCTGCCTACGCGGTGGAAAATGCTGCAGACGTGCTGGAGATATTCGAGCAATCGCATCCTGCGGATTCCCGTCCGCGGGACGCGATTGAAACCGCGCGGACGTTCGCAAGAGGAGGCAAGCGGGTGAAGGCCCTGCGCGATGCGGCCTGGGCGGCGCTGAAGGCATCAAAGGAAACCGAAAATGCAGCAGCCAGCCAGGCTGCGCGCGCTGCGATGTGTGCCTCATCCGCGGCTTATCTTCATCCGCTGGCTCGATCGACTCAGGTCAGGCACATTCTTGGCGCGTCCGCCCACGCAGCCCGAGCCGCCGAACTTGCTGCAGGTGACGCTTCCGGTGTTGGTGCCGACCATGTTGAGCGCGCCATCCGGCGTGCGACGCCAAGGCTTGTCGAGGTCCTGCGGCGTTACCCGCTCGCGCCGATCGGCGGCGGGCGGGTTGGCGAACTCCTGCGCGCAATCGATCGCAGGCTTCGCGGCGAGCTGCCGTAACTGGATGCCCACGCCCCAGGGCGATGGCGGCGAGAACTCAGATTGCCGCTACGACGGGGTTGCGAAAAACAGTACCCGCAGGAAGTGCGTGTATTCGGATTCGAGCACCATGATCGACACAAATACCAAGACTGCGATCGGCGGCACCAGGATGGCATAGGCCAGGGCCAGCCGCTCCCAGGCCATGTGCATGAAGACGGCGACGATCAGGCCGGCCTTCAACATCATGAACAGCAGGATCAGCGACCACCTCAGATAGCCATGCAGGCCAAAATAGTCGACGAGGTAGGAGCACGTGCTGAGGACGAACAACCAGCCCCAGACCACGAGGTAGAGCTTGATCGGGTGCTGTTGCCCCTTGGCGTGAACGGCTCCCGTTGCGACTGCACCATGCGCCGGAGCGTGGAGCTGTCCTTCCATGTGTATTGTCGCGTTTGCCATGCGCCGACCTCACCATAGATAGAAGAACGCAAAGATGAACACCCACACGAGGTCGACGAAGTGCCAGTACAGCCCGGTGATCTCGACGATCTCGTAATAGCCCTTGCGGCTTGTGAAAAAACCACGCCTCTCGACGTCGAAGTCTCCCCGCCAGACCTTTCGCGCGATCGCGATCAGGAAGATCACGCCGATCGTCACGTGGGTGCCGTGGAAGCCCGTGATCATGAAAAAGCTCGAGCCGAACTGCACCGCGCCCCACGGATTGCCCCAGGGACGGACGCCCTCCATGATCAGCTTGGTCCATTCGAAGGCCTGCATGCCGACGAAAGTTGCGCCGAAGGCCGCCGTGATCAGCATCAGGATTGCGGTTCTCACGCGATCCCTGCGGTAGCCGAAATTGACCGCCATCGCCATTGTTCCGCTGCTGCTGATCAGGACGAACGTCATGATGGCGATCAGGATCAGGGGGATGTGGTTGCCCCCGATATTGAGGGCGAAGACTTCGCTGGGATTCGGCCACGGCACGGTCGTCGACATGCGCGCCGTCATGTAGGAGAGCAGGAAGCAACTGAAGATGAAGGTGTCGCTGAGGAGGAAGATCCACATCATGGCCTTGCCCCAGGACACGTTCTTGAAGGCGCGTTGATCCGAGGCCCAGTCTGCGGCGATGCCGCGCCAGCCTTCAAGCTGTGCAGTCGATTGGCCCGGATTTGTCAGCACGGTCTCAGCCATCTGGTCTCGCCTCCCTAGCGCAGCAATTGGCGGCAGATGTCGACGAAATCGTCGGCCCAGCCCGTGAGAAGACCGAGCAGCACAAGCCAGACCAGGAGCAGGAAGTGCCAGTAGATGGTGCACAGCTCCACGCTCAAGCGCATGTCCGCGATCTCGGCGCCACGCCACATCTTGGCCAAGGTCCGGCCCAAAGCCACCAGGCCGCCCGTCAGATGCAGCCCGTGCACCGCAGTCAACAGGTAGAAGAAGGAATTCGCCGGATTGGACGCCATGAAATAACCGGCGGCTCCGAGCCGTTGCCAGGCCAGGAGCTGTCCGGCGAGGAAGATCACGGCAGACGCTCCGCCGGCGAGCAGACCGACCATGACGCCTTCAGCGTCGTTTCGGCGTGCGGCCAGGTACGCCCATTGCAGCGCGACGCTGCTCAGGACCAGCACGCCCGTGTTGACCCACAGCAGTCGCGGTACCGGCAGCGGCCGCCAGTCGACCACGCTCATGCGCATCGAGTAGGCGCTGATGAAGAGGACGAACAATGCGCTCGCGACAGCGAGAAACACGCCAAGGCCGACCTTCGCCGCCGGCCAGGTCATGGTATCCCCGCCCGGGAAGTCACCGACCGCGCCTTCCTCCAGCCAGGGCTTGGCCGTCAGCCGCTGCTGCGACAGCCACCATCCGGCAATCACCGCGAGCACGCCCAGGAACAGGATGATGGCGCTCACGAAGCAGCTCCCTGAACGAGCTGCGTCGCGCGCGGCGGCTGGTTCTGCGGAATGAAGTCCTCCGCGGCGCCGGGTACACTGTAGTCATAGGCCCAGCGGTACACGACCGGGAGCTCCTTGCCCCAGTTGCCGTGCCCCGGGGGCGTCTCCGGCGTCTGCCACTCCAGCGTCGTGGCCCGCCACGGATTGCCGCCTGAGGCTTCACCCTTGAACAGGCTCCAGACGAGATTGAAGAGGAACACCATCTGGCCGAAGCCGACGGTCAAGGCGATTACGGAGATGAAGGCGTTCAGTGAATGGGCCGAGGACGGGATGAATGACGTGTCCCCGAGCTCGAAATACCGGCGCGGAACCCCGAGCAATCCAAGATAGTGCATCGGGAAGAAGATCAGGTAGGCGCCGAGGAAGGTGACCCAGAAGTGAAACTTGCCCAGCGTGTCGTTCAGCATCCGCCCAGTGACCTTGGGGTACCAATGATAGATCGCGCCGAGCACGACCATGATCGGCGCAACGCCCATCACCATGTGGAAATGCGCGACCACGAACATGGTGTCCGAGAGAGGCACGTCCACCACGACGTTGCCGAGGAAGAGGCCGGTGAGCCCGCCGTTCACGAAGGTGATGATGAAGCCAAGGGCGAACAGCATCGGCACCGTGAGATGAATGTCGCCGCGCCACAGGGTCAGCACCCAGTTGTAGACCTTGATCGCGGTGGGGATTGCGATGATGAGCGTCGTGGTGGCGAAGAAGTACCCGAATTGCGGGAACATGCCGCTTACATACATGTGGTGCGCCCATACGACGAAGCTGAGCGCGCCGATGGCCACGATCGCCCAGACCATCATGCGGTAACCGAAGATGTTCTTGCGCGCATGCGTGCTGATCAGATCGGAGACGATGCCGAAGGCGGGCAGGGCGACGATGTAGACCTCGGGATGGCCGAAGAACCAGAACAGGTGCTGGAAGAGCAGCGGGCTGCCGCCGCCATATTTCGACAGCGTGCCCATCTCGACGAGGGCGGGCATGAAGAAACTGGTTCCCAAGAGACGGTCGAGCAGCAACATCACCGAGCCGACGAACAGGGCAGGGAATGCCAGCAGCGCCATGACGGTCGCCGTGAAGATGCCCCAAACGGTCAGGGGCAGACGCATCAAGGTCATGCCACGGGTGCGTGCCTGGAGCACGGTCACCACATAGTTCAGTCCGCCCATGGTGAAGCCGATGATGAAGAGGATCAGGGAGGCCAGCATCAGAACGATGCCCCAATCCTGCCCGGGCGTTCCGGAGAGGATTGCTTGCGGCGGGTAGAGCGTCCAGCCGGCGCCGGTGGGGCCGCCGGGCACGAAGAATGTCGAGGCCAGCACCAGGACTGCGAGCAGATAGACCCAGTAGCTCAGCATGTTCACATAGGGGAAGACCATGTCCCGGGCGCCGACCATCAGCGGGATCAGGTAGTTGCCGAAGCCGCCCAGGAACAATGCGGTGAGCAGATAGATCACCATGATCATGCCGTGCATGGTGATGAACTGGAGGTATTGATTGGCATCGATGAAGGAGAAGGTGCCGGGGAATCCCAGCTGCAGCCGCATCAGCCACGACAGCACCAGGGCCACCAGGCCGATGGCCGTGGCCGTCAGCGAATACTGAACGGCGATCACCTTGGCGTCCTGCGAGAAGACATACCGTGTCCACCAACTCTTCGGATGATAGAGCTCGACATCGGGTACTTCGGCAGGTGGAACGCCTGCGATCCCTTCATATGGAATATCGACCATAGAAACCTCCTCGGTCGTTTCCATCGGGGTGAAGCGTTCGCCTCATGCACCCGATTTATCTTCGCGGCAGCTTTACTTGCCGCCGGATCGGTACGTCGCCTTCACGACGGCTTTTGCCGGCGACAATTCCGCAAACGTCTTTTGTTGCTCCAGCCAAGCGTGATATTCGCGCTCTTCGTCGACGATGACCTTGGCCCGCATCTGATAATGAGCGGCGCCACAAAGCTCGGCGCAGAGAACATCGAACGTCCCGGTTCGGATCGGCGTTATCCAGAAATAGGTCACCATGCCTGGGACCATGTCCATCTTGGCCCGGAATTCGGGCACGTAGAAATCGTGCAGGACATCGACCGAGCGGAGGAGAACCTTGACCGGCTTTCCCACTTGAAGGTGCAGGTCGCCGTTCTCGATCACGACGTCGTCCTGCGCGTGTGAATCGTCACGATTGAGTCCCATCGGATTGTCGGAAGCGATGTTGCGGACATCGGATGTGCCCAACCGTCCATCCTTGCCCGGAAGGCGGAAGCTCCACTGCCATTGCTGGCCCATGACCTCGACCTCGGTGGCATCCGCGGGTACCGTCACGAACTGGTGCCAGACCACGAGGCCGGGGGCCAGCATGGCCGCGACGCCGATGCCGGTGCCGACGCTCAGCCACCACTCGAGCCTCTTGTTTTCGGGATTGTAGTCGGCCCGTCTTCCCTCCTTGTGGTGAAAGCGGAAGACGCAGTAAGCCATGAAGGCGATGACCGCGACGAAAACGAAGCCCGTGATCCAGAACGTAATGTTGATGGTGTGATCGATATAGGCCCAGTTCGTGGCGATCGGCGTCCACCACCACGGGCTGTAGATGTGAAACAGCACCGAGCCGATCGCGACCAGAAGCAGTATCAGTGCGACAGCCATCCTGATCCATCCTTGCCATCGAAGGCTACGGATACGAATCCAGGGCGGAGCTCATGTCTGTCGCGATGGCTGGCCTTTCTTGGTTGGCATTCATGCCATCGCCGGCCTTTTGCCTCGCCCATTCCACCGGTCGCGAAATCAGGACAGCGCTCGCGACCAAACTCTAAGGGCGTCTGAGTCTAAAATGATACCGGCCTAATCCGGCGTCAATAGAGCAATGTAGGTGCTCCGACATGGCGTGGTTGCCGTCGCCCGGCCAGTCGACAAAGCATCAAGCGCGCATGTTGGTTGGCGGCGTGGCGATGCAGCGCACAATCAGACAATTCACCTAACCGTGAGCGCAGCCGTGCCCCGCGCGCGCTAAGCTGGCCAAGCAGGTCGCGACGGGTTCCGTCCGGCCAGGCTCTGTTCGCTGAACCTGGGTTGCCGTACCCGACCCCTCGCGTTTCCTGCTCGTCAGGCGGACACGCGTGACTGAAAAGCGCGTGTGATCGAAAACCGCGATTTTCAGCACGGGAGGGTCCGTTCATGGCCACTCTGTACTCCCACGACATCGTCAGGCGGCACGTATTCGGCGAATCGGCCTCCTATCCCATTCGCAAGATCGGCTTTTCCGACCTGACCGAGGCCCTGCGCCTGGGTTGGGAGGATTTCCAGGCGATGCCGAGCCACGCGATCATCGTGTGCGTGATTTATCCCGTTCTCGGTCTCGTCCTGTTCAGGATGGTCCTCGGCTATTCGGTGCTGCCGCTCCTGTTTCCGCTGGCCGCCGGCTTCGCCCTGATCGGGCCCTTCGCCGCGATCGGTCTCTACGAACTCAGCCGGCGCCGCGAGCGTGGCGAGGAGGTCGATGCGTGGGATGCGATCAAGGTGCTGCGCGCACCGTCGTTCGGTGCCATGGTCGAGCTCGGCGTGCTCCTGCTGGTCCTGTTCGGGGCCTGGATCGGTGTCGCGAACGCAATCTATGTCACGATCTTCGGTCACGCGGCGGCTGCAAGCATTCCCGACTTCGCAACGCGTGTGCTGACGACGCCGGAAGGCTGGTCGCTCATCCTCGTCGGTTGCGGTGTTGGCTTCCTGTTTGCGGTTGTGGCCTTGTGCGTCAGTGTCGTGTCGTTTCCGTTGATGCTCGACCGGCATGCGACTGCGATCGACGCGATCCGCACGTCGCTCCGAGCGGTGGGGGCGAATCCGGTTGCGATGGCCGGATGGGGCCTCATCGTGGCGGCGCTGCTCGTGATCGGCTCGCTGCCGCTCTTCGTCGGTCTCGCCGTTGTCCTGCCGGTGCTCGGTCATGCCACCTGGCACCTCTATCGGCGGGTGGTCGAGCCCAATCCGAATCCACCGGACGAGCTGCCGCCGCCCCCGAAGGGAAAGCGCTACGCGGCGGACTTTCCGGCCAATCTCTTCCCGTGGAGCCGCGAGGGCGAACAGTAACAGCGAAACGGCCGCGCCTGGCGGCCGCCTTCGCTTGGCATGACGGGTGAGGACCTACTTCTGCTGCTGCGGCAGGAAGGTCGGGCCGACCGAGCGGATCGGCTTGTTCTCCGACGAGGTCGTGGGGGCTGCATCCGCGGGCGGTGTCGCGGCCGGTGCGGTGGCCGTCGTCGGCGCGGGCGCCGCGCCCTTCTTGGCATTGGCAGGCTGCGGCGCGCCCTTGTTGAGGCGCTGCTGCTGCATCTTCCTGGCGCTCTCCTCGGTGACGATGATGTCGCCCTGCTGCTCGGCGGCGGCCTTGTCGTCGGCCGATTTGAGCGCATCCGCCCAGGTCTGTCCGGCCGCCTTGCAGGAGCAGGACGGATTGAACTCGCTGCGGAATTTGAACGCGGTCGGCAGCGCCGTGTAGGGCTGGCCGCCGATGGAGACCGCCGAGTTCATGTCCTCGCCGGGATTGCGATGGGTGTAGAGCACGGCTTCCGCGGCGGGGCACAGCGCCTTGCAGGTCTTCTCGTCGTCGGGGAAGCGCGCCGGCACGGTGGCGAAGGAGATCGGGAAATAGGCGCCGTCGCAGGTGCGCACGCACACGGTGCGGAAGGTGCCGGATTGCGGGCCGAGGTCGGAGGGCGGCACGGCTTGCGGATTGTTCGGGTTGTTGCCGCCGAACAGGTTGCTCAGGAAGTTGCCGCCGCCTTGCGACTGCACGGCATTGGCATATTGCGGGCCGCAATTGTTCTGCGCCAGCGCCATCAGCACCGAGCGGCGCTGGTTGTCGCGCTCCGGGCTGAAGCCGCCGCCGCGCAGGCGTTCGAGATTGCCGGTGATCTGGTCCAGATTGGCGCGCATCTGCTGGATCTGGGTGTTGACCGGCCCGCACTGCGCCTGCTGGCCGTTGAACAGCGAGAAGAAGCCGGAGGAATCGCAGCCCATGCGCTTGGCCTGCATGGTGACGCGGTCGAGCTCGGCCTGCTGCTTGGCCTGGGAATCCTGGTAACGGCGGATCTGCTCTTCGCGCGCGGGATCACCACCGCCGCCGCCACGATCGAGCGCGGCGAGCTGGCCTTCCAGCCGGGCGCACATCGGATTTGGGCCGAGCCCGTTCTGGCCGGGCTGAGGCGGCGGGCCGGGCGGGCCGGCCTGCGCGAAAGCGCCATTGGCGAGCACGACGGTGCCGAGGAGCACGGTGCAGGCAAGTAGGGAGCGGGCACGGGAGAGAGACAAAAATTCAGGCATATCCGCCATTCTAGCGAGGTCACGGCCCAGCGTGACTTTCCAAGATGACTTGGGGGCCGAAGCGCGCCCTCCAATAGCCGCTTCCTGCGGCATCGTCACGTCGTTTCAGGGGGCCTAAGACTGGTCCTAAGGTCTGCCAGCTCCGAGGGAATTCAGCGCTGGCAGGTGATTGCGACATATTCGTCGCAACGGCCATGGGAGCAGTTTGCGCCGGTTTTGGGGACAGAGCCGGTAATTTCGTCTGGATCGACCCGGCGATAGCTTGATGCCTGGGCAAAATCCCGTGACTGGCAGTAGGTGCGCGCGACCTGCGCCCCGCATTTGTCGCCCCTGGCCAGGCACTGGTCGATGCCATAGCCGTCCGCCTGGTTGGCAATGATGAAGACGCGGGTCTCGGCGAATGCGCCGGATGCCGCGACGAGGGAGGCACAGGAGACGAGCGCGAACAGAAATCGCATGGGAATACCGGGGGCTGGAGACCGTCCGCTCTTAATAAACTCAAAAGGTTAAGGGGAATGGAACCATTGCGGCGGGCCGGCGGGCATTGCGGGGAGAACACGGCATTTTCGCGGCTCTCTTGACGTCAGGGGCCCTCGTGGCCCATATGTTCCCGCATGAACGGTCTCCTCGCCATTTGCATCATTTGCGAGATTACGAGCTAGCGATTCGCTGGCTGGAGCCGTCTTTTCTCAAACACATTGAGAGCACTGGACGCCCGGCCAACAGCCGACGGGTGTCCCTATGGAATTGCGCCTTTACGATACGCTGACGAAGGAAAAGCGCCCCTTCGTGCCGCTCGATGCGAAGAACGTCCGCATGTATGTCTGCGGACCGACGGTCTACGACTTCGCCCATATCGGCAATGCGCGGCCGGTGATCGTGTTCGACGTGCTGTTTCGGTTGCTCCGCCACACTTACGGTGAGGCGCATGTCAAATATGTCCGCAACATCACCGACGTCGACGACAAGATCAACGATCGCGCTGCGCGCGACTTTCCCGGCCTGCCGCTGAACGAGGCGATCCGCAAGGTCACCGAGCAGACCGGCAGGCAGTTTCACGCCGACGTGGATGCGCTTGGCGCACTCCGGCCGAGCGTCGAGCCGCGCGCGACCGAGCATATCGGCGAGATGCGCGAGATCATCGAAAGGCTCATTGCCGGCGGTTTTGCCTATGCCGCCGAGGACCACGTGCTGTTCTCGCCGCAGGCGATGAACGCGGCCAATGCCGGCCTGCCGCGCTACGGCGCGCTGTCCAATCGCTCGCTGGACGAGATGATCGCCGGTGCCCGCGTCGATGTTGCGCCTTACAAGAAGGGCAACACCGATTTCGTGCTGTGGAAGCCGTCCAAGCCGGGCGAGCCGTCATGGCCGTCGCCGGCCGGCATCAAGGCCGAGGGGCGTCCGGGCTGGCACATCGAGTGCTCGGCCATGGCCTGGAAGCATCTCGGCGAGCACTTCGACATCCATGGCGGCGGCATCGATCTCGTGTTTCCGCATCACGAGAACGAGGTCGCGCAGACCTGCTGCGCGTTCCACCAGCAGCGCATGGCGAACTACTGGATGCACAACGGCTTCCTGCAGGTCGAGAGTGAGAAGATGTCGAAGAGCCTCGGCAACTTCATCACGATCCACGAGCTGCTTCAGGACTGGCCGGGTGAGGTGCTGCGCCTCAACATGCTGAAGACGCATTACCGCTCGCCGATCGACTGGACCATGAAGTCGCTGGAGGAGAGCGCCAAGACGCTCGACGACTGGTATCGCGTCGCCGCCGACGTTGTGCCGGGCGAGCCGGCCGCATCCGTGGTCGAGCCGCTGCTCGACGATCTCAACACGCCGCTGGCGATCGCGGCGCTGCACGGCTTGCGCGGCGAAGCCGCTGCATTGTCGGGCTCGTTGCGGCTGCTGGGCTTCCTGTCGGAGAGTGCCGCGCAGTGGGAAAGCCGCAAGCAGCAGGCGAGCGGCGTCGATGCCGGGGAAGTCGAGCGGCTGATTGCCGAACGGACAGCCGCGCGTGCACGGAAAGACTTTAGGGAGTCCGACCGCATCCGCGATCTGCTCGCCGGGATGGGCGTTGCGATCAAGGACTCCAAGGACGGGACGACCTGGGAGATCGCGCGATGAAGCGGCCCGACACGCCGTTCCCGCGGCACTGGCTCTATTACATCGCGCTGAAGATCCTGCTGCTCGGCGCCGCGGTGGCGATCGTGCTGAAACTCTATGGGATGTGGTGAGTACGATGGGACAGACTTTGCCAAAGCCCGGCCTGCGGCCGTTTCTGCCCGATGACGTGTCGGTGCTCGCCGCCATCTTTACCGCCAGCATCGAACAGCTGACCGGCGATGACTACAGCGAGGCGCAGCAGCAGGCCTGGATGGAGGCGGCCGAGGACGAGGAGTTCGGCAAGCAGCTCGCGGCCGACCTGACGCTGATCGCGACGCTCGAGGGCTCGCCCGTCGGCTTCGCCTCGCTGCGCGGAGCCGATCATATCCGCATGCTCTACGTGCACCCGGCAGTGGCCGGGCAGGGCATCGCGACCATGCTGGTCGACGCGCTGGAGAAGCTCGCCGGTGGCCGGGGCGCCAAGAGCCTGACGGTCGATGCCAGCGATACCGCGGAGGGCTTCTTCGCCAAGCGCGGCTACGCCGCCCAGCAGCGCAACAGCGTCACCATCAATGACGAGTGGCTCGCCAACACCACCATGAAGAAGACGCTTGGAGCTGCGCCATGAGCAAGGAGCGTCTTTATCTGTTCGATACCACTTTGCGCGACGGGGCGCAGACCAACGGCGTCGATTTCACGCTGGCCGACAAGCAGGTCATCGCGGCGATGCTCGATGACCTCGGTATCGACTATGTCGAGGGCGGCTATCCCGGCGCCAATCCGCTCGACACCGAGTTCTTCGGCTCCAAGCCGAAGCTCAATCACGCACGCTTCACCGCCTTCGGCATGACGCGGCGGGCCGGGCGCTCGGTCTCCAACGATCCCGGTGTCGCGGGCCTTTTGGAAGCGAAAGCGGATGCGATCTGCTTCGTGGCGAAGTCGTCGGCCTATCAGGTGCGCGTCGCGCTGGAGACGACCAAGGAGGAAAACCTCGCCTCGATCCGCGACAGCGTCGCCGCCGCAAAGGCCGCGGGCCGCGAGGTCATGCTCGACTGCGAGCATTTTTTCGACGGCTACAAGGAAGACGTCGCATTTGCGCTCGCCTGCGCCAAGGCCGCTTATGAAGCCGGCGCGCGCTGGGTGGTGCTGTGTGACACCAATGGCGGCACCATGCCTGATGAGGTCGAGGCCATCGTCACCGAGGTGACCAAGCACATCCCCGGCGATCACGTCGGCATCCACGCCCATAACGACACCGAGCAGGCGGTGGCCAATTCGCTCGCCGCGGTGCGCGCGGGCGCGCGGCAGATCCAGGGCACGCTGAACGGTCTCGGCGAGCGCTGCGGCAACGCCAATCTCTGCTCGCTGATCCCGACGCTGAAATTGAAGAAGGGTTTTGCCGACGTTTTCGAGATCGGCGTCACGTCCGAGAAGCTGGCGACGCTTGTCAAAGTCTCGCGCACGCTCGACGACATGCTCAACCGCGTGCCGAACCGGCATGCGGCCTATGTCGGCGAGAGCGCCTTCGTCACCAAGACCGGCATCCATGCCTCCGCCGTGCTCAAGGACCCGCAGACCTATGAGCATGTGCTGCCGGAGCTGGTCGGCAATCATCGCAAGGTGCTGGTCTCCGACCAGGCCGGCCGCTCCAATGTCATCGCCGAGCTCGACCGGGCCGGGATTCCTTACGAGAAGAGCGATCCGAAGCTGACCCGTCTCGTTGAAGAGCTGAAGGAGCGCGAGGCACAGGGCTACGCCTATGAATCCGCCAACGCCTCTTTCGACCTCTTGGCGCGCCGCACGCTCGGCAAGGTGCCGCATTATTTCGAGGTCGAGCAGTTCGACGTCAATGTCGAGCAGCGCTACAACGCGCTCGGCGAGCGCGTCACCGTGGCGCTGGCCGTGGTCAAGGTCGACGTCGCCGGCGAGCACCTGATCTCGGCAGCCGAAGGCAACGGCCCTGTCAACGCGCTCGACGTCGCGCTGCGCAAGGATCTCGGCAAGTACCAGAAATACATCGAGGGGCTGACGCTGATCGACTACCGCGTGCGTATCCTCAACGGCGGCACCGGCGCGGTCACGCGCGTCCTGATCGAGAGCGAGGACGAGAACGGCGATCGCTGGACCACGGTCGGCGTGTCCCCGAACATCATCGACGCTTCGTTCCAGGCGCTGATGGATTCGGTGATCTACAAGCTCGTGAAGTCGGGCGCGCCGGCGTAAGCCCCACGACGGCTGTCATACCCCGCGAAAGCGGGGTATCCAGTACGCCGCGGCTTCTCGGTCGCTCTCTGGCGTCTCGGAATACTGGATCGCCCGGTCGAGCCGGGCGATGACAGTTGGGGTGAGGAGAGGGCAAGGCATGATCGACCACATCTCCGTCGGCGTCGGCGATCTCGATCGCGCCGCAAAGTTCTACGAGGCGACGCTCGCCACACTCGGCCTCACGCGTCTCGTCACGCGGCCTCGAACGGTGGGTTTCGGCAAGGCCTATCCGGAGTTCTGGATCAACTTGCGCGAGGGCATGCCGCGTGTCGGGCCTTCGAGCGGCGTGCACATCTGCCTGCGGGCGAAGACCACGGGCGAGATCGATGCGTTTCACGCCGCCGCTCTGTCCGCCGGCGGCGCGTCCGACGGCGCGCCGGGCATCCGTCCGCACGATCGCGTGCGCTATTACGCGGCCTTCGTCTTCGACCCCGATGGTAACCGGATCGAAGCGGTGACGTTTCCGAGCGAGTAGCGCATGATCCGGAAAAGTGTGAAGCGGTTTTCCGAAAAGATCATGCGCCAGCAAAAAAGCTCTTACAGCTTGCGCGCGACTTCCGGGGCGAGCTGTTTTTCCTCCTCGGCGATCTGCGCCGCGGCCGCTTTCAGCTTCGGCAGGATCTCCTCGACGCGATCGGCCTTGAGGATGTCGACCGTCAGGCCGGCGCGGATGAACTCGGTCTGGCGCATGTGCGACAGGAGCGAGAACAGCGGCTCCCAGAAATTGTCGATATTGGCGAGCAGCACCGGCTTGGCGTGACGGCCGAGCTGCTTCCAGGTCAGCTGCTCCACCAGCTCCTCCAGCGTGCCGACGCCGCCCGGCAGGGCCACGAAGGCGTCGGAGCGCTCGAACATCAGCCGCTTGCGCTCGTGCATGTCGGGGGTGACGATCATCTCCTGCACGCGGGTCAGCGCGTTCTCGCGCATCCGCAGGAATTCGGGGATGATGCCGGTGACGGTGCCGCCGTGATCCAGCACGGAGGTTGCGACCGAGCCCATCAGTCCGAGCGAGCCGCCGCCATAGACCAGGCGGATGTTGTTCTCGGCGAGGGCCTTGCCGAACGCCTTGGCGCCTTCGGTGAAGCGGGGATTGGTTCCGGGGCCGGAGCCGCAATAGACACAGACGGTTTTGATAGTGCTCATTGGTGCCATGATGCATTGCAGCGAAGAGGCGTCAAGCCCAATCGGTGATTCGGACTGCCCGGAAATCTACCGGTAAATGGCGAGAAACAATCGAAGATTCGCCATCTGGCGGGGTGCGCGGGCATCGGGAAGGCTCTATATGACAAGCGAAATTCGTTAATCGCAGCGACGCCCGCATCCGGCGGGCTTTCAGGTTTGTTGATGGACCAACCCCAATCGTTCGACGGCGCCGACGTTCCTGATCCTCCCGCCGGGGGACCACTGGAACGGGCCACGCTGATGGGCACGCTGGCGCATCTGTGGCCCTATATCTGGCCGGGTGACCGTTTCGACCTGAAGATGCGGGTGGTCTGGTCGCTGGTGCTGCTGCTCGCCGCCAAGCTGATCACGCTGGCCGTGCCGTTCAGCTTCAAATGGGCGACGGATGCGCTGACCGGCGCCAACACCGCGCCGGTCGCGGCCGACAATTGGCACCTCTGGGTGATCGCATCGCCGCTGCTGCTGACCGCGAGCTATGGCGCGATGCGCATCGTGATGGCAGTGCTGACGCAATGGCGCGACGGCATCTTCGCCCGCGTCGCCATGCACGCGGTGCGCAAGCTCGCCACCATCACCTTCGTTCACATGCACGAGCTGTCGCTGCGCTTCCACCTCGAGCGCAAGACCGGCGGCCTGACGCGCGTGCTCGAGCGCGGCCGCGAGGGCATCGAGGTCATCGTGCGCATGGTGATCCTGCAGCTGATCCCGACGATCGTTGAGGTCTCGCTCCTGATGGCCGTGCTGCTCTGGCAGTTCGACTGGCGCTATGTGGTTGCGACCCTGATCACCGTCGCGGTCTACATGTACTACACCTACATCGCGACCGAGTGGCGGATCGGCATCCGCCGCAAGATGAACGATTCCGACACCGAGGCGAACACCAAGGCGATCGACTCGCTGCTCAACTACGAGACCGTGAAATATTTCAGCGCCGAGGCGCGCGAGGCGCAGCGCTACGACAGGTCGGTGGAGCGTTACGAGGAGGCGAGCATCCGCACCTACACCTCGCTCGCGGTGCTCAACACCGGCCAGGCCGTGATCTTCACGATGGGACTGACCGCGACCATGCTGATGTGCGCGATCGGCGTACGCAACGGCACCAACACGGTCGGCGATTTCGTGCTGGTCAACGCCATGATGATCCAGCTCTACCAGCCCCTGAATTTCATGGGCATGGTCTATCGCGAGATCAAGCAGGCGATCATCGACATCGAGAAGATGTTCAACGTGATCGGCCGTGAGGCCGAGATCAAGGACGCGCCCGACGCGCAGCCGCTGGCCGTTTCCGCCGGCACGGTGCGGTTCGAGGACGTGCGCTTTGCCTATGAGCCGACGCGGCCGATCCTGAAAGGCATCAGCTTCGAGGTGCCAGCCGGCAAGACCGTCGCGATCGTCGGTCCCTCCGGTGCAGGCAAGTCGACCATCTCGCGCCTTCTGTTCCGCCTCTATGACGTTTCCGGTGGCAAGATCCTGATCGACGGCCAGGACATCCGCGAGGTCACGCAGGCCAGCTTGCGCGCTTCCATCGGCATGGTCCCGCAGGATACCGTGCTGTTCAACGACACCATCCGCTACAACATCCGCTATGGCCGTTGGGACGCCAGCGATGCCGAGGTCGAGGAGGCCGCGCGCCTCGCGCAGATCGACCATTTCATCCGCCTGGCGCCGAAGGGCTACGAGACCCAGGTCGGCGAGCGCGGCCTGAAACTGTCGGGCGGCGAGAAGCAGCGCGTCGCGATCGCGCGTACGGTGCTGAAGGCGCCGCCGATCCTGGTGCTTGATGAAGCGACCTCGGCGCTCGACACCCACACCGAGCACGAGATCCAGGGCGCGCTCGACCGCGTTGCCAAGAACCGCACCTCGCTGGTGATCGCACACCGGCTCTCGACCATCGTCGGTGCCGACGAGATCATCGTACTGGACCAGGGCCGCATTGCCGAACGCGGCACCCACGCCAGGCTGCTCGCGCTGGGGGGCCTTTACGCCAGCATGTGGAACAGGCAGCGCGAGGCCGAGGCGGCGCGCGAGAAGCTGGCCAAGATGGCCGATTCCAGCGAGGCGCCCAACCGGGAGCCGCCGCCGGTCGCCGACGCCCTGACGACGCCCGCGGCTGCGGAGTGATCTTGTCTCCGATCCCAACTCTGGCCTAAACAAGCCCGCGCGACGACCCGCGCCATCAACCCCAGGCGGCAGATAACGATGTCCATTCTCGATTCGATCCAGCGTCAGATCCCGCCGATCCACAAGGAGGGCTATCCCTTCATCGGAGCCTTTGCGCTGGCGAGCCTGATCCTGTTCTGGCTGTGGTCGCCTTTGGGATGGATCGGCACGATCCTGACCGTCTGGTGCGCGCTGTTCTTCCGCGACCCCGTGCGGGTGACGCCGGTGCGCGAGGGTCTCGTGGTGTCGCCGGCCGACGGCCGCGTCTCGATGATCACCATGGCGCTGCCGCCGGCCGAACTCGGCCTCGGCGACCGGCCGTTGCCGCGCATCTCGGTGTTCATGAGCGTGTTCAACTGCCACGTGAACCGCAGCCCGATCGCGGGCAGGGTGGACCGCATCGCCTACCGGCCCGGCCTGTTCATCAATGCCGAGCTCGACAAGGCGAGCGAGGACAATGAGCGCAACTCGCTGGTGATCTCGACGCCGACGGCGCGGATCGGCGTGGTGCAGATCGCAGGCCTCGTCGCCAAGCGCATCGTCTGTTTCGTCAGGGAAGGGCAGGCAATCGGCGCCGGCGAGCGCTTCGGCCTGATCCGCTTCGGCTCGCGGCTCGACGTCTACCTGCCTGTCGGCACCAAGGCGCTGGTCTCGGAAGGGCAGACCGCGATCGCCGGCGAGACCATTCTGGCCGACCTTGCCGGCGAGGACCCGAGCCGCGCCTTCCGCGCCAATTAACCAAAGTCGGTCCTTGCGGGCCTTCCGCCGCAATGGCGGAGGGGGACGGGGCTTGCTATATCTCGCCTCAGGATAAGGACGAGCCATGACGCCCTATGACGTGAGAGATCCCGATGTCCGCCGCCGGCGGTTCCGCCCCGTTCCGGTGCGGATGCTGGTGCCCAACGTCATCACCCTGCTGGCGATCTGCGCCGGCCTGACCTCGATCCGCCTGTCGATCGAGGGGCGGATGTCGCTGGCCGTCTACGCCATCGTGTTCGCGGCCGCGCTGGACGGTATCGACGGCCGCATCGCGCGCATGATCAAGGGCCAGTCCAAGTTCGGCGCCGAACTCGACAGCCTCGCCGACTTCGTCAATTTCGGCGTGGCGCCCGGCCTGATGCTGTATTTCTGGCAGCTGCACGAGCTCGGCAATGCCGGCTGGATCGCCGCCATGGTGTTCGCGATCTCCGGCGGCCTGCGTCTGGCGCGCTTCAACGCCACCATGGACGATCCGAACAAGCCGGCCTTCGCCGCCAATTTCTTCACCGGTGTGCCGGCACCCGCCGGCGCGATCACGGTGCTGCTGCCGATCTATGTCGCCTTCCTCGATCTCGGCCGGCTGCCCGCGGCGGTGACGGCGGCCTATACGCTGCTGATCGCCTTCCTGATGGTGTCGCGCCTGCCGGTGTTCTCCGGCAAGACCAAGCGCATGCGCGTGCCGCCCGAACTGGTGCTGCCGGCCTTCGTCGCGGTGATCGTCTTCATTGCACTGCTGATCGCCTATCCCTGGCACGTGCTGTCGATCGGCACGGTGCTGTATCTTCTCGCTCTGCCGCTCGGCTACAAATCCTATCGCGACCAGGCGCGCGCGATGGAAGCCACCACGCCGTCGGGAGGCGAGGTCCCGTCGCCGCCGTCGGCACCCACGCTGGCGAATTTGTCGGAGCCGCCGCACGACGAGGACCGACCCGGACGGCTGCACTGAGCGGCCACACGCGGATATCTGCCATGAGGCCCCCTGAGTTGGGTTGAGGCCTGATCTCGGCTATATCGCCCTGTGCCGGCGGCATCGCGTCAATCAGCCGCCAATCTGGGAGAGAACGCCGTGACTGATAAAGCGACCGGGCCGCTGCCCGCTTCCGTCCTCGAAGCGCTGGGCCGCTACGACACGCCGACGATCTGCAACGCCATGGAGATCGTGGCGCCCGAGCGCCGGCTGATCGGCTACACCACCAAGCAACTGGTCTGCCCGTTTCCCGACCTGCCGCCGATCGTCGGCTATGCCCGCACGGTCGCAATCCGATCGGTGCTGAAATCCTCGCTTGCACCTGAAGAGCAGTCGAAGCGCCGCATCGCGTACTACGAATATGTCGGCACCGGTCACGGTCCGCGCATCTCGGTGATCCAGGACATCGACGGTCCCGACGTTGGCTATGGCGCGTTCTGGGGCGAGGTGCAGAGCAACGTCCACAAGGCGCTCGGCTGTCTCGGTGTCATCACCGACGGCTCGATCCGCGACATTCCGCAATGGGCGCCGGGCTTCCAGGCGCTGGCCGGCTCGATCGGCCCGTCGCACGCCTGGGTGCACGCCGAGAGCTTTGGCGGCGAGGTGCGCGTCGCCGGCATGACCGTGAAGTCCGATGATCTGATCCACGCCGACCAGCACGGCGCGATCGTGATCCCGCTCGACGTCGCCGCAAAGCTGCCCGAGGCCGCCGAGCTCTGCGGCCGCCGCGAGACGCCGATCCTGGAGATTGCCCGCAGCCCCGACTTCTCGCTGGAGAAGCTGAAGGCCGCACTGAAGCGTTCGGCGGAGATCCACTGACTTGGTAATTGGGCGATCTACGGCCGCGACGCCGGCCGTGGATCGCCTTGTTCCGTCAGAAACAGGGCGGCCTGATCCGGCTCGCCGAGCACGGCGGCGGCGCATCCGATCAGGGTGAAGCCGCCGGCGAGATCCCACAGGGTGATGTCGTCTGCGCTGTCGGGGCTGTGAATCAAGCGCGCTGCGATCACGGCGAAGGCAGCCTCGATAAACAGCAGCACGCTGAACGCCGGCAGCACGAGTTCCGGCTCGAGCAGATGGAGCGCCAGCACCGCCGGTAACGCAGTGAGAAGGCTGAACAGCGTCAACATCGCGATGTCTCCCGCGATCGAGCATGCCGCACGGTTAGCAAATACCAAATGATCGATCGTCTCGACGTGGCGTAGGGCCGCAGCGTCGTTCCAGCGCGCCTGCTTATGGTTAGCGAAGTGTTGAGATTCCCGTCCCTGGACGGCAATCGCTGCGCGCAGCAGCGGGTCGCACACTGCCCCAGCTTAACCTTTACGCGGCTTTAAGGGCGGCGCTCTAGGGTTTCCGATGCGGTTCGGGGTTGGGCCGCGCCAGCGGCCAGGACGGCCGTTGTTGCGGACGCGTTGGAGTCTTCCATGGATATCATGACGGGCGTTGGGCTCACGGCGGGCATCATCGTCATCACGGCGATGATCTTCATGGGCGGCGACCTGCACATGTTCATCTCCGAACATGCGATGATCATCATCTTCGGCGGCTCGATCTCCGCGACCATGATCCGCTTTCCGCTCTCGGCGCTGCTGCACGGCCTTCCGCTCGGCGCCAAGTTCGCTTTCACCATGAGCCGGCTGTCGGCCCACGACCTCGTCGACGAGCTCGCCCGCATCGCCGAGATCGCCCGCAAGCAGGGCCCGGTGGGTCTCGAAAAGGTCGAGACCGACGAGCCCTTTCTCGCCAAGGGCATCCGCTACGTCGCCGACGGCTACGACCTCGACTTCATCCGCGACAATCTCGAGCGCGACCGCGACAACTTCCTGATGCACCTCGACGAGGGCAGCAAGATCTACCGCGCCATCGGCGACTGCGCCCCGGCCTTCGGCATGATCGGCACGCTGATCGGCATGGTGCAGATGTTCGCCAACATGACCGATCCTTCCAAGCTCGGCCCGTTCATGGCGACCGCGCTCCTGGCCACCCTGTACGGTGCGCTCGTCGCGAACCTGTTCTGTCTGCCGATCGCCGACAAGCTGCACGGCAAGCTGCTCGACGAAGAGACCAACCGCACCCTCATCATCGACGGCATCCTGATGATCCGCGACTCCAAGAGCCCGACCTTGGTGCGCGAAATGCTGCTGGCCTATCTGCCGGAGAAGCATCGCCACGCCGAGGGCGAGCCGGTGCCGGCGTAAGGCCGCTCCCCGGGATCAACAGAGATGGCCAAGAAGAAACGCGGCGATGCTCACGGCGGCGGTCACGGCTGGTTCGTGACCTTCGCCGATCTGATGGGCCTGATGATGAGCTTCTTCGTGATGCTCGTCGCGTTCTCGACCCAGGACGCCAACAAGCTGAAGATCGTCGCCGGCTCGATGCGCGACGCGTTCGGCGTGCAGAGCGAGGCGCGCTACGCCGGCATCGTCGAGTCCGACGGCCTGCCGACCCGTCCGCGGCTGAAGAACGTCGATCACATCCAGCCCGAGGATGCCTCCAACACGCCGACGCCGGACCAGGAGGACCGCGACCGCACGTCGGGCGCGAAGATCAAGGTCGACCGCAACTTCGCGCTGGCCGCGGCCTCGCTGCGGCAGGCGCTGCAGGACATGCCGGAACTGACCGAGATGTCCAAGCACATCATGTTCGAGGAGACCAAGCAGGGTCTTAACCTCGAGATCGTCGACCAGGACGGCCGCTCGATGTTCGCCGACGGCTCCAAGGTGCCCTATGACCGCACCCGCCGCCTGATCGAGAAGCTCGCGATCCCGCTGAAGGCGACGCCGCTTCGCGTCTCCATCGCCGGTCACACCGCGGCCGGATTCGTGCCGACGCGCAGCGATTACGGCGCCTTCGATCTGTCGGCCGACCGGGCCAATGCCGTGCGCCAGATTCTCGAGCGCGAGGGCCTGCCGGCCTCGCACATCTTCGCCGTCTCCGGCAAGGCAGACACCCAGCCGCTGTTTCCGGACGATCCATCGCTCGCCGCCAACCGGCGCGTCACCATCACGCTGATGCGCGAAGACCCGCCGCTGCCGCCGAATCTGAAGCCGTAATCCCCTTGCGCTACCATCTTACCTGAGGCATCTCGTCGCGCAGGCGACGGCGTGGCCGCGCCGTCACAGCATCCGGCTCCATGCCTGCTATGCTGCGCGGATTGACAGGCGCGCAGGAAGCGTCAAAAGGCGCCGGATCAAATTCAGGGACGAAGCGTTTTCCATCCTCATGGCGGCGAGCATCACACAGACCGAGACCCAGGAAGGGCCGGTCACCTCGGGTTTTTGGGCCCTTACGCTCGGGAGCATCGGCGTTGTCTTCGGCGATATCGGGACCTCGCCGCTCTACGCATTCCACGAGGCGATGAGGGGCGCGGCCCATGGCGAGCCGGTCTCGCGGGTCATGGTGCTCGGCGTGCTCTCGCTGATCCTCTGGGCGCTCTTTATCGTCGTCACCGCCAAATACGTCCTGCTCCTGCTGCGCGCCGACAATAACGGGGAGGGCGGCACGCTCTCGCTGATGGCACTCGGCCAGCGCGCGCTCGGGCGGCGAAGCTGGTTCCTGCTCGCCCTCGGTGTGGTCGGCGCCTCCATGTTCATCGGCGATTCCATGATCACGCCGGCAATTTCGGTGCTGTCGGCGGTCGAGGGTCTGAAGCTCGTGACCCCCGCCTTCGAGCACTATGTCGTACCGCTCACCGTCATCATCCTGGTGTTGCTGTTCGCGGTCCAGAGCAAGGGGACCGCGCTGGTGGCCTCGGCCTTCGGGCCGGTGATGGTGGTCTGGTTCACCGTTCTTGCGGTGATGGGCGCCGTCCACATCGCCGACGATCCGTCGGTGCTCGCGGCGATCAATCCCTATTACGCCCTGCAATTCCTGCTGTCGCACGGCACGATCGGTCTCGTGACGCTGGGCGCCGTGTTCCTCGCGGTCACCGGCGGCGAGGCGCTTTACGCCGATCTCGGCCATTTCGGCCGCAAGCCGATCCAGTCGGCCTGGATGTTCTTCGTGCTGCCCGCGCTGCTGATCAACTATTTCGGGCAGGGCGCGCTGGTGCTGTCCGATCCCAGCGCGATCGAGCATTCGTTCTACCGCATGGTGCCCGAGAGTCTGGTGCTGCCGCTGGTCGGACTTGCGACCGCGGCGACCGTGATCGCGAGTCAAGCGGTGATCACCGGCGCCTATTCGCTGGTCTATCAGGCGGTGCAACTTGGCCTCTTGCCGCGTTTCGAGGTGCGCTACACCTCCGAAACCCATGCCGGCCAGATCTATCTGCCGCGCGTGAACCGGCTGCTGCTGATTGGCGTGATGCTGCTGGTGCTGCTGTTTCACACCCCCAGCAATCTGGCTTCGGCCTACGGCATCGCCGTCTCCACCACCATGGTCGTCGACGGCATCATGGGCTTCGTCGTGATCTGGAAGCTGTGGAACTGGCGCGCCGCGACGGCGGCGGCGGTGATCGTGCCCTTCGTCGTCGTCGACATGAGCTTCTTCAGCGCCAATCTGCTCAAGCTGCTCGAAGGCGCGTGGGTCCCGCTGCTGTTCGGCGCGGCCATGGCCGGGACGATCTGGACCTGGCGCAAGGGGACCGGCATCCTGCTTCAGAAGACGCGCCGGATCGAGGTGCCGCTGGACGATCTGATCCGGAGCCTGGAGAAACGGCCGCCGCACATCGTCAAGGGCACCGCGGTGTTCCTGACCAGCGATCCTTCCTTCGTGCCGACCGCACTGCTGCACAATCTCAAGCACAACAAGGTGCTGCACGAGCACAACGTGATCCTGACCATCGAGACCGCGCATACGCCGCGGGTCGATCTGTCCGAGCGGTTCCGCATGGAGAAGATCAGCGACAAGTTCTCGAAAGTCCGCCTGCGCTTCGGCTACATGGAGCAGCCAAACGTGCCCAAGGCGCTGGCGATCGCACGCAAGCAGGGCTGGCAGTTCGACATCATGTCGACGTCGTTCTTCGTGTCACGAAGGTCGCTGAAAGCCTCGGCGCAGTCCGGCATGCCGCTGTGGCAGGACCATATCTTCATCGCGCTGAGCCGGTCGGCGAACGACGCCACCGATTACTTCCAGATTCCCACGGGGCGGGTGGTTGAAGTCGGGACTCAGGTCACCATCTAAAAACGCAACCGGCGGAACCATGCAGATTTGCATGCCTAAGGCCCAGAATCGGGCTAGGCTATGCCGGTAGCGCAGGACTATAAGCCGCGCGCCCTTTCTGCCATTGTGCAGTGAAGCATTTTAGAGGCCTCCAGGCTCTCCCATGACAAGTGACGTAGCGATTTCCGCCCCGGAAACGACGGCGGCCAATGGGCATGGCGAGGCCCACACCACCGCCCGTTTCGGCGCGCTGACGCTCGGCAGCATCGGCGTCGTCTATGGCGATATCGGCACCAGCCCGCTTTACGCGTTCCGCGAGGCGGTGATGGCCGCTTCGGGCGCGGAAGGCGCCCCGACGCCGGCGGCCATCCTCGGCGTGGTCTCCCTGATCCTGTGGGCGCTCATCGTGGTGGTGACGCTCAAATACGTCGTGATCCTGCTCCGCGCCGACAATAACGGCGAGGGCGGCACGCTGGCGCTGATGGCGCTGGCCCAGCGCGCGGTTGGAACCGGCGGGGCGACCATCGTCCTGCTCGGTATCATTTCCGGGGCGCTGTTCTACGGCGATGCCGTGATCACGCCGGCGCTCTCGGTGCTGTCGGCGATCGAAGGCATGAAGGACGTCACCCTGACGTTTGAGCCATACATCGTCCCGCTGACCGTGGTGATCCTGGTCTGCCTGTTCGCGGTGCAGTCCCGCGGCACGGCGCGCGTTGCGGCGTTTTTCGGCCCGATCATGTGCGTCTGGTTCGCAGTCCTCGCGGTGGCGGCGATCCACCCCATCATCGAGCAGCCGCAGATCCTGTTTGCGCTGAATCCGCTTTACGCGGTGTCCTTCATGCTCCACCACGGCATCATCGGCTTCGTGACCCTGGGCGCGGTGTTCCTGGCCGTGACCGGTGCCGAAGCGCTCTATGCCGACCTCGGCCATTTCGGCAAGCGGCCGATCCAGACCGCCTGGCTGTTCATCGTGCTGCCGTCGCTGGCGCTGAACTATCTGGGGCAGGGGGCGCTGGTGCTCGGCGATCCCGGCGCGATCGTCAGCCCGTTCTTCCAGCTCTTTCCGCAAGGCTTTTTCCGCGGCACCATGGTCGTGCTGGCTACCATGGCGACCGTGATCGCGAGCCAGGCCGTCATCACCGGCGCCTATTCGCTGACGCGCCAGGCGATCCAGCTCGGCCTGCTGCCGCGCTTCGAAATTCGCCATACGTCTGAAGCCCATTCCGGCCAGATCTTCATCCCGCGCATCAACCAGCTGCTGCTGGTCGCGGTGGTGCTTCTGGTGCTGCTGTTCCGCTCCTCCAGCGCGCTGGCCTCGGCCTATGGCATCTCCGTCACCGGCACCATGGTGGTCACGGCGATGATGGGCTTTGTGGTGGTGTGGAAGGTGTGGCGCTGGTCGCCGATCGCCGCTGGTGCGCTGATCGCGCCGTTCCTGTTCCTCGACCTGACCTTCCTCGCCGCCAATCTGCTCAAGGTGTTCGAGGGCGGCTGGGTGCCGCTGGCGCTCGGTGCGGTCATGATCATCCTGATGTACACGTGGCGGCGCGGCAGCCGGCTCTTGTTCGAAAAGTCGCGCAAGCTCGAGTTCCCGCTCGCCGATCTCGTGGCCATGCTGGAGAAGCGGCCGCCGCAGCGGGTGCCCGGCACCGCCGTGTTCCTGACCTCGGACCCGCTCAGCGCCCCGACCGCGCTGATGCATAGTCTGAAACACTACAAGGTGCTGCACGAGAAGAATGTCATTCTCACCATCGAGACCGCGCAGACCCCGCGGATCGACCTGGCCGAGCGCGTCAGGCTGGAGCAGATCTCACCGACCTTCTCCAAGGTGACGCTGAAGTTCGGCTTCATGGAATCGCCCAACGTGCCGAAGGCCCTCGCCATCGCCCGCAAGCTCGGCTGGCAGTTCGACATCATGTCGACCTCGTTCTTCCTGTCGCGCCGGGCGCTCAAGCCCGCCGCCCATTCCGGCATGCCGCGCTGGCAGGACCGGCTGTTCATCTCGCTGAGCCGCTCCGCCAACGACGCCACCGACTATTTCCAGATCCCCTCGGGGCGCGTCGTCGAGGTCGGCACCCAGGTGACGATCTAGGGCGGGAAACCAACGCCGGACTTCAAGTCGCTGCGATTTAGCTTTAACTTGCGCCGCGCGGCTCAAGCCTTTGTGGCGCTTGATTTTCGTTTCCCGAGAGGCGAGGTTGCCGCGCGCCGGGATCGCCCCGGCATGCAGCCCGCGACGTTGGAGGATGAAGTGGCAAACCAGGTACAGGATCTGACCCCGGACGAGGTCTCCAAGGGTGTCGCGGAAGGGCGCTATCTGCTCGTCGACGTCCGTGAGCCGAACGAGGTCGAGGCCGAGGCCTATCCCTATGGCGTCGTGGTTCCGCTCTCGACCTTCGATCCCAAGGCGATCCCCGATCCGCAAGGAAAGCAGGTCGTGTTCGCCTGCCGCTCGGGCAAGCGCTCGGTGACCGCCTCGCTGGCGGCGCAGGCGGCGGGCCTGCCTTACGACAAGCATCTGGCCGGCGGAATGCTGGGCTGGAAAGCGGCGGGTCTTCCCAGCAAGGTCGGTGGCTGATCGGCCCCAATGCCTAACAAGATGTCCAAGAGCTCGTCCCTGAACAAGGTCTTCGCCGACCTTCCCGTCACCATCTTCGAGGCGATGTCGCAGGCCGCGCGCGACAATGCCGCCATCAATCTCGGCCAGGGCTTCCCTGACGATCCCGGCCCCGAGGACATCCGCCGCGCCGCGGCCGAGGCCTCGCTGAACGGCTACAACCAATACCCCTCGATGATGGGCCTGCCGGAGCTGCGCCAGGCGATCGCGACCCATTACGGCCACTGGCACGGCCTCAAGCTCGATCCGATGAGCGAGGTGATGGTCACCTCCGGCGGCACCGAGGCGCTGACCTCGGCCATCCTCGCGGTGGTTCAGCCCGGCGACGAGGTGGTCTGCTTCCAGCCGGTCTATGATTCCTATCTGCCGATCATCCGCCAGGCCGGCGGCATTCCGCGCCTGGTTCGCCTGGAGCCACCGCACTGGCGGTTGAATGAGGACATGCTGAAAAGCGTGTTCAATTCAAAGACCAAGGCGGTACTGTTCAACAACCCCTTGAATCCCTCCGCGGTGGTCTATCCGCGCGAGGACCTCGAGCTGCTCGCGCGCTACTGCCAGGAGTTCGACGTCATCGCGATCTGCGACGAGGTCTGGGAGCACGTCACCTTCGACGAGCACAAGCACATCCCGCTGATCACCATCCCCGGCATGCGCGAGCGCACCATCAAGGTCGGCTCGGCCGGCAAGATCTTCTCGCTGACGGGCTGGAAGATCGGCTTCGTCTGCGCTGCGCCACAGCTGTTGCGCGTCGCCGCCAAGGTGCACCAGTTCCTGACCTTCACCACCGCGCCGAACCTGCAGGCCGCCGTCGCCTACGGCCTCGGCAAGTCCGACGACTACTTCCTGTCGATGCGCAAGGATTTGACGCGGAGCAGGGACCGCCTGACCAAGGGCCTCGAGAGCCTCGGCTTCCCCGTGCTGAAGTCGCAGGGCACCTACTTCCTCACCGTCGACCTGTCGCCGCTCGGGCTCAACGAGAGCGACACCGAGTTCTGCTGGCGCATCGTCAAGGACTACAAGGTCGCCGCGATCCCGGTCTCGGCGTTCTACGAGCAGGACCCGGTGACCTCGGTGGTGCGCTTCTGCTTTGCCAAGAAGGACGAGACGCTCGACACCGCGCTGGAGCGGCTGTCGGACGCGGTGCGTGGACGCAAGAGGTAGACAGAGATGACCAATGTCAGCCGCTCGGGGTTTCGCCTCGGTCTTGCAATCGCCGCAGCGCTGACGTTGCTCTCCGCCCCCGCCGGGGCCGAGGAGCGGGTCGTCAACTTCTACAACTGGTCCAACTATATGGCGCCTGACGTCCTTGAGGCCTTCACCAAGGAGACCGGCATCAAGGTGGTCTACGACACCTTCGACGCCAACGAGACGCTGGAGACGCGCCTGATGGCCGGCAAGTCCGGCTACGACGTCGTGGTGCCCACGGCCTACTTCCTGCAGCGCCAGATCAAGGCGAACATCTTCCAGAAGCTAGACAAGGCGAAGCTGCCAAATCTCGCCAATGCCTGGCCCGTGGTGACGCAGCGCCTCGGCATCTACGATCCCGGCAATGTCTACGCCGCCAACTACATGTGGGGCACGACGGGCATCGGCTACAACGTCGCCAAGGTGAAGCAGATCCTTGGGGCGGACGCGAGGATCGACAGCTGGGACATCGTCTTCAAGCCGGAGAACCTCGCCAGGTTCAAGGACTGCGGCGTGCACATGCTCGACTCCGCCGACGACATCTTTCCGGCAGCGCTGAGCTGGCTCGGGCTCGATCCGAACTCGACCAAGCAGGCGGACCTGGAGAAGGCCGCCGACGTCGTCGCCAAGGTCCGGCCGTCCGTGCGCAAGTTTCACTCCTCCGAATACTTAAGCGCGCTCGCCACCGGCGAGATCTGCTTCGTGGTCGGCTGGTCCGGCGACATCATGCAGGCCCGCGCCCGCGCGGCGGAGGCCAAGAGCGGTGTCGAGATCGGCTACACCATTCCGAAGGAGGGCGCGCAGATGTTCTTCGACAATCTCGCGATCCCAGCGGATGCCAAGAACGTCAAGGAAGCCTACGAGCTGATCAACTATCTCTATCGTCCGGACGTTGCCGCCAAGAACTCGGACTTCCTGTCCTACGCCAACGGCAACCTCGCCAGCCAGAAGCTGGTCGATCCGAAGATCCTGAACGACAAGAACATCTATCCGGACGAGGCGACGCTCGCAAAACTGTTCGTCATCACGGCGCGCGAGCCGGCGACCCAGCGGATCATCAACCGGCTGTGGACCAAGGTGAAGACGGGGCGGTAGGCCTTCCCGCGACCAGCCTCGAATCCAAAACCTGAAAACAACCCCATGCACAGTAGAGCCGGGACGGAAATCATTGGGCTTTTTTGATTTCTGGAAACGCGAAATATTCGGTTGCGGCGTCGGGCAAAACAGCGGCAGAATGGCATGATGCGGTTGGCCTGTGCTGTGGCCCTAAATTCCTCCATCATGCCCCGCGAAGGCGGGGCATCCAGTACGCCGCGGCCTCTCGGTTCAACGACAACTGTCTCGGCGTACTGGATCGCCCGGTCAAGCCGGGCGATGACAGCTAACTGTGACGAGGGCGCGAACCTCACCACTCATAACGCACCGTGCCCTTGCCAGTGTAGGTCTGCGTGCTGCGGGAGAACTCGCCTTCGACGGTGCCCGCGAGCGAGAGGCCGTTTCGCCACTTCATTTCCGCGCGGCCGCCGACCAGCGCGGAGTCTGCTGCCGGTTGCGCGCCGTTGACCGTGAAGGCCGCGCCGGGGAGCGTCTGGAAGGCGGCGTTCACGAGGCGGTTCGTATTGGTGTCGTGGGCCCAGGCGAGGCGGCCGCGCAAAGTGAGCACGCCGTCGTTGACGAGAAAGCGCTGGTCGGTGCGGGCGCCGAGCTCGGTGCGGACATTGGTGGTGTCCTGCGCCGTGTAGGAGAGCGCGAACTGGTTGCTGCCGACGATCGCGGTCTCGCCATAGCCGGGGAGGTGGAAGGTCGTGACTTGTGCGGCCGCGTAAGGCGTCACGCCGAAGCTCGATGCGGGGATCGGTGCGAAGCGCCAGCCGGCTTCCAGGCGGCCCGAGAAGGTGCTGGCCTTGAAGTTGGCGGTCAGCTTGTCGGTGCCAGACACCGTCACGGTGCGGTCGGTGGTGACGTCCTGCCAGCCATAGGCGAGGGCAGCCGAGAGATAGGCCGGTCCAAAATTGTGGCGGGCATAGAGGCCGGCCTGGAACAGATCGGCGCGGCCGCTGCCGAGACTGTCGGACAGCGCAAAGTTGTAGCCGGCGCCGCCGAGCGCGAAGCCGACCAGCGTGTTCGGCGAGACGCGGTAGTCGGCGCCGACCACGGTGCCGTAGATGCGGCTGGTGGTGGTGCTCGAACCGGCCGCAGTGTTGCCGTTCAACGTGCTGGCGCCGCCATAGCCGGAAGCCCACACGCCCCAGCGCCGGTCGACGACATCGCCGCTTGCATCGCGGGGCGTCACCGCGGCGTAGGCCTCGCGCACCCTGGCGTTATCCGGTGCGGTGGAAGCGTAGCCCAGCGTCCCGCCGTCGCCGGCCGTGCCGCCACGCTCGCCATCTGTGCCGCCGCCACCGAACGGATCAAGCATGCCCACGAACTGCTGCGTGGCATTGAACGCGGCCTGCGTGCTGGCGGCGCCGGGCTGGCCGGAGACCTCGCTGAGGGCGCGGTTGAGCTGGGCGCCGCCCATGTTGAGCAGCGCATCGAAGCCGGCCGGCGGCGTCGCGCCGCCTTCGACCGCCTTGTTGATCGCGCCGGCCACGTTGCTCTGGTTGCCGCCGGTGCCTGCCGGCAGCACGATCGTGCCGGGATCGAGCACGAGATAGACGTTGTTGAGGTCGTAGGTGAGGTGCGGATTGCGGGTGGGGCTGAAGCTGCCGGTGACGCTCAGCCCGGCGAACTGCGTTCCGCCAAAGCCGCCGGTCGCGTTGAGAATGGTGTAGGTCTGGCTGCGGAAGCTGCCGGGAATCGCCACCGCCTGCACGGTGGCGCCGCTCAGCGTCGCGATGCCCGAGACATTGGTCCGGTCGGCGGCTGTCGTGGAGACCTCGACTCTGTAGAAGCTGCCGGCACTGAAGGCGAGGTTGCCGCTGACGGTGAGCGTGCCGATCGAATTGCCCGGCGCCAGCGTGCCGCCGCTCGCAATCGTCGTGGTGCCGACCGCGCCGGTGCCGCCGAGCGTGCCGCCGCTGTTCACGGTGAGGCTGCTGGAGGACGCAATCGAGCCGTTCACCGCCAGCGTGCCGCCGTCCACGATCGTGGCGCCGGTGTAGGTGTTGATGCCCGAAAGCGTCAGCGTGCCGGTGCCGACCTTGATCAGCGATGTCCCGGTGATGTGCGCGTCGCCAGTGAGCACGCCGGTGACGGTCGTCGACAGATTGTTGCCGCCAACCGTCAGTTCTGCACCGTTGAGGTTGAAGGTGCCGCTGCCGGCGATCGAGCCGGCGCTGATTTTGCCGTCGCTGCCCGGGCCGGGGGTGTTGAAGTCGATGACGGCGCTGGAGGTGGTGTTGATGAGCTGCGCGTTGCCGGCGGTGGAGTTGCCGTCGAACAGCACGTTGCCGCTGTTGACGATGGTCGCATCGCCGGCCGTTGAGTGGCCGTAGAACGCCAGCTGCGCGTTGTTGGCGATATCCGCGCTACCTGCCGTGGTATTGAGGAATGCCAGCGTCCCGGCGGACACCGTCGCGCCGGAAAAACCTGCCGCGCCGGTCAAGGTCAGCGTGCCGGCGCCGGACTTGGTCAGCGTGCCGCCGCTGATGCTCTGGCTGATGACGAAATCGTTGGCGGCGTCCGCAATGTCGAATGTGCCGCCGCCGGCACCCAGGGTGACGGTGCGTGCGGTGGCGTTGAATGCCGTGCCTGATATTTGCAGGGTGCCGCCGTTGAAGGTCAGGCCGCCCGCGAGGTCGCCGAGATTGGCGTCCGAGGAGACGCTGACCGTTCCGCCGGCGAATGTGGTGCCGCCGGTGTAGGTGTTGGCGCCTGTCAGCGTCAGCGTGCCGGTGCCGGTCTTGACCAGCGAGCCGCCGGTGCCGCCGCTCGCGCCGCCATCGGCGATCACGCCGGTGACGGTGGTCGACAGATTGTTGCCGCCGACCGTCAGTTCGTTGGCGCCGAGATAGAAGGTGCCGTTGCCGGCGATCGAGCCGGCGCTGAGCTTGTGGTCGCCGCTCGCGCCGGAGCTGCCGGAGAAATCGAAGACGGCATTGGCCGCGTTGTTGATCAGCTGCGCATTGCCGGCGGTCGAATTGTCCTGGAAAGTGGTCGTGCCGCCGGCATTGTTGGTGATCACGGCGCTGCCGGCCGTGCTGCTGACGACAAAATTGATGGTATTGGTGTTGGTGATGGAGGCGTTGCCGGCCGTGGAGTTGTCGCGGAAAACCAGCAAATTGGAGTTGGTGATGGTCGCGCTGCCAGCCGTGCTGTCGTTGTAGAAATACAGCCAGCGATTGTTGGTGAGCGTGGCGTGGTCTGCCGTGCTGGTTTCGTTGAAAGACAGCCAATTGTTGTTGGTGATCGTTGCGTTGCCGGCCGTGCTGCCGCCGTAGAAATACATGAGGTTGTTGGTGGTGATGATTGCGCTGCCGGCCGTGGCGTTTCCGGAGAGAAGGACCGTGCCGCTGCTGCTGTTGGTGATGGTGGCGGTCCCGGCGGTGCTGGTGTCGTAGAAGTATATCGAGCCGTTGTTTGAGATGGTCGCGGAGCCGGCGCTGCTCGCGTTTTGGAAGTTCGTGGTTCCGTCGTTGGAGATGCTGGTGATGCCGCTGGTGTCGGCGTTGACGACGTCGAACGTGCCGCTGGCGCCAACGTTGACGGTTCCCAGAATGGAGCCGACGCCGCCGGCACTGCCGAGCTGTAACGTGCCGCCGTTGATGGTGGTGCCGCCGGTATAGGTATTGGCGCCCGACAGGGTCAGCGTGCCGGTGCCGATCTTGACCAGCGAGCCACCCGTGCCTGAGATGACGCCGCTGACCTCGGTCGAGGAATTGTTGGAGCCGACCGTCAGCTCGTTGGCGCCGAGGACGTAGCTGCCGGCCCCGGCGATCGATCCCGCGCTCAGCCTGCCGTCGCCGTTCGGACCGGTGCTGTTCGAGAAATCGATGGTGCCTCCGGCGTTGTTGATAAGGGTGGCGCTTCCGGCCGTGCTGCTGTACCGGAACTGGAGGACGGAATTGTTGGTGATGGTGGCGCTGCCGGCCGTGCTGGTGCCAAGGAAATACAGAGTTCCGTTGTTGGTGATGGTGGCGTTGCCTGCCGTGTTGGCGTCGCTGAAGTCCAGCTCGTTGTTGTTGGTGATGGTGGCGTTGCCCGCCGTGCTGGTGCTGAAGAATCCCAGGGTATCGTTGTTGATGATAGTGGCGCTGCCAGCCGTGCTGCTACCGAAGAAAGACAGGGTATGGTGGTTGGTGATGGTGGCGCTGCCGCCGTTGACGGTGATGCCGGCACCCGTGAAGGTCAACGGACCGTTGACGTCAAACGTGTAGTTCGAGGCGCCCGCATTGAAGGTCCAGCCGCCGACGCTGACGCTTGAAACCGCAAGGCTGGTGGTGTCCGAGGTGCCGAAGGAGGCCGTGCCCACCGGCACGAAGCCGCCGTCCCAGTTGGAGGCGGTGCCATAGTCGTTGCTGCCGGGGGAGGCGAGCCAGGTGCCATTCGACGAGCCGTGCGAGGGCGCGGCCGGCAGCATCCAGGCCAAGGCCAGCGCCGACGACGTCAGCAGCGCGGCCCGCAGGTGGCGGGTCGCCTTGAAACAATCTTTCCCCGTCTTCACTACGTCCCCCAACACGTCCCGAGTCCTCGGCTGGATTCATCTCATCGGCAGGGAGTGGTGTCCTGATAAGCGGTTGGCTAGTTTCTGAAAGTTTCTGATATTTGTGTTTCAGACCCGATTTTCGGGCATTTTCGGCAGACTTCGGCTATATGAGCCGCCTTGAGAGACGTGTTGGGGGATAGCTTGCTTCGTTTCGCCGGCTTCGAGCTGGACCTGCCGCGCGCGGAGCTGCGCGGGGCCGATGGCACGCCGATCAAGCTCCGGCCCAAGACGTTCGAGATGCTCCGGCTGTTCGCCACCAGTGGCGGCCGCGTGCTCAGCAAGCAGGAGCTGATGGAGGCGGTCTGGCCGAACGTCCATGTTGGCGAGGACAGCCTGTTCCAGTGCATCCGCGAGCTTCGCACCGCGCTCGGCGACGAGCGGCGGCAGCTGATCAAGCTCGCCTCCGGCGGCGGCTATCTGCTGGCGACGGAGGTCTTTGCAGCGCCCGAATCCGGCCCGGTGCAGGCCAAGGAAACCCGGCCGGACCCGGGCGGCGAGGTCGCGCCCCCGCCGCCGGCCGAGGTCGCCGCGGCGTCTGCGAGGCCACAGCGCGCCTGGTTCGGCTTGAGCCGGCAGGCCACGGTCGCCGCCGTGGCCGGGCTCTGTGTGATCGTCATGGGGCTTGCAGTTGCCGCGCCCGTGCTGAAGCCGGACCTCCTGTTCAGGCGAACGCCGCCGCGGCTCGCGGTGATGCCGATCGTTGACGACAGCAAGGACGCGCGCGGCGCGGCGATGGCCGCAGAGGTCACCGCCCGCCTCACCGATGGTTTTGCCAGGATCCAGAACATCAGCGTGGTTGCGCCACGACTGGCGGCCAGGAGCGGCGACAGCACCGCTGCGTCCGCCGCATCATCCGATTACGAGCTGCGCGGCGAACTGGAGCGCAGCGACAAGTCCTGGACGCTGCGCGCGCGTATCATCAAGGCTGCGACCGGCGAGGTGCAGTCGGTCGTCGCAGCGTCCGTCACTGCTGACGAGGCGGACGCGCAGCTCGCGCAGTCCCGGCTCGTCGCCGGCGTCGGTCACGGGCTTGCGCGCCGTCTCAACGAGATTCTGGAGTCGCGTGCGCCGCGCCCTCTGGTAGCCGGGGCGTCGGCCGGCGGCGACAAGGTTGCGGTCGAGCAGGCGCTCGCCTCGATCAACCAGACCACGCGCGAGCGTTTTGGCGCGGCACAGGCCATGCTGCAAAAGGCGCTCAGCGACGACCCCGACAATCTCGACATCGCGGTTGCACTCGCTTCACTGCAGATGCGCGGCATTCAGATGGTCTGGTTCAGCCCGGAGGAGGCTGTTGCGGTCGAGGCCAGGGCCAACGCGACGCTGGAGCAGGCGCTGCGGTCGAAGCCGAATTCGATTCCGGTGCTCGAGGCCTATTGCCGCTTCCTCAGTGCGACCAACCATTTTGTCGAGAGTCTCGTCACCTGCGCCAAGGCGTTGAGCTTCGATCCGTGGAACGGGTCGGCGCTCTATCTAATCGGTCTTGGGCAGATCTATCTCGGCCGCTTCGACGATGCGCTCGCGACATTCCAGCAGGCCGATCGCTACGACACGCCGCAGGCCTCGCGCTGGACCTGGCTGCTCGGCGCGGGCATGACCTATGCCTTGATGGGGCGCTTCGAGGAGGCATTGCCGTGGCTGCAGCGCTCGATCGCCATTACGCCCGGGACCGGCCGCTCGCACTTTCTGCTCGCTGCTGCCTACCAGAGAACGGGCCGCCTTGAGGAGGCGAGGGCGACGATGCAGGAAGGGCTGAGGCTGCGGCCCGGCACGACGAAGCTCAACGTCTCGCCGCCGATGAAGAACGCAAGTCCGGTTTGTGTCGCAGCCTGGGATCGCGTCGTGCAGGCCGAGGTCGACGCGGGATTGCCGGAGCAGTGAAGGCGCGAGAGCTTCGGAACCCTCGCTGTCATGCCCCGCGAAGGCGGGGCATCCAGTACGCCGCGGCGTGAATTGTGAGAGCGAGCTCTCCAACCCAGGCCTCTGGAATACTGGATCGCCCGGTCAAGGCCGGGCGATGACACCGAGAATGAGGCGCGCTCTCGGCCTCCACGCAATGACGGAGTAACTACCGCCACCTGCGGTGCAGCCAGAGCCACTGCTCGGGATGCTCGCGCACCCAGCTCTCCACCACGCTGGTGATGGCCTGCGTCGTGCCCTGGATGTCGATCTTGCCGTCGGCATCGCGCACCGGCTGGACTTCTTCCGTCAGCTCGCCGCGGAAGCGGCCGCCGGGCAGGCGGATGATGCGGACGCCGTGGATCGGGCATTCGACCTGGCGGAGCAGGCGGGCCAGCATCGGGTTGGCGCGGGTCTTGCGGCCGAAGAAGGCGACCTCGACGCCGCCGGTCAGATACTGGTCGATCAGCATCGCGACATGCTTGCCGTCCTTCAGCGCCTGCGCGAGGCGCAGCGGCGCGTCGCGGCCGGCCGGGATCAGCGTGCCCATGTTGACCTGGCGCATCTCCTGGATGATGCGGTCGGCAGACGCAATGTTCGGGCGGCGATAGAGGATCGCGGCGTCCAGTCCATGCGAGACGGCGGCAAGTGCCGGCAATTCCCAGTTGGCGAGATGCGCGGCAAAGATCAGCGCCGGCTTGCCGTCGTCGCGGATCTGGTCGAACAGCTCGACGCAGCGCGCCGAGAGTTCGATCCGGCTCTTTTCGGGATGGTCGCGGTCGTAGTCCCAGACGTGGTCCATATGGGCGAACTCGGCGCCGACGCGGCCGAGATTGTCCCACACGCCCATCAGGATGTTTTCGATCTCCTCCGGCGACTTCTCCGGAAAGGCCGCGGTGAGATTGGCGCGGCCGATGCGGTGCTCGCGCAGGCGCGGGCCGATCGATTTCACGACGCGCGCGAAAAAATCCGAGGTCTTGACCGGATCGAAATAGCGCGTGGTGCGCAGCATGCCGACGGTGGCCGCGCCGATCAGGCTGCCGCCGATCGACTTGGCAGCATTGCGCGCGCGGATCTTCGCGCCGAGAGAAATCAGCGCCATGCGTCCGGTCAGGCCGGTTCGCGGGTCAGAATCAGCGAGGCGTTCTGGCCGCCGAAGCCGAACGAGTTCGACATCACCGCGGTGACGCGGGCATCGCGCGCCTTGTTGCCGACGACGTCAAACAGGATCGTGGGATCCGGGGTCTCGTAGTTGATCGTCGGCGGAATGCGCTGGTGCTCGAGCGTGAGCAGCGAGAAGATCGCCTCGACTGCGCCTGCGGCCGAGATGGTGTGGCCGACCATCGACTTGTTGGAGGTGACCGGAATCTTCTGCGCGAGCTCGCCGAACACGGCCGATGTCGTATTGAACTCCATCTTGTCGTTCTCGGGCGTCGCGGTGCCGTGCGCGTTGATGTGATCGATCTGGTCCGGCGTCATGCCGGCATCGGCCAGCGTCTTGTTCATGCAGCCGATGATCGGCTTGCCATCGGGAGACGAGCGGGTGCGATGGAAGGAATCGGTGAGCTCGCCGCAGCCGGCGATCACGCCGAGAATCTTCGCGCCGCGCGCGGTGGCTGCCTCGTAGCTTTCCAGCACCAGCGCGCCGGCGCCCTCGGCCATGACGAAGCCGTCGCGGTTCTTGGAGAAGGGACGGGAGGCCGCCTGCGGCGGATCGTTCTGGGTCGACAGCGCCGAGAGCAGCGAGAAGCGCACCAGCGCTTCCGGATTCACGGTGCCGTCGGTCGCGACGCACAGCGCGGCATCGGTCTCGCCGCGGCGGATCGCCTCGACACCGAGCTGGATCGAGGTCGCGCCAGAGGCGCAGGCCGTCGACAGCGAGATCGGCGAGCCCTTGGTGCCGAAGGTCTCGGCGAGATAGGCGGCGACTGAGCCGAACATGAAGCGATGGTGATAGGCGCTGTACTTGCCGCCGCCGGAGATGCGCAGCAGATCGTCATAGTTGAAGTCCTGCGCGCCGACCGCGCGGCCAAGCTCGCGGCGCTGCGGCCACTCGACCTCGACCGGCGCGACCGCCAGGAAGAGTGGGCCCGGGAAATCAGCCTTGGCGCCGATGCCGGCCTGCTCGAGCGCTTCCTGCGTGACGAGCTCGGCCATCCGTTCGGACAAGGCGGTGGAGGAGAACGGATCGACGCTGACGAAATCGACGGTGCCGGCCATCGTGGTCTTGAGGCCCTCGACCGGAAAGCGCGTGATGGTGCGGATGCCGGATTCGCCGGCCACGAGCTTCGCCCAATTGTCGGCCTTGCCGGCGCCGAGCGAGGTCATGATGCCCATGCCGGTGACGACGACGACGGGACGCCCGAATTTGTCGCGTGGTGCAGTCATGTCGATCCCCCGATAGAAGAGCTAGAGCATCCGCTAAAGCGCAACGCGCTTTAGCTCACCGCCTCGACCAGCGCCATGCCTTCGCCGCGCCAGTGTCCGGCCCCCACCACGACAATCTGGGTGGGCGCCCCCTGCATTTCAATCTCGGTTCCGGTCGAATCGTTCGGCGGGAACAGCGCACCGCGCGAGATCGACAGCGCGGCGAGCGCGATGCCGAGCGGGAATTGCGTCTCCATGGTGTGACCGAACATCGTGCCGGTCGAGCGCACCGGGAAGTCGGCATGACCCTTCAGGAAGCCGCGCTCTTCCGAGGTCGCAGGCTCGGCGCCGGTCGCCCCCGTGATGATCGCGCCCTTGCCCTCGCGCTTCGGCAGCTTGGCCCAGAGCTTCTCCAGCGTTGCGGCCATGTCGCCGGGCTGCTTGCGGCGGGCGAGGTCGGCGACGACGCTCGACAGCTTCGCGAACGGCTTTGCGCCCCGCGCTTCGGCGTGGGCCTTCGATTCCAGCACCAGGAACGCGCCGGCCGAGCCGAGCGCGAAGCCGGCATGGTCCTTGCGCGCCCACACCGGGGCAAACTTGTCCCTCAGATTGAAGTCGCCGAATTCGTAGAGGACGAGCAAGTCCTTGCGCTCGCCATTATGCGAGCCGCCGACGAGGGCGATATCGCTCTCGCCCGAGGCGATGCGCGCAAGCGCGATGCGGGCGGCATCGGCGCCGGCGACCTCTTCGCCCATGAAGGTGCGCGAGGTGCCGCCAAGACCGTGCACGATGGCGATGTTGCCGGCGAGCAGGTTGGAGAGCTGCGCCAGAAACAGCGTCGGCCTGAGATCGCTCATCAGCCGCTCGTTGAGGAAGCCGGGCGCGTTGGCCCCCTTGGCCTCGGCCGTGAGCACGCCGGTGTCGACATTGAGGTCGCGCTCGCCGCCGCCGGCGGCGATCACCATGTCGATCTTCGACAGGATATCCTTGTTGCCCTTGATGCCGGCGGAGTCGAGCGCGAGGCCGGCAGCATAGGTGCCGATGCGCTGCCACGCTTCCATCTGGCGCTGGTCGCCCTTCTTCGGAATCTGGCTGTCGAAGGAGACGGGCATCAGGGGATGCACGATGTAGGGCGCAAAGCCCTTCTCGTCGACATTGATGCGCTTTTCCTGCAGCGCGGCCCAGTTGGCGTCCAGGCCCTCGCCGAGCGAGGTGGCAAGGCCAATGCCGGTGATCCAGACTTCCGTCTGGCCGGGCTTCGAAGCGGTGTCGGTCATGGCGATACGGCCTGTTGCGGAAAGCCGACGCGTTGCGCGACCGCGTCCATGTATCCGCGCATATCCGAATTGGGGAAGGGGATCAGCGTGAAGGTGAGCGTCGAATTCGCGCGCAGCTTGCCGCCGACCCGGATCTTGGCCTCGGTCATCGCATAGCCCGAGCCCTCATGAGCCACGCTCGCCTCGAGGGTCATCAGGTCGCCCGGAAACACCGAGCCGCGCACCTTGGCCTCCTTCACGGCGGCGAGAATCGGCATGCGCTCGAACTTCAGCACGCCCAGCAGGAGGAAGCCCGAGGCCTGCGCCATCGATTCGATCAGCAGCACGCCGGGCATCAAGGGATAGCCCGGAAAGTGCCCCTCGAAGACGGTGCTCTCCTGGGGAACCTGGGCCTCGACGACAATCTTCTTCTCGTCGACGTTGAGGTCGACGATGCGATCGATCATGTGGAAGTATTCGAGTTGCATGGCCGCCCGATTAGGCGCTCGCGCCCTTGGCGGCAACCAGCTCGTCGATGCGCGCGCACAGGTTCTTCAGCACGAAATATTGTTCGGTGGTCGCCTTGCCGTCGTTGACCTCCTGGGTCCACTTCTCCAGCGGCAGCTTGATGCCGAACTGCTTGTCGATCGCGAAGGCGATATCGAGGAAATCGAGGCTGTCGATGCCGAGGTCATCGATGGCATGGCTATCCGGCGTGATCGTGTCGCGCGGGATGTCGCAGGTTTCAGCGATGATCGTAGCGACCTGATCGAATGTGGAAGACATCACTAAGCCTTTGATATATTGCGGATATTTGTCAGATTTTCCAGAGTGGCGCGAAGGGAGGGCATCGCGCCCCTGATGACGCCCTCAAACCCCCCTCTGGCCGGGTCGAAAGCCCGTATATCGGAGCGCCGCCCTGAGTTCAATGGAGCCGGGCGGGCCCAAGGGGACAGCAAGGGACAGGGCTGGGGATGCCGCCGGCAGGGCTGCCGGCCGCAGGCGGGGCCTAGATGTGGGGCGTCGTGATCTTGGCGCAGTCGCGGCGGCCCATCAGCACGCAATCCTGGGTCCGGCGCAGGTCGGCGATGCTGACCGCGAGCCAGATCCCGATCGCGGTCAGCGCGATGGTGAAGGCGAGCGCGGCGATGTTGGCGAGCATGCGGTGGCGGAATTCGTCCGGCTCGGCGCGGGGCCGCTCGTAGCGCGACAGGTCGAGCGGTTCGGGCGCAACGCGCAGCGGCTGCACGGTGCCGTTGCCCCGGTTGCCCCCCGGGGTGGGCGAGGTGCGCGGCCTGAACTGGAGCACCCGGTGCTCGTCATCCGAGCTTATGGGCCGCTGGGTTTTCATGGGGCGAGGATCACTCCGAAGCAGCGATTTTTAGATAGCACACGTGGTGAAAGCGTTGCAGAAAATCTTCTCAACGCGTACGTGCATTGTGCCTCTTGCACGCCTCCTCGCGAAACCCTGGAGATCGCGGTGCCGGGGCGTCATGCCCTGGTCAGGACGTGCGGGTTGCGTTGCAGCAACGAAAGATGGCGCCGCGTGCAGCCTCGTGAACATCGGCTTGTGATCTCCCGGTGCAGGTCGAACGCATTTACCGGCATGGGACCCATGGCATAATCCAGGGAGCCCGGGCGACCGGTTGCAACGATGTGAGGGGCCCTTCGACCATGACCACGACCAACGCGCGCGAGCCGAGAGTGCATCCGGTGCCGATCCTGTCGCTTCGGCCGACGCAGATGACGGTCGGCATGCGCGAGGTCAAGGAGAAGCGCAAGCGCTGGCGCGAGCACGGCAAGAAGAAGCAAGCCGATCTGCTCGGTACCCACATGATCCCCGTCGTCCACGGACCTGACGAGCGCTATTACGTGATCGACCATCATCATCTCGGCCGCGCGCTGCACGACGAGGGTATCAAGGAGGTGCTGGTGACCGTGGTCGGCGACCTCCGCATGGTCGAGCGCGAAGCGTTTTGGGGCGTGATGGACAACAAGCGCTGGGTCTACCCATACGACTCCAAGGGCGAGCGGCGGCCGTTCCGCGACCTGCCGAAATCGGTCGCCGATCTCAAGGACGATCCCTTCCGCAGCCTTGCCGGCGAGCTCCGCCGCATGGGCGGCTTCGCCAAGGACACGACGCCGTTCTCCGAATTTCTGTGGGCGGACTTTCTGCGCCGAAAGCTGTCGCGCAAGGCGGTGGATGCCAATTTCGACAGGGCGCTGGAGAAGGCCCTGGCCGCGGCCAAGAGCAAGGATGCGGTCTACCTGCCCGGCTGGTGCGGGCCGGCGGACGACGATTGAGCGCAACCGCTCATATCAGTCGCGCTGGAAGATCTTGGCGCCGGGATAAGCGCGCCGCGCATAGGTGACGACCAGCGCCCGGTCCTGGGTGGCCAGGAAGGGCGTTCGGATCCGGCACGATCCGATGATGAGGTGCCACAGACCATTGAGCTTCTGAATGACGACGTTCATTTGCGTAGTCCTCGACGACTCCATATTGAGCAAGCGCTGCATTGAGCAAGCGCTGCCTGTCGCGGCGGGCCCTGCGATTGACGATCGTGATGACGGGGCAAAGCTCCCGGTTTCGCTCACGCCCGCTGCAAAACGACGGCGACTATTGTTAGTTGGTTACGGCATGCGGCCCGATAAGCCGGCTCTCATCACAGCCGCTTGAGCGACATCATTTTCCGCATCGACGAAACCGTCCTGAAACAGAGCCGGCCCATCTATTTGCGGTATCGAGCTCACTCAGGAGGCAGAAATGCGCCGTGTGTTTTTCGCAATTGCCTTGCTCGCCGTCGCCTCAGCAGGAATCTCGGCCTCGTTCGCCGCAGTTCACCACGCCAAGACACTGACATTTGCCGAGCGCTTTGCCCCGGCGCTCGAGTTGATGGCGAAGCAGTAGCGGCCTCGCGCTTCCCAGCCGCGGGCCGTGCAGGGGTGTGATCACTCAGGATCCTGCGGGCCGGGTGAGGAGAGCAGCCGCTCGATCGCCGCGGCGGCCTCGCCGTCGCGCGCTTTTTGCAGCAGCGTATAGCGCTCGGCGCCGGCCGGCAGCTTGCTCGCGGCGGCGCGGGCGTCCCGTGTGAATTTGTTCAAGCGCTCCTGGAGCGAGAGGGGTGGTCGCGTTCGGTTGCGTTTCCTGGTCATGAATTGCCCTTTCCGGTGCAAAGACAACCATGGCCGCGCGAGCACTGTCCTTAACTTTTGTTGGTGCTGCCAACCGACCGCGGGCGTTCCCTCGGGCTCATCGTGCTCGATGAGCGGAAAACTTTAGGAACTGTCGGATTTCGACGGCCGTTAGCTGCAGCAGTCGCCAACGCTGAGCCGCCGATGCCGCGCTTCCATTTCGACATCCACGAGAACGGCCGGGTGTTTCCCGACGAAGACGGCCAGGATCTTGCGAGCGAGAACGACGCGCGCAAGGAGGCGCTCATGACCGGCGCTTCCGTCGCTCGCGACGCCTTCGTCTTGGGCAGTGCGCGGCACGTCGTCGTCGACGTTCGCGAGGAGGGCGCACCGTTCCTGAAGGTGTCGATCACGCTCGATGTCGAGGAAATTTAGGCGTGCGCTGTCGGAGCGCGGCCGGTGCGAACCTGCGGCAGAGCGGCGCATGCGATCTTGACGTATCGCAAAGAGAGGCTGTCGGCGGTGGGTAAGGTGTGCTTGCATGACTGCCGAACCAGCGTTGCGCTCCCGCGGAGGCAAATGGACTCCGGATCATGCCGACCTGGAGACGCCACGATGAGCCTGATCCTTCGCATTCTGTTCGTCCTCGCCGGAGCCATCACCGCGCTGTTCGTCGCGCGGGATGCGCTCAACTTCACCATCATCCAGACCTTCGTCGCCATTCTGCTCGTGACCGCCGTCCTGCTCGCCGGGAGCCTCTGGAGCCTGCGGCGGAAGACGTGAGCGGCAAGACGCGCGCGCGACCGTCCGGACTGAGCGAGGCAGAGGCAAAGGCGCGACTGGAAAAGGACGGCGCCAACGAGCTGCCGCGGCCCGAGCGGCGCAGCTCCTTGCGCATCGTCGTGGAGGTGCTGCGCGAGCCGATGCTGCTGCTGCTGCTTGGTGGTGGGCTGATCTACCTCGTGCTCGGCGATCTCAAGGAAGCGCTGATCCTGCTGGCCTTCGGTGCGATGTCCATCGTGATCACGGTGGTGCAGGAGACCCGGACCGAGCGCGTGCTGGACGCCCTGCGCGACCTGACCAGCCCACGTGCGCTGGTGGTGCGGGACGGTGCGCGCCGGCGAATTCCGGGCCGAGAGGTCGTGCGCGGCGATCTTCTCGTCCTCGGCGAAGGCGATCGGGTTCCCGCCGATGCCGCGCTCGTGGAGGCGCACGATCTGCAACTCGACGAATCCCTGCTCACCGGCGAGTCCGTGCCTGTCCGCAAGCAGGCTGCGGACATGATCGCGGCAGTCGATCACCGGCCCGGCGGCGAGGATCAGCCCTTCGTATATTCCGGCTCGCTCGTCGTGCGCGGCGAGGGGCTGGCGCTGGTCGAGGCGACCGGCCCGCGCAGCGAGATCGGAAAGATCGGACTGTCGTTGCGCGGCTTGCAGGCCGAGCCGCCCCGGCTCCAGCAACAGACCGCAAGGCTGGTGCGGCTCTGCTTCCTCGGCGGCGCCGTGGTCAGCATGGCCGCCGTCGCACTCTATGGCGTCCTGCGCGGGGACTGGCTGCAGGCGCTGCTCGCAGGCATCGCCATCGGTATGTCGATGCTTCCGGAAGAATTCGGCGTCGTGCTCACGGTCTTCATGGCGATGGGAGCGTGGCGGATCTCCCAAGCCCGCGTGCTGACGCGGCGCGCCGCCGCCATCGAGGTTTTGGGGTCTGCGACCGTCCTGTGCACCGACAAGACCGGAACACTGACGCAGAATCGCATGTCCGTCGCCGAGCTGCGGCTGCCCGATGGGGCGCGGATGCGCCCAGCGGCCGGGGAAGATCGCGCCGGACCGGAATTCGCCGAGCTGGTGCGCTGCGGCGCCCTGGCGAGCTCTCCGGAACCGTTCGATCCGATGGAGAAGGCGCTGCACCAGTTCGCGCACGACGCCTTCCAGGACGGCGATGCCATGGATGGCGAGCGGACGCTCGTGCGCACCTACGGTCTGCGCCCCGAACTGCTGGCGATGACCCAGGTCTGGTGGACAGCCGGCCGGGCGGACCTCGTCGCATGCGCCAAGGGTGCGCCCGAGGCGGTTGCGCGGCTGTGCAGGCTGAACGATGCCGGCCAGGAGTCGGTGCGAGATGCCGCCAGCGCGATGGCGAAGGACGGGCTTCGGGTGTTGGGCGTAGCCGTCGCCGTCTGCGACGATGCTTCGCTCCCGCAGTCACAGCAGGCGTTCGCGTTCCGCTTTGTCGGCCTGGTCGGGCTTGCAGATCCGCTGCGGCCCCATGTCCCGGAGGCGGTTCGCGAATGCCGTGCGGCCGGAATTCGCGTCGTCATGATCACGGGCGATTATCCGGCAACGGCCGTTGCCATTGCGAACCAGGCCGGCCTTGACGTCCAGGACGTCATGACCGGCGATCAGGTCAGGCTGGCGGATGATCCGGAGCTCGCACGGCGCGTCAGGCATGTCAGCGTGTTCGCGCGGGTCCTGCCGGAACAGAAGCTGCGCATCGTCCAGGCGATGAAGGCCAATGGCGAGATCGTGGCGATGACCGGCGATGGCGTCAATGACGCGCCATCGCTCAAGGCCGCCCACATCGGCATCGCGATGGGCGGGCGCGGGACCGACGTCGCCCGCGAGGCGTCGTCGATCGTCCTGCTTGACGACGATTTCGGCTCGATCGTGTCGGCCATTCGCCTGGGGCGCCGCATCTATGACAATCTGCGCAAGGCGATGGCCTTCATCTTCGCGGTTCACGTCCCGATCGCCGGACTTGCGCTGCTGCCGCTGGTGTTCGGGCTGCCGCTGATCTTCAGTCCGGTGCACATCGCGTTTCTGGAGCTGATCATCGACCCCGTGTGCTCGCTGGTGTTCGAGGCGGAGCGCGACGAGCGCGATGCGATGACGCGGCCGCCGAGACGGGCCGATGCCGAGCTGTTCTCGTGGGCCCTGGTCGGCTGGAGCGTTCTCCAGGGCGCGCTCGCCTTCGCCCTCACCGCCACCATATTCGTCGGCGCGCTTCGCTCCGGCCTTGCCTCCGACGAGGCGAGGGCGCTGGCCTTCGTGACGCTCGTGGTCTGCTTCGTCGCGCTGGTCCTCGTCAACCGCTCCTTCAGTGCGTCGTTCGCGTCGGCATTCTTCCGGCCAAATCCCGCTCTGGCCTGGATCTTCGCGGCGGTCGCCGCCGTTCTCGCTGCAGCGCTGCTCTGGCCGCCGGCCTCCAGCCTGTTCCGCTTCGGTCCGCTGCATGCCGATGATCTGTTGATCACGCTCGGCGCGGGACTGCTGCTGCTGACGCTGCTCGAATTGCTGAAGCCGCTGTGGGCGCGGCGGTTGCGATTCTAGGTCGCGGCGCCGCAGTATGATCGCGAAGAATGGCGATACATCATCGCCGTTGTCGGTCCGTAATTCATGCAGCTAACGGAAGGCGCGAGCAAGACGGCGACGCTATTTCATTAGAACAGATCCAATCTATATCGATTCCACAGCGCGAACGCCCAAAAATCTTTGATTGTGCATTCGGAGTGTTCGCATGGTCGTCCCCGTAAATTTGGGGACTGGGAATGCTGGAATTTGTGTTTGACGCACGCGCAACGAAGCGCGGGCGCGTGTCGGTCTTGTGCGGTCTTCTCGCGCTTCCTCCCGCCATCGCCTTCGGCGGCAGCGCGCAAGCCCAAAGCGCGAGCGGAGCATCGGATCTTCCGCCCGTCGTGGTCGAGCAAAGCCGCCCAAGCAAACGCCAGGTCACGGCGTCGCGCAGCTCGCGATCGGCGAGCGCCCAGCGCACCCGATCTCGTGCGGCAGGACAGACGCCTCAGGCGGCTTCACAGTCGGCCGCCGCTGCAACGGAACGCGGTACGGATCCGGTGAGGGGTTTTGTACCTGTCGTCAGCTCGGCTGCGATGAAGTCCGACACGCCGATCCTCGAGACACCGCAATCCGTTTCCGTCGTCAGCCGCGATCAGCTCGATGCCCGCTCGGTCACGACGCTGGTCGAAGGATTGCAGTATGTCGCGGGTCTTGCCATCCAGCCGGGCGGCAAGGACCCGCGCTACGACAACGTCTTCATCCGCGGCTTCGAGAACAACGGCTACGGCGCCTATCGCGACGGACTTCGCGAGGTCGGCGATCCCAACTTCTTCTCGCTGTTCCGCAACGAGCCCTACGGTTTCGAGCGGATCGACGTCATCAAGGGACCGAGCTCGGTCATGTACGGGCAGGGCGCGCCTGGCGGCCTCGTCGATGTCATCAGCAAGCGGCCGACCGACAAGGCCTTCGGCGAGATCGTCGGGCAGTTCGGCAATTACGACCGCTATCAAGGCGCTTTCGATTTCGGCGGGCCCGCGACCAAGGACGGGACGCTGCTCTACCGCCTGACCGGCGTGTTCCGCGATTCCGACGCGCAGATCGCCAACTTCTCCAACTTCGTGAAGGACAACCGGACCTATATCGCGCCGGCCGTGACCTGGAAGCCGACCAACGACACGACGTTGACGATTCTCGCCGACTATACCCACGACCTGACCGGAAACGCCTTTCCGCTGTCGATGTTGCATGTGGCGGGTGGGAAGATCACAGGCGTCACCGCGGCACCGCTGTTCCTCGGCGATCCCAGCTACAACAAGTTCGATCAGGAGCAGGAGCGCGTCGGCTACCTGTTCGAGCATCGCTTCAGCAACAATCTGATCTTCGAGTCGAAGACCCGCTACGGCCACAGCGAGCTCGACTATCGTTACCTGACGTTCACCGGAACTCCGCTCGACACTCTCACGATGTTCGGGCGGCGCGCGGTTCGCACGGTGGAGCAGTCCGACTCTCTGTCGACCGACAACCACCTGATCAGCAAGTTCAGCATGGGGCCGCTTCAGCATACGGTGGTCTCCGGCATCGACTATCTGACGCTCGACATGACCAACCGGACCTATTCCGGTGTCGCGCCCTCGCTCAGCCGGATCAATCCGGTCTACGACCAGACCATTGTCGTTCCGACGACGCTGTTCGGTAACTCGTCGAACCAGGCGATCGATCAGGTCGGCGTCTACGTTCAGGACCAGATGAAGCTCCACAACTGGATCTTCACGCTGGGCGGCCGGTACGACGCCTCCGAGCAGAAGACGTTTGCCCTGCTGACGAACAAGACCACCGACACCAGGGACACCGCCTTCAGCAAGCGAGGCTCCGTCTCCTACGTGTTCGATTCCGGAGTGGCTCCCTATTACAGCTATTCGGAAGCGTTCCTGCCGACGCCAGGCACGGATTTCGCGGGCAGTCCGTTCAAGCCGACGACGGCACAGCAGCACGAAGTCGGCGTGAAGTACCAGCCGTCGCGGACCCTGCTGATGACTGTGGCGCTGTTTGATTTGACGCGCCAGAACTCGCTCACGACCGATCCGGCACATCTCAACTTCAACACCCAGCTCGGCGAGGTCAATTCGCGCGGCGTCGAGTTCGAGGTGCTGGCGCAGATCGTGCCGGGGCTGAACCTGGTGGCGACCTATACCAATATGGACGTGAAGGTGACGCAAACCACCGTCGCCGCTGACCTCGGCAAGGTCCCGACGCTGGTGGCCCGCCAGCTCGCATCGGCCTATGTCGACTATACGGTCCAGGGCGGCACATGGGATGGCTGGGGTCTTGGCGGCGGCGTTCGCTACAACGGGCCGACCTTTGCCGACACCACCAACACCATCGTCAACGCGGATTATGTCGTGTTCGATGCCGGCCTGCATTATCGCCAGCCGAAGGGGGTGAACCTGGCTCTGGACGTGAAGAACATCGCCGACCGCGTCACCCTCGCTTGCACGACGAATGGTGGTTGCCAGTACACCAGCCCGCGCACCGTCACGGGTACGCTCAGCTATCGCTGGTAGACGCATGGTTCAGGCACGCACGATCCGGCTCTGGTCCCGCATTCACACCTGGACGTCGCTGGTGTGCATGCTGTTCCTGCTGATGCTGTGCGTGACGGGGCTGCCGCTGGTCTTTCACGACGAGATCGACGATCTGCTCGAGGACGAGATCGCGGCGCCCGCGATGCCGCAAGGAACGCCGCGTCTCTCGCTCGACCGGATGATCGCGGCGGCGCAGGCGCGCTTTCCCGGCCAGTACGTCCTGCTGCTCAATCTGAAGCAGACCGAGCCGCTGGTGACTGTCGCGGTGTCTCCGACCGCTGTCCCGGCGCCCGGGAATTTCCATCGCCTGACTCTCGATGCGCGTACGGCCGAGGTGCTCGGAGAGGAGGCTCCGCATCAGGACGTCATGGACATCGTGTTGCGGATTCACAAGGACATGTTCGCAGGGCTCCCCGGCGAGCTCTTTCTCGGGGCGATGGGTCTTGTGTTCGCGATGTCGATCATATCCGGTGTGGTGGTCTATTGGCCGTTCATGCGGCGGCTGGATTTCGGCACGATCCGCCGGCGGACGTCGCCCCGCGTCAAATGGCTCGACACTCATAATCTCCTCGGCATCGTCACCGTGACTTGGACGATGGTGGTGGGCCTCACCGGCATGATCAACACGCTGGCGACGCCGCTGTTCGACCTGTGGCGGGCGCAGCTCATTCCCGTGTTGCTGGCGCCTCATCTGGGCAAGCCCGTGGCTCCGATCCCGTCGGTTCAGGCCGCGGTCGAACTCGTCCGTGCGAGATTTCCGGATCGCCTCGTCACCTCGGTGACGATGCCGACGTCGGCGCGCTTCGGCAGCCCGCAGCACCTCGTCGTCTGGACCAAGGGCGCGACGCCCTTCACGGCGCGCACGCTCCAGCCGATGCTGGTCGACGCCAATGACGGCAAGACGATCGTCGCGCCCGAAGTGCCATGGTATCTGAAGACGCTTCAGGTCTCGCGTCCGCTGCATTTCGGCGACTATGGCGGGCTTCCGCTGAAGATCGTCTGGGCGGTCCTGGACGTGATGACGATCATCGTCCTCGCCAGTGGAATCTATCTCTGGGCGGCGAGGAGAAGGTCGTCGGCCCGCCGCAAGCCGATCGACGCAGGCCGGACCGAAGCAGTCGGTGCCTAGTCCCATGCTCCCATCCGTTTCCAAGGCGGACGTTCCGAACCGGGTCCGGCACCATAGAAGTGCCTGGGATGTGTTCCGGGTGCCGCTCCTCGTCGGCTTGGTCTGCGCCGCGGGACTCGGTCTGGCGCTCGTTGGAGATGGGATCTGGGATGGCCTGTCCTGGCTGGCACTTTCGTTGCCGGTCGCGCTTGCGGTCTTCTACTGGCGCCGCGCAGGTCGCTCGCACTGACTGAACCGTCGAACGGGTTGCTACGGGTGCCGCTCTTCCGGGCCGCTGCCGACGTCATGCGTCTCGTCCCTGCCGCCGAGCATGCGGTGCAGCCAACGCTCGATGCGGCGGCCGATGGTGAGCAGCACGAAGGCCAGTGTCAGCGCGACGGCGACGATCTTCCATTGGCCGACGCCGCAGGCGATGCCGAGACAGGCGGCGAGGAAGGTGCAGGCGGCGCTGGTCAGGCCGCGGACGCGGAACCTCTCGCTTTCGTGGACGATGACGCCGGCACCAAGGAAGCCGATGCCGGTGAGGATGCCCTGGATGACGCGGCTCGCCGCATCGGTGATCTTGCCGGCCTCGGCGAACTGCACGGCCAGCAATACGACGGTCGCGGTCGAGAGTCCGACGATGCCGAGCGTCTTCAGCCCGATCGGCTTGCCCTGCAGGTCGCGGTTGAGCCCGATCGCGCCGCCGGCGAGCGTCGCAACGCCGAGGCGCAGCAGCACATCGGGCCAATCAAGCTCGGTCATTTTTTCGGCAGGCGTCCCATCAGATAGAATTCCTCGTTCGGCCGCATGCCCGTGAAATTCGCCAGCCGGTTCGACAGCGCGAAGAACGCGGAGATCGCGGCGATGTCCCAGATGTCGTCGTCGCTGAAGCCGTGCGGCTGGAGCGCGGCGAAATCCTCCTCCGAGACGCGCTGCGCATCGGCCGAGACCTTCATCGCAAAATCGAGCATCGCCTTCTGGCGCGGCGTGATGTCGGCCTTGCGGTAGTTCACCGCGACCTGGTCGGCGATCAGCGGATTCTTGGCGCGGATGCGCAGGATCGCGCCATGCGCGATCACGCAATACTGGCACTGGTTGGCGGCCGAGGTCGCCACCACGATCATCTCGCGCTCGGCTTTGGTCAGGCCGCCGTCCTTCTCCATCAGCGCGTCGTGATAGGCGAAGAACGCGCGGAACTCGTCAGGGCGATAGGCCAAAGTGAGGAACACGTTCGGCACGAAGCCGCTCTTCTCCTGCACGGCGAGGAGACGGGTGCGGATGTCCTCGGGAAGCGTGTCGAGAGCGGGAGCGGGGAAGCGTTGCGCTGCGGCTTTTGTCATGTGCATGGATTCCGGCTGGGGGCCGGCCACCATAGTCGATGCGGGCGGCGGCCTCAACGTGCCGCGGTATGCCAGGGGCGCGTGCCACACACTCGCGTCATCGCCCGATTTAATCGGGCGATCCAGTATTCCAGAGGCGTTAGTGATCGAGCAGAGAGGCTGCGGCGTACTGGATGCCCCGGTCAAGCCGGGGCATGACAGTGTGCTTGGAGCGCGAGCGTTGCCTTACCGCAGCGGCTTCTTCAGCAGCGAGAAGCGGTCGGGATCGAGCCCCATCGACGGCTGCAGCATCGGGGCTTCGAGGCTGGACATCGTCTTCGTGGGCGGAGCCGAGAACACCGGATCGTTCGGAGAGGAATCGCGCTGCGAGGTGGCGCCGCGCCAGCGTTCGAGCACGGCGCTGACGAAATGCATGTCGTGACCGGCGGTGACCGACGGTACGCTGCTGATGGTGGCTTCGCCGCGCGGCAATTGGTGCGGCGGCACCTCCTTGAAGCGCAACCGGGTCGGCAACGCGACGCCTTCACCGAACGCCAGCACCTCGCGGGTGCCGAGCGAGGGCACGAAGGACAAGAGGTTCGCGGCCGCGTCCGATACCGCGGCGCGCAGCAGCGCCTGGTCGCGGTCGTTGGCAAGACGCATCGTGAACAGCGTGTTGCACTGGGAGATGATGGTGGCGTCGAGTTCGGCCGGACGCTGGGTGATCAGCCCGAGATAGACGCCGTATTTGCGGCCTTCCTTGGCGATGCGCGACACCGCCTTGCGGGTCGGGCCGAAGCCGATATTGCGGTCGGCTGAGGCGTAGCGGTGCGCTTCCTCGCAGACGAACAGCAGCGGCGAGACGCCGTCGCTCCACAGGCCGAAATCGAAGGCCATGCGGCACAGCACCGAGACGACGGAATCGATGACTTCGGCCGGGAAGCCGGCGAGCTGCATCACCGTCATCGGCTTGCCGTTGGCGGGCAGGCGGAACAGATGGCTGATCACCTCGGCCATGGTGTCGCCGCCGACATTGGCGTTGTCGAACATGAAGGCGTAGCGCGGGTCGTTGCGCACCGCTTCGATGCGCGAGATCAGCTTGTGATAGATGATGCGCGAAGAGCGGTTCTCGAGCTTGCCCATGCGCTCGTCGATCAGCGACAACAGGTCGACGAGGCGGTACGGCACCGGCGTGTCGACGGTGTAGCCGACCTGCTTGGGATCGATGCGCTTCAGACCGATGCGGTCGGCGTTCTGGTACTGGGTATAGACGCCCTTGGCGAGCGGGATCACCTCGGCGAGGATATCGAGCTCCTCGGGCACGCCGGGGCGGCCCGCGAACAGCACGTCGACGATTTCCTCGAAGTTGAACAGCCAGAACGGCAGCTTCAGGTTCCGCGGGTTCAGCACGAGCGCGCGGTCGCCGAAGCAGCGGCCATATTCGTTGTGGACGTCGAGCAGGAAGATGCGCAGGTTCGGCCGCGCCTTCAGGATCTCGTTGAGCAGCAGCGAGACGCCGGTCGATTTGCCGACGCCGGTCGAACCCAGCACGGCAAAATGCTTGGACAGCATTTCCTCGACGTCGACATAGGCGACGACGGAGCGGTCCTGCTGGAGGAAGCCGACATTGATCTGGTCCGAACCGGTTGGCGCGTAGATCGTGCGCAGCTCCTGGCTCGTGATCAGTTCGACCGCATCGCCGATGGTCGGATAGTTGGTGACGCCGCGCTGGAATTTGGCCTTGTCGGAGGCGTTGAGAATCTCGCCGAGCAGGTCGACCGAGGCGATCGCGATGTAATTGTCCGCGCCCGACAGGTTCTCGCAGGAGACCTCGGTGATCATCGCGACGATGACCGAGCTGGCGCAGCGAATGCTGACGAAGCGGCCGACGGTGGCCCGAACCTCCGAGATCGGCATCTGGCTGGTCGCCAGAAGCCCGACCCGGGCGAGCGATCCACGTACCGAAATCACGCGTCCAAAGGATGTCACGATGAATGAACCCGGCAAGAGCGAGGAATTTGTTCCAGACTATGCGTGGCCGTCGCTGGACAAACGGTTAAACGCCGGGCGCGCCCGCTCCGTTAAATCCGCGGTAATTCGGTCGCAAGCTTTGTCGCAAATGCAAATTTTGGGGTCGAAACGCCGGGAAAATACTGCATTTCGAGGCCGGGGATGGGCGAGGCGGTCTTAAGGAAGATTTTACCATCCGGGCAGGCTGACGTCCGTCGGGAGGACCCACGCGAGCAGCCGGGGCCATTCGCAAGGGGCGCCGCGGTTCATTTGTTGACGGGACCTAATCATTTGTACATTAGTACAAATGAAATCGTAACCATCGCTGCCGCGCAGGGGCGCCCCTCGTTGTGCCCCAATGAATGGCACCGTCGGTCAGGCGGAAAAGCAGCCACGCCTTACTGGACAAGCCCTGGAGGAAATCATGCAGCCCGAACCGATCCTCGATCTCGCCCATCTCGGCCATATGGAACTGCTGACGCCGAAGCCCGACGAGAGCCTGAAATTCTTCGTCGACGTGATGGGGATGACCGTCAGCGGGCAGAAAGGGGACTCGGTCTACCTGCGCGGCTGGGACGATTACGAGCGCTATTCGCTCAAGCTCACGGCGTCGAAGACGTCAGGCATGGAGCACATGGCGCTGCGCGCGCGCAGCCAGCAGGCGCTGGAGCGCCGTGTTGCGGCGCTGAAAGGATCCGGCTTCGACATCGGCTGGATCGACGGCGACATGGGGCAGGGGCCGACCTTCCGCTGCCGCGACCCTGATGGGCACATCGTCGAGCTCTATTACGAGACCGAATGGTATCAGGCGCCGCCGGAGCTCAAGCCCGCGCTGAAGAACCAGGCGCAGCGTTTTCCCGCGCGCGGCGTCAATGTCCGCCGGCTCGACCACCTCAACTGCCTCGCCGTCGACATCAAGGCCAACCGCGAGTTCTTCGAGAACTATCTCGGCTGCCGGCTCACCGAGCAGATCGTGCTCAACGACGGCCGGGAAGCTGCGATGTGGCTGACGATGTCGAACAAGAGCTACGACTTCGCCTATTCGCTCGACCATTCCGGCACGCCCGGCCGCTTCCACCACGTCACCTACGCGCTCGACAGCCGCGAGGAGATTCTTCGCGCCGCAGATATTTTCCTTGAGAATGGCGTGCATATCGAGACCGGCCCGCACAAGCACGCGATCCAGCAGACCTTCTTCCTCTACGTCTACGAGCCCGGCGGCAACCGCGTCGAGGTCGCCAATGCCGGCGCGCGCCTGATCCTCGCGCCCGATTGGAAGCCGATCGTGTGGACCGAGGAGGAGCGCAAGAAGGGCCAGGCCTGGGGATTGAAGACGATCGAGTCCTTCCACACCCACGGCACACCCCCGGTGGAGGTGAAGAAGCACGGCTGATTGCACGCTTCTCTCAATGCGTGGACGATCGTAGCCTTGCGATCGTCTCGCGGACGCCGCTCCACGCCGGCTTGTCCGGCGCGAACTGCTTGCGCAGGAAGGTGACGAGCTCCTCGACCTGTGCGTCGCTCATGCTGTTCCTGAACGCCGGCATGTAGCCGAGATCGCTCGACACGGGATCAGTGATGCCGTGCAGGATCACCTGCACGAGATTGTCCGATGTCGCGCTGTGCAGATTGCTGTTGAGCGCGAGCGAGGGCCTGCTGCCGAACAGCGGCAGGCCGCCGACCTCGTGGCACACGGCGCAGGCGCCTTGATAGAGACGCGCGCCAGTGGAGGAGGCGACGGTGACCTGTGTCGCGCTTTCCAGCCGTGCCGCAACCGCGTCCGGCGTCTCGGCTGCGCCGTCGTTGAACGAGTTGAGATAGACCGCCATCGCGCGGATGTCCTGGTCGGGCAGGGCTTTCAGATCCCTGACGATCGGCGCCATCGGGCCGGCGGCGACGCCGTGATAGCGCGAATGGCCGGTGCGCAAGTAAGCGTAGAGCTCGTCCTCGCTCCACGGGATCGGCGCGTGCGAGAGCGAAGTCAGCGGCGGGGCTTCCCAGCCCTCGGCAAAGCCGCCGGCAAGATAGGCATTGCGCTGCTCGGCGCCGAGCGCGTTGCGCGGCGAATGGCAGGCGCTGCAATGGCCGAGGCTCTCGACGAGATAGGCGCCGCGATTCCACGCCTCGGATTTTGTGGGATCGGGCTTGAATTCGCTCGTCCCGTGGAACAGCGCGTTCCAGCCCGCGAGCAGCGGACGGAGATTGAACGGGAAGGCGAGCGTGTTGGCGGGCACCGTCGCGCGCACCGAGGGCTGTGCCATCAGGTAGGCGTAGAGCGCCTGCATGTCGGCGTCGCTGGTCCTTGCAAAATGCGTGTAGGGGAAGGCGGGATAGAGTTGGCGGCCGTCGCGATGCAAGCCATCGCGCATCGCGCGCTCGAAGGCGGGATAGGACCATGTGCCGATGCCGGTCTCGACATCGGGCGTGATGTTGGTCGAATAGATCGTGCCGAACGGCGTCTCAAGCGCGCGGCCGCCCGCGTTGATCGCGCCCTTCAGGCTGGTGTGGCACTCCGCGCAATTGCCGAGCGCGGCAAGCTGCTCCCCGCGCGCGATCGTCGCCGCGGAATAGACCGATGCATCGGGGCGTGCGATGGGCGCAATAGCGCGCCCCGGCAGAAGCGCGGCGCCGATTCCGATCGCAGCGGTGCAGACGGCCGCAATCGTCGCGTAGATGCCGGCGCGCTTGGCGAACGGATTTTCCCAGATGCGAGACGGAGGCGGGGCTGCGGGCGCGGGCAGGGCCTGCGGTGTCGCCGCTGCCTCACCGTGTAGGCCCTTAAGGATGCGCTCGGGCGTGAACGGCGGCTCGCGAAAGCGCACGCCGGTGGCATCGAAGATCGCATTGGCAATCGCCGCTGCGCTCGGCACGGACGCGGACTCGCCGACGCCGAGCGGCGGCTGGTCCTGCCGCGGCAGCATCAGCACGTCGATCTTGGGGACGTCGGGGAAGGGGATGATCGGATAGGCGCCCCATTCGCGCGCCGCCACCGCACCGCGCTCGAACGAAACCTCCTCCATCAGCGCGCGGCTGGTCGACTGGATGACATTGCCGTGGATCTGGTGGCGCACACCGTCCGGATTGATCATCAGGCCGGAGTCCTGCCCGGCGACGACGCGCGTCACGCTGACGTCGCCGGTGGTCTTGTTCACCGCGACGTCGGTGACCCATGCCGACCACGCCGCGCCATAGCCGGGAAACTTGCTGTGGACATAGAGCGCATAGGCAAAGCCGCGCCCGTGCACGATCTCGCCATCTTTCTCCTCGCGAACCGGGCGCGGCGCCCAGCCCGCGCGCTCGGCGACCGCATTGACGAGATCGACGGCGCGCGGGTCTTTCAGATAGCGCAGGCGATATTCGATCGGGTCGACGCCGGCCTCGGTCGCGGCCTCGTCGATGTAGGATTCATGCGCAAAGGTGTTCGGCAGCGCCGAGACGCCGCGGAACCAGGACGCGCGCACGATCGGCGCCATGTCGTGGGCGACGACGCGCATGTGGTCGTAGTCGTAAGGCGGGATCGCGGTGCGGTCGCCCATCTGCAGCACGGCGGGATCGGGCGCGATGCGGCCGGTCAGCAGCAGCGCGAGCGTCGGGGCGGCGTTCGAGGGATAGCGCGTGGCGAGATCGTAAGCCGCAATGCCGCCGTTGGCATCGAGGCCACCGTTGACGTCGATGAGCTGCGCGGTGCCCTTGGGCTCCCAGGCATGCTCCTGCTCGCGCGTCAGCTGCACGCGGACGGGGCGGCCGACGGCGCGCGACAGCAGCAGGGCATCCGCGGTGACGTCATCGGCGCAGTTGCGGCCGTAGCAGCCGGCGGCCTCCAGCCTGACGACCTCGATCTCGCTCTCGGGACGCTCGATCAGCAGTGCGAGATCGCTGCGCAGCACGTGCGGGTTCTGCGTGCCCGACCAGACGCGGATATTGCCATCCTGAAAATCGGCGACCGCACAGGACGGGCCGATCGAGGCGTGCATCTGGTACGGCCAGACGTAGGTGCGCTGCATCGGCCTGGCCGCGCCGGCAATTGCCTTGTCGACCTCGCCCTTGTCGATCAGCGTGCGCGGCGTCGACGGATTGGCGCGCAGCGCGGTCTCGATATCGGCGAGGTCGGTGAGGGCGGGCGTCGGCTTCCAGCTCAGCTTGAGCTGCTCGGCGGCGCGAATCGCATTCTCTTCGCGCTCGGCAACGACGCCGACGAAATCGCCGATGTGGACGACGGCGACGAGGCCGGGAATGTCGCGCACCGAGGATTCATCGACCGCGAGCAGGCTGGTGCCGACGAACGGCCCGGCATCGACGCCGGAATAGGGCGGCCGCACCACGCGGCCGTGCAGCATGCCTGGCACCCGAATGTCGTGCACGAAGGTCAATTCGCCCGTGGCCTTGGCCGGCAGGTCGACACGCGGGACGGAGTGGCCGACGATGGCGTAGTCGCCCACGGGCTTCACGGTGACGTCGTCTTCGAGCTCGAGCCGGATCTCTTCGCCGCCGATCAGCTCGCCATAGCTGACGCTGCGATTGTGTCCGCGCACGAGGCCGTCTTCGATCTTGAGGTCGGCGGCCGGCAGCTCCAGCCGTTCGGCCGCGCGTGCGATCAGGAAATGACGCGCCTGCGCCGCGGCCTTGCGCAGGGGAACGGCGGTGATCTGGATGGTCTCGCTCGCGATCGTTGCGCCCTGGTTCGGCACCACCGACGTGTCGCCGAGCACGACGACGACGCGCGCAAAGGAGACGTCGAGCTCCTCGGCGACAATCTGGCCCAGCGCAGTGCGGATGCCGGTGCCGAGATCGACATGGCCGTTATAGGCCGTGACCGAACCGTCCGCGGTGATGCGGACGAAGGTCTCGGATGTGACCTCGTCCACACTGCGGGCGACGACAAGCGCGCCGGATGGCCGCTCAGCTCCGTTCGAAACAGGGGAGGCCATCAATCCGCGGCCTCGGTGAGCTGGCCGGATGCGCGCATCACCGCGCGCAGGATTTCGACATGCGTGCCGCAGCGGCAGAGATTGTAGCGCAGCGCCGCCAGCGCCTCCTGCTCGGTCGGACGCGGGTTCTGCGCGAGCAGCGCCTTGGTGGTCATGATCATGCCGTTGAGGCAGTAGCCGCATTGCGCGGCCTGCTCGTCGATGAAGGCCTGCTGCACGACATCGGGCTTGTCACGCGTGCCGAGGCCTTCGAGCGTCACGATGTCGCGTCCGGCGCAGCCGCCGATCGGAATTACGCAGGAGCGCGCCGCGGTACCGTCGATCAGGACAGTACAGGTGCCGCATTCGCCGAGACCGCAGCCATATTTCGGACCGTTGAGCGCGAGATCGTTGCGCAGCACATAGAGCAGCGGCGTCTGGCGCTCTGCAGCGACCTCGTGGATCCTGCCGTTCACGGTGAGGCGGATCGGTGTCTGCGTCATCCCTGTTCCCAAGCCCAAGACCATGCAGTCGCAAAAATTCTACGCCGCGACGATACCGTTTGTACACAAACGTGCAAGCCGTGCATGTCGCACTGCAGCGCGATTGCCTCCTTTGTGGACAGAGCCGATAGGCAAATGAGGTTTTATGCAGCAGCGATGTCTTTTGCGCTGCACCGCCGCTTGACAGCGCCGGGGGACCGCGCGCAACATCGTTCGTATACGAATGATAACGACGTCTCCGCTGGCCTGACATGGTGATGGAAACAACGAGCGCTGCCACCGACAAGATCCGCTGCGATGCCTGTCCGGTGATGTGCTACATCAAGCCGGGCGCGGCGGGCGCCTGCGACCGCTATGCCAACCACGACGGCAAGCTCGTCCGCGTCGATCCGCATGTGATCCTGGAGCGCACCGTCTCGCATGGCGGCAAGCTCGTTCCGTTCAGCCGCACGGAAGACTGGGACGGCAAGATCGTCCACGAGCCTTCGACCTTCGTCACCGCGATCGGCGCGGGCACGACCTATCCGGACTACAAGCCGGCACCGTTCATCGTCTCCGCGGAGGTCGACGGCGTCGACATGGTGACCGTGGTCACCGAGGGCATCTTCTCCTATTGCGGCATCAAGGTGAAGATCGACACCGACCGCTATCTCGGGCCCGAAACCGCGACCGTGCGCGCGCAGGGCGAGGCGGTCGGCCACGTCACCACCAGCGAATACGGCTCGCAGATGCTGTCGCTCGGCGGCGTGCATCATCTCACCGGCGGCTCCAAGAAGGAGGGCCGCGTTACCTGCGACACGCTGATGGATCTCGCCAATTGCAAGGCGGTGGAACTGACCATCGATGGCGGCGCGAGCGTTGTGGTGCAGGCCGGCCAGCCGCCGATCGTCAACGGCGTGAAGGAAGAGCGCATGCGGGTCGGCTGCGGCTCGGCGACGATCGGCATGTTCGCCAAGCAATGGCACGGCAAGGTCGACGAGGTCGTCGTGGTCGACGATCACATCACCGGCGTGCTCTCGGAGCACCAGGCCGGCAAGCTGCTCGACATCGCCGACACCGGCATCAAGATGAAGGGGCGTCGCTCGACGCCCGGCCGCTACTTCCAGGTCGCCGATCCCGGCACGGGATGGGGCGGCACCAACATTTCCGATCCGCTCTCGATTCTCGGGCCGTTCGACAAGAAAGAGGCGAGGGCCGGGCTGACCATGCTGATGGTCTCCACCACCGGTGAGCATTCGTCGTATTACGTGCTCGACGAGGCCTTGAACCCGGTCGAGACCGAGATGCCGGCCGACCTGAAATTCTCGGTCGAGCGTATCCAGGAGAATTGCGAGCCGGCATTGTGCACGGTGCTGTTCATGGCGGGCGCGGGCGGCTCGCTGCGCGCCGGCGTCACCGACAATCCGGTGCGGCTCACGCGTTCGGTGAAGGATGCGCTGACGCGCGTCACCAGCGGCGGCGCGCCGGTCTATGTCTGGCCCGGCGGCGGCATCACCTACATGGTCGACGTGACGCAGATGCCTTCGGGCGCGTTCGGCTACGTGCCGACGCCGGCGCTGGTCGCGCCGATCGAGTTCACGATGAAGCTGACGGATTATGCCGCGCTCGGCGGGCACATGGATTATGTGAAGCCGCTCTCCGAGGTGCAGAACGGCGACGATGTCCGCCAGTTGCCCTGGCAGAACCCGATTCCGGGACCGCGGGCATGACACGGCTCCCGCAAATCGCATTGCTGTCTGATGGCCGGCGGCTGCATTTGCAGGATGGACCGATTGATCTGATCGTGGAGGCGAGGGGGCGCGCGGACGCAGTGCGTGCGGCCTATGAGGCGGCAGCGCAGCGGTTCACCGGACTTCTCGACGAGCTTTGCGCGGAACTGCCGGAACTGCGGGCGGCCGCTGGGACGCGAGCGTCCTTGAAGGGCGTCGTTGCGCGGCGCATGCACGCCGCTGTTGCACCTTATGCCGCCGACTGCTTCATCACCCCAATGGCGGCAGTAGCCGGCAGTGTGGCGGAAGAGATTCTTGGCGCGATGCTGGCTGTCGCGTCCCTTGACCGGGCTTACGTCAACAATGGCGGCGACATCGCGCTGCATCTCGGCAAGGGCGAGCATTTTGCCGTCGGCCTGATGGACCGGCCGGACCGCGACGGCGTGATGCGGACCCTGAGGGTCGATTCAGATGATCCCGTGCGCGGGATTGCGACGAGTGGACGGCACGGCCGCAGCTTTTCGCTCGGCATTGCCGACGCGGTGACGGTGCTCGCGGCGACGGCATCGCGGGCCGATGCGGCCGCGACTGTCATCGCCAATGCCGTCGATCTGCCCGGGCATCCCGCCATCATCCGGACGCCCGCGAACGAGGTTCAGCCCGACAGCGATCTCGGCGCGCGTCTCGTCACCCGCGGCGTCGGTGAATTGTCGCAAGACGAGATCGCGGCCGCGCTGGAATCTGGCGCGGAATGTGCACGGCAATTGTTCGATCGCGGATTGATCGAGGGTGCCGTGCTGCGGCTTTGTGGTGATATGCTTGTCATGGGACCTAAGGATATAGAAGAGCAACGAACGCGCCCGCTCGTGCTGGAGAACGCGGTCGATGCCTGAACAGGGAAGCGAAACATGAGCGCGATCATCCGCAAGATCGTCACCGTCGTCGAAGAGACGCAGATGGAGATGGGCCGCCAGGTCTCGCCGCCGACCCGGCGTGCCGCGGCGATCGCCGTGATCGAAAACCCGTTTGCCGGGAAGTATGTCGAGGATCTCTCGCCGCTGATCGCGATCGGCGAGGAGCTCGGCGAGCTCTTGTCGAAGCGCGCGGTGGCGGCGCTCGGCATCGAAGGCGCCAAGGCGCAGAGTTATGGCAAGGCCGCAGCCGTCGGCGAGAACGGTGAGCTCGAGCATGCCGCCGCCATCCTTCACCCCAAGATGGGCGCGCCGGTCCGCAAGGTGTTGGGCAAGGGCGCGGCGCTGATCCCGTCGTCGAAGAAGCGCAGCGGGCCGGGCACGACGCTCGACATTCCGCTGGGGCACAAGGACGCTGCCTTCGTGCGCAGCCATTTCGACGGTATGGAGGTGCAGATCAACGACGCGCCGCGCGCCAACGAGATCATGGTCGCGGTCGCCGTCACCGACAGCGGCCGCCCGCTGCCGCGCGTGGGCGGGCTGACGGTTGCTGAAGTCAAGGGCGAAGACGGCCTGAGATAGGGTTTGAACCGGGGAGGCGGGCACAGCTTTCCCGACAAGATCGCGCTGAAGACGTAGAGAGTTCAAAACTGGAGGTTGGGATGCGAGCGAGAAACTATTTTGTGGGCGCGGCCTTCGCGCTTCTGGCGGGCGGCATGGCTCAGTCGGCCATGGCGCAGGACATCAAGATCGGCGAAATCAACAGCTATTCGCTGCTGCCGGCATTCACCGAGCCCTATCGCAAGGGCTGGCAGCTCGCGGTCGAGGAAATCAACGCGGCCGGCGGCATCAACGGCAAGAAGCTCGTCGTCATCTCCAAGGATGATGGCGGCAAGCCGGCCGACGCGCAGACCGCAGCCAACGAGCTCGTCTCGAGCGAGGGCGTCGCGATGCTTGCCGGCACGTTCCTGTCGAACATCGGTCTTGCGGTCTCGGACTTCGCCAACCAGAAGAAGGTGTTCTTCCTCGCTGCCGAACCGCTGACGGACGCGGTGACCTGGTCGAAGGGCAACAAGTATACGTTCCGCCTGCGCCCCTCCAACTACATGCAGGCCGCGATGCTGGTGGAGGCCGCCAGCAAGCTGCCTGCAAAACGCTGGGCGACGATCGCGCCGAACTATGAATACGGCCAGTCGGCGGTTGCCGTGTTCAAGAAGCTGATGTCGGAGAAGCGCCCCGACATCCAGTGGGTCGACGAGCAGTGGCCGCCGCAGGGCAAGATCGATGCGGGCCCGGTGGTGCAGGCGGTTGCCGCGGCCAATCCCGAGGCGATCCTCAACGTCACCTTCGGTGCCGACCTCGTCAAGCTCGTGCGCGAAGGCAACACCCGCGGCCTGTTCAAGGGACGCGAGGTGGTGTCGTTCCTGACCGGCGAGCCCGAATATCTCGATCCGCTCAAGGACGAGACGCCGGAGGGCTGGATCGTCACCGGCTATCCCTGGTACTCGATCAAGACGCCCGAGCACGACGCGTTCCTGAAGGCCTACCAGGCCAAGTACAACGACTATCCGCGCCTCGGCTCGATCGTCGGTTACCAGACCATCAAGTCGGCGGCAGCGATCCTGGCGAAGGCCGGCTCGACTGATCCGGAAAAGCTGATCGTCGCGGCGGAGGGCCTCTCCATGCCGTCGCCGTTCGGTGAGATCACCTTCCGCAAGATCGACCACCAGTCGACGCTTGGTGCTTACGTCGGCAAGACCGCGCTGAAGGACGGCAAGGGCGTGATGGTGGATTCCACCTATAAGAAGGGCGCTGACTATCTGCCCAGCGACGCGGAAGTCGAGAAGCTGCGGCCGAAGGATTAGTCTCCGCTGCCGTAGGGTGGGTTAGCCGAAGGCGTAACCCACCACTTTCGGTGCCACACGAGAAGAGGTGGTGGGTTACGCTTCGCTAACCCACCCTACGACTTCACCTAACCCGGACCGAAGATGGCCTTTTACGTCGTACAGTTTCTGACCGGTCTCGCCAGCGCAGCGTCGCTGTTCCTGGTGGCGTCGGGCCTGTCGATCATCTTCGGCGTGACCCGGATCGTGAATTTCGCGCATGGCGCCTTCTACATGATCGGCGCCTACATCGCCTTCACGCTGACCGAGCGCCTCTCCGGTGCGTTCGGCTTCTGGGGCAGCATCGTGCTGGCCGCGCTCGCAGTGGCGCTGATCGGCGTACTGGTCGAGATGGTGCTGCTCCGCCGCATCTATCATGCGCCCGAACTGTTCCAGCTGCTCGCGACGTTCGGCCTGACCCTGATGGTCGAGGACCTCGTCGTGCTGATCTGGGGGCCCGACGATCTCGTCGGCCGCCGCGCGCCGGGTTTCAAGGGCGCGATCGATTTCTTCGGCCAGAACATCCCGAGCTATGACCTGTTCCTGATCGTGCTCGGCCCGGTCGTGCTCGGCATTCTCTGGCTATTGTTCCAGCGCACGCGCTGGGGCGTGCTGGTACGCGCGGCGACGCAGGACCGCGACATGGTCGCAGCGCTCGGCGTCAATCAGAAATGGCTGTTCACGTCGGTGTTCGCGGTCGGCGTCTTCCTCGCCGCCCTCGGCGGCGCACTCCAGATTCCGCGCGATGCCGTGCATCACGCGATGGATCTACGCATCATCGTCGAGGTCTTCGTCGTGGTCGTGATCGGCGGCCTCGGCAGCATCGTCGGCGCCTTCGTCGCGGCGGTGCTGGTGTCGGAATTGAATGCCTTCGGCATCCTGATCTTTCCGAAGATTTCCATCATCCTGGTCTTCCTGGTGATGGCGGTGGTGCTGATCGTCCGGCCCTGGGGTCTGTTCGGCAAGCCGGAGGCCGCCGCGCGCAAGACGCCGGGTCTCACCGTCAATCCCTGGCGGCCGCTGACGTCGAACGAGCGGCTGGCCTCGCTGGCAGCGCTCGTCATCGCGGCGACGCTGCCGCTGTTCGCCGGCAATTACGCGCTGACCGTCGGCTCGGAGATCGCGATCTTCGTGATCTTCGCCGTCTCCTTGCATTTCCTGATGTCGGTCGGCGGGCTCGCATCCTTCGGCCACGCCGCCTATTTCGGCCTCGGCGCCTACGGCATCGCCTTCCTCGCCAAGATGGCGGGGCTGCCGATGATCGTCTGTCTGCTGCTCGGGCCGCTGCTCGGCTGCATGGGCGCGGCCGTGTTCGGCTTCTTCGCCGTGCAGCTCTCCGGCGTCTATTTCGCCATGCTGACGCTCGCCTTTGCGCAGATCGTGTGGTCGATCGCGTTCCAATGGGTGAGCGTGACGGGCGGCGACAACGGCATCCTGGGCGTCTGGCCGGAGAAATGGGCCGCGAGCCCGTCAAATTTCTATTGGCTGGCACTCGGCGTTGCCGCGCTCGTCACGATCGTGCTGCGGGTCATGGTGTTCTCGCCGTTCGGCTACGCGCTGCGGGCCACGCGTGACTCGCTTCTGCGCAGCGAGGCGATCGGCATCGACGCCAAGCGCATCCAGTGGACCGCCTTTGTGATCGCCGGCACGACCGCCGGCATCGGCGGCGCGCTGTTCGCCTATCTGAAGGGCAGTGTCTTCCCCGACAATCTCGGCATCTCGCTCTCGGTCGACGCGCTGGTCATGGTGCTGCTCGGCGGCGTTGAGACCGTGTCGGGCGCGGTGATCGGCGCCATCGTCTACAAAGCCCTGAACATCTGGCTGGTCAGCCAGACCGATCTCTCAAAACTCGTGCTCGGCGGCTTCATCGTGCTGATCGTCGTCGTCTTCCCCAAGGGCATCGTCGGCATGCTGGAGATGCTGGCGCAGCGCCGCAGGAAGTCGTCGCCGCCGGGATCCCCCTTGCTTGCCAAGACGATCGAGTCCGCCGAATGAGTGTTGCACCCCCACTTCTCGCGGTCGAAGGCCTGACCAAATCCTATGGCGGCATCCATGCCGTGCGCGGCGTCTCGTTCTCGCTGCGCGCCGGCGAAATTTTGGCGCTGATCGGGCCGAACGGCGCGGGCAAGAGCACCTGCTTCGACATGCTCAACGGCCAGAACAAGCCTGACAGTGGTCATGTCCGCCTGCTCGGCGAGGAGACCACCGGCAAGAAGCCGCGCGAGATCTGGCGGATGGGGGTGGGGCGCACCTTCCAGATCACCGCGACCTTCGCCACCATGACCGTGCGGGAGAACGTGCAGGTCGCGCTGATCTCGCACGGCAAGCAGCTCTATAATCTCTTCGGCTCGGCGCCGAATTTCGATCGCAACGAGGCGGGACGCCTGCTCGAGCTGGTCGGCATGGGCGGCTACGCCGATCGTCCCTGCGGCGAGCTTGCCTATGGCGACCTCAAGCGGCTCGAGCTTGCGGTCGCGCTCGCCAACCAGCCGAAATTGCTGCTGATGGACGAGCCGACCGCAGGCATGGCGCCGCGCGAACGCGTCGACCTGATGCGGCTGACGGCGCAGATCGCGCGGGAAAAGTCGATCGGCGTGCTCTTCACCGAGCACGACATGGACGTGGTGTTCGAGCATGCCGACCGCATCATCGTGCTCAACCGCGGCACGCTGATCGCCGAGGGCTCGCCGGCCGAGGTGCGCGGCAATCCGCAGGTGCAGGCGGTCTATCTCGGCGAGGGCCTCGTCTACGATGCCCGCCATCGCGAGGGGACCTCGGCATGAAGCTCACGGTGCAAGACCTCAACAGCCATTATGGTCCGGCGCATATCCTGTTCGACATCGGCTTCGAGGTCGGCGAGGGCGAGGTGGTGGCGCTGCTCGGCCGCAACGGCGCCGGCAAGTCGACGACGTTCCGCTCGATCGTCGGCCTCGTGGCGCAGCGCTCCGGCCGCATCATGTTCGAGGGCAAGGACGTCTCGGCGAAGCCGACCCACGAGATCGTGCGCGATGGCCTTGGCTACGTGCCGGAGGAGCGGCGCATCTTCACCGACCTGACGGTGGAGGAGAATCTCGAAGTCGGACGGCAGCCGAAGCGTCCCAATGCGCCGCACTGGACGCGCGAAAAACTGTTCACGCTGTTTCCCAATCTCGGCGAGATGAAGAATCGCCCCGGCGGCCGCATGAGCGGCGGCGAGCAGCAGATGCTGACCATCGCGCGCACGCTGATGGGCAATCCGTCGCTGGTGCTGCTCGACGAGCCGTCGGAGGGCCTGTCGCCGAAGATCGTGGAGCAGATGGTCGATGCCATCCTGACCATGAAGAAGGAGGGCGTCAGCATCGTCGTCTCCGAGCAGAATCTGCATTTCGCGCGGCTGATCTCCGACCGCGCCTACATCATCGAGCGCGGCCGCATCTGCTTCGGCGGCACCATGGCCGAGCTCGACGCGCGTCCGGACATCCGCGACGCGCATCTGTCGTTGTGAGGGGTGGGGGACGGATGGCGAGAAGCGTTGCGGCGAAGAAGAACGGCAAACCGGCCAGAGCGCTGAGCAAGCCGCCCTACGTGCTCGACGAGCAGGTCGGCTTCATCCTGCGCCAGGTCTGGCAGCGTCACAGCTCGATCTTCTCCCGCGACATCGGCACCAATCTGACACCGACGCAATGGGCGGCGCTGTCGAAGCTCGCCGAGACCGGTCCGTGCTCGCAGAATCAGCTCGGACGTCTCACGGCGATGGACGTCGCGACCATCAAGGGCGTGATCGATCGCCTGACCGCGCGCGGCCTGACCGAGACCAGCCAGGATCCCGAGGACGGCCGCCGCCTGCTGGTCAGCCTGACGCGCGCCGGCCAGCAGCTTGCGGAGAAGCTCGCGCCCAATGCGCTCGCGATCACCCGCGAGACACTGGCGCCGCTCGACGCCAAGGAACGCGAGACGCTGATGGCGTTGTTGAACAAGCTGCGGTGAGGAAGGTGCGGTAAAAATCGGTGCCGTAGGGTGGGCAAAGGCGCGAAGCGCCGTGCTCACGATCTCAGCATTTAACGAAGATTGGTGGGCACGCTTCGCTTTGCCCACCCTACGGCAGTTGAACAAGCTGCTGGAACGAGCGACTAACCTCGATGAAGGGTTTGTCGAGGTTCTTCGTCATGAGAGCGGCGGCGCAATTTGCGATAGTTCTGGCTGTTGGCGCGGCACTCGCGGGCCAATGCGTGCCTGCTTTTGCCGCCCAGCCCTACGAAGGCTTCTGGGCCTCGACCAAAAAGGACTGCCGCGACGACGACAGCCCGAACCGCATGAGCATCGAAGGCGGTAATCGTCTCTATTGGTACGAGACACGATGCCGCGCTAGCGAGATCACCGCCGACGGCAAGCTTGGCTGGACAATGAAGCTCGCCTGCGAAGGCGAAGGCGAGAAGTTTCGCTCCAATCCCCGGGTGTCCATCGCGGCGGATGGCAGGCTGGTGATGGACAACGGCCCGGTCGGGCGCGCGAAGCGCCAAACCTATGTGCGTTGTGAGGGGCCGAAGCCGCGCTGATCGCTTACGTCTTTCCCGGCCATTTGGCGCGGTAGCGGATTTCGCTGCCGTCAGCGAGTCGCCGCCACGTCCCGAATTCCGGTGTATGCGGCGCCCGGGCCGTCAGATCGATCGGATAGACCCGGCTCGGTTGGCCCTGGATGTTGACCGCGAGCTGCCGGTGCGAGGTGCGAAACGCCAGCTCGACCTCGCCCGCGATGACGGGCTGGTCGCCGTCGCGATAGAAGGCGGCGGGCGTCACTTCGCCCGGCATGGTGTTGAGGTCGGTCTGCAGCTCGATGGTGATGCCCTGCGCGGTCGCCGGCACTTTTACTCCGGCCGGAAAACGGACCTCGAACACGAGCAGGGGATTGTTGCCGTTCCGGTTGAGCCAGGGCGTCGCGGTCGCATAGGCGTAGGCGATGTAGATGCCGATACCGGCGACGCAGAGCAGGACGACGACGCCGAGCGACTTCAGGCTGTTGCGCGCGACGCTGCCATTGCCTGCATCCTTATCCTTGCCCGAACGCGTCACCAGCCAGCTGGCAAGCACCGCGCCGGCGATCGCGCCGATGGGAGAGTAGAAGAACAGTCCCAACAGGCCCGATGTGATCGGGTCCGCGCGGTTGCCGAAATCGAGGATGGAGAACAGCACAAAGACCGCGATATAGCCCGCTACCGCGCCAGCAATGCCGACGCCTATTCGCGATGAGTTCTTCATGTTGCCCTCGATGGTTCAGCAAGGAACTGCCGCCGCCGAGGGCTGCCTGCGTTAGACGCAGCAGGCAGCAGACTTGTTCAACGCCTTCGAGGGGCGATGCGGAGCGGCGGGCCGCTCCGGCTGCGTCACTTCGCCACCACCTCCGGCACCTTGGTGGCCGGGGGCGTGTTGCGGCTGCGCTGGGTGCGCACGATGCCGTCGATGATGGTCATGCCGATGCCGGGGAGGTCGCCGAGCTGGACGCTCTCCAGGATGTTCTTGCCGGGCGAGTGCTGGGCCTTGTCCATGATGACGAAGTCGGCGGAACGGCCGACCTCGATCAGGCCGCAGTCGAGCTGGCGCATCCGCGCGGTGTTGCCGGTGGCAAGGCAGAACGCGAGCTCGGCCGGCAGCTCGCCAAGCGAGGACAGCATCGACACCATGCGCAAGATGCCGAGCGGCTGCACGCCGGAGCCGGCGGGCGCATCGGTGCCGAGGATGACGCGATGCAGATCGCCCATCTCGCGCGCGATGCGCAGCGTGAACAGGGCCGAGCGCTCGTTGCCGTTGTGAACGATCTCGAGGCCGCGCTTACAGCCCTCGCAGATACAGCGGATCTGGTCGTCGGGGAGCGCGGTGTGGCCGCCATTGATGTGGCCGACCACGTCGGTGTCGGCCTCCAGCACCACGTCCTTGTCGATCAGGCCTGAGCCGGGGATCGAGGGGCCGCCGGTGTGAATGGTGCTCTGGATGCCGTATTTGCGGGCCCAGCCGACCATCTTACGCGCGGTCGGGCCGTCCTTGACGCCGCCGAGGCCGACCTCGCCGAGCAGTTTGACGCCGGCGGCCGCCAGCTCCTTGAAGTCCTCCTCGACCATCTCGCATTCGATGACCGGCGCGCCGGCGTGAACCTTTACGCCGCCCGGTCGCAGATTCCAGAAGGCGCGCTGGGCAAAGATCGCCATCGCCTTGAGCCCGACGACGTCGCGCGGACGGCCGGGCATATGGACCTCGCCGGCGGAGATCATGGTGGTGACGCCGCCATGCAGATTGCTGTCGATCCAGCCGATCTGGTTCTGCCGCGGCGTCCAGTCGCCGGCGACGGGGTGGACATGGCTGTCGATCAGGCCGGGCGCCACCGTGGTGCCGTTGGCCTCGACGATGGTGGTCGCGCCTTCGGTATTGAGGTCCTTGAAGCGGCCGATCGCGGTGATCTTGCCGTTCTCGGCGACGATGGTGTCGCCGTCCAGGATCGGCTTTTCCAGGGCGCCGGACAGGATCAGGCCGATATTCCGGATCACCAGCTTCGAGGGTCCGGTGGCCTGGGGTGCGTCATGCGCCATGGAAGGGGCTCCTTATTCCTTACTGCAACGCTTCCGATCTTGGGCAGCCTTGACCGCGGGATCAAGCCGGATTATTCATTAGTATACGAATGATCGTGTACAAACGACGCATAGCTGACCGCCTCGGAACCGCATTGGAAGCGAAACGGAAGGGTGAGATGAGCAATTTCAATCAGGAAAGCGTTTTGAGCGTCCACCACTGGACCGACACGCTGTTCTCCTTCAAGACCACCCGCAGCCCGACCTTCCGCTTCCGCAACGGCGAATTCACCATGATCGGGCTCAAGGTCGGCGAGAAGCCGCTGCTGCGGGCCTACAGCGTCGCCAGCGCCAATTACGAGGACACGCTGGAGTTCTTCTCGATCAAGGTGCCGGATGGACCGCTGACCTCGCGCCTCCAGCACCTGAAGGAAGGCGACGAGATCATCGTCAGCCGCAAGGCCACTGGGACGCTCGTCATCGACAATCTGGAAGAGGGACGCAACCTCTACCTCATCGGCACCGGCACCGGTCTTGCGCCGTTCCTGAGCGTGATCAAGGACCCCGAGACCTACGAGCGGTTCGAGAAGGTGGTGCTGCTGCACGGCTGCCGGCACGTCAAGGAGCTCGCCTATGGCGAGATGATCACCGAGCACCTGCCGAAGGACGAGCTGCTCGGCGAGTACATCCAGAACCAGCTGATCTACTACCCGACGGTGACCCGCGATCCCTTCCGCAACCGCGGCCGCATCACCGACCTCATCACGTCAGGAAAGCTGTTCACCGATATCGGCCTGCCGGCGCTGGACGCCGCCCACGACCGCGTCATGATCTGCGGCAGCCCGGCGCTGGTGGCGGATACCCGTGTGCTGCTCGGCGAGCGCGGCTTCATCGAAGGCAACCACGGCGAGCCGGCTCAGTTCGTGGTCGAAAAGGCCTTCGCCGAGCGCTAAAGCGTTTTCGAGCGAAGTGGATGCCGGTTCGCGTAAAGAAAACGCGCCAAGATAAGAATCTAGAGCCCCGTTCCGGGGCTCCAGGCACAGAATTTCTGCGCGAGAAGATCGCATTTTCGCCACCGCCGGGGCGTTGCGGCGCCGATTCGGCGCACGATACTATGTGGGACCGAATCAGCGGAGTTCCCACATGGTTGCGGACAGCGACAGCAACATCGCCTGGCACCGGGTTCAGTTGAAGAAGAATCGCGCCGAGTTGAAGGCGCTGGAGACCGCGCGCTTCACGATGGGCGAGATCGCGTCCTCGAAGCGGAACGGCCAGACCCAGAAGGCGATCGCGGAACTCAAGCGCAAGATCGCTCAGTCCGAGCGCGTCATCGCCGATCACGACAAGCGCACGCGGCGTCCGCTTGGCACCGACCTGCAGAGCCTCAGCAATGGCAGCTGGAGCCATTGGGACTCCTATACCAACCAGCAGCAACGCAAGACCGGCCAGCGTTCGCCCGGACGCGGATAGGCTCTCTTCCGCCGGTTCCGGCTCTTGCGCGCCGCCGCGCGCACACCATCTGGTTGAGGCGCCAACCATTCCGGTGATCCCATGGCACAGCGCCTCGATTTCACCAGCGAGGCTTTCTTCCGCGATCCGCCCAAGGCGATCGCGATGCTGCGCGCGTCCGGCCCGGTGGTCGCGACGCGCTTTCCCCTGGTCGGCGAGGTCTGGATCACCACCACGCACGACGCCACGGCAGAGGTCCTGAAGGACGGCGCGACCTTCACGCTGCGCAAGGAGGATGGCGAGGTCGCGGGGCTACGCTGGTGGATGCCGAAATACGTCAAGACCATCGCCAATAACATGCTGACGATGGACGAGCCGGATCACACGCGGCTGCGCAGCATCGTAGACGAAGCGTTTCGCCGCCGTGCGATCGTGGCGATGGAGCCGCGCATTCGCGCGATAGCGGACGGTCTTGCCGGCGAGCTGTTTGCCGGCGGCAGCCCCGCCGATCTCGTCCAGCGTTATGCCCGACTGCTGCCGCTGGCGGTCATCTGCGAGTTGCTGGGCCTGCCGGCCGCCGATCGTCCGAGGTTCATCGCCTGGGCGAATTCAATGTCGTCTCTCACGAATGTCCTCAGCTTCTTTCGGTTGCTGCTCGCATTCCGCAAGATGCGACGTTATCTCGAAGAGCAGTTGCAGATCGCGCGCATGCGGGGCGGCGAAGGCCTGATCGCCGAACTCGTCCAGGTCGAGCGCGAAGGCGGCCAGATCACGCCGGATGAAATGGTTTCGATGGTGTTCCTGCTGCTGGCTGCGGGCTCGGAGACCACGACGCATCTCATCAGCGGTTCGGTCTATGAACTTCTCAAGGATCCGGCCTTGCGCGACTGGCTGGAGCAAGACCATAGCCGCATCGCGCTCGCCGTCGAGGAGTTTCTGCGCTTCGTCTCGCCGGTGCAGTTTTCGAAGCCGCGCTACGTGCGGCGGGATACCGAGCTTGCGGGCGTGCGGCTGAAGAAGGGCGATCGTGTCATGGTCATGCTCGCCGCCGCAAATATGGATCCGGCGGTGCACGACAAGCCGGAACGGCTCGACCTCGCGCGCAAGCCGAACCGCCACATCTCGTTCGGAACGGGAATTCATTTCTGCCTTGGCCATCAACTAGCGCGGATCGAAGCGGCCTGCGCGCTGGAGGCGCTATTTGCGCGATGGCCGAAACTTGGTCTGGCCATTGATCCCTCGCAGGTTCGGTGGCGCAGGCGCCCGGGCCTGCGCGCGATCGCAAGGTTGCCAGTCGTTGCAGACGGGAACGGCCGGCCGCGCCTCGCTGCGGCCGCCGCCGAACCGCAGCTCGCGGATTAACACCGCACCTGCACCGCACGGGGAACAAGGGGCGCGTCATCTTGCATAAGGTGCGAAACAATCTGGAATGCGCCCGCGTTGCCTCGATGCACGTAACAGCAAGGGAGCAGTCCATGCCCAACGGCGGCAAGACGCATATCGGATCAGGCGCGCATGGCAAGGGTGCGGGGACCGGCGCACTTACTGATATCCCAAAGGACAAGGTCGGCGATAACATGATCCTGTCGAACCGCGACAAGGCGCAGCATTCCGACATTCGCGGTATGGATGGCAAGTTCATCCAGACGGAGCAGTACCAGGATCATTCGGCCAACCGGCTGAGCGACGACGGGGAGGCTGACGAGTAGTCCTCGCTGCAAGCGGCAGCTTCAGGAGCCGGTCGACTTCCTGGAAGCGACGAGATCGCGCTCCCAGCCGAACACGGAGCGACCGTCGAGATCGGGCGAGGCTGCACGTTCACCTGCGATGAACGACTCCACCGACGGCCCACGCGCGGTCCGCTCCAGCCGCCTCGCCTGGTCGTCGAGGCGCTTGATCGCCTGCATCTCTTCCTCACGCCCGAGCTTTGCGTTCTGGATCGCACCCTTCAGCACGCGGATGGTCTCGTCATAGACCTTGATCGGGACGGGATAGGGATGCCGATCCTTGCCGCCATGGGCGAGCGAGAAGCGCGCCGGGTCCGTGAAGCGATAGGGCGCGCCGTGCACGACTTCGGCGACCATCGCCAGCGAGCGCACGGTGCGCGCGCCGACGCCGGGCGTCAGCAGCAGTTCCGGGAAATCGACCGGGCCGCGCTCGGCCGCCGCAGCCAGCGTGCCGTGCAGGCGGCGCGCGAACACGTCCTTGGGTCTGACATCGTGATGATCAGGCATGATCAGGTGCGGCAGCAGGGCTTGCGCCGGCTCGGGCGCCGTCCCGATGAGCTGCTCGAATTCGGAGACGATGCGGTCGGGGCCGAGGTCGCTCAAGAGCTCCAGTTGCGCGGTGCGCGAGACGTCGGCGCGGTGATCGGTGAGATTGACGATCTCGCCCTGCTGCGGACCGTCGATCGCGCTGTGGGGCGCATCGACGAAGCTCTTCAGCGCTTCCGAATGCCAGTGATAGCGGCGGGCCTGGCGCTTGTCGCCGTTCATGCCCTGCTGCACCACCGTCCATTTGCCGTCGGCGGTGACGAAGAAGCCGTGGAGATAAAGATCGAAACCGTCCTGCACAGCGGCGCTGTCGACCTTCGCCACCAGGCGGCTGGCGCGCGTGAGCTTTGCGCCGTCGAAGCCGACGCGATCGCCGAGCAGCAACAGCTCGTCCGGTGTCTTGCGCGAATGCTGGCCGCGGCCGCCGCAGACATAGATGCCGAGCTCGTCCTGGAGCGGGCCGAGTCCGCGCTTCAGCGCGCCGATCACCGAGGTGGTTATCCCTGAGGAGTGCCAGTCCATCCCCATCACGGCGCCGAACGACTGGAACCAGAACGGATGCGACAGACGCTGCAGGAATGCATCGCGTCCGTAATGATGAACGACTGCCTGGGTGACGATCGCGCCGAGCGTCGCCATGCGGCTTGCGAGCCACGGCGGAACCCGTCCGGTGTGGAGAGGAAGATCGGCGCTGCCGGTTCGTCTGGTCATGCGAACCACAAACTAGCGCAGGTCGGCGACGGTTGCACCAGCGGAATGCCGCGTTGCAGGGGGCGGGGGGAGCGAAGCCGGCCGGGAGGCGTTGAGCGCTGACGCGAATGCAAGATGGGGACAGCAATGAATTGGCAGGCCCTGATGGCCGACATCGACAGGATGTTCGGCTGGATACCGCCATGGTTCATCGGGCTCTGCCTCGTTGCCGGGGCGATCCTGCTTGCCCTGTTCGTTTATCGAATCGCGGTCCGGCTGCTCAATCGCGCCTTCGGGACCCGGCTTCCCCTCATCAGCGTGTTCATCGAGCGGACGGCGGGGCCGGCCCAGCTTGCGCTGTGTCTTGCCGCCGTCGCGCTCGTCCTGCCGCTCGCCTCGCTCGACGACACCATCCGCGCGCCGCTCACGCGCCTGTTCGTCGTCGCCTTCATCGCGCTGATCGGCTGGATCTCGATCCGGGTCGTCGACATGAGCGCGGCGCGCTATTTGCAGAGTTTCCGCGACGTCACCGAAAATTTCATCGCGCGCAAGCACGTCACGCAGGTGCGCGTGTTCAAGCGCGTCACCGACATCATCATCGTCATCATCACGGTCTCGACCGCGCTGATGACGTTCGATTCGGTGCGGCAGTACGGCGTCAGCCTGTTCGCCTCCGCGGGCGCTGCCGGTATCATTGTCGGTCTTGCCGCCCGTCCGCTGCTCAGCAACCTGATCGCGGGCTTGCAGATCGCGATCACCCAGCCGATCCGGATCGAGGATGCCGTCATCATCGAGAACGAGTGGGGCTGGGTCGAGGACATCGCCTCGACCTATGTCGTGATCCGGCTCTGGGACTGGCGCCGCATGGTGGTGCCGCTGTCGTACTTCATCGAAAAACCGTTCCAGAACTGGACCCGCGATACCGCCTCCCTGATCGGCGTCATCGCGCTCCATGTCGATTACCGCGCCGATGTACCGCGCATCCGGCGCTGGCTGGAGGAGGCGGTGAAGCAGTCGAAGCTGTGGGACGGAGAGGTGGTCAATCTTCAGGTGATCGACGCGGATTCGCGCACCATCGAGCTGCGCGCGCTGGTCAGCGCCAGGAATGCGCCGCAATCCTGGGACCTGCGCTGCGAGATCAGGGAGAAGCTCGTGGCCTTCATCCGCGACGAGATGCCGGAGGCGCTGCCGCGCGAGCGTGCAATCCTGATCCCGTCCGCCGGCGACGATGCCGACTTCCTGCGGCCGCCACCGGACAAGATGCGGGCGAGCACGCGCAATTGAACGGGGCGGGGTTGTTAGGCAGCTCCAGCCACGGCGGCCTGTCCGCCGGCGCGCGGGCGCCGCTTGCGCAGTTTCCGCCGGGCCCAGATCAGCAGTCCTGTCGAGAGCAGCGTCAGGAGCGCGATCGAGGTGACGACATTGAGCGGCGAAGCGATCAGGGCCGACCAGTTTCCTTCATGGATCAGGCGCGGCCAGTTGCGCGGCAGCGGCGTGACGCCGCTCGCATTGACGGCGTAGGCACGGAGCTCTCCGCCCTCATAGATGCGCGCCATCACGCGGCCGCCGCGGGTGCCGATCGAGATCACGTGGGTGAGGTCGTGCCGGTCCGCGACCATGCGAACGGCCTCAGGCAGGGCAACTGGACGTCCGCCGCCGGCTGGAGCGGCTCCGTTCTGAAACGTCAGGCCGAACGCCATGCACAGGCCGGTCAGCGGGCTGAGCAGGACCAGCGGCAGCGCGAACCACGCGGTGCCCTTGTGCCATCCGGACAGCGTGTTGCGCGGCCGCGGCAGTCCCATGAAGATACCGAGAACCATCAGCGTGACCATGGCGATGGTCGAGCTCGTCACCAGCCACGCCTGGCCGAGCAACCGTTCATGGGTGAAGCGGGCCCACAGCAGGAGATCGGAGAGGCCGGAAGCTGCGGCGGCGGGCTCGCCGGTTGCGAGATCGATCGCCGGGGTGCCGGCGCCTTGCAGCGTCATGCGCTGGCTTGCGGCATTGATCGACAGCCCGCGTGCCTTGCCATCCGGATCATATCGCTTCACCAGCTCGACGACGCGCGCTGCATCAATGCCAGGACCCATGGTGCCACTGACTTGCACCAGCGGCTCGAAGGACAGGATCAGTCCGGTGACGATGATCGCGAGCAAGGGCAGGGCAAAGACCAGCGTGATCCAGCGATGCAGCGTCAACAGCAGGGGCTTGCTCATGTCAGGTCTCCGACGATCCGCCGCTTTGGTTGCCCAACGCGGCGCCGAAGACAAATGACGCTTTGTCCATGTTGTTGCGTTGATTTGCAGCAAACGGAGTCTGCGTAGCGTCGCAGGCGAATGCTAATCGTTCGCAGGTTCGAGCGTCGTCAGCAGCTTGTGCAGCAACCGCGTCGCGCGCTCGATGTCGGCGTCCGAGAGGCCGCCGCGCACCATCGTGTCGCCGTGCTCGAGAACGTCGGCCATGACGCGCTCGGCGAGCGTGCGGCCCTTGGCCGTCAGCCGGACCGGCTTGCTGCGCTTGTCTTCCGCGCCTTCCGCCCGCGTGATGAAGCCTCGCTCCTGCAGGGAATTGAGCACCTTGGTCAGTCCGCCCGACGAGATCAGGATGGCCGGGTAAAGCTCGGTCGGGATCATCTCGTACGGGGGAGCGACGCCGCGGAGCGTGATCAGCACCTCGAATTCCATGAATGACAGGTCGTGCGCGGCGATCTGCTGCGCGACGCCGTCGCGCATCAGGCTGTTCAGGCGATAGACGCGCACCATGAGCTCGCCGACGGCGGTGACGGATTCGGGCCAATGCTTCTTCCTGATGCCGAGAAGCTTGTCCGCGGGATAGCGCGGTTCGGTCACGTTGCCTCCTGAGTTCATCTAACGAAGAGTTCATCGGTGGATGTCTTGCCAGAAAGATATCCAGGATATATCTTCCTAGAAAGATAACTGATCGGCCGTCGTCGGTCGGCGAGAATCCGGACATGAGCCCGACGCGCGCGAGAAGCCGGCGCGCGAACGGGAGAGCCTTTGCCAAAACGGAGCATGACATGATCAAGCAATATCTGACGCTGACCTTGACCGCGGTGGTGATCCTGGCCGCGTCGGCGGCTTTCGCTGAAAGCGGTCAGACCAGGACGACTGCCGCGGCCAAGGCGACCAAGCAGGCCACCGCACGGCAGGCTTTCGGGGCCGCGCCGGCCGGCACTAATTCCGCTGAGGCTGTTGCCATCGCTCGTCCGCCGGCTCAGCCCGGCGCCTGGTAATCCCGGAGACAGGGGTTGCCGAGTGGCGGGCCGGCCTTCCAGCCTGTCGGCAGCATTCTGCATGTCCGGCGACATCATCCGAAAACCCTCACGGCATCGTTAGCGGCTAATAGCTTGCTGGGAAGATACCTGCGGCCTACATCGCCGTGCAAGGCGGACGTCCCGACATCATCAGCCTGAAAGGGCATCCCATGAATCATTCCGTGGCCGAGATCGCCACCGAGCGGGCCAGCATCTACCTCCAGCAGCTCTGCAAGCACTTTGCGCACAAGCTGCCGGTGGAGTTCACGCCGGAGCAGGGCACGATCCCGTTTTCAGTGGGGACGTGCCGGCTCGAAGCCGCGGCCGGCAAGCTCGTGCTCAGGGCGGACGCCGAGAATGCGGACCTCCTCAAGCAGGTCGAGGGCATTGTCGAGCGGCATCTCGTCCGCTTCGCCTTCCGCGATCCGCCGGAGATCGTCTGGCGGTCCGCGGAGCAGGCGGCGAGTTAGGGCCTACTCGCGTTTGGCCTTGATCGCGCCACGCAGGCCCGCCTGCTGCTGGATCGTGTCCAGCGCGCCGCTGGACTGTTCCTCCGTGACGAAGCGATTGAGCAGGGGAAGCGCGTCCTCGCGCCCCTTCGGGATCGCGATCGCCATGTGCTCCAGCCCCCAATTGCCGTCGAGGATTTTGGCGCCCGGCATCTGGTCGGACATCTCGAACAGCGTCGGCTTGTTGGTGGCGTAGAGATCGATCTCGGCGCGGCCGAACATGGCGATGGCGACCTTGACGCTTTCGGCCGGAACGATGGTCGCATTCTTGAATTTCGCCGGCAGCGTCCGTTCCGAGGTCGAGCCCTTGGTGACGCCGATCTTCACGCCGGGCTTGTCGATATCCTCGACCGTTGCGACCTGCGAATTCGCGGGGACGAGGAAGCCGAGTTCGATCGCCAGCACTGGCTGGGTGAACGTGACCTCGTTCGCGCGAGCGGGCGTGGCGTTGGTCACGGTGAAATCGATCTGGCCGTCATGGATCGCGGTGACGATGTCGGCGACGCGCTGAAATCTGACATAGTCGACGCCGATTCCGAGCCGCTTTGCCAGCTCGCCGCCGAGATCATAGGCGAGGCCGTGCGGCTTGCCGGCGGCGTCCGTCACCATCGAGGTCGGGCTGCCCGGATAGATGCCGACGCGCAAGGTCCCGCTTGGCGCGAGGAGCTTTGCCTCGCCATCGGCGCGCGCGGGCGGCGCGCCGATCAGGTTGATGATTGCAACCGCGAGCAGGGCGGTGCGCGCAAGGTGCCCAGAGGTCCTCATGGGAAGAGCCCTACTGCGCGCGGATGTTGGCGGCCTTCAGCACCGGCTCCCATTTGGTCGCCTCGGCACGCATATAGGCGTCGAAATCCTTGGCGGAGGAGCCGACGGGGGCTGCGCCGATCTTGCCGAGCGTCGACAGCACGTTTGCGTCCTGCAGCGCGGCCTTGAGGTCGGTCTCGAGCTTCGCGACGATCTCCGGCGGCATCTTGGCCGGACCAAGCACGCCCCACCAGACCGAGACGTCGTAGCCGGGCACGCCGGACTCCGCGACGGTTGGCACGTTCGGCAGGGCCTTGGAGCGCTCGGCCGAGGTCACCGCGAGCGCGCGCACCGGGCCGCCCTCGAGCTGGCCGATGGCTTCCGCAAGCGGATTGATGCTGAGCGGGATCTCGCCGGCGATCACGGCCGTCAGCGCCGGTGCGCCGCCCTTGTAGGGGATCGCGACGATCTTGGTGCCTGACATGTGTTTGAGCAGCTCGCCGGCAAGATGCGCCGAGGTGCCGTTGCCCGACATGCCGTAGGAGAGCTTGTCCGGCTCCTTCTTGGCCGCGGCGAGCAGATCGCCGAGCGTCTTGTAGGGGCTGTCCTTCGCCACCACGATCGCGAGCGGGGAGGAGGCGACTTCGGTGATCGCGGTGAAATCCTTGAACGTGTCGTAGGGCACGCTCGGATAGATGAACTGGTTCAGCGGATGGCCGCTGGCGACCAGGATCAGCGTGTAGCCGTCGGGTGCGGCCTGCGCCAGCGTCTGCGACGCCACGATGCCGCCGGCGCCGGGACGGTTGTCGATCACCGGCTGCTGGCCCCAGGTTTTTGCGAGTGCCTGTCCCAGCGTGCGGGCGAGGACGTCGACCGCACCGCCCGCGGCGTAGGGCACGAGGATGTGGACCGGCTTGCTCGGATAATTGTCGGCCTGCGCGGCGCTGCCCGCCAGCAGCAGACCGGCGCCCAGCATCAAGCCGGCGATCTTCTTGTTCAAACCCAGCATTCCCAGCACTCCTTGCGGGCATTCCGTCCCTGACGGCGGTCTCTGAGCCGCTCCGGACGATACCCATGGTTTTTGTTGACGAGACCTGATCTTTTGTACGATAGTACAAATCACATGGTACGCAAGCCCACCAGCAAGGAATCGGCCCGCAAGCCGAACATGCGCGAGGCGATCCTCGCCGCGGCCGAGGAGCTGTTTGCCACCAACGGCTTCAATGCCGTCTCGGTGCGCGACATCGCGCAGGCTGCCGGGGCCAATCCCGGCAGCGTCACCTATCATTTCAAGACCAAGGACGGCCTGCTGCTGGAAATCTACCGGCGTCATTGCGGGCCGATGAACCTGCGCCGTTCCGAGCTGCTCGCCGCCGCAAAACGCGTGCGCGATCTGCAGGACCGGCTGGAGGCGATCGTGCGCGCCTATGTGGTGCCGGCTTTCACCTCGGGCAGCGATCTCGCCGGCGGCGGGGCGCGCTTCACGCGGTTGCGCGCGGTGATGTCGGCTGAGGGCAATGAAGTTGCGCGAAAAATCATCGCGCAGACCTTCGATGACACCAGCCACGCCTTCATCGACGCGATCCACGAGAGCCTGCCGCACATTCCGCGCACCGACATCGTCTGGCGCAGCCATTTCCTGCTCGGCGCACTCTATTACTCGCTGGTGACGCCGGACCGCGTCTCGCGCCTGTCGCGCGGCGAGGCCGACGGCAGCGATGCCGCGGGCGCCATCGAGCAGTTGGTGCAGGCGACCGTCGCCGCATTCCAGGCGCCGGCGCTTGACCAGGCCGCGCCGGCACGCCGGCGGCCGGTCGTCAGCAGCAAGACTTGAAAGAAACCGCCCGAGGGGAGGCGCGTAACAGCACCTTCGCTCGCAAGCGGGCCATGTAACAGGGTGCTTTAGGAAATGAACAGGCGGGAGTGCTTGCATCTCTTGACCGGATTGGCCGGTGCCGCGCTTGCGGGTGAAGCGCGCGCGCAAAGCGCTGAGAAGGCGATCCCGACGATCACGCCGCCGGACCCCAATCCCAAGACGCCGTCCTTCAAGCTGCCGGCGAAATCCTGCGATACCCATACGCATATCTTCGGTCCCGCGGCCCGTTATCCCTTCGCCGAGAAGCGTCCGTACAACACCGCCGATGCGCCGCTGGAGACGTTCCGCAGCGTCCACGAGAAGATCGGCGTCGAGCGTTGCGTGATCGTCAACGCCACCGTGCACGGCACCGACAATCGGGTCGTCACCGATGCCATCGCCCAGAGCGAAGGCGCCTACAAGGGCATCGCCAACGTCAGCGACGAGATGACCGAGAAGGAGCTTGCGGCGCTCGACAAGGGCGGCATCTGCGGCTGCCGCTTCGCCTTCCTCAAGCGCCTCGGCGGCGTCGGCGACATGACCAAGTTCCAGCGCATCGTGCATCGCGTCGCCGAGCTCGGCTGGCACATCGACGTCTATTTCGAGCCGGGCACGATTGCCGAATTCGCGCCCATCCTGACCGCGCTGCCGACGCCTTACGTGATCGATCACATGGGCACGGTGCAGGCGGGGAAGGGGTTAGATGATCCCGGCTTCACTGCGCTGCTCGATCTGCAGAAGAAGGACGAGAAGTGCTGGGTCAAGATCACGGGCCTGGAGCGCGCTTCCAGCACCGGCAAGCCGTTCCATGACGCCGTGCCGTTCGCGAAGGCGCTGATCGACAACGCGCCCGATCGCGTGCTCTGGGGCACCGACTGGCCGCATCCCAATGTCAAGGTCATGCCTGACGACGGCGATATCGTCGACCTCATTCCTCTCTTCGCGCCCGATCCCAAGGTCCAACAAAAGCTGCTGGTCGACAATCCGGCGCGCCTGTTCAAGTTCACCTGATGACAATGATGTACACGCCGACGATTCCGCCGCCCGATCCGAACACGCGCACGCCGAAGTTCAAGCTGCCAAAACTGTCATGCGACGCGCATTGCCACATCTTCGGGCCCGGCTCGAAATATCCTTATGCGCCTGACCGTTCCTACACGCCGCCCGATGCGCCGCTGGAAGACTTTCGCGCACTGCACGCCAAGCTCGGCGTGGAGCGCGCGGTGATCGTCAATGCCAGCGTGCACGGCACCGACAACACGGTGGCGCTCGATGCCATCGCCGAGAGCAATGGCGCCTATCGCGCGGTTGCCAATATCGACGACACCATCACCGAGCGCGAACTTCGCGTGCTGCATGAGGGCGGTTTCCGCGGCTGCCGCTTCAATTTCGTCCGCCATCTCGGCGGCGTTCCCGACAAGCGCGTGTTCGACCGCATCGTCGCGATGGTCACGCCGCTCGGCTGGCACATCGATCTGCATTTCGATGCGATCGACCTGCCTGAATATGCCGACATGCTGACCAGGCTGCCGCTGAGCTACACCATCGACCATATGGGCCGGGTGAAGGCGTCCGAAGGGCTCGATCAGCTTCCATTCAAGATCCTGATCGAGCTGATGCAGCGCGACGAGAAGTGCTGGGTGAAGATCTGCGGCTCGGAGCGGGTGTCCTCAGCCGGTCCGCCCTTCACGGATGCGGTGCCGTTCGCGCGAAAGATCGTCGAGACGGCGCCCGACCGCGTCATCTGGGGCACCGACTGGCCGCATCCCAATGTCAAGGTGATGCCGAATGACGGCGACCTCGTCGATCTGATCCCGCTGTTTGCGCCGGAGCCGGAGTTCCAGCAAAAAATCCTGGTCGACAACCCCGCACGCCTGTTCGAGTTCGACCGATGACGGCGATCACGATCGACAAGCCGCGCGGCCGCGCCTGGTGGAAGGAGCTCTGGATCCAGGTGCTCATCGCCATGGCGGCCGGCATCGCGCTTGGGATCGTGAGCCCCGAGGCGGGCGCCAAGATGCAGCCGCTTGGCGATGCCTTCATCAAGGCGATCCGGATGCTGATCGCGCCGATCATCTTCTGCACCGTCGTGCACGGCATCGCGCACATGGCCGACATGGCGCGGGTCGGGCGCGTTGCGGTGAAGGCGATCGTCTATTTCGAGATCATGACCACGATCGCGCTGATCATCGGGCTCGTGGCCGTGAACCTGATGCGGCCCGGCGTCGGCATGAACATCGACCCCGCCAGCATCAATGCCAGTGCGATCGAACCTTACGTCAAGCAGACCAGCGTCATCGGCTTCGTGCCGTTCCTGTTGAACATCGTGCCGGCCACGTTCATCGGCGCCTTTGCGGAAGGAAACATCCTCCAGGTGCTGTTCATTTCCGTGCTGTGCGGGTTCGCGCTGGTGCAGCTCGGCGAGAGGGCCGCGCCGCTGGTCCATCTGATCGACATCGCCGCCAAGATGGTGTTTGCGGTGGTCGGCTTCGTGATGTGGGCGGCGCCGATCGGCGCGTTCGGTGCCATTGCGTTCACGGTGGGAAAGTTCGGCGTGGGCTCGCTGGCCTCGCTCGGCAAGCTGCTCGGCGGCTTCTATCTGACCTGCCTGGTCTTCATCGTCATTGCGCTCGGGCCCGTCGCGCGGCTCTGCGGCTTCTCGCTGCTCAAGCTGATCCGTTACATCTGGGAGGAGCTGCTGATCTGCATCGCCACGACCTCGTCGGAGACGGTGCTGCCGCGGATGCTGACCAAGCTGGAGAAGGCCGGCTGCGAGAAGAGCGTGGTCGGGCTGGTGATCCCGACCGGCTATTCCTTCAATCTCGACGGCACCTGCCTCTACCTCGCCGCGGCCTCGGTATTCCTGGCGCAGGCGACCAACACGCCGTTCGGGCTCGCCGAGCAGATCGAGCTCTTGCTGATCCTGCTCGTGACCTCCAAGGGCGCGGCGGGAATCGCAGGCGCGGCCTTCGTCGTGCTGGCGGCGACGCTGTCGGCGACCGGCACCATTCCGGTGACCAGCGTGGCGCTGGTGCTCGGCATCCACCGCCTGATGTCGCAGGGGTTGACGCCGACCAATCTGATCGGGAACGCGGTTGCGACCATCGCGATTGCCAAATGGGAGGGCGCGCTCGACGGCGAGCGGTTGCGCCGCGTGCTCGACGGCGAGGAACCCGCGGTCGCTGCGGCCTGAAATGAACCTGCTGCCGGCATGAAGCAGGCGGCCTATGATGCTTACGAACGAAAGAGGGGAGTTTGTCCCATGAAAACAGGTCTTGTCGTCACCGCCCATCCCGGCGATTTCGTCTGGCGCGCCGGCGGCGCCATCGCGCTGCATGCGAAGAAGGGCTATCGCATGAAGATCGTGTGCATGTCCTTCGGCGAGCGTGGCGAGAGCCAGTTCGCCTGGAAGGAAAAGGGCGCGACGCTGGAATCGGTCAAGGCCGGCCGCAAGGACGAGGCGGAGCGGGCGGCCAAGCTGCTCGGTGCCGAGATCGAGTTCTTCGACTGCGGCGACTATCCGCTGAAGCTGACCGAAGCGCATTTCGACCGCATGGTCGACATCTACCGCGAGCTCAATCCGAGCTTCGTGCTGACGCATGCGCTGGAAGACCCCTATAATTTCGACCATCCGAACGCGGCGCATTTCGCCCAGGAAACGCGCGTGGTCGCGCAGGCGATGGGCCACAAGCCCGGCGCGCAGTACAAATATTCGGCGCCGCCGGTGTTCCTGTTCGAGCCGCACCAGCCCGAGCAGTGCAATTACAAGCCGGACACGATCCTCAAGATCGACGAGGTCTGGAAGGAGAAGTACGAGGCGTTCCAGATCCTCGCCGCGCAGAAGCACCTCTGGGGCTATTACGAGCGTGTCGCACTCAACCGCGGCATCCAGGGCAGCCGCAATACCGGCGTGCCCATGACCTATGGCGAGGCCTATCAGCGCCTGTTCCCGACCGTTGCGGAGGAATTGGCATGAAGCCCGTCGTCGTTCGCAACATCAAGCGCGCCGATCCCGCCGGCATGGCGGAGTACGGCGTATCGACCGTGCACGAGGCCTATGGCCGCCTCGGCCTGATGAAGCCTTATCTGCGTCCCGTCTGGGCGGGTGCGTCGATCGCCGGCCCCGCCGTCACCGTGCTGGCGCAGCCCGGCGACAACTGGATGATCCATGTCGCGGTCGAGCAGTGCAAAAAAGGCGACATCCTCGTCGTCGGCTGCACCACCGACAATACCGACGGCATGTTCGGCGAGCTGCTCGCCACCTCGCTCCAGGCCCGCGGTGTGCAGGGGCTGATCATCGATGCCGGCTGCCGCGACGTCAAAGCGCTGCACGAGATGAACTTTCCGGTGTGGTCGCGCGCGGTCTCGGCCAAGGGCACGGTCAAGGCGACGCTCGGCTCGGTCAACATCCCCGTGGTTTGCGCCGGCGTGAACGTCGATCCCGGCGACATCATCGTCGCCGACGACGACGGCGTCGTGGTGGTGCCGAAGCGCTATGCGGTCGAGGTCGCCGAGAAGGCCAAGAAGCGTAACGCGGATGAAGGCGGCAAGCGCAAGCGGCTGGCATCGGGCGAGCTCGGCCTCGACATGTACAGCATGCGCGAGGCGTTGGCGAAGGCCGGCCTCGTCTATGTCGACAATCCCGAGGATGTCTGAAGCGAAGACAAGCGGAGCGGGCGGATGGATCGTCTGAAGCTGAAGGCCGTGCTCGGCAACCACCCTCACGTCCAGGCGGTGAAGAGCGGCGAGCTCCGCTCCGACCTCTTCGATCTCGACTTCATCGAGTACACGCCGACCAACACGGCATTCAAGCCGATGGTGCGCGAGCAGGCCTTCGACGTCTGCGAGATGGCGATCGTCACTTACCTGATGGCGAAAGCCCACGGCAAGCCGCTGGTGCTGCTGCCGGCGACCATGATGGGCCGCTTCCAGCATTCCTATGCGCTGTACAATCCCGCCCGGGGAACGCTGGGGCCGTCCGATCTCGAAGGAAAGCGCGTCGGCATCCGCTCGTTCACGACCACGACGGGCGCCTGGATCAGAGGCATCCTCGCCAACGATTACGGCGTCAATCTCGACAAGATCCGCTGGGTGACGTTCGAGGATCCGCATGTCGCCGAATATGTCGACACCACCGAGCGTGCGCCGAAGGATAAAAAGGTGTTGCAGATGCTGCTCGACGGCGAGGTCGACGCCGTGCTCGGCGAGACCTCCAACGATCCCAAGCTGAAGCCGCTGTTCCCCGATCCGGCCGCGGAGGCGGCGAAGTGGTACGAACGCCGCGGCGTCGTCCCGGTCAATCATCTCGTGGTCGTGACCGAGCAGCTCGCGAAATCCCGTCCTGACGTGGTTGCGGGCGTCTATGATCTGCTCAAGCGGAACAAGGAGCAGGCGGGGCCCGCGGCGACGCCCGACCTCGTTCCGTTCGGGATCGAAGCCAACAGGAAACCGCTCGAGCTCATCGTCGACTATGCATTCCAGCAGGCGCTGATCCCGCGCCGCTATGCGGTCGAAGAACTGTTCGACGCGACGACGCGAGGATTGAACTGATGGCAGGTGATCCCAGGCGCTGGCAGATCGGACTGGTCGGCTATGGCGAGGTCGGCCGTATCCTGGCCGAGGATTTGCGCCAGCAGGACATCAAGGTCTCCGCCTATGACATCAAGCTCGGCGAGCAGGGTGCGCCGCTAAGGGAGCATGCGGCAAAATTCGGCGTGACGCTCGCGCCGTCTCATGCCGAGCTGACCGCGAAATCCGACTTCATCATCTCTGCCGTCACGGCGAGCCAGGCCGTCCCCGTCGCAAAGGCCTGCGCGAGCGCGATCAACCAGGGCACCTGGTTCCTCGATTTCAACTCGGCCTCTCCCGGTGCCAAGCAGCGCGCCGCGGCACTGATCGACGGCGCTGATGGCCGCTACGTCGAGGGCGCGGTGATGACCTCGGTGCCGCCATATCGCATCAAGGTGCCGCTGCTGCTCGGTGGGCCCGGCGCGAGGGAGCTGGAGCCGCTGCTGAACGCGATCGGCTTTGCGGCGAAGGTTGCCAGCGACAAGCTGGGTGTGTCCTCGGCGGTGAAGATGTGCCGCAGCATCATGATCAAGGGCCTCGAGGCCATGGTCATCGAGAGTTTCACCACCGCGCGCGCCTATGGTGTCGAAGATGCCGTGCTGGCGTCACTCACCGAGACATTCCCCGCCATCAACTGGGAGAAGCAGGGCGCCTACTTCTTCCAGCGCGTGATCGAGCACGGGCGCCGCCGGGCCGAGGAGGTGCGCGAGGTCGCCGAGACCGTGCGCGAGGCGGGACTGACGCCGTGGTCGGCGCAGGGCACGGCCGAGCGGCAGGCCTGGGTGGCCGATCTCGCCGATGAGGGGCTGTTCGGACCCAAGGGGACCAGGGAGTTTGCCCGCAGCGCGGACTGGCGTACCGAAGCGGATCGGATCCTCGCGAAGATCAACCGCGCGAAATAGGGCGGCTCCGGCTCAGGATTTCGCCGCGCAACAGCCCGTGAGCTCGTCGCGGGCGCGGTCGATCAAATCGATCAGGTTTTTGGCCTGCCGGACGACTTCGGTCGTGCGCTCAGTGCGGAATTCGGCAAGGATCATGCGAATGCACTTGTCGGCGGTCTCGAGCGTCCACAGCATGCGGGCCATCTCGTCCTCGGAGCGGACCGCCGCGATATCGAGGCCAGACAGGACTTCGCCGATACCATTCAGTCGCTTGATGGCGGTCTCGGCGGGCGTCCCGGCCCGAACGGAGCGAGAATTGATGCTGCTGAATGCGCTGAACACGTCCATGCTTCCCGGTTGAATGCAGACATCAGTGCGGTCTCACTAAGACCGGCACCGCGGGACTTGCATTGCGTGCAGCTATCGGGGAATCGGAGAGAATCTACTATCCGGGAGAGTACCGGATTCGGAATTTTGGAACGGCGAACGGTAATGGAGTGAAGGTTGCTGTGGGTTAGCCCGACTTTCGCGCAATCCTGCCATGCGCGGCGACAAGCCTGCCTTCCTTATAGACGGAGCGCCCCTGCGGTACGGCGACGATGGCCTCGGGCACGTGCTCCGCATTGAGCGTCACGAAGTCGGCCTTCGCCCCGACCTGCAGGCCGTAGCCTTCCAGCCGCAGTGCCTTGGCACCCGATGCGGTGACGACGTCGAATGCGGCGCGCAGTTCCTCGTCGATATTGAAGCCGGAGCGATAGCCGAGCGTCGTCGCCCGCCGCAGCATGTCGCCATCGCCATAGGGCCACCAGGAGTCGCGGATGTTGTCGTTGCCGCTGAAGACGGTGACCCCGGCCTTGCGCAGGGCAAGGATCGGCGGAAACGGCCGCGCGCCCGGCGCGTTGGTCATGATCGCGACGCCGGAGCGGGCGAGAACATCCGCGATCTTCTTGAGGTAGTCTGCCGTGATATCGCCGAGCCCGTAGGCATGGCTGACCGCCACGTGGCCCTCCATGCCGAGCGCGCGCGTGCGCGCCGCGATCTGCTCGATCTCGAAGGCGCCGAGTGTACCCATGTCGTGCAGGTGGATGTCGACATCGACGCCGCGCCTGTCGGCGACGCCAAACACGACGTCGAGATGCTTCTCGACGTCGCGATCGAAACTCGCGGGGTCAAGCCCGCCGACGAGGTTGGCGCCGAGACCAATGGCTTCGTCGAGCAGTTGCGGGGTGCCCGGGCTCGACAGGATTCCGCTCTGGGGAAAGGCGACGAGCTGGATGTCGATCAGGCCTTTGTATTCCTCGCGCACGCGCAGGATCGTTTCGAGCGATTTCAGGCCGACCGAACCGTCGACCATGACGTGGCTGCGCATCTGCGTGGTACCATGGCCGATGCAGAGATCGAGTTGGTTGCGCGCGCGCACGTCCATCGGCGCTGACACGGCCATATTCTCGGCCTGGAAGGCGACGCGCTCATGCACGTTGAAGCCGTCAGTGCACGGCTTGTGTGGCCGCCAGGCGTCGCCATAGAAGCTGGTGTCGAGATGGATGTGGCCCTCGACGAAGCCGGGAACGACGAGCGCGTCCTTGAGGTCGACCGTCTCGGCGCCGGCCGGCGGCTGGTCAGCAGGTGCAATCGCAGCGATGCGGCCGTTCGCGACCGCGATGTGCTGGCGGGTGCCGCCATCGAAGCGCGCGTTCAGGAAGATTGTGTCGAAGGCCATTTGGGTTCCTCCGTCGATTGATGGCGGTGATCCTCGCGCAGGCGGCGACGATGGCGCAAGACGTGGGTCGATCAGTTCTAGGGGCGGAACAGCATGGCCCTCTGCCGCGCAAAGGTCTGCCGGCCACCCCTAAAGCCCATCATGACGTCAGGCAGCTCGGCGATGGCAAAGCGGCTGTCCCTGGTATCGAGCACGATGAGGTCGGCGGGATTGCCGACCTTGACGCCGTAATCACCGAGGTTCATCAGCCGCGCCGGCAGGTCAGTGACGAGGTCGAGGCAGGTGTCGAAGTCGCTGACCGAGGCGTGCGCGACATTGGCGTAGAAGTTCGCCATCCGCAGCAGCGAGGCATCGCCGAACGGCGTGAAGGGATTGAGCACGTTGTTGGTCGCGACCGAGCACAGCACGCCATCGCCGGCGAGCTTGTGGGCGAGCGTCAGCCCGCGCGGCGCATTGTGGGTGGCCTCGCGCCCCATCAGGTAGAGATCGGTCGCGGGCAGCACCGTGACGGCAACGCCTGCTTTGGCCAGTTGCGCGGTGGCGGCTTTCATCCGCTCCGGCGGCAATGCCGAGAGTTTTGTGGCATGGCCGATCGCCACGCGTCCGCCGTAGTTGCGCCGCTCGGTGAGGCGGCAGACCTCGTCGAGGTGCCACCAGGAGGGATCGAGATCGAAGTCGAGATGGAGATCGACGTCCATGTCGAATTCCTCAGCGAGATCGAAGATGCGCGCGAGATGGGCGTTCGGGTCGGTGTCCATGTAGGGACAGCCGCCGATGACCTCGCCGCCGTTGCGCAGCGCCTGGATCAGCAGGTCCTCGGCACCGGGATCGTTGGTGAGGCCTTCCTGCGGGAAGACGCAGAGTTCGAGATCGATCGCCCAGGCGTAGTCACGCTTGAGCGCCTGCACCGCCTCGAAGCCGCGCAGGCCAATGCGCGGGTCAATTTCAACATGTGTGCGCATGCGCGTCGTGCCGTGCACGATTGCCCGCTCCAGCACGCGAGCGCCGCGTGCGTAGACGTCCTCGACCGTGAAATCCTTCTTCATGCCGGCGACGGCGCGGATCGCCTCCGAGACACTGCCGTGATCGTGCCCGCAGCGGCCGAGCAGGCAGGCCTTGTCGAGATGGATGTGGGTGTCGACGAAGCCGGGCAGGGCAAGGTGGCCGCCGACATCGACCTCGACGGTCTCGCAGGCGAGCTTTGGCGCGATCGCGGCGATACGTCCGTCCTTCACGCCGATATCGACGGGTGCGGCGGATGAGCGCAACAGCGCGTTGCGGAAGATCAGGTCGAGGGCGGCTTGGGTGGTCATGGCGTCGGATTCAGCTGTGGTAGTCTAGCGAAAGCTGAGGGGGCGGGCAGCTCCAGATTGTGTGCAGTCGAGACATCAGATTGTCCAAAAAATATGCATGCACTTTGGGGGCCGAATTGTAGAATGCCGGCACTTTCGGAGAATTCGCCATGTCCGCTCCCGCCAAAGCCGAACGCCCGATGACCGACGCCGAGATCGTGGAGGCCTACCTGACGGCCTCGATGATACCCGATCCCGACGCCGCCGCGGCCTACATGAAGCCGGGCACGGTGATCACGTTCACCGGCGGGCGCGAGTTCGACCATCCGCGCGGGCCGACCGGCTTCAATGCAAAGCGCTATCGCTGGGTCAAGAAGAAGATGGACCGGTTCGACGTATGCCCCGGCGCCGACGAGACCGTCGTCTACAGCATCGGCACGCTCTATGGCGAGTGGATGGACGGTACGCCGTTCGAAGGCAACCGCTATGTCGATCGCTTCGTCGTCAAGGGCGGGCAGATCGTGAAGATGGACGTCTGGAACGACAGCGCCGAGCGCATCCTCGTTCAGCGCGGGATCGAGGCCTAACCGGCGCATGATCCGGAAAAGTGCGCAGCGGTTTTCCGGCAAGATCATGCGCAAACAAAAGCCGCTAAAGCGCAATCTATTGCGCTTTAACGGCGCGCCACCTTCGGCAACTTCACCACGCGATTGCCGGCCTCTTCGTCGGCGTAAGGCGCCAAAATATCGAGCAGATCGCGGCCGCGCTGCGGTGTGGGGGCGACCAGCGCGCGATTGGCCACGGAATCCAGGTGATGATGCATCAGGTCCATCACCTTGGCCTCGTCACCCTTGGCGAGCGCCGAGATGATGGCGCGGTGCTCGTTGATGGCGCATTCGGTGGAATGCGGCCGGCTGTAGAGCGACAGCGTCAGGCAGCAGCGATAGGCGACCTCGCTGACATAGCGCACCAGGATCGGGCTGTTCGTCATCTGCGCGAGCAGGATGTGGAATTCGGTCGCGAGCCGGATCGAGACCGCATCCGTGCCGCCGCGGGCGCGATCCTCGGCATCGACATGGGCATTCAGCTCGGCGATCTGCGCCTTGGTCAGCTTGCCCGCGAGCTGGCGGACGACGAGGCGTTCGAGCTCGATGCGGATGTCGAAGGCATCGCGCGCCTCCTGCCAGCTCGGTGTCGCCACCACCGCGATCCGGTTGCGGCGGAGCTCGACCAGCCCCTCCGCGGCGAGTTGCCCCAGCGCATGGCGGGCAATGGTGCGGCTGACGCCGAAGCGTTCGCCGAGCGCATCCTCCGGCAGCTTGGCGCCGGGCTCGAGCGCCTGCTCGATGATAGCGCGCCGGAGCGCGCGGCAGATCACGCTGACCTTGTCCGACGATTCAGAAGTCTTGCTGCTTGCGCGCGCCGCCATCGGCGAATCCTTGAGGGGAGAGTCGAAACCACTCTTTAGCACAGCCCTTCGCCAATTCCGCGCTCCAATTGCATGCAGTTTGGCGTCCAGATTGCCTAAATGGAATCCGCTCAATCGGCGGGGCATTTGGCCAAATCATTGATTTTGCGGGAGGCGGCCGCTGGCATTCAGCTTGCATGCACTTTGGCTGTGATGCGCATGCAACCCAAGACCCAGTTTGACGGCCAGGCCGTTCCTGAAGGCTCTGCCGCGACCGCCATCGAGCTGTCCGAGGCCTCCGTGACTTTCGGACGCGGCGACCGCGCCGTGCCCGCGCTGTCGAAGACGACCTTGAGGATCGCCGACGGCGAGTTTGTCGCACTGGTCGGCCCGTCCGGATGCGGCAAATCGACCATTTTGCGTCTCGTCTCTGGTCTGGTGCAGCCGACCAGCGGCGTCGTCATCGTCGGCGGCCGCGAAGTCGCGGCGCGGGCGATGCGGGTCGGCATGGCGTTCCAGAACCCGACCATGCTGCCGTGGATGACGATCGAGCGGAACATCATGTTGCCGCTGAAGATCGTCGAACCGTTCCGCTCGAACTTCCGCAGGCTGCGCAAGACCGAGTTTCGCGACAAGGCCAACGCACTGCTGGAGCAGGTCGGCCTCAAGGGTTTCGGCAACCGCTATCCTTGGCAGCTCTCCGGCGGCATGCTCCAGCGCGCCAATCTCTGCCGCGCGCTGATCCACGAGCCGCGCATGCTGCTGCTGGACGAACCCTTCGGCGCGCTCGACCAGTTCACCCGCGAGGAGCTGTGGGCGATCCTCCAGAACCTCTGGATGACGCACAAGCCGACCGTGCTGCTGGTCACCCATGATCTGCGCGAGGCCGGTTTCCTTGCGAGCCGCATCTGCGTGATGAGCGCGCGTCCCGGCCGCATCCTCGACGACAGCCGCGTCGAGTTCGCGCGCCCGCGCACCGTCGCCATGACCTTCGAGCCGGATTTCGTTGCGCTGAACCAGAAGCTGCGGACCTTCATCGAGGATGCGCGCAGCGCGGCCCAGCAGGGAGCAGGCTGATGTTCGGGATCGATATCAGGCAGAAGGTGTGGTCGGCGGGACTGATCGTGCTGTTCTTCGTCGCCTGGGAGCTGTTCTGCCTGATGACGGGCATGTCGGACCTGGTGCTGCCGCGGCCCTCGCAGGTGTTCGTGACGCTGGTCCAGCGCTTTCCGGTGCTGTGGCCGCACATCGTGCAGACGCTTGCCACCACCATGTTGGGCTTCGTCCTTGGCGTTGCGCTCGGCGTCGCCCTTGGCGCGATCATCGGCGTCTCGAAGACGGCCTATGACACCTGCTATCCGCTACTGATCGGCTTCTCCTCGATCCCCAAGGTCGCGGTGGTGCCGATCTTCGTGCTGTGGTTCGGCTCCGGCACCGTGCCGGCGGTGCTGACCGCGCTGTCGATCTGTTTCTTCCCGATCGTCGTCAATATCGCGACGGGCTTGGCGACCACCGAGCCCGAGCTCGAGGACGTGCTGAAGGCGCTCGGCGCCAGCAAGCTCGACATCCTCTGGAATGTCGGCCTGCCCAGGACCATGCCGTTCTTCTTCGCCTCGCTGAAGGTCGCGATCTCCTACGCCTTTGTCGGCGCGGTGCTGTCGGAGACCGTCGCCTCCAACCGCGGTATCGGCAACGTCATGATGACCGCGTCTTCCAATTTCAACGTGCCGCTGGTGTTCGCCGGCCTGTTCGTGCTCGCCGGCCTCGGCGTCGCGCTTTACGTCGTGTTCTCGCTGATCGAGGGACAGGTCACCGGCTGGGCGACGCGCAAGAGCGACGTGATCGCCACCTGAAGTCTTGAACCGTCACGCAACGAAGCTGAGGAGGTCTCGATGTTGAGAAAAATAACTGCCGCGCTGCTGGGATTGGCCTTATCCACGGGGGCCGCGATGGCCCAGGAAACCACGATCAAGTTCACGCTGGGCTGGAAGACGCAAGGTAGCGATGCCGCGTTCTTCTACGCCAAGGACAACGGCTACTTCAAGGAGGAGGGCCTCAACGTCGTCATCGACCAGGGCGAGGGCTCCGGCGCCACCGTCACGCGCGTGATGTCCGGTGCCTATGACGCCGGCTTCGGCGATGTCAACGCCATCATCCAGAACGCCTCGACCAAGCCGCAGGAGGCGCCCGTCATGGTCTACATGATGTGGAACCAGCCGCCGTTCGCGATCGTCGCCAAGAAGACCAGCGGCATCAACACCATCAAGGACTTTGAAGGTCACACCCTCGGCGGCGCGCAGGGCACGCCGACGACGCGCCTGTTGCCGGTGTTCACCCGCAAGAACGGGCTCGACGGCGAGAAGATCAAGATCTCCAACATGGCGCCGAACCTGCAGGAGCCGATGCTGATCAAGGGCGACATCGACGCGGCGCTCGTCTTCAACATTACCAGCTACTTCAACCTCGTGCTCAACCGCCAGGACCCGGACAAGGACTTTAAGTGGTTCTCGTTCGGTGAGTACGGTCTCGATCTCTACTCCAACGGCGTGATGGTCTCGAAGAAGCTGATCGCGTCGAACCCGAAGGCGGTGGCCGGCCTCGTTCGCGCCATCAACAAGGGTGCGATCGCGGTGGCCAAGGACCAGAATGCCGGCATGAAGGCGGCGCTGAACTACGACAATCTGATCGACGTCGCGGTCGAGAAGCGCCGGCTGCAGTACTCATTTGACAAGCTCATTGTCTCGCCCGAGATGAAGGAGATCGGCATCGGCGACATCAAGGACGACCGCATGACGCGCGCGATCGGCATCGTGGTCGAGGGCTATCAGCTCGCCCGCGCCCCGACGCCGGCCGAGGTGTTCTCGCGCGAGTTCCTGCCGCCGCGCGCGGAGCGGGAGCTGGTGTATACTGCCAACTGATCTTCAACGGGTCTTGGAGAGACGGTCATGGCCACGGAGATTTCGGCAACCAGCCTGTTCCGTGGCCCTGACCGCGGCATCAGCGACAATGTCGTGCTGCGGCACGATGGGGGCGTCATCACCGATATCACGGAAGGAGCGGGGCCGGGGCCGCGCTCCTTCGTCATCCCGGCCTTCGTCAACGCCCACGACCACGCCCGCGCCACCGCATCGTCCTTCGGCGCGGTCGGCATGCCCCTGGAAAGCTGGATCCTGCGGACCGCGCTGGGCACGCCTGTCGATCCCTACTTCGCTGCTGCCTCTGCCTTGGCGCGTTCGGCCAAGGCCGGCTGCGCCGCCATGATGGTGCACTACACGCGGCCGAGCGGGACGATGCCCTTGGTCGACGAGGCCAGGGCCATTGCGAAGGCCGCGTCCGACGTCGGCATCCGCATCGCCTTTGCGCTGGCCGTGCGCGACCAGAATCCGATCGTCTATGGTGATGCCGAGCCGGTGCTTTCGGGACTTCCCAGCGATGATCGCAAGACCATCGAGGATCTCTTCGTTCGCGCACCGATGTCGCCGAAGGCCTATATCGAGCTGACCGACGCCATTGCCTCAGGGATCGCCGGCCCGATGGTGGACGTTCAGCTCGGGCCTGCCGGCGTGCAATGGTGCTCGAAGCCGCTGCTGGAGGCGGTGGCGGAGAACTCGGCGCGGACCGGCCGCCGCATTCACATGCATCTGCTGGAAACCGTGTACCAGCGCGCCTGGGCCGACCAGAACTTTCCGGACATGGTGCGCTGGCTCCGCGACATCGACTTCCTCTCCGAGCGGCTGACGCTGGCGCATTGCATCCACGCCCGTCCCGAGGAGCTCGAGATGATCGCCGCCTCCGGCGCGCGCATCGTCACCAATTTCAGCTCGAACATGCATCTGCGCTCGGGCCTTGCCCCGATCGCCGCCGCATACAAATGCGGCTGCGCCATCGCTGTCGGCGTCGACGGGCTGGCGCTGGACGAGGACGACGACGTCCTGCGCGAGATGCGGCTGGTGCAGATGGTCCATGGCGGTCTCGGCTTCAAGGCGACATGGACGCCGGCCGAGATGTTTTCGCTCGCCATCCGCAACGGACGCCGCGCCACCGGCGCGCCCGGCAACGGCGAGCTCGTCGCCGGCAATCCGGCCGACTACGTCGTGATCGATCTCGACCGGCTCGATCGCGACCGGATCATGGCGGTCGATCCCATGGCGCTGCTGTTCGCACGCGGCAATGCGTCGCTCGTGAAGGAGGTCGTCGTCGCCGGCAAGACGATCGTCAGGGACGGGGTCGTGGCAGGTGTCGACCTGCCGGCCGTCGAGCAGGAGTTGCGGGCGATGTACCGCGCCAATGTCGGCAAGCTCGAAAGCTTCCAGCGGATATGGCCGCCTCTGTCGGAACGGCTGAGCGGCTGGTTCGAGCAGCAGCTGACCTGTCAATGAGGCGCCTGTCCTTGGCCGCGATGTATATAAAAAGGCGATAACTGCTAAAACCTGCCTCGTCTGGCGCCGGCTGCATCTATGCGCTATCAGCTCCGCGATTGCGTCTCGACACCAGTCGATGACCCCCTTGAGGAGCCCTCCGATGCGTCTTTCTACCATTGTTCTGGCCGTGACATGTCTTGCCGGCGCAGCCTCAGCCGAAGACCTCACGGGCACGCTCCAGAAGGTGAAGGAGACCAAGAAGATCACGCTGGGCTATCAGGAGGCCTCGGTCCCGTTCAGCTATCTCGACGGCAACCAGAAGCCGGTGGGCTTCGCCATGGACATCTGCCTCAGGATCGTCGATGCCGTGAAGAAGCAGCTCGGCATGCCCGATATTTCCGTCGAGACCCTCGCGGTGACGTCGTCGAACCGCATCCCGCTGATGGTCAACGGCACGCTCGATCTGCATTGCTCGGCGACCACCAACAATGCCGACCGCCAGAAGCAGGTCGCCTTCACCAACACGCACTTCCTCAGTGCGACGCGGTTCGCGGCCAGGAAGGCGGCGAACATCAAGACCATCGACGACCTCAAGGGCAAGGCGGTCACGGCGGTGGCGGGATCGGTGAACCTGACCCAGCTCGCCAAGGTCAACACCGAGCGCAATCTCGGCATCAACATCATGCCGGCGAAGGATCAGGCCGAGGCGTTCCTGCTGCTGGAGACCGACCGGGCCCAGGCCTACGCGCTCGACGACGTCCAGCTCGCGGTCGCGATCGCGCGCTCAAAGGAGCCGCAAGCCTTCATGATCAGCGAGGAGACGTTCTCCAAGCCCGAGCCCTACGGCATCATGCTGCGGCGGGAGGATGCGCCGTTCAAGGCGCTGGCCGATCGCGCGACGGCAGAGCTTTATGCGAGCCCGGAGATCGAGGTGCTCTATGGGAAGTGGCTGGAATCGCCGACGCCGCCGAACGGTCTCAACTACAACGTCCCGATGTCGGCAGCCCTGCGCAATGCCTTCAAGAAGCCGAGCTCGAGCGCCGATCCTGACGTCTACGTCGTGAACTGAGGCGGGGCGTCAGCGCATCCGCGGCGTGTCGAGGAGCTGGCCTGCCAGCGCCGCGCCGATTGTCGCGATCGCGGCCATGACGAGCGCCCAGGCGACGAACAGCCGATGACCGATCAGCGCACCGCTCAAGAGCGGCGCGCTGATATTCGCGCCTGACATCAGCGACTGGTTGAGGCCCATGATCATGCCTTGGCGGTTGATCGCGGTCGAGCGCGACAATTCCGCCGTCAGCGTGCTCCGCGCAAACATGGTGCCGACGATGATCAGTGTCAGGTTGACCGCGAGCAGGCCGACATTGTTCTCGGCTCCAAGGCCTGCAAAGCCGAGGGCCATGCAGGCGAATGCCGCCATCACGATGCTGCGGTCGGATGCGATGAGGTTCACGCGTGTAATCAGGAGGCCCTGCACGACCATGTTGATGAAGCCGGCGTAAGCAAAGATCCAGCCGAGTTCGCGCGCGCCGAAGGCATGGCCGTCCCAGGAGAACCGCGCCGACAGGAACAAGCCGATCTGCGACAGAAACATCGAATTGACGAAGAAGAACACGATGAGCAGGCTGAGCAGGCGCCAGGCGTAGCGCATGCCGAACAGGCTGCGGGTCAGCGTCGGCTCGGGCACGCGGTGCTGGTAGAGCGGCTCGGACGCCGGATGATCCGGAGGGAGCAGGGCGATTGTCGCGACGATGCTGATCAGGGAGAGCGCGGCCGCGGCCCACACCGGTGCGGTCTGGCCATAATGGACGAGGAAGCTCGACAGCGCCGGCCCGAGCAGGAGCCCGGTCCCGATCGCCCCGCTGGTCATGCCGAGCGCCTGCTTGCGCGTCGCGGGCGCGCTGTGCTCGGCGGCATAGGCATGCGCGACCGAGATATTGCCGGAGGTCAGGCCATCGATGATCCGGGCCACGAACACGAGCGTCAGATTGCCGGCGAGCGCGAGCAGGACGAATCCGGTGAGCGTTCCGATCTGGCTGACGACCAGCACCTTTCGCCGTCCGTAGCGGTCCGAGAGAATCCCGACCACGGGCCCGGCGATGAGCTGGCAGACGGCGTAGACCGAGATCAGCGCGCCGAGCAGGAACGGCGTGGCGCCGAGCCGCTGCGAATAGAACGGCAGCAAGGGCAGGATGATGCCCATCCCGGTGGCATCCACGGCCACGACCACGAAGGTCGGGACCAGCGTCAGCGCGCTGTATCCGGCCATCGTCTCCGCTGCATGTGCCGGGGAACCCGGTCCCATGGCGCCCGTCCTCGTTCGCTTTTGCGTGATCGCCGCTGCGATGCCGGGGTATATAGTTGTAAACTAATAGTTCGTGTCCTATCTAATTTGCATGGCTCCCTCGCAGGCTCACATCCATGCCGAAATCGGCCGGCTGATCGCGCGCCTGGGGCGGATGTGGCGGCGCGAGTCGGATTCTGCTCTGTCCGAGCACGGCCTGTCCTATGCGACCGCGATTCCGCTGCTGGTGCTGTCGCGCCAGGGCGAGAATGTCCGGCAAGGCGTGCTCGCGGATGAGCTCGGCATCGAAGGGCCGTCGCTGGTGCGACTGATCGATCTGCTCCAGGCCGAGGGTCTGGTCGAACGCCGGGAAGATCCGACCGATCGTCGTGCCAAAACGTTACATTTGACGAAAGCGGGCGCGGCCAAGGTCGAGGAGACCAACCGGGTGCTGCGCCGGGTGCGGGCCAGCCTCCTGAAGGATATCGGGCCCGAGGAACTTGCGATAACATTCGAGACTCTTCAGCGCATCGAACAGCGGGCCAGTCGCCTGCAAGACGTCAAGACTGGTCCCGAAGCGAAATAGCCATGCGCGCAGACGAGCCGTTCCTGGTCCGCCACGCGGACCTCATTTTTGCTTTGAAGACGTTCGCCGCGTCGATGCTGGCGCTCGTCATCGCGCTCGCGATGGATTTGCCGCGGCCCTATTGGGCGATGGCGACCGTCTACATCACCTCGCAGCCGCTGGCGGGGGCCACCAGCTCGAAAGCGTTCTTCCGCGTGATGGGCACGCTCGTCGGTGCCGTCATGACGGTGGCGATGGTGCCGAACCTGATCGATGCGCCGGAACTGCTCAGCCTTGCCATCGCGCTGTGGGTCGGGCTTTGCCTTTATCTGTCGCTGCTCGACGGCACGCCGCGCAGCTACGTCTTCATGCTGGCCGGATACACGGTGGCGCTGATCGGTTTCCCCGCGGTGTCCGAGCCCGGCGCCATCTTCGATACCGCGGTGGCAAGGCTCGAGGAGATTTCGCTCGGCATCATCTGCGCCAGTCTGGTCTCGACCATCGTGTTTCCGCGCAGCGTCGCGCCTGCCGTGGCCCACCGCGTCGACACCTGGCTATTGGATGCACGCCGCCTCAGCCAGGTCGTGCTGCTGCGCGAGTGCACCAATGAGGCGCGCCGCGGCAAGCGCCTGAAGCTTGCGACCGACATCGTCGAGATCGACACGCTCTCCACGCATCTTGCCTACGACCGGTTGACCGACCGCAATGCCGTGACGGGCCTCGGCGAGATCCGGCTCCGGATGTTGACGCTGCTGCCGGTGATCGCCTCGATCGAGGACCGGCTGGCTGCACTCGGGGAGGAGGCGCTGCGCCGGCAGCCCGAGCTGAAACAGCTGCTCGAGGATCTTGCGCAATGGATCGTCAGCGACGTCGGCGCGCGGCAGCCGGCCGACCGGATCCGCGCCGCGATCGCGGAGCAGCAGGCGGTGCTCGACGACAGCGCCTCCTGGGAGCGGATCATCACCACAAGCCTGCTGTTGCGGCTGCGCGAACTCGTCGACCTCTCGCGCGACTGCCGCGAGCTGACCGAGGCGATCGCCGACAACCGCAACGTTTCGACGCTCGAACTTGCCTTCCATTCCGAGGCCGGCGCCGCGCCCGTGCGTCACAGGGATCGCGGTCTTGCGCTGTGGTCGGCGGCTGGTGCCGCCATTGCCATCCTGATCTGCTGCGCATTCTGGATCGGGACCGGCTGGCCGGACGGTGCGTCGGCGCCGATGATGGCGGCGGTCGCCTGCTCGTTCTTTGCCGCGCAGGACGAGCCGGCGCGCTTCATCCGCAGTTTTGGCCTGTGGTCGCTCGTCGCCATCGTCGTGGTCGCGATCTACCTGTTCGCACTGGTGCCCGCGATCTCCCATCTCGAGGTCCTGATCGTCGCGCTGGCGCCGACCTTCCTGGTCTATGGCTTCCTCATCAGCCGGCCGGCGACGGCGGGCACCGGCATGGCGCTCGCGGCGAACACTGCGACGCTGCTGGCGCTGCAATCGACCTACAGCGCGGATTTCGCCTCCTACGCCAATTCCGCCGTCGCCTTCTTCGTCGGCGTCGTCATCGCCGAGCTGGTGACGCGGATCGCGCGCGGAGTGGGCGCCGAATGGATCGCCAACCGCCTGGTGCTGTCGAACTGGAAGACGCTCGCGGTCGCTGCCGAACGCCGCGGCAAGCGCGACCGCGCCGAGTTCGCCGGCCTCATGCTGCACCGGCTCGGGCTGCTGGTGCAGCGCATCGCGTTCCTGTCGGAGAGCGACCGGCGCGACGCCGACAGCCTGGTCCAGCTCCGCATCGGCATCAACATTATCGATCTGCGCCGCGCCCGCTACGGGCTTGCGGCATCCACCATTGCCGTCATCGACGACATGCTCGATCAGCTCGCCAAGGCCTGCCGCGGCTATGCGGGGAATGGAATGCCGGGCGAGCTGCTGACGAGCGTCGACCGGGCGCTGGCCCAGGCGGTGAAGGATCCCAATGACAGCGCGCGCGAGGACGCCCTGATCGGCCTCGTCGGCATCCGCCGCGGCCTGTTCCCGGACGCGCCGGCCTATCGGCCGCGCGCAGAGAGTGTTGCGGCATGAGACATGTGATCGACATCTATGGCGTGCTGGTGCCGGCGCTGCTGCTGTGGATCATCATCGCCTACGTCCTGAGCGCGCTGTTGCGCCGCTTGATGCAGCGCTTCGACCTCTACCGCCTGGTCTGGCACCGCGCGCTGTTCGATTTTGCCATTTTCGTCTGCCTGCTCGGCGGCGTCGTCTATCTCTCGGAGTACCTCACATGAAGGGCAATCTTGCCTGGCTCGGCCGCATCGCGCTGACCGTCATAGCCGTCGTGCTTGCACTCGTCGTCGGACGCGAGCTCTGGGTCTATTACATGGAATCGCCCTGGACCCGTGACGGCCGCGTGCGCGCCGACGTGGTCCAGGTCGCGCCCGATGTCTCCGGGTTCGTCACGGAGGTGCTGGTCAAGGACAACCAGAAGGTCCGCCGCGGCGACGTTCTGTTCCGGATCGACCGCGAGCGCTTCGCCCTGGCGCTGCGGCAGGCCGATGCGTCGGTTGCCGGTCATCAGGCCACGCTCGACCAGGCCAATGCCGATCTGAAGCGCTACAGCACGCTGACGACCGATGCGGTGTCGCAGCAGAAGCAGGAGCAGGTGCTGGCCACCCAGCTGCAGGCCAAGGCGGCCTTCGATGCGGCCGTCGCCGACCGCGCCGTGGCCCAGCTCAATCTCGACCGCAGCGAGGTCCGTGCCTCCGTGAACGGCGTGATCACCAACATGGACCTGCGCCCCGGCGCCTATGTCACGGCCGGGAAGGGCGTGATGGCGCTGGTCGACACCGACACGCTGCATGTCGAAGGCTATTTCGAGGAGACGAAGCTCGCGCGCATCCGCGTCGGCGACAGGGTGCAGGTGCGGCTGATGGGCGAGAAGGTGACGCTGTCAGGCCGTGTCGAGAGCATCGCCGCCGGCATCGAGGATCGCGACCGCGCGGAAGGCGCGAGCCTGCTCGCCAACGTCAACCCGACCTTCAGCTGGGTGCGGCTCGCGCAGCGCGTGCCGGTGCGGATTGCGCTGGACAATGTTCCGGGCAACGTGTCGCTGGTCGCCGGCCGCTCCGCGACGGTGGAGGTATTGGACTAACGCTGCGAGCAGATGATCGCGCTTGGCCTGGGGAAAACCGGCGACGAGCGTTTCAATGCCAAATCGTAAGGCTAATCCTGACTCGCGTGTGTTGAGTCGGGGGACTGTATGGGCGTTTGGTTTTTAGTCCTAGCAGCCTGTATCGTCGGCGCGTTGCTCCTGTTGGCGTTCTGCCGATAGCGCCGATTGCAGATACAATTGTTGCTGCGAAGCATCAGCGAGCCGCGGAATAGCGGTTCCGGACCGATGGTTTTTGACTGTGCATGGATGAACGCGTTCACTCCCGGGATCGGAGGCGGACGTGAGCTGGTTGTTTGTGTTTCTCATTGCCGCAAGCGCAGTCGTTCTGATCGCCCATGCGATTGACGCGATGCGTTCTTGATACGGCCTGTGACTCGGTTTCGTCGGTAGCGAGGTAAGAGCCGAAAATGTTCCGAGGCGGGCGAGCGTCAATTTGAGGAACCTGGCCCTGCGAGCCAGGGTTGTCACAGCAGGAGGAATACGATCATGCTTGCGTTCTATCTGCCGTTCATCATTTTCGGAGCGATGCTCGAAGCGATTTCGAATCAGAATGTATCTGCGCCCATCCAGGAGCCGCCAAGCTTCGACTAGACGCCGATCCCTTGGCGCAGTCTCTAGTACCGACGCACCAGCGTCGGCCTAGATATTCGAGTATTTCTTCAGCTCGAATCGCGCGATCTGGTTCCTGTGAACCTCGTCCGGTCCGTCGGCAAGACGCAGCAGGCGCGCGGTGGCGTAGGCCTGCGTCAAGCCGAAATCATTCGAGGTGCCGCCGCCGCCATGGGCCTGGATCGCCCAGTCGATGATCTGGCAGGCCATGTTGGGCACGGCGACCTTGATCATGGCGATCTCGGCTTTCGCGACCTTGTTGCCGACCGTATCCATCGCGTAAGCCGCGTTCAGCGTCAGCAGCCGGGCCTGCTCGATCATGATGCGGGCTTCCGCGATGCGCTCCTGCGTCACCGTCTGCTCCGAGACGGGCTTGCCGAAGGCGATGCGGCTGCGGACGCGGCGGCACATCTTTTCCAGCGTGCGTTCGGCGAGCCCAACCAGCCGCATGCAATGGTGGATGCGGCCGGGGCCGAGGCGGCCCTGCGCGATCTCGAAGCCGCGGCCTTCGCCGAGCAGCATGTTCTCCTTCGGGACTCGCACATTGGTGAAGACGACCTCGGAGGCACGATCAGGCACGCCGTAGAAACCGAACACGGGCAGGGGCCGCTTGACCTCGATGCCCGGCGTGTCCATCGGTACCAGGATCATGGATTGCTGCTTGTGGCGATCCGGATTGTCCGGATCGGTCTTGCCCATGAAGATGCAGATCTTGCAGCGCGGATCGGTCGCGTTGGTCGTGTACCATTTGCGCCCGTTGATGACGTAGTGATCGCCGTCGCGCACGATCGAGCTCTCGATATTGGTCGCATCCGATGATGCGACCGCCGGCTCGGTCATGGCGAAGCAGGAGCGGATTTCGCCCGCGAGCAGCGGCTTCAGCCAGCGCTCCTTGTCCTGCTCCGACCCGTAGCGCTCCAGCACCTCCATATTGCCGGTGTCGGGCGCGGAGCAGTTGAACACTTCGGGCGCCAGATGTGAGCGGCCCATCACCTCGCAGAGCGGGGCATATTCGAGATTGGTGAGCCCGGCGCCGTGGCTCGACTCCGGCAGGAACAGATTCCAGAGGCCTTCAGCGCGCGCCAGCGGCTTCAGCTCCTCGACGACCGGATAGACTTTCCACGGTCCGAGCTCTTCCGCCTCGCGATAGAAGCGCTCCTCGTTCGGATAGATGTGCCGGTCCATGAAACTTTCGAGCTTGCGCTTGAGCTCGACGACTTTGGGCGACATCGGATAGAGCATGTTTCGTCTCCTTGATCGGGCGGCGGCAGGGCCTATGCGACTTCGAGGTAGTCCGGCCCCGGCAGTGTCGGGAAGGGCGCCGTTGGCAGCGTCTGGTACCAGAACGCGACCGAGGCGATGTCGTCCTGCAATGGAAGATATTTTCCGTCCTTCGCGCCGGGCAGCCAGCCCAGCGCCTGGATGGTCACGCGCAGATCGCTTCGGAAGCGGACGGGATCGGGGATGTGCCAGCGATAGAGGCCAAAGCGCTGCTGCGACCGGTAAACGCCGTCGGGACGGATCACCTGCGGCAGGCCGGCATAGGGCGTGGTGAATTCCTGATAGCGCGATTGCTGGAACGGGGCCTGGCCGGCATGGGCGACATGGGGATCGAAATTATAGGCGCCGCAGAAATAATCCTCGGTGCCGGTGCCGCAGATGGTCGGGAATGCGCCGTCGCCGTCGATGAAGAATTTGATCTCGCCTTCGCCCCACCAGCCGTTGTTGTGGACGCCCCAGGCCATGTAGGTGCCGACATAGTGGCCCGCACCCTTGACGCCATCGAGGATGGTGTAGACCTCCTTGAAAGGAAGCGGGTTGGTGCGGCGGAATTGGGCATGGAAATAGGCGCACTCCTCAGGGACATCGGTCAGCGTGTAGTTGATCTGGTAGTAGATCGTGACCGGCTCCTCGCTGCGGTTCTCCAGCGTGAAGCGCGCGCGTTTGCGGAACGGCATTTCCCAATAGCAGTTGAAGGCGCGGCCGGGATTGACGCAGACCGCGAGCGAGGAGACCTGCGCGAACTCCTCCCAGCCGCAGGCGAAGAAATCACCGGCCGGGCATTCCACGCTCGGCTGCGTCTGATCGTCCCAGTAGACGCGCAGGATCGAGTGGCGCAGGCGTCCGCGCGCCAGCGTCATCCAGATTTGCTGGATCGCGCCCTGGCCCTCGATGTCGGCGAGCGTGATCGTCGTGCCGGGTTCGATGACGACGTAAGGAGAGACCTTCCAGCCCTGGCCGAGATCGCGGGCCTGACGCGCGGCGGGGCCGTCGACGGACATGCCGCCCTTGCCCTTCTCGCCGGTGAAGTTCTCCGGGCTGATCGAGCGCGTCAGCGCATTCGACAGGCGCGACAGGTTGCCGAGATGCATGCCCAATCCGGAAAACGTCATGATGTCCTCGATGCGGGGTTAGCGATGACCCCGTATATCGCCCCCGAATTGACCAAAACATGAAGATGATCGCGTTCGCGAAGATCTGCTTCGTAGCCCGGATGGAGCGCAGCGCAATCCGGGGTCGTGCGTCATGGCAAGATTCCCGGATTACGCTGCGCTCCATCCGGGCTACGAGGTCGACGCCTTTGCGCGCGGCTCATGCCACGCGATACTCCTTAAATTGTTCGCGCAGCGCCGATTTGAGCACCTTGCCGGTGCCGGTCATCGGGAATTCGTCGAGGAATTCAACGGCGTCCGGCAGCCACCAGCTCGCGATCTTCGGCCGCATGTGGTCGAGCAGCGTCTTGCCGTCGACGGTCGCGCCTTTCTTGCGGACGACAAGGAGGAGGGGGCGCTCCTGCCATTTCTCGTGCGCGATGGCGACGACCGCGGCTTGCAGCACGTCGGGGTGAGACAGGGCGATATCCTCGAGCTGGATCGAGGAGATCCACTCGCCGCCGGACTTGATCACGTCCTTGGAGCGGTCCGTCAGCGTGACGTGGCCCTGCGGATCGATCACGGCCATGTCGCCGGTGATCAGCCAGCCGTCGCGGTCGAGGCCCTCGTCAAGCTTCATGTAGCCGGAGGCGACCCACGGTCCGCGGGCCCGCAAATGGCCGACCGTCTTGCCGTCGCGCGGCAGCTCATTGCCGGCGTCGTCGACGATGCGCAAGGCGGTGCCGAAGCAGGCGCGGCCGGAGACCTGACGCCGGTCGAACTTCTCTTTCTCGCCGAGATGCTCCGAGCCCGGCCGCAGGCCCGGCATCGAGCACCCCAGCGCCTCGGTCATGCCCCAGGCCTGGATATAGTCGACATTGTACTCGCGCTTGAGCTTCTCGACCATGGCGCGCGGCGGGGCCGAGCCGGACGATAATGTCGCGCGCAGCGTCGTGAACTTGTTGCCGGTGCGCCCGAGCCAGTCGAGCAGGATCAGCCAGAAGCTCGGCACGCCCGCCGACAGCGTCACCTTCTCGCCCTCGAGCAACTCGTACAGCTTGTCGGGTTCGTAGTTGCGGCCGGGCAGCACCAGCTTGGAGCCGGTGTAGGGCGCGGTGAACGGCATGTTCCAGCCATTGCCGTGGAATAGCGGCGCCATCGGCATCATCACCTCGCGCACGCCTTCGACATGTCCCGGCAGGAAGTCGAAATTGCAGCAGGTCATGGTCTGCAGGATCGCGGCACGGTGCGAATAGATCACGCCCTTGGGATTGCCCGTCGTGCCCGAAGTGTAGCAGATGGTGGACGCCGATTTTTCGTCGAACTCCGGCCAGGTGAAGCCGGCGTCGTCTTCCTTCTCCAGCAATTCCTCGTAGCAATGCACGTTGGCAAGCTTCGTCTCCGGCATCCGCTCGCGCGATGACATCACGACATAGGCTTCGATCGTCTTCAGTTGCGGCGCGATCGCTTCGACGATCGGCAGCGTGGCACGGTCGATGAACAGCAGGCGATCTTCAGCGTGGTTGATGATGTAGACGAGCTGCTCGGGAAACAGCCTGGGATTAACGGTGTGCAGCACGTAACCCATGCCGGGCGCCGCATAGAACATCTCGAAATGCCGGTGCGTATTCCAGGCCAGCGTGCCGACGCGGTCGCCTTGCTTCATGCCGAGCCGTTTTAAGGCCAGCGCCATGCGCTTGATGCGCGGGTGGGCCTCGGCATAGGTGGTGCGATGGATGTCGCCCTCGATCTCGCGCGCGACGATCTCGGCCTCGCCGTGATAGTCGGCGGCGTACTGGATCAGGCCGCTGATCAGCAGCGGCATGTCCATCATCAATCCCTGCATGGTCTTCCTCCGGATTGCCACGTCGTTGCATGGCGTAGGCTTGTGATTTGTGCGGAGGGTAGCGGAACGTCACGCGGCGTTCACGCAAAAAACAGCGGACGTGATTGCATGCGTCACTTTTTCGGGGCTAATTTGAGGTTGAGCTGCCGGCGAAGCAGCGTCCGCCGTGGAGGAAATGAATGTCAGCGGAAAGACACAAGACCGGCACAGCCGGCGCAGCTACGGTCGATATTTCCGCACTCCGCGCGCGCTATCGCGACGAGCGCGACCGCCGTCTGCGCGCCGAGGGCAAGGCGCAGTATGTCGAGGTCACAGGCGAATTCGGCCGCTATCTCGACGATCCCTGGGCCGATCCCGGCCTTGCGCGCGAGCCCGTCAGCGAGCAGACCGAGGTGTTGATTGTCGGCGGCGGCTTTGGCGGGCTGCTCTGCGGCGCGCGCCTGCGCGAAGCGGGCATCGCGGATTTTCGTATCGTGGAAAAGGCCGCGGATTTCGGCGGTACCTGGTACTGGAATCGTTACCCTGGAGCGGCCTGCGATACCGAGAGCTACATCTATCTGCCGCTGCTGGAAGAGACCGGCTACATGCCGGTGCGCAAATATGCGCGGGCGCCGGAGATCTACGAGCACTCGCGCCGCATCGGCCGTCACTTCTCGCTCTATGAGCGCGCGCTGTTTCAGACCGTCATCTCGCGGATGACCTGGCAGGAGCAGGAGGCACGCTGGCTGGTCGAGACCGATCGCGGCGACCAGATCCGCGCGCGCTTCGTCATCCTCGCCGGCGGTCCGCTGAGCCGTCCGAAGCTGCCGGGCATTCCCGGCATTGAAACTTTCAAGGGCCACAGCTTCCACACCAGCCGCTGGGATTATGCGTACACCGGCGGCAGTGCGGAGGGTGATCTCACCGGTCTTGCCGACAAGCGCGTCGGCATCATCGGCACCGGCGCCACCGCCGTGCAATGCGTGCCGCATCTCGGCCGCTCCGCGAAAGAGCTCTATGTCTTCCAGCGCACGCCCTCGGCGATCGGCGTGCGCGACGACCGGCCGACGGATCAAGCCTGGGTGCAGGAGCTCAAGCCCGGCTGGCAGCGCGAGCGCATGGACAATTTCACCGCCGTGATCTCCGGTGAGCCGTTCGAGCGGGATCTGGTGCAGGACGGCTGGACTGGCCTCCTCGGCGAGATCCTGCTGGCGCCGCGCCGGCAACCGCAGCCGGTGAGCTCGATGGAGGAGACGCTGAAAGTCATTGAGCAGGCCGACTATCGCAAGATGGAGGAGATCCGCGCCCGCGTCGACGCCGTCGTAAAAGATGAAGCAGCCGCGGCGGCGCTCAAGCCCTGGTACAAGGCGTTCTGCAAGCGGCCGTGCTTCCACGACGAATATCTCGACACTTTTAATCAACCCAACGTGCACCTAGTCGACACCAAGGGGCAGGGCGTCGAACGCATCACGGAGAATGCGGTTGTGGTCGACGGCAAGGCCTATGAGCTCGACTGCCTGATCTATGCCAGCGGTTTCGAGGTCGGCACCGATTATGCGCAGCGCATGGGCTTTGAGGTCTACGGCCGCGACGGCATGAGCCTGTCCGAGCGCTGGCGCGACGGCGTCAAGACCATGCACGGCTTCTACAGCCGCGGCTTTCCGAACTGCTTCCTGATCGTCACGGTGCAGGCCGGCCAGAGCGCCAACTTTCCGCACATCATCGACGAGCAGTCTCAGCACATCGCCTATGTCATCGATCAGGCGCGCAAGCGCGGCGCCAGGACGCTGGAGCCGACGTCAGCTGCCGAGAACGCCTGGGTCGATGAGGTGGTCAAGGCCGCGATCGGCCGTCAGACCTATCTCGCCGAATGCACGCCCGGCTATTACAACAATGAAGGCGTGTTTGATCCGATCGCGGCAAGAAACAGCCAATATTGGCGCGGCCCGGTGGCGTTCCTGCGGCTGCTGGCCAAGTGGCGCAAGGAGGGTAATCTGGACGGACTGGAATTGACTTGCGGGACCGCCGCGGAGGCCCGGGCTTGAGCGACATGATCCCGGCGCCGACGGGCGCCACGCGGCTCTGCGTCATCGTCGGCGATCCCATCGCGCAGGTGCGCTCGCCGGCGGGCGTGTCGGCCGCCTTTGCCGCGCGCGGGCACGACGGCATCCTCGTGCCTGTCCAGGTCGCGCCGGAGGACTTGCCGGATTTCCTTTCGGTGGCAACGCGGCTGAGGAACCTCGACGGGATTGTCGTGACCATCCCGCACAAATTCGCCTGCTACCAGACTTGCACGAGCGCGACGGCGCGCGCGCATTTCCTGCGGACCGTCAACTTGATGCGCCGGCGTCCCGACGGCGCATGGCATGGCGACATGGTGGACGGTCTCGGCTTCGTCGGCGCGGCGCGGGCGAAGGGGATCGATCCGAAGGGCATGCGGGCCCTACTTGTCGGAGCGGGCGGTGCGGGATCGGCGATTGCACTCGAGCTGGTCGAGGCCGGCGTTCGCGAGCTTGCGATCCACGACAGCCTGGCCGAGCGGCGCGATGCGCTGGTCGGCCAGCTCAACAGGCTGGGCAAAGCGTCGGTGCGGATCGGCTCGGCGGATCCGGCCGGCTTCGACTTCGTCGCCAATGCCACCCCCGCCGGAATGAAGGATGGCGACCCGCTGCCGGTCGATGTCGCGCGGCTGGCGCCATCGACCTATTGCGGCTGCGTCATCACCAAGCCCGACGTTTCACCGTTCATCGCAGCCGCCCGCAGGATCGGTTGCGTGACCGGGACCGGCACGGACATGTACCGGCAGCATCAGAGCATCATGGTGGATTTTCTGCTGGGAGCGGAGGGAACGTAAGGCGCGTGTCAAGGGCTTTGCTTGGATTGATTGTATCCGGCGGGACTTGAGCGATTGCAACGGACGTAGGATCATGCGCTCGCGCGAGCCGGTCGCGCACCAGCAAGAGGAACGCGCAATGATCAGGGGCAGGACAGTCGCAACGGCGGTGCTTGGCGCGACCGCGCTGCTGCTCTCCCTGCCCATGGCCGAGGCTGCCACTTGCGGCAACGGGCCCGCCGGCTTCGAGGCCTGGAAGCGCGAGTTCAGCGCTGAGGCGCAAGGAAAGGGCATCGGTCCCACCGCGCTCTCGGCGCTGATGCAAACCAATTACGCCAGTGCCACCATCGCGGCAGACCGTGGCCAGCGCAGCTTCTCGCTGTCGCTCGACCAGTTCCTCGCCAAGCGCGGCGCGACGACGATCGTCGCCAAGGGCCGGCAGCTCAAGCAGTCGCAGGCCGCCTTGTTCGCCTCGATCCAGCAGCGTTACGGTGTCCCGCCCGGGCCGCTGATCGCGATCTGGGGCATGGAGACCGGCTTCGGCAGCCAGCGCGGTAACCAGAACATGCTCTCCTCGATCGCGACGCTCGCCTATGATTGCCGCCGTCCCGAATTCTTCACCGACCAGCTCTATGCCGCGCTGAAGCTGATCGACCGCGGCACCCTGTCGGGATCGACCCGCGGCTCCATGCACGGCGAGGTCGGCCAGACCCAGTTCATGCCCAAGAACATCCTGGCCTATGGCACCGGCAATCTCGAGGTCGCCGCCAATGCGTTGAACTCGACTGCGAATTTCCTGAAGGCCCATGGCTGGCGTGCGGGAGCCGGTTACCAGCCGGGAGAACCGAATTTCGCCGCCATCGAGGCATGGAATGCTGCCGGCGTCTATCAGAAGGCGATCGCACTGATGGGCCGGCAGATCGACGAGGGAGGAGGGGCGGCGGCCTCGCGCTGAGAAGTCACGCGAACCGGCGTCCACTTCGCTCGAAAACGCTCTTGCTCAGCAAGGCGTGATACACTGGTGCGAGAAAGTTGTTGCTATCGGGAACCGACGGCACGAGGTTTGCTTTGATCCGTTTCAGGGCTGGGCATGAGGAGACTCAACTATGGCAACCCAGATCGTGATGGACCAGACTGGCGACACCCGCCACGAGTTTGATCCTGGCAATGCCGAAGCGCTGGCGCGAGCCGAACAGCGCTTTCGGGAGTTGACCGGAGCCGGCTTCACCGCCGCCTACCGAACCGGACCCGGCGAAGTCACCCGTATCAAGTCGTTCGATCCGACCGCGCAGGAAACGCTGTTCTATCCCCGCTTGGTCGGCGGCTGATCTGAGCTGCTCATGTTCGCGGCATTGTGGTTCCGCGCGCCCGCGCGTGCCCGCTTGCACGCGCTGCGCGAACTCTACCGGCGCTTCTTCGGCGAGAACACGCCGGATGCGCGGGGCCGCCGGCTTCTGGCCGAATGGCTGACGCCGGAGCAGCGGGCGCAGTTCGAGCAGCACCGGTATTTCGACGTCATCGGCTGCGATAGCGGCAAGAAGTATCGCATTCACTACGGTACGGCCGCCAATGTCCACGAAGTCGACGATGCCGGTCACGCGACAATGGGGTGGTGCTTCGTCCCCTCGGGCTTCCTCGTGCCGGGCGACGTGATGCTGGCGCAGAAGATCGCGCTCGAGACGGATGAAAAGGCCGCGCTCGCGCTCGCCAACCGGTTTCCGCCGGCAACGCATTCGGAGCACTTTTACCGGCGGCCGTTCTAGAGCATGATCCGGACCCGAAGGGCCGCGTTAGCGCAAAGTGTGCAGCGGTTTTCCGAAAAGATCATGCTCAAGCGAAGAGCAAGCGCTCAGTAATGCGTGGTGCGATAGGCATCCAGCGCATGCGCCGCAAAGATGCCGATGCTGCAGAGGGCGAGGAGGCCGGAGATCAGTTCAATCATAGCTCGTCCTCCCGTGGCGACTGCGCGACGAGGTTCTGGCAGCAGGCATAGTCGTAGATCAGGTCGAGGAGGAATTGCATGGTAGCCGTCCCTGTATTTATTTTGACAACGACTTAACCGGCGATCCGTTTCAGGCGTGTTTCGTCGCATCGGGAAAGAGGTTTCGCGGGGGAACCCGGGGCTGGCTTGAGCACGGCGGACCCGTTACATCGCAATTTCGCTAAATCCTTCTGGCCGCGCATTCCCGGCAGCGGCGGACCAAATTGCGAGGCAAAATCATGGCGCAGGTCGAGTGGTTCGACGATCTCACCATTGGAATGCGGTTCAAGTCGCCCGAGGTGGTGGTCACCGAAGCCGACATCAAGCGCTTCGCCGCCGAGTACGATCCGCAGCCGATGCACCTCGACCATGAGGCGGCGAAGGAGACCCTGTTCAAGGGGCTGGCTGCCTCGGGATGGCACACCGCGGCGATCGCCATGAACCTCGCGATCCAGGCCCGCCCGTTCGGCCCGCATCCGCTGATCGGCGCCGGTGTCGACGGGCTGCGCTGGACCATGCCGGTGCGGCCCAACGACCGCCTGCACCTGGTCGGTGAGGTGATGAGCCTCACGCCTTCGAAGTCGAAGCCGCAGGGCATCGCGCTGGTGAAATGGACGATGTTCAACCAGAACGGCGAGGAGGTTTACACCTTCACCCCGATCGCAATCGTGCCGCGACGGGGGTAGAGCGGCCGCTGGCCGCTTGCTTCGCCCGCTACCCGAGACCCTTGCGGGTCGCCGGAAGAGATGGTCATCTCGGCGTGGGGAACGCGCTGGAGGCTGACATGAATCGATCTGTTCTCGCCGCCGGAATTCTCGCGGGCATCTTGAGCGCAGCTGCCTCGAGCTCGAGGCCCGTGTTCGCGCAGCAATCCAAGGTCGGCGACTGGACCATCGAGAAGCGTTCCCAGGATACGCATTGCAATGCGAGCCGCGGCTACAAGGACAAGGACGACGAGAACCGCGACTACGTCATCGTCATCACCTATTCCGACAAGGCGATCGTGATCGTGATGATCTATGACGGCTGGGAATGGGACAAGGTCGGCGAGATCCTCCGGGCCGATGTCGGCACCGATGACGCCGACATCATGAAGAAGGCGAAGTGGGAGGTCATGGACAAGACCACCGTGCGCGGCATCTTCGAATACGATCAGTCGATCATGGACCGGCTCTCGAAGGCCAAGCGCCTCACGCTCGATTTCGAGGATGATGACGAGGACAGCATCGAGATGCAGATCCCGCGCGCCGGCGAGGCGCTCGCCGCGCTGAAGTTCTGCGAGGAGAACCGGAAGTAGATTGTCGGCGCCGGCCGCGAAGCCGGTTCGGTATTCGGCGTGATCGCCTTTCCCCGCGTCAACGAGACGGTCTTTCGCAAGACCGTGCTCGTTCTGTTGCTGATCTCGGGGATTTCCCTGATCTAGTGCCCCTGATCTAGTGCCCTTGGACTTCGTGAAGCCCCTGGACCGGCGCCGCGCTGGTGTCACTGCTGTGATGCACCAGCGGCTTGTTGCCGGTGATGGTTCTGAGCAGCACATAGAACACCGGCGTCAGAAACAGGCCGAACACGGTGACGCCGATCATGCCGGAGAACACGGCAACGCCCATCGCACGTCGCATCTCCGAGCCGGCGCCGGTGGAGAGCACCAGCGGCAGCACGCCCATGATGAACGCCATCGACGTCATCAGGATTGGGCGCAACCGCAGCCGGCTCGCCTCGATCGCGGCGCGGATCGGCGTGCGGCCCGCGAATTCGAGCTCGCGCGCGAATTCGACGATCAGGATCGCGTTCTTGGCGGAGAGTCCCACGAGCACGATCAAGCCGATCTGGGTGAAAACGTTGTTGTCGCCCTTGGAGATCCAGACGCCGAACATCGCGGCGAGCAGGCCCATCGGCACGATCATGATGATCGACAGCGGCAGGGTCAGGCTCTCATAGAGCGCGGCCAGCACCAGGAACACCAAGAGGATCGCCAGCGGGAACACCCAGATGCCGGAATTGCCGGCGATGAACTCCTGATAGGTCAGGTCGGTCCATTCGAAGGCAAAGCCCGGCGGCAACGTCTCCGCCGCGATCCGCGTTGCCGCCTCCTGGGCCTGGCCTGACGAGAAGCCGGGCGCGGCGGCCGCGTTGATGTCGGACGACAGGAATCCGTTGTAGCGGATCGCACGCTCCGGCCCCGCGCTCTGGCGGATCTTGAGCAGCGCCGACAGCGGCACCATGTCGCCGGACGACGAGCGCACCTTCAACTGCCTGATGTCGTCGGCACGGGCGCGGAACGGCGCGTCGGCCTGGACATAGACGGAGTAGGTGCGGCCAAACTTGTTGAAGTCGTTGACGTAGTAGGACCCGAGGTAGATCTGCAGCGTGTTGAACACTTCCGTCACGGGCACGCCAAGCTGCAGCGCCTTGGTGCGGTCGATGTCGGCGAATAGCTGCGGCACGTTGACCTGGAAGCTCGAGAACACGCCGGCGATCTCCGGTGCCTTCTGCATCGCCGCCATGAATGCCTTGGTCGCCTCGTTCAGTGCTTCATAGCCGAGGCCGGCGCGATCCTCGATCTGCAGCTTGAAGCCGCCGATGGTGCCGAGGCCGTTGACCGGCGGCGGCGGGAACATGGCGATGAAGGCTTCCTGGATGCCCGCATACTTCTTGTTCAGCTCGGCCGCGATGGCGGGACCGCTGAGCGAGGGATCCTTGCGCTCGTCGAACGGTTTCAGCGTCGAGAACACGATGCCGGCGTTGGAGGAGTTGGTGAAACCGGAGATCGACAGACCCGGGAAGGCGACCGAGCTCTCGACGCCGGGCTGGGTCAGCGCGATGTCGCTCATCTTGCGGATCACCTCTTCGGTGCGGTCGAGCGTGGCGCCGTCGGGCAGGCGGGAGAAGCCGACCAGATATTGCTTGTCCTGGCCCGGCACGAATCCACCAGGCACCTGCTGGAACAGGAAGGCGGTGAGGCCGACGAGGACGACGTAGAGCCCCATCACCGCAGCCTTGCCCGAGATCACCTTGGTGACGGTGCCGCTGTAACTCCCCGAGGAGTAGGTGAACGCCCGATTGAAGCGGCGGAAGAACCAGCCAAGGCTCTTCTCCATGACGATCGTGAGCTTGTCCTTCGGTTCGTTGTGCCCCTTGAGCAGCAGCGCCGACAGCGCCGGCGACAGCGTCAGCGAGTTGACCGCGGAGATCACCGTCGAGATCGCGATCGTCAGCGCGAACTGCTTGTAGAACTGCCCGGTCAGGCCGGAGATGAAGGCGAGCGGCACGAACACCGCGATCAGCACCATCGCGATCGCGATGATCGGTCCCGACACTTCGCGCATGGCCTGATAGGTGGCATCGCGCGGCGATAGTCCGCCCTCGATGTTGCGCTCGACGTTCTCGACCACGACGATGGCGTCGTCGACGACGATGCCGATCGCGAGCACCAGGCCGAACAGGCTGAGCGCGTTGATGGAGAAGCCGAACACGTGCATCACCGCAAACGTGCCGACGATCGAGACCGGCACGGCCAGCAGCGGAATGATCGAGGCCCGCCAGGTCTGCAGGAACAGGATCACCACCAGCACCACCAGCGCGATCGCTTCCAGCAGGGTGTGGATGACCGCCTCGATCGAGGAGCGCACGAACTGGGTGGGATCGTAGACGATCTGGTAGGACACGCCCTCCGGCATGTTCTTCTTGATCTCGGCCATGGTGGCGCGGACGTGGTCGGAAATCTGCAGCGCGTTGGAGCCGGGCGCCTGGAAGATCGGGATCGCCACCGCCTGCTTGTTGTCGAGCAGCGAGCGCAGGCCGTATTCGGACGCCCCCAGTTCGATGCGCGCGACGTCGCGCAGGCGAACGACCTCGCCGCGCGTGCCGGTCTTGACCACGATGTCGCCGAATTGCTCCTCGTTGGCGAGACGGCCTTCGGCGTTGACGGAGAGCTGGAGATCGATGCCTTTGACGTTCGGGGAGGAGCCGACCACGCCGGCGGCGGCCTCGACGTTCTGCGCCTGGATCGCCTTGACGATGTCGCTGGCCGTGAGCCCGTGCTCGGCCGCCTTCTGCGGATCGACCCAGACCCGCATCGAATAGTCGCCGGCGCCATAGAGCTGGACGTCGCCGACGCCGTCGATCCGCGCCAGGCGATCCTTGACGTTGAGCACCGCGTAGTTGCGCAAATACGTCATGTCGTAGCGGCCGTTCGGCGACAAGAGATGCACGACCATGGTGAGGTCGGGCGAGGACTTCTTGGTGATGATACCGAGCTGGCGCACCACGGCCGGCAGGCGCGGCTCGGCCTGCTGCACGCGGTTCTGCACCAGCTGCGTCGCCTTGTCGGGGTCGGTGCCGAGGCGGAACGTCACCGTCAGCGTCATGGCGCCGTCGGTGGTCGCCTGACTCGACATGTAGAGCATGCCTTCGACGCCGTTGATCTGCTCCTCGATGGGAGTAGCCACCGTCTCCGCGATCACCTTCGGATTGGCGCCGGGATAGGTTGCGCGCACCAGCACCGAAGGGGGCACGACGTCGGGATATTCCGAGATCGGCATCGCGAACAGCGAGATCAAGCCGGCGAGGAAGATCAGGACCGACAGCACGCCGGCGAAAATCGGACGATCGATAAAGAACTTTGAGAGATTCATGGCTTTGCCCCTGCGCGAGAGACAGCTCTCCCGTTATTCCGGAAGGCGGCTGAGCCCGCGCCCGGAATCGAGAAGTGTTGTCTTGGTCGGTCTATGACGTCGTCCTTCCGGGCTCGCCTGATGCGCGGCCCGGAAGGACGTAACTAACGTTGCACTACGTCCTGATTGCTGTGGTTCGACGCCTGCTGCGGCCCGCGCGCACCCATTGCCGCGATCTCCGTCTTGAGGAGGGCGCCGGGACGCACGCGCTGCAGGCCGTTGACGACGATGCGGTCGCCGGGCTTCAAGCCCGTGGTGACGATGCGAAGACCATCGACCGCGCCGCCGAGCGTGATCGGCCGGTACACCGCGCGGCTGTCGTCGCCGACCGCCATCACGAACTTCTTGTCCTGGTCGGTGCCGATCGCACGCTCGTCGATCATCACCAAGGTCTGCTGCTTCGGCTGGCCCATGCGCACGCGGGCGAACTGGCCGGGAATGAGACGCCCGTCCTCGTTCTTGAATACCGCGCGGACGCGGATCGTGCCGCTCTGGCCGTTGACCTGGTTGTCGATGAGCTGGATGTGGCCTTTCGCCGAGAGGCCGCCCGACGTCGCCATTTCCACCGGGATCTGGTCGAGCTTGCCGCGCTGGCCGGTGCTATCTGCGATCGAGTTCAGTGCGCGCAGCACGACCTCTTCATCCGCATCGAAGGACGCGTAGATCGGATTGACCGAGACCAGCGAGGTCAGCACCGGGGAGGCGGTGCCGGCGGCGACGAGATTGCCGACGGTGACCTCGATCTTGCCGACGCGGCCGTCCACCGGTGCGCGCACCTCGGTGTAGTCGAGATTGAGCTTTGCGGTCTGGAGCGTCGCTTCGGCCGCCTTGACGTTGGCGATCGCTTCGCGATTGGCGTTGTCGCGCTGGTCATAGTCACGCCGGGTGACCACGGCGTTGCCGACGAGCTGCGCACCGCGCTCGAGCTCGCTCTGGGTGAACACGACGCGCGCTTTCGCAGCCTCGAGCTGGGCGGCGGCCTTGTCGACCTCGGCTGCATAAGGCGCCGGGTCGATCTTGAACAGCACATCGCCGGCCTTCACCAGCGCGCCTTCGGTGAAGTTGGTGGAGAGGATCGCACCGGCAACGCGCGGGCGCAGCTCGACGCGTTGGATCGCCTCGAGCCGGCCGGAGAAATCATCCCACAGCACGGTCTGCTTGGGTTCGATCAGTGCGACCGTGACGGGGACGGCTTGTTCAGCAGCGGCCGCCGTTGCGGTTGCCTGCGCGGCACGGAAGTAGTGGCCGGTCGCGATCGAGCCGGCTACGGCGAGGGCGCCCACGATGGCGACGCCGCCGAGAAGGCGGCGGATACGGCCGGCGCGGGAGGTATTTTGGGAGGGGGGCATTTGCGCGCTCCAGATATGTAGTGTTCACTACAGATGTGGAGCTGGATATCGCAGCGCAAGATACTTATGTACCGTTCGCTAAGAAAATTGTAGCCGCTTACCGCAAGAATGGGAAGGCGAAAGAGAAAATAAAGCGAGAACAATTAGATAGCATCGAGCGTTGATTGGGGCGAAGCGCCGATTGTGAGGAGACTGAAGACATGGGCATGGGACGCCCCCGCGAATTCGATGCCGATGTGGCGTTGGACCAGGCGATGGAAGTGTTTTGGCGCCATGGCTATGAGGGCGCCACGATTGCTCAGCTCACCGAGGCCATGGGCATCAACCCGCCGAGCCTCTATGCCTGCTTCGGCAACAAGGAAGGCCTGCTGAAGGCCGCGCTCGATCGTTACACCAAGCTGCGCGGCGCCTGGATGGACGAGGTGGTTGCTGCCCCAACCGCCCGCGAGGTCGCCGAGCGGATGCTGATGGGCATCGCCGACAAGCAGACCGATCCCGCCAATCCGCCCGGCTGCCTGCTCGTGCAGGGCGGCATCGCCTGCGGCACCGGCTCCGAGAACGTCCCCTTCGAGCTCGCCGCCCGGAGAGCCCAGAACGAGGACCAGCTCCGCGATCGTTTCATTCGGGCCAAGGCCGAAGGCGATCTCAAGCCGACGTCGGATCCCGCCGCGCTCGCGCGCTATGTCTCTGCGGTGTCCGTCGGCATGGGCGTGATGGCGTCGTCAGGCGCGGACCGCGAAGCGCTGCGACAGGTGGCTGATGTCGCCGTGCAGGCGGTCGAGGCGCAGTCGGGCTGAATTGAAAAGCGATATCAGCGTCGTGGCGCGATCACTTCGCGCCGCCTATGAGCTTCATGATGCTTTCGACGAACTGATCGTCGTCAAGCATCTCGGCTCCACCGATCTCGATCGCGTCCTGAAGCTCGACGCGGCTGTGCAGCCAGAATTGCACGAGGGCGCCGGCGGCACAAAACACGAGGCCGGTAGGCAAATCGCGGCGCAAGAGATCGGCCTGCTGCGCTCTCATGAATAGCGGGACCGCTTTTTCGCTCAGCCGGCGAGAGCGCGATTTGCGCTCGTCGCTCGGACCGTCGAGCTGGCGCCAAAGGTTGATCCGGAACGCTTCCGGATGCTCGCGCCAATACCGCAGGTAAGTTCTGAGCGCGGTTGGAATTGACTGTGCATCGAGCGGCTCAGGGGAGATCGCGTCGCCCACATAGGCGAGAAACTCGCCGGAGGCCTGTTCGCCGACGATATTCCAGAGCTCTTCCTTGCTTTGAAAATGGTGGTGCAGCAGCCCCTGGGACACCTTCGCGCGCTCCGCGATGTCGCGCATCCGCGTGCCGTGAAACCCCGACTTCGCAAACTCCGTGCGCGCTGCGGCGAGGATCGCCTCACGGCCGGCGACAGGGGAGTTGGGGGACCGGCGTGGGCTCATCTGCTACCTTCTAACTATTCTAAATCGCTTACGAATTTTATCTTGACTGGTCAAGCAGCCAGTGTTGACTGGTCAACCAGTCAGTATTTGGAATTGCGTGGGACTGGGGAATATGTGGTTGGGGTTGGGAAGCGGTGGTCAGCTCGGATGCGTTTCGCGAGCTGCGATTATGGTGACGGCATTCGGATTGCCGCTGGACGGCGCCCTGGCGCAGCAGTCGGTCGAACTTCCGGCGGTGTCTGTTGACGCGCCGGCCAAGAAGAAGAGGAGCAGCAGTGCCCGGGTTGCGCCGCGTCCGCCGGCCCCGGTCGCAGCCACGGTGACAGCCCGCAAACGGCCGGAAATCGAAACCGAAGTGCCGGTCAGCGTGACGGCGGTGACCGGCGCGAAACTGGAGGACATCTGGAAGACCCGCTCCAACGCCGATCTTGCCCGGAGCGTGCCGAACTTCAATTTCGTCGATCTCGGCGGTCAGGCTTCGAACCTCGCCAACATCCGTGGCGTCGGATCGTTCTCGCCGGTCTCGCCGGACGACACCTCCGTCGTCTTCTATGTCGACGATGCCCCGCAGTCGGTCTACGGCATCGCGCCAAATCTTCTCGACACCGAGCGCGTGGAGGTGTTGCGAGGGCCGCAGGGCACGTTGTTCGGCCGCAATTCCCAAGGGGGCGCCGTCAACATCGTCTCGCGGCTGCCGACTTTCGACCGCGCGTTTTCGCTCACGGGCGAAGTCGGCACCAAGGGATATGCGCTTGGCGAGCTGATTGCGAATGCGCCCCTGATCTCGGACGTGCTCGCAGGCCGGATCGCCATGCGCTACGCAAATTTCAACGGCGACGTGCCCAACATCCTGCTCGGTGGCAACGATGCCGCGACGCAGATCGGGGCATTTCGCGGCAGCCTGCTCTACAAGCCGACGGACCGAACCACCGTCACCTTCAGCGCATCCTACAGCAAGGACGACGACACGATGCCGCGCTGGCTGCTGCGCGGGGCGCCGAACTTCCCCGTCAGCGCGGTGAACCCGCGCAATGAAGTCGACCGCGAAGGCCAGAATTACAATCTGAAGGTCAGACACGATTTCGGGCCGGTCATTTTCGATTCCGTGTCGAATTTTCAGCGGACCAATTCGTTCCAGCGATCCGATCTGACCGACTCGCTTGTCTTCGCCAAACTCACCGGCTTGCCCGCCGCCTTCTTCTCCACGCCCGGGGCGGATCTGGCCAAGGTCGGAATTGGCGAGAGCACATGGCTGCAGGAGCTGCGCTTGTCTGCGCCGCAGGGAAGCGCTGTCAGCTGGACCACAGGCCTCAACCTCTATCGAACCGAAGTCGAGCTCAACAGCGACACGCGATCGGTCACGCCTGCCTATGCGACCGCAACCGGAATTCGTGACAACAGCTTCGTCACAAACAGCTACGCCGGATTCGGAGAAGTGACGGTGCCGCTGGTAGGCGCGTTGAAAGGCGTCCTCGGGCTGCGCGCAACGCACGAAGACAAGACGGCGGCCTATCGTTATCTCGGTGTCGGCACGCCCGGCACGGTTCCGGGCTATGCCCAGGACCTCAAGCTGAGCGATGATTTTCTCACGGGGCGCACCGGCCTGAGCTACGACTGGGCGCCGGAGGTCATGACTTACGCCACAGTCGCCCGCGGTTACGTCACCGGCGGCTTTCCTGCAAACTCAGTCAACAATCCCCTGGGCAAGCCGGAAGTCCCGTTCGCCGCCTCGACGAGCTGGACATACGAGACCGGCTTCAAGTCCGAGCTCCTCGATCGCCGCCTGAAATTCACCGGCGCCGCCTTCTTCAACGACGTCAAGAACGGGCACCTGGTGGTCTTCGACGTGCCTTCGGCATCGTTCACGATCGCCGCGCTCGACTATCAATCCTGGGGCGGCGAGCTCGAAGCCAGCTGCGCGTGACCCCGAACCTCGATCTGTCCGGCGGCATCGGCCTCACCCATGCCGAACTCGTCAACGTTCCCGCAGGCAGCGCCGCCGGGGCGAAGAACGGCGGGCGCGTCCCGAACGTTGCGCCGGTCACTGCCAATGTCGGCTTTCAATACCAGGTGTCGGCCGCAGCGTTTCGCTTGAACGGCGATGTCTACGTCCGCGGAAATTATCAGTTCGTCGGAGCGCGCGCCGCCGATGTCGCCAACAGTTTCGATCTTGCGTCCTACGGCGTCGTCAACGGCCGGATGGGTTGGAAGGTGAGCAATTTCGAAGCCTATCTGTTCGCCAACAATTTGCTCGATGAGCGCTACGAGACGTTCGGCCAGAGCTTTGGGACGGTTCAGTCGGTCCGCGTCGGGCAGGGGCGGATCGTCGGCCTGGGCGCGACATCGCGGTTCTAGCGCTGCTTCCCGGAGGATTGAGATGAAGCCCGATGAATTCACGCTGCATGACGTGTCCCGCTTTCCGCTGGTCGTCTTGTTCGGGCGCGCGCTGCCGCGCGGTTACGGTCCGACCTGGGTCAAGGAGTTCGATGCCTTGTTGAGCCAGGGGCAAGCATTCGCCCTGGTGTTTCCAAACTCCGCCGAGGACGAGGATCACGAGGACCAGAAGCTGCGAGCCCTGTTCCTGAAGGCGAACAAGGCGCGATTGGCCGAGAGATGCGTGGGCATCTTCAGCGTGGAGCGGGACATGGCGACCCGCCGCGCCAAACGTGCGCAGGGCAAGGGGCTCGCTGCGGCATTGGGAATACGTTTTCGTATCGCAGCGACGCGCGAGGAGGCGGAACGTCTTGCGGCTCTCGCGCTCGCCGGACTGTCCGTGCCCGACGATGTCGAAGGCGATTGACGCGGCCCCGTCATATCTGCGCATCGGCAAGCGGCGTCTGCGCATTCCGAGGCGGCGCGGAATCCGTATTGCCCTTGGTGTCGCTCTGCTTGTGCGCGGAATGCTTCCACCGGCCGGATTCGTGCTGTTGCCGGCCGCGCTCTCGCTGCTTTCCATCGACATTCCGCGCATTCGCCGATGGCGCCGGATCATGACGGTCAGGATTGGGCGAAAGACAGCGAAGGCGGCGGGACGAATCCGCCGAACTCGCGTTCGATCAGTCCGGCCAACGCAATCGTCGTCCGATCCTCGAGATACGGCCCGATGATCTGGACGCCGACCGGCAAGCCTGACTGCGTGCGCTCGATCGTGACGGCGGTCGCCGGCAATCCGCAGGTCGAAGCGGGGTCCGCCCAGATGAAGCAGGCGTCGGAGTAGTTATAGAGCTTGCCATCGATGTCGAGCTGCCGCGCATCGAACGGTTCGGAATGATCGTGCGGAAATGCCGGCACGGCGGCGGCCGGGTAGATCACGGCGTCGAATTCGCGGAAGAAGTGCTGCCACCGCTGCTGCAGCTGCAGGCGGGCCGCATCGGTCGCCAGCCATTCACGATGGATCATACCCCAGCCGCGGGCGCGCTCGGCCTGCAGGCTCCGGTCATCGGGCGCGAGGGCTGCGGCAAGTCCTTGCGCCTCTGCGAGTGCGGCCGGTGTCAGGCGCGGACTGCGCGCGGCGTTGAGCAGCTTCATGTAAAGCCGCGCGGATTCGGCAAGATCCGGCAGCGCTGCGCTTGAGCGCGCCACCAGCGCCCCTGATCGTTCGAGCCGTTCGGCTAATCGTCCAATGGCCGAACGCACGGCGCCACCCGTCGGCATCAGCGGGTGGGTGTCGATCACGAGGATTCTGAAATCCTTGAGCTGGTCATGTCGCGGCGCGGGCAGCGCAAGGCGATAGCCGATGCCGTCGCGCGTCTCGTCCGGGCCAGCAATCACGTCGAGCGACAAGGCAAGGTCCGAGGCGGTGCGCGCCATCGGCCCGACGACAGCGAGATCGCCCTGGCCGGGGACGGGCGGTGCCGGAGGCAAACTATATCCGCGCAGCGGGACCAGGCCGAGGCTCGGCTTGTGTCCGAACACGCCGCAGAAGTGCGAGGGCACCCGGATCGAGCCGCCGATATCCGAGCCGATCGAGAGCGGACCGAACCCTGCGGCCAGCGCCGCGCCCGATCCGCCCGAGGAGCCGCCGGGCGAGCGGCCAAGGTCCCACGGGTTGTTCGTGGTCCCATGGATCTCGTTGTAGCTCTGGAAATCCCGCAGGCCGATCGGGATGTTGGTCTTGCCGATGATGACGGCGCCCGCCGCCTTCAACCGAGAGACGACGAGAGCATCTTCCTTTGGTTGAAAATCCCTGAAATGCGGAAAGCCCCATGTCGTCGGCAGGCCGGCGACATTGAACGGTTCCTTCAACGTCACGGGAATGCCGAGCAACGGCAACCGCTCACCGCGGCCAAGCGCGGCATCGGCGGCGCGGGCGGCGTCTCTGGCGCGATCGAAATCGCGAACGATGATCGCGTTGATCCGCCCGTCCAGTGCCTCGATGCGGGCGATGGTGTGCGCGAGCAGCTCCGAGGCAGATATCTTGCGCGCGTGCAGGGCGCCAAGGAGTGCGCCGATCGAGCCGTAGTTCAGGTCAGTGGCGTCTGCAGTCATCGCGCGCTCCATTGTCTCCCGGCCGAGACCTTGTAGCCCGGATGGAGCGCAGCGCAATCCGGGACATGTCCCGACACGGATGCAGGACCCGGATTACGCTATCGCTCCATCCGGGCTACGGGGCTGTGGCGCATCCTTCGAGACGCCCGCCTTCGGCGGCCCCTCAGGATGAGGTCGCGTTTTGTGGCAAGATATCAGACCCTCATGGTGAGGAGCCCGCCGAAGCGGGCGTCTCGAACCATGCAGGCCGTGCTCGTCCGGCGGCCTCTCAGGAGGCTTCCTTGAGGACCGGCGCCGCCGATTCCTCCGCCTTGAGCTCCTCGAGACTGCGATGCCGCGGTTCGATGCCGAGCGCCCAGACCGTGATGATCTGCACCACCAAAAGGCCGATCATCAGTGCCATCACGCCGGCGACGCCGCGCGACTCGAACAGCGACACGACGAGGAACGGCGTGATGATCGTGGCGCCGCGCCCCAGCGTGTTGACGATGCCGGAGGCGCGCAGGCGGACCTCGGTCGGAAACAGTTCGGGGATGTAGATGCCGAACAGCAGGGCGACCAGGACGTAAATCGGCACCGTCAGCGCAAAGCCCACGGCCGGCAGCAGGATCGGATCCGAGATCATGGGGTAGAGGATGCCCAAGGCCACCGTGATCAGCGACGCGCCGATGATGGTCGGCTTGCGGCCCCAGCGGTCGGCGGTCAATGCGCCAATGGCCGAGCCGATCGGCGCGCCGAGCGCCATCAGCAGTGAATAGCCGAACGAAGTCGCAATCGAGAGGCCCTGCTTGACGAAGAAGACGGGCAGCCACGTCACGAAGCCGTAGAGCAGCGTGTTGATCGTGATCAGGCAGACCGAGCCGACGATCATCCGCGACAGCAAGGGCGTGGTGAACAGCGTGCCGAGATCGGCCGCGACCGGGGCTGACGTGACAGGCGCGGGAGCGGGCAGGGGCTGGCCTTGCGCCGCCTCCTTCTCGATGGCCAGCATCAGCGCTTCCGCTTCTGCGGTGCGTCCCACCGCTTCCAGCCAGCGCGGCGATTCCGGCAGCGACTTGCGCATATACCAGACGACGAGCGCGCCGACGCCGCCGAGCACGAACATCGAGCGCCAGCCGAATTGCGGCACCAGCACGGATGCGACGAGCAGCGCCACGGGCAGGCCGGTGACGACGCACACGGTGGTGAAGCCGAGCCATTTGCCGCGAGTGCGGGCGGGCACGAATTCCGTCATCGTCGAATAGCCGACGACGTTCTCCGCCCCTAAGCCAACGCCCATCACGAAGCGGCAGGCGATCAGGAACGCCATGTTCGGCGAGAACGCCGCGGCGAGGGAGGCAAGGCCGAAGAGGAGCAAATTGAACTGATAGGTGAAGCGGCGTCCATAGCGGTCGCCGAGGAAGCCGGTGCCGAACGATCCCAGCATCATGCCGACGAAGGTCGCCGAGATGAACGCTGCGTTCTGGGCGAGCGTCGAAAAGCCGGTCTTCAGCGTCACGCTGAGCACGGTCCCGGCGATGTAGATGTCGAAACCATCGAAAAACATGCCGATGCCGATCAGCAGCATGATGCGGCGATGGAATGGTCCGATCGGCAGCCGATCGAGACGGCCGCCTGCGTTCACCGATGTCGACATTGACGCTCTCTCCCTTGACTGTTGTTCTGGTTGATGCGGCCCGCCTTCTGTGGGCGGTGAGCTGCTTCTGGTCTCTGCTAGTTCAGTCGCTTCTGATTGGCCGTGTCACGATACCAGTCGAACGGCTGCTCGTGGGTCGCGACCATCACGCTCTTGGTGTTGAAATGGTCGTTGAAGCTCTCGGTGCCGCATTCGCGGCCAATGCCGGAATCGTCGACGCCGCCCCAGGGCGAAGCGGGGTCGAGCCGGTGATGATCGTTGATCCAGACGATGCCGGCCTTGACGTTTGCGGCGACGCGGTGCGCGCGGGCGACGTCGCGGGTGCGGATGGCGGCGGCCAGGCCAAACGGCGAGTCGTTGGCAAGCCGCAGCGCCTCGGCCTCATCCTTGAACGGTGTCACCGAGGTGAACGGACCAAACACTTCTTCCTGAAAAATCCGCATGTCGGATTTGACGTCGGCGAACACCGTCGGCTCGACGAAATAGCCGTTGTCATGGCCCGGCACCTTCGCGGCAACGCCGCCGGTGACAAGACGCGCGCCATCGGCGTGACCATAGCCTGCGTAGGCGAGAACGCGGTCGCGCTGCCTGGCCGAGATCACCGGACCCATCTGGGTGCTGGGATCGAAGGGATCGCCGACGCGGATCGTGCGGGTCTTGGCCTGCAGCTTCTCGACGAATTTGTCATAGATCGAGGCCTGGACCAGATGGCGCGAGGCGCAGACGCAGGTCTGACCGGCGCCGATGAAAGCACCGAACGCGGCATAGTTGACGGCGCGGTCGACGTCGAAATCGTCGAACACCATCACCGGCGTCTTGCCGCCGAGCTCCATGGTCTGGTGCGCAAACACCTTTGCGGCTGCGCTGCCGGCGATGCGGCCGGCCTCGGTGCCACCGGTCAGGACCAGCTTGTTGATGTCGCCGTGTTCGGCCAGCATCTTGCCCGCGCTCTGGCCGAGGCCGAGGACGATATTGAAGACGCCGGGCGGAAGGCCCGCTTCGGTGAAGATCTGGGCCAGCTTCAGCGTGGTCAGCGGCGTGTATTCGGACGGCTTGACCACGGTGACGCAGCCGGTCGCCAGCACCACGGCGAGCGACTTGCACAGGATCATCAGTGGGTGATTGAACGGCGTGCAGTTGGCGACGACGCCGATCGGAGTGCGGAGCGTGTAGTTCAGATAGGCGCCTTCGACCGGAATCACGGAGTCGCGGCGCGACAGCGCGACGCCGGCAAAGTAGCGGAAGAAATCGGGCAGGCGGGAGAGCTGGGCGCGGGTCTCGTTGACCGGGCGGCCGTTGTTGAGGGTCTCCAGCCGGTACAGGCTGTCGAGATTGGCCTCGAACGCATCGGCGAGCCTGTTGACCAGCCTCGCCCGCGCGCGCGTGTCCATGCCGCCCCAGGCCTTGCCTTCGAACGCGGCGCGCGCGCTTTTCATGGCGCGGTCGATGTCTTCGGCGGTGGAATTGGGAATGCGGGCGATCACGTCGCCGGTGGCGGGATTGCGGACATCAAGCATCGCGCCGTTGCCGGCTTCGACTTCACGCCCATCGATGAAATTGCCGTGGATTTCGACGTCGATCGACGCGGGTTTTGACGGGATGTTCATGACGACCTCTCTTCCACGATGACGGCATTACGCTTGAGCGCCGGCAGAACGCGTTTTTCGGTGGCGCCGATATGGGCCTTGATGATGCGCGCGGCGGTTCGCCTCTCGCGCTGCTGCATGGCGTCGATCAGGGCGACATGTTCGGCGACGAGCTTTGCCGGATCGTGGCCTTTCAGATTGGAGATGCTGACGCGGACCAGCCGGTCGGCCTGGCCGATCAGGTCGCACAGCGCGGTGGCCATACGGCGATTGCCGGAGGCATGGGCGAGCGCGGTGTGGAAGCCGCGATTGTAGGCGATGAAGTCTTCGTGGTTGCCGGAGAAGCGGCGGAATTCGTCGAGCGACTTCAAGACACTGTCGGGGGCGCTCTCGATGGCTTCGGCGACGCAGGCCGGCTCCAGCGCAAGACGGAAGCGCAGAAGGTCGCGGGCATCCGAGAGTGAGATCGGCGTGACCCGGTAGCCCTGGCGCGGCTGCACCGTGACGAGGTGCTCGCGCTGCAGCCTCAGTAGTGCATCCCGGACCGGTTGCCGGCTCACGTCATAGCGCTCGGCGAGGTCCTGCTCGCGCATTTCATCGCCTGGCGCAAACCGGCACGCTAAAATATCAGATCTGAGACGATCGTAGATATTTTCACGCAAAAGCATCATTTCTCTTGGCTCCTTGGCCTCAATATCTCAATCGTGATATTTCAGGTCAAGTGCCAAATGCTTGAATTCCCCGACAGTTGATTTATCAGTCGGGGCCTTCGGGGCACGCGAACGGGCAATGAAGTTAGGGAAAGACCGCACATGGACAGGCTTCTAGCCAACGGGACCGTCAACGCCGCGCAATCGGGCGAGGGGCCGCCGCTGTTCCTGTTCCACTCGCTGTTGTCGGATCGCGCGAGTTTTGATGCGATCGTGCCGGAGCTCGAGACATCGTTTCGCACCATCGTGCCGGAGCTGCCGGGGTTCGGCCGCTCACGCGCGGTCGAAGGCGGCCTTGCTGCGGTCGCGGACCGGATGGCAGAGGCTGTCAAAGACGCCGCGGGCGGTGCGCCGGCGATCGTGCTCGGCAATGGCTACGGTGGCTTCGTCGCCTTGCAGATGGCGATCCGGCATCCTGAGATCGCGAGCAAGCTCGTTCTCGCCGACAGCGGTGCGGCGTTCTCGGAGCCCGGCCGCGAGGCGTTTCGCAACATGGCGAAGGTGTCGCGTGAGAAGGGGCTCGAGGCCATCACCGAGGTCGCGATGCGTCGGCTATTCGCGCCCGAGTTTCAGGCGCAGCATCCGGAACTGATGCAGGATCGCCGTGCAGCGTTCCTACGGACGGATCCCGATGTATTTCGCGCCGCGTGCGACGCGTTGGCGAGCCTGGATCTCCGCACTGAGCTTGCCGCGGTGAAGGTTTCAGTGCTCGTTCTGGTCGGTGAGCACGATGAGGCGACGCCTCCGCCGATGTCGCATGAGCTGGCCGCCGGATTGCCGCGCGCCGAACTGAAGATCATTCCGGGTTGCGCACACGTGCCGCAGCTTCAGGCGCCGTGGCAGTTTCTCGAAGCGCTCGAGGGCTTCCTGCTCTGATCGGCGCTTTGCACCCGGCACCGGAACGAAGCGCCTTGCGTTCGAAGCAGCGATGCCTTCCGAAGAGTTAACGGGAGCGGCTCGGCGGCGAACACTCGACCGGCCATCGTGCGATCCGGCGTCTGTTTTGCCCGACGTGTCAAACGCCCGTGCACGTCGGGCTCGCGCCATGCCGCGCGAAATTCCTCAATGATTTGTACTGTGCATGGGGTTGTTTTCGCATTTTTTGTTTGAAGGTTCCCCGGGGCGGAACGTCAGCCGTCAACGTCCGTATCGACACGGCCACCCCTAAGAGTTTTTACACACAGTTCTGGCACGCTCCGCGCGTCAATATCCGCAACCTGCATCGTCGCCTCTCATTGTGCGCACGAAAAGACAGGACCCGCGGGCATCGAGGGGGCGTAAGCCATGACTGCACTTGCTTCGGACGCCGGTCGCGCGAGGGCTGGGATCGTGCCGATCCTGTTGTGCGTCGTTCCATTCAGCCAGATTCCGCTCGATGCCTATACGCCCGGCCTGCCGCAAATGGTGGTGGATCTCGCCGCCGACGCGGCGTCGATGCAGAACACCGTCACCGCCTACATGCTCGGCATGAGCTTGGCGCTGGTGCCTGTCGGCATCGCCTCCGACACGCTCGGCCGCCGCAACGTCCTGCTCGCAGGGCTGTCGGTGCTGATCGCGATGAGCATCGCCTGCGCGCTCGCCACCAGCGCCTCGCTGCTGCTGGGCTTGCGCTTCCTGCAAGGCATCGGCGGCTGCACCTGTCTCGTCGTCGCTTATGCGGTCGCCGCCGATTGTTTCCGCGGCCGCGAGCTCACCGCGATCTCCGGTCTGCTTGGCGCGGCGTGGGGGCTTGCGCCGGTGCTGGCGCCGGCCGCCGGCGGCTTCATCGTCGAGCTGACCTCGTGGCGCGGCGTCTTCGTCGTCATTGCCATCGCAGCGGCGATCGTCGCCGCGATCGTCGTATTTCTCCTGCCCGAAACGTTGTCGGCCGAGCGCCGCGCGCCGTTCGATCCGCGCCGCACCGCCGGCATCCTGCGTGATGCACTCGTGCGTCCGGGCTTCCTCGCCTTCGTGCTGGTGTTTGCAGCGGCAGCCAGCGCGCAGCTGGCGTTCGGCGTCGTCGCGCCGTTCTTCTACCAGACCGGCCTCGGCTATTCCGCTGCCATCTACGGCCTCGTCGCGCTCGGCCTCGGCGGCGTCAATCTCGCCGGCGAACTCGGCTGCGCGCATTTCGCGCGCTTCATGCCGGCCCGCGTGATGGGCTTCGGCGCCTTCGCGCTATTCCTCGCCGGTGCGGTGGTCCTGACCGTAACAGGCATGACCCTCGGTCTCGATTTCATGTCGATCACGATCGGCGGCGCGCTGGTGCTCGGCGGCTGCGGCGTGCTGTGCCCGATGATGTACGGCATGGCGCTCGGCCTGTTCGAGCGCGACCACGGCCTGATCGGCGGCCTCATCAGCGCGCTCTGCTATCTCGCCGTCAGCGGCGCCATGGCGATCGCGGCGGTGCTGCCCGAGGCGACGCAGGCGCCGATCGGATGGCTCTATCTCGGCCTCTGCGCCGTCGCGGGCACGCTGCTTGCGATCTCGCTGCCCTCGGCGCGGCAGGCCACACAACCTTAAGGAAGGAACCAGATTATGGCCACTGTTGGTATTCGCGGCACGTTCTTCGACTTCGTCGACGACCCCTGGAAGCACGTCGGCAACGAGCAGGCGGCCGCGCGCTTTCACCAGGACGGCCTCATGGTCGTCACGGACGGCGTGATCAAGGCGTTCGGTCCTTATGACAAGATCGCCGCCGCGCATCCGGGCGTCGAGGTCACCCATATCAAGGGTCGCATCATCGTCCCCGGCTTCATCGACGGCCACATTCATCTGCCGCAGACCCGGGTGCTGGGCGCCTATGGCGAGCAGCTCCTGCCGTGGCTGCAGAAGTGGGTCTATCCGGAAGAGCTCAAATACCGGGATCGCAACTACGCCCGCGAGGGCGTGAAGCGTTTCCTCGACGCGTTGCTCGCCGGCGGCACCACCACCTGCCAGGCCTTCACAAGCTCCTCGCCGGTCTCGACCGAAGAGCTGTTCGAGGAAGCGAGCCGGCGCAACATGCGCGTCATCGCGGGCCTCACCGGCATCGATCGCAACGCGCCGGCCGATTTCATCGATACCCCCGAGAATTTCTATCGCGACAGCAAGCGGCTGATCGCGCAGTATCACAACAAGGGCCGCAACCTCTACGCCATCACGCCGCGCTTCGCCTTCGGCGCCTCGCCGGAGCTGCTCAAGGCGTGCCAGCGCCTCAAGCACGAGCATCCGGATTGCTGGGTCAACACCCACATCTCCGAGAACCCGGCCGAATGCACCGGCGTGCTGGTCGAGCACCCGGACTGCCAGGACTATCTCGGCGTCTATGAGAAGTTCGACCTGGTCGGGCCGAAATTCTCCGGCGGCCACGGCGTCTATCTCTCCAACAACGAGTTCCGCCGCATGTCGAAGAAGGGCGCGGCGGTGGTGTTCTGCCCGTGCTCGAACCTGTTCCTCGGCAGCGGCCTGTTCCGCCTCGGCCGCGCCACCGATCCCGAGCATCGCGTGAAGATGTCGTTCGGCACCGACGTCGGCGGCGGCAACCGCTTCTCGATGATCTCCGTGCTCGACGACGCCTACAAGGTCGGCATGTGCAACAACACGCTGCTCGACGGCAGCATCGATCCCGCGCGCAAGGACCTTGCGGAAGCCGAGCGCAACAAGCTCTCGCCCTATCGCGGCTTCTGGTCGATCACGCTCGGCGGTGCCGAAGGCCTCTACATCGACGACAAGCTCGGCAATTTCGAGCCCGGCAAGGAGGCTGATTTCGTCGCACTCGATCCGAACGGCGGCCAGCTCGCACAACCCTGGCATCAGTCGCTGATCGCCGACGGCGCCGGCCCGCGCACGATGGACGAGGCCGCGAGCATGCTGTTCGCCGTCATGATGGTCGGCGACGACCGCTGCGTCGACGAGACCTGGGTGATGGGCAAGCGTCTCTACAAGAAGAGCTGAAGCGGACGGCCGCCGATGAGCGCATCTCCTGACACAGCCGGCCAGCCGGTCGCCCTCGTCATCCAGCGCCGTATCGCGGACGACGGCTTTGCCGCGTTCGCACGCTGGAACGGCGAGGTCGGCGAGGTGCTCAAGACCTGGCCCGGCTTCCTCAGCCAGGAGGTGGTTCCGCCGCAGCCGCCGGCGCATGTGGACTGGGTGACGATCCTGCGCTTTGCGAGCCCGGCCGCCGCGCGCGCCTGGCTCCAGAGCGAGGTGCGGGCGAAGCTGATCGCGGAGATACAACGCTTCTTCGTCGGTTCGGAGGACGTCCATATTCTGCCGGACACCGGCGTTCAACGCGACAGCGCAGTCTCCGCCGTCATATCCTTCAAGGTACCGGCAGGGTTAGAGGACGCCTTCTTCACATGGCAGCAACGCATCCAGGCTGCCGAAGCCGAGTTCAAAGGATTTTTGCGGCACAAGATCGAGCGGCCCATTCCGGGCCTGCACGATGAGTGGATCGTCATCCTGTCGTTCGACAGCGATGCCAATCTCAATGCCTGGCTCGACTCGCCGCTGCGGCAGACGCTGCTGAGGGAAGGCGCGCGCTTCAACGCCGGCATGAATGTGAAGCGGGCGAGCTACGGTTTCAATTTCTGGTTTCCGGCCGGCAAGACGCAGGCTCCCGAGCAGGGGCCGGGCTTCATCTGGAAGAGCAACCTGATTGTTCTCCTGGTGCTCTATCCCGTGGTGTACCTCTGGGGTTATTTCATCAGCAGGCCGCTGATCGACAGCCACGGCGTGCCGGTCTGGCTGTCGCTGTTCGTCGGCAATCTCGTCAGCACCCAGCTGCTCGGCTGGTGGCTCGTGCCCGCCGCCTTCAGGGCGCTCGACTGGTGGGTGGCGCCGAAGGCGGCGATCGGCCGCCAGATCGCCGGCTACGCGCTGCTTGCCGCGCTCTACGCTGCGTCGATGGGCCTGTACGCGCTGCTGCTCGCATGGCATTGGGGACGGTGAGGCCGTCCACCGTATTGTCGCGGAGAGGGACGGTCGCTGGACATCGACGACCATGTTCGCCCTGACATTTCTCGGCACCTCGGCAAGCGTTCCCTCGGCGGAGCGTAATCATCCGGCACTCCTTGTGGAGGCGGCGGGCCAGCGCATCCTGGTCGATTGCGGTGAGGGCACGCAGCGCCAGCTGCTGCGCAGCGGTGCCGGCTTTCGGCGCCTCGACCGCATCCTGCTCACGCACGCGCATCTCGATCACGTGCTCGGCATCCCCGGCCTGTTCTCGACGCTGGGCTTGCGGCAAACCTCCGACGTGATGAGCATTCACGGCGGAGAAGGCACGCTCGACATCGTCATCCGTATGCTCGCAGGGCTATGGGGTGCGGGCAGGGCGCCGATTGCGGTGGAGTTCTCAGCCTTGAGCGAAGGGCAGGTCATCGACGCCGGCGACTTCATCATCGACTGCTTTCCGGTCCGCCACCGTGACACCGACAGTTTTGGTTTCGTCTTCAAGAGTCCCGCTCGCCGCCACCTTCGGTCCGATCGCCTCGCGGCGCTCGGTGTTCCCGACGGTCCCTTGCGCGGCGAGCTGGCGCAGGGACGGCCAATCGTCGTCGATGGCCGAACGATCGATCCGGAAGATGTCCTGGGGCCGCCGAGCGGCGGCAAAAAGCTCGTCGTGATCGGCGACACCGAGACGACGGATGGACTCTCCAAGCATGTCGCCGACGCCGATATGCTGGTGATCGAGGCAACGTTCCTCGATCGCGACGCGCCGACGGCGCGGAATTACGGCCATCTCACCGCGGCAGAGGCGGCGTCCTTTGCGGCCGCGAACAACGTCGGCCAGCTGGTGCTGACTCACATGTCGGGACGCTATGAGGACGAAGAGATCCGGGCGGAGGCCGCAAGGATCTTTCCAAACAGCCGGATCGCCGCCGACTTCGACCATGTGGTCATCTAGTCGCCGCGACCCCCGTTCAGCTCGACAATCCCGACTTGATCGCGAGATCCTGCGCCTGGCTCGTCAGCTGCACCAGTCGCGGCAGCGCCTGGTCGCGAAAGGACGGCATGTCCATCCGCATCGCATCGACGGTGACGCTCAGTCCGGCGACCACCAGACCCTGGGCGTCGAAGATCGGCGTTGCCAGCGTGCGCAGGCCATAGGCGTTCTCGCCGTCGGAGACGGCATGGCCCTTCTTCTTCACCTGATCGAGCCGGGCGAGCAGGGCATCGAGGTCGGTGAGCGTTCGCTCCGACAGTTTTACACGAGGGCGCAACTCAAGCCGCGAGATCTGCTCGTCGCGCGCCAGATGCGCCAGCATCACGTGGCCGAGCGCGGCGCTGTAGGCGGGGATGCGCGTGCCCGGCCGGCGATCCATCTTGTGGCGATCGAGGCCGGCACCGACGCGGGCGAGATAGACCACGTCGCCGCCGTCGAGGATGCCGAGCGAGGCCGCATCGCCCACCGCAGGCACGAGCTCGCGCAGCAGCGGCTCGACGATGGTCCGCAAGGATCCGTGCGACAGCACGGTGTAGCCGAGATCGAGGCAGGCGACGCCGAGGCGGAACCGGCGGCTCTGCGGAACCGCCTGAAGGTAGCCGAGCTCGATCAGGGTCTGGATCAGCCGGAACGCGGTCCCGCGGTCGAGATCGGCCCGTGCGGCAATCTCACTCAGGGTGAGCTCGAAGGCCTCGCTGGTGAAACTCTTGAGCACGGCAAACGCCTTGCCGACCGAAGCGACGTAATTCTTTGGATTTTTCGCTGTGGCTTCAGGTTTGCGCCGTGTGGCCTTGTTCTCAGGCTTGCTCTCGGTCTTGGCCATTCGAATGCCCCGCCCACGACAGCTGCCCTTGACGCGGCGGCAGCCTGATCTTACCAACGAGGCAGATCATAACAAATGTTCGCATTCCGAACAATATCGATTTGACGATCGGAGGAAGTTTGTCGACATCATCGCTGCACCCTCATGGCGTGTTCTCCGCCGCGTTGACGCCCCTCGACGCCGAGCTCGCCCCCGATCATGCGCGCTTCGTCGCGCATTGCCGCTACTTGCTGGACGAAGGCTGCGACGGCATCGCGCTGCTCGGCACCACCGGCGAGGCGAACTCCTTTTCCGCGGCCGAACGTATGGCCCTGCTCGAGGCGGTGGTGGCCGCGGGCATCGCGCCGCAGCGGCTTCTCCCTGGAACGGGCGTCGCCGCGCTCACCGAGACCATTGCGCTGACGCGTCACGCGCTCTCGGTCGGTGTCGACACCGTGGTGATGCTGCCGCCGTTCTACTACAAGGGCGTCAGCGACGACGGCATCTACGCGTCCTACAGCGAAGTCGTGCAGCGCATCGGCGATGCCCGGCTCAAGGTCGTGCTCTATCACATCCCGCAGATGTCGGCGCAGCCGATCTCGCACGCGCTGATCGAGCGGCTGCGCAAGGCCTATCCGGCCGTCTTCACCGGCATCAAGGATTCCTCCGGCGACTTCGCCAACATGACCGCGATGGTCGAGCGCTTCCCGGGCTTCTCGGTGCTCGTCGGGGCCGATCCGCTGCTCCTGCCGCTGCTGCGCAAGGGCGGGGCCGGCTGCATCACCGCGACCTCGAACCTCATCGCGCGCGACCTTGCCTATGTCTACAAGCACTTTCGCGACAGCGACGATGATGCGGCGCTCAAGGCGGCGCAGGCGCGCATCGTGAAAGCGCGCGAGCTGGTCTCGCGCTTCCCGCAGATGGCCTCGCTGAAGGCGATCGTCGCCGAGCGCACCGGCCATGCCGGATGGCAACGCCTGCGGCCGCCGCTGGAGTCGCTGCCGCCGGCTCAAGCGAAAGAGCTGCTTGCGGATGCCGCGGCGTTCGCTGCCGCCACCGTCTAGAATCAGCCCGGGCGACGAGGCGAACCGATGTCCGATTCTTTCCAGGATGCGTTGGCCGGGCTCGCCGCTATCGTCGGCGGCAAGCACGTCATCGCGTCCGGACCCGACCAGGAACCCTATGTGGTGGACTGGCGCGGGCGCTATCACGGACGTGCGGTCGCGGTGGTGAAGCCGGGTTCGACCGCCGAGGTCGCCACTGTCGTGAAGTTCTGCGCGGAAAGGCGGCTCGCGATCGTGCCGCAGGGCGGCAATACCGGCATGTGCGGCGCCGCGACGCCCGACGATCACGCCGGCAATGTCGTGATCCGGCTCGACCGCATGCGCGCTATTCGTGACGTCAGCCCGCTCGCCAACACCATCACAGTGGAGGCCGGCTGCATCCTCGCCGAGGTGCAGAACGCGGCGCGCGACGTCGATCGCTATTTTCCCTTGAGCCTCGGCGCGGAGGGCTCCTGCCAGATCGGCGGCAACATCTCGACCAATGCCGGCGGCACCGCCGTGCTGCGCTACGGTCCGACACGCGATCTCGTGCTCGGGCTGGAGGTCGTGCTGCCCGATGGCCGCGTCTTCAACGGCCTGCGCGCGCTGCGCAAGGACAATACGGGCTACGCGCTGAAGCAGCTTTTCATCGGCGCCGAGGGCACGCTCGGCATCGTCACCGCGGCGGTGCTGAAGCTGTTCGCGCCGCCGCGCAGCTCGGCCCTGGCGCTGTTGAAGCTGCAGGGCGTGGAGCAGGCGCTCGAAATCATGCAGCGCCTGCGCGGCGCGGTCGGCGACCGGCTCGGCAGCCTCGAGATCATGTCGCGCTCGCAGATCGAGGCGATCGCCGCGACGGTGCCGCATGTCACCATTCCCTTCGAGCTGACGACGCCATGGTATCTGATCGTCGAGCTGACCGACACGCTCGCAGGCGTCGACCTTAATGAGCCGCTGGCCACTGTGCTTGCGGACGCGATGGAAGCGGGGCTCGCCGAGGACGCCATCTTGGCCTCCAATCTGGCGCAGGCGAAGGCGATCTGGGCTGTCAGGCACAGCGTGTCCGAAGGCAACAAGCGCAGCGGCTATGTGGTGTCGCATGACAGTGTGGTGCCGCTGGAGCGCCAGGCGGCCTTCGTCAACAATGTCGAGGCGCGGATCAAGGCGGCGGTTCCGCATGCGAACGTCGTCATGCACGGCCACATCGGCGACGGCAACATCCACGTCGTGGCCCTGATCGATCGGGTACATTGCCAGGACCCGGATGCGACGGCGAGGCTGGTGGCTGTGATCAACGAGATCGTCGACGACGAGACCGCGGCGCAGGGCGGTGCGATCAGTGCCGAGCACGGCATCGGAATCACCAATCGCGGCAGGCTTGCGCGGGTTGCCGATCCGCTCGATATCGAGCTGATGCGCGACATCAAGCAATTGCTCGATCCGAATGGCCTGATGAATCCCGGCAAGATTTTTGGCGCGGGAGCGAGATGACGATGACGAGCGTCCGGCTGCTTGCTGACGATCTGACCGGTGCGCTCGACACCGCTGCGGAGTTCGTCGGCCTGTGCGGACCGTTCGACGTCACCTGGCCGGAAGCACCTGCGGCGTCCGGCTCCGGCAGCCTCGCGATCGACAGCGGTACCCGCGAGCGGTCGAAGGCCGAGAGCGTCGAGATCGTCGGGCAGCTGGCGCCACGGCTTCAGGGAGCGACGATCGCCTACAAGAAGGTCGACAGTCTCCTGCGCGGGGCGTGGGCTGCCGAGCTCGGCGCCTGCCTGCGCAGCGGTCATTGGGCATCCTGCGTGGTCGCGCCCGCCTTCGACTATCAGGGGCGCCGCACCGCAGGCGGCCAGCAATTCGCACGCACGGTGCAAGGCGAGTGGCACCGGGTCGGCGACAATTTGCTGGATCAGTTGGGGCAGGACGGCATCGAGGCGCTGCGGGGCAGCTCCGATACGCTGTCGCAGAGCGGCGTTCAGGTGTTCGATGCCGAGAGCGACATCGACCTCGACCGCGTCGTCGAGATGGGACGGCGGATGCCGGGGCCCGTGCTGTGGTGCGGAAGCGGTGGACTGGCCGGCGCGCTTGCGCGCAGTCACCGTGCCGATGCGCCGAGCCAATTGAAGTTGCCGGTGCTGGGGCTGTTCGGCTCCGACCAGCCCGCCGCTGCATCTCAGCTCGCTGCATGCGGCGAAGCGACGATTGAGCTTGCGGAAGGCCAGGGCGCGACGCGCGTCCAGCGCAAGCTCGCCGATGACCGCGTGGCCATGGTCAAATTCTCGCTCGCCTGCGGCCTGACGCGCGCTGAAGCGGCGCAGCGGATCGCGCGCGAAATGGCGGCATTGATTGCGGCGCTCGATCCGCCCGGCACGCTGATCGTCGCCGGCGGCGAGACCTTGAAGGCCGCCTGTGTTGCCCTTGGCGCGCACGCGCTTGAGGTGACAGGGCGTGTTGTTCCGGGATTGCCGCGCTCGATCCTGCAAGGCGGGCGCTGGTCCGGCGTCGACGTCATCTCGAAATCCGGTGCATTCGGTCCCAGCGAGCTGTGGCGTGACCTGCTCCGGGACAATCATCTGCTCAGAATGGAGAGTCCGATATGACCTCTCGTCATCTTGCCATCACCATGGGCGATCCGGCCGGGATCGGGCCGGAGATCATCGTCAAGGCCTGCGTCGGGCTGAAGGAGCGGATCGCGAAGGGGGATCTGCGCCTGCTCGTCATCGGCAGCGGCGCGGCGCTGGAAGGCGCGAAGGCCGCGCTCGGCGCCGACGTCGCGATCCCCGAGGTGACGGCCGACGATCGCGAATGGCCCAATCTCTGCTACCTGCAGGCCGACGCCGAGGGCGATCCGATCAAGCCGGGCGTGCTCAGCGCCGACGGCGGCCGCTTCGCCTACAAGGCGATCGAGCAGGGCGTGCGCCTGACGCAGGCCGGCCGCACCGCGGCGATCGTCACCGCGCCGCTCAACAAGGAAGCCCTCAACAAGGCCGGCTATCATTTCCCCGGTCATACCGAGATGCTGGCGCATCTCACCGGGGTGCGCGGCTCGGTGATGCTGCTCGCCCATGGCAACATGCGCGTCAGCCATGTCTCGACCCATGTTGCGCTGGAGGACGTGCCGAAGCGCCTGACGCCGGAGCGGCTGCGCATGGTGATCGACCTCACCAACGACGCGCTGCGCCGGCTTGGCATCGCCAAACCGAAGATCGCAATCGCCGCGCTCAATCCGCATGCGGGCGAGGGCGGGCTGTTCGGCCGGCAGGATATCGACGTGTCGGCGCCGACGATCGCGAAAGCGGTCGCCGACGGCCTCGACGTCGTCGGCCCGGTGCCGGGCGACACCATTTTCGTCAAGCTGCGTGCCGGCCAGTTCGATGCCGCGGTCGCGATGTATCACGATCAGGGGCACATTCCCGTCAAGCTGCTCGGCTTCCAGGTCGATCCCGCGACCGGCCGCTGGCAGGAGCTTTCCGGCGTCAACATCACGCTGGGCCTGCCGATCATCCGCACCTCCGTGGATCACGGCACCGCCTTCGATATCGCCGGCAAGGGCATCGCCAACGAGCACAGCCTGATCGAGGCCATCGATTATGCCGAGCGGCTCGCCGCCGGTGCCTCCGCAGCCAAATCATGAGATCGAACGCACGATGACCAACGCCTTCACGCCCATCGAAATCCAACGCCCCACCATCCTGGAGTTCGGCAACGGCACCATCACCGCCGCGGCGCGCTTTGCCGAGCGGATCGGCGCCAGGCGGCCGCTGGTGATCTCGGACCCGTTCAACGCGCGCCGCGTCGACACGCTGGGGCTGCCGGGCGCCGTAAAGGTGTTCGGCGACGTCAAGCCCGAGCCGGACCTGCCGAATCTCGAGAAGGCGGTGGCCATGGCGAAGGACGCCAGGCCCGATCTCGTCGTCGGTTTCGGCGGCGGCAGCGCCATGGATCTCGCCAAGCTGGTCGCGGTGATGTGCAGCAGTGACGTGCCCTTTGCCGACATCGTCGGGCCGGAGAAGGTCGCCGGCCGCAGCGTCGCGCTGATGCAGATCCCGACCACCTCGGGCACCGGCAGCGAGGCCGGCACCCGTGCGCTCGTCACCGATCCCGTCAGCCAGAACAAGCAGGCGGTGCAGAGCCGCTTCATGCTCGCCGACATCGCCATCGTCGATCCGGACCTGACGATGACCGTGCCGAAGGAGGTGACCGCGGCGACCGGCGTCGATGCGCTGGCGCATTGCGTCGAGGCCTACACCAGCCGCAAGGCGCATCCGACGATCGATCTCTACGCGCTCGAAGGCGCGCGGCTGGTCGGGCGCTATCTCAAGCGCGCGGTCGCCGATGGCGGCGACCGCGAGGCGCGCGCCGGCCTGTCCCTTGCCTCGCTCTACGGCGGCTATTGCCTCGGGCCGGTGAATACGACCGCGGGTCACGCTGTGGCCTATCCGCTCGGCACGCGCCATCACGTCGCGCACGGCCTCGCCTGCGCGGTGATCTTCCCGCACACGCTCGCCTTCAACATGCCGGCGGTGGAAGAGAAGACGGTCGCCGTGCTGGGTGCGTTGGGGCTGCCCCAGCAACGCGATCCGAAGTTCGTGTTCGAGGCGACCTACGCGTTCTGCAAGGATCTCGGCATCGAGATGCGGCTGTCAGCTCTCGGCGTGCCCAAAAGCGATCTCGGCGTGATGGCTGACGAGGCGCACGCCATCCGCCGCCTGCTCGACAACAACCCGCGTGACCTCAGCCGGGATGCGATCCTGAACATGTACGAGGTCGCGTTCTAACGGCTCGCAACACCCAATCAACAACAGTGAAAGTAGAGGAAACCTCGATGAGATCGATGTGGCTTGGTCTTGTGTCGGCAGTGCTGCTGGCGACGTCACCGGTGCAGGCGCAGGACGCCTATCCATCCAAGCAGGTGACGGTGATCGTTCCCTTCGCCGCCGGCGGCACCGCCGACATCTTCGCGCGCATGGTCTCGAACCATCTGCAGGTCAAGCTCGGCAAGCCGTTCGTGGTCGAGAATGTCGGCGGCGCCGGCTCGATCCTTGGCGTGACGCGGCTGGCGAAGTCGGCGCCTGACGGCATCACGCTCGGCCTTGCCAGCACCTCCGCGCTTGCGATCAACCCGTCGCTCTATGGGCCGAAGCTGAGCTACCAGCCGGACAAGGATCTGGTGCCGGTCGCCCAGATCAGCGTTGTGCCCAACGTGCTCGTGGTGAACCCCAACAAGATCAAGGCCCGCACCGTGCCGGAGCTGATCGCCTATCTGAAGGCCAACCCGGACAAGGTCTCGTTCGGCTCCGCCGGCGTCGGCACCTCGCAGCATCTGGCGGGCGAACTGTTTCAGCAGATGACCAGCACCAAGATGGTGCATGTGCCCTACAAGGGGTCGAGCCAGATGCTGACGGACCTGCTCAGCGGCCAGATCGATCTCGCTTTCGACAACGTGCCGCTGCTGCTGCCGCAGGTGAAGACCGGCCAGCTCGCGATGCTGGCGACGGCGACGCCGAAGCGGGCCGACTTCGATCCGCAGGTCCCGGCGGTGGCCGAATTCCTGCCGGGCTTCGAGGCCGTGGCTTGGCACGGCTTCTTCGTGCCCGCGGGCACGCCGAAGCCGATCGTCGAAAAGCTCTCGGCCGAGATTCGCGCCTTCATGCAGCAGCCGGAGACGGTGCAGAAGATGGCCGAACTCGGCGCCTCCGCGGTGGCGGTGGATTCGAAGCCGTTCGCGGCCTACATCGCCTCCGAGACCGCGCGCTGGAAGAAGGTGATCGAGGCCGCGAACATCAAGCTGGAGTAGTGGCGAGGGCGTTCACCCCAAGGCTTTGGCTGTCGCGCTTTGATCAGTGGATCGCAGCGCTTGCCAGCCCAGATGCGAGCGGGTAGAACGCTGCCACGCCTGAGCCGTGATTTGCGCCAAACGCGCTTCCGGCCACAGTCGGACAAATCAGTAAGGCATTGAATTTGTTCGACTATTCCGTTGGGGAATGGTGTAACGGTAGCACAACAGACTCTGACTCTGTTTGTCTTGGTTCGAATCCAGGTTCCCCAGCCAGTTCCGGGCGCTTTCTGAACACTGATTTGTCGGCACTCGCGACGGTTTGCCTCAGCGGAATTGGCGTCTTCGACGTCGGGCCGCCACGCGCCCGGTCGTCCTTGGGACACACACACAACCCAAGGAGATCAGGAATGCCCTATGTCGATGGTTTCGTGCTGGCCGTGCCGAAGGACAAGATCGAGGCCTACAAGGCCCTGGCGCGAACGGCCTGTGCGGTCTGGATGGAGCATGGCGCGCTCGACTATGTCGAATGCATTGGTGACGACGTTCCCTATGGCGAGTTGACCTCGTTTCCGCGCGCGGTGATGGCGACGGAGGAGGAGGTCGTGGTGTTCGCCTGGATCGTCTATCGCGACCGGGAGACGCGCGATGCCGTCAACAAGAAGGTGATGGCGGACCCGCGGCTCAAGCACGGCGACATGCCGTTCGACGGCAAGCGCATGATCTATGGCGGCTTCACGACGCTGCTGCAGGCGAGCGACGTGGCGGGCTGAATGCACGCTTCGTAGGGTGGATTAGCGCAGCGTAATCCACCATCTTCGTCTCCGCGGAAACCAAGGAGGTGGGTTACGCGAACTGCGCTTCGCGCAGTCGCACAGCTAACCCACCCTACGGTTGTTGGTTTGGGTCGTTTTGATCGCGCTAATCGACGCCAGATTGAGCGCTGTTCGTGCCCTTCCGTTATCCCTGCCTGCCCATGCAGCATCGTCGCAGGCCGTTTCACCTTGCCGGTAGCCAGTCGGCATGCCATCCTCCCGCAGCCAGGCATAATCAAACGGAGGCGGGGCGTTTCGCCCAAGCTCTCCAAAAAATCTTGGTTGGGGAAACCCTTGGGAGGTCTGATTTCATGACATTGAAGCAGGTCACGGGGCTGCTTTGCGCGGCCGCAATGTCCCTTGCGCTCGTCTCGGGTGCAACGGCGCAGGACAAGGTCGTCAAGATCGGCGCGATCCTGCCGATGTCCGGCGGCACGGCCTCGATCGGCGCGCACGCCAAGGCGGCGCTCGAGGTCGCCATGGACATCATCAACAACGCCCATCCGGAACTCGGCGGTCTTCCGCTGGCGAAGAATGCCGGCCTTGCCGGCCTCGGCGGCGCCAAGGTCGAGGTGGTGTTCGCCGACAACCAGGGCAGCCCGGCGACGGGGCAGAACCAGGCGCTGCGGCTGATCACGGAAGAGAAGGTCGCCGCGATCCTCGGCGCCTATCAGTCCGGCATCACCCTGACCTCGAGCGCGATCGCCGAGAAATACGGCGTCCCGTTCCTCACCCCGGAATCGGTTGCCGCCAATCTCACCGAGCGCGGCTTCAAATGGTTCTTCCGCACCACGCCGATCGCGCCGGATTTCGTCCGCATCTACGACGAATTCCTCACCGACATGAAGGCGGCCGGCGCCAAGACCGACAGCATCGCGCTGGTCCATGACAACACCGAATACGGCACCTCGGTCGCGAGCACGATCGCCTCCGGGTTCAAGGCGAAGGAGCGCAACGGGGTCATCGACATCGCCTATGCCGTCAACGCCACCGACGTGCAGGCCCAGGTGCTTCAGCTCAAGGAGAAGAAGCCCGATGTCGTGCTGATGATCAGCTACACTTCGGACGCGATCCTGTTCGCCAAGACCATGCAGTCGCTCGACTACAAGCCGCCGCTGCTGCTCGCGGACGATGCCGGCTATTCCGATCCGTCCTTCATCAAGGCGGTCGGCAAGCTCTCGCAAGGCGTCTTCAACCGCTCGTCCTGGGCGGTGGGTCCGCCCGGATCGCCGTCCGCCATCATCGCCGACATGTACAAGAAGAAGAGCGGCGAGGAGATGGACGACACCGTCGGCCGCCAGATGCAGGGCTTCTTCGTGCTGGTCGACGCGATCGACCGTGCCGGCTCGACCGATCCGGCCAAGATCCAGGCCGCGCTGAAGGCGACCGACCTCAAGCCGGAGCAGCTCATCATGGGCTACAAGGGCGTGAAGTTCGATGACAAGGGCCAGAACATCCTGGCCTCGGCCTACATCATCCAGCTTCAGGACGGCGAGAACTACGTCTCGGTGTGGCCGAAAGCCAATGCCCAGAAGGCGCCGATGCTGCCCTACAAGGGCTGGTGATCATGCGAAGGCGGGACCTTAAGTCCCGCCTTTTTCACAAGGCCTGGTAGAGCAGCGCAGCTCATGTCCTTCGTTCTCGTGCAGGTGATCGTCGGCGGCCTTCTGCTTGGCGCCGTCTATGCCCTGTTCTCCTCGGGCCTCACGCTGGTGTGGGGCATGATGAACATCGTCAATTTCGCGCATGGCGACTTCGTCATGCTCGGCATGTACGTCGCCTATGTCGTCTATACCCTGATGGGAGGAGGGCCGCTGCTCGGCGCCCCGCTGGCGACGCTGGTGCTCGCCACGCTCGGCATCGTGGTCTATTTCGGCCTGATCCGCGACATCATGAAAGGGCCGATGCTGGCGCAGATACTCGGCACCTTCGGCCTCGCGCTGCTGCTGCGCTATTCCGTGTTCTGGTGGTTCGGCGCCAACTTCCTGTCGATGCCGCCGAACATCGTGGGCGGCACCTATGCCTTTGCCGGCCTGCGCATCGAGGCCTCGCGGCTGCTCGCGGGCGTCGTCGCGCTCCTGGTGACGCTCGGCCTGCATCTGTTGCTGACCCGCACCTCGCTCGGCTCGAAAATGCTGGCGGTGGCGGAGGATCAGACCGCGGCCCAGCTGATGGGCATCCGGCCCGACACCATGCAGGCGATCGCCTGGGCGATCGCGGCCGGCGCCACTGGGCTGGCCGGCGCGCTGATCGCGAACTTCTTCTACATCGTGCCGACCGTCGGCGAGACGCTCGGCATCGTCGCCTTCGTCACGGTCTCGCTCGGCGGTTTTGGCAGCGTGCCGGGTGCTCTCGTTGCCGGCCTGTTGATCGGCGTGATCGAATCTCTGTCCGGATATCTCATCGGCGCGATCTACAAGGACATCATCGTCTATGTCCTGTTCCTGTTCTTCCTCTGGTTCCGGCCGCAGGGCCTGATGGGGAAGATGTGATGCGGCGCTGGATCTGGCTCTCGGTCGTCGCAGCCTTTGCGATCGCCTATCCGCTGCTGCTGTCCTCGCCGTTCCAGCAGCGCCTCGGCGCGCTGGTGCTGCTCTATGCGATTGCAGCCTCGGCCTGGAACATCGTCGGCGGCTATGCCGGGCAGGTCTCGGTCGGCCACGTCGTGTTCTTCGGCTGCGGTGCCTATGCCGCGATGGGTGCTTACGCCAAATTCGGCCTGTCGCCGCTGTTCGGCATTCCCGGCGGCATCGTGCTGGCGGTCGGGCTCGCCGCGATCGTCGGCGTGCCGACGTTGCGGCTGTCAGGCCATTATTTCAGCATGGCGACGATCGCGGTCGCCGAAACGATGCGGCTGATCGTGACCAACACCGAATGGCTTGGCGCGGCCGTCGGTCTCTCCGGTCCGACGGTCCCACGCAACATCTTCGATCTCTCGTTCCTGTCGGCGCTGCCGTATTACTATCTCTTCCTCGCCGTTCTCGCTGTCACGCTTGCGATCACCTGGTGGATGACCAACAGCCGGATGGGATTTTACCTGCGGGCGATCAAGGATTCCGAGCGCGCCGCGTGCTCGCTCGGCGCGCCCGCGAGCCGCACGAAACTCTACGCCTACATGCTGAGCGCGGCACTGACCAGCGTCGCCGGCGCACTCTATGCGATGATGTTCGGCTTCGTCGATCCCGAGTCCGGGCTCGGGATCCTGATCTCGGTGAAGATCCTGATCATGGCCGCGCTGGGCGGGGCAGGGCTGCTGTTCGGACCGCTGGTGGGCGCTGCGATCCTGGTGCCGCTGGAGGAGATCTCCAACAGCTGGCTTGGCGGCAAGGGCGCCGGGCTCACCTTCGTGGTCTACGGTGCGATCATCGTGCTGATCGCGCGCTTCCAGCCGGGCGGCCTGCTCAGCCTGCTCACCCGGCGCGGCAAGCCCAAGACTGACACGTCGAAGACCGACACGGGAGCAAGCCATGCTCCTTGAAGCGCGCGGCATCACCAAGGCGTTCGGCAGCTTCAAGGCGGTGGACGACGCCTCCGTGACGCTGGAGCAGGGCGACATCCTCGGCCTGATCGGCCCGAACGGCGCGGGAAAGTCGACCTTCTTCAACTGCCTCACCGGCGACCTCAAGACCACCTCCGGCCGCGTGTTGTTCGAGGGGAGCGACATCACCGACGTCGCGCCGGAGCGGCGCGCCGCCCTCGGGCTCGCCCGCACCTTCCAGGTGCCGCAGACCTTCGAGGGCATGACGGTGCTGGAGAACGTCATGATCGGCGCCTTCCTGCGCACCCCGCATCGCAAGGAGGCCGAGACCAGCGCACGCGCGGTGCTGGAGCGCGTCGGCATGAGCCGCCTTGCGGAGGCGCCGGCGCGCTCGCTCGGCACGCCCGGCCGCAAGCGGCTGGAGATCGCACGGGCGCTGGCGACCGAGCCTAAGGTGCTGCTGCTCGACGAGGCCATGGCCGGTCTCAACGCGCATGAGGTGAGGCTCGCCATCGATCTCGTCCGCGACATCCACCGCTCCGGCATCACGCTCGTCATCGTCGAGCACATCATGGAAGTGATCATGTCGCTCGCGAGCCGCGTGATGGTGTTTCACCAGGGCAAGGAGATCGCGCGCGGCAGCCCACGCGAGGTCACCTCCAATCCGGCCGTGATCGAAGCCTATCTCGGAAAACGCGCCGCGAAGGCCGCGGCCGGCCACACACCGGTCGAGCTGATGGGCGGGCCGGACCTATGAGCGGGGCGCTTCTCAGGATCGAGCATCTCGAAGTGCGCTATGGCGACCTCATCGGCATCTCCGACGTGTCGCTGGAGGTGCCGGAGGGCAGCGTCGTCGCGCTGCTCGGCTCCAATGGCGGCGGCAAGACCACGACGCTGAACGCGATCGCCGGCCTCATCCCCGTGCATGCCGGCTCGATCAGCTTTCGCGGCGAGGAGATCGCGGGACAGAAGGCCTTTGCGATCGTGCGCAAGGGCCTTGCGCTGTCGCCGGAGGGCTGGCGCCTGTTCGTCCAGCAGAGCGTCGAGAACAACCTGATGTTAGGTGCGACGCCGCTGCACGACAAGTCGCGTCAGACGACGCTGCTCGAACGCGTCTACGAGGTCTTCCCGCGCCTGAAGGAGCGCCGCAACCAGCGCGCCGGCACCATGTCGGGCGGCGAGCGGCAGATGCTCGCGGTCGGCCGCGCGCTGATGAGCGATCCGAAGCTGCTGATGCTGGACGAGCCGTCGCTCGGCCTCGCGCCGGCCGTCGTCGAGTCCATGTACGAGACCTTCGGCCGCCTGCATCGCGAGGGCCTGACCATCCTGCTCGCCGAGCAGTCGATCGAGCTCGCGCTGGAAGTCTCCGACTTTGCGACGGTGCTTCAGGTCGGCAAGAGCGTGCTCTCGGGCACCGCGGCAGCGCTCGCCAAGGACCCGCAGGTGCAGAAGGCCTATCTCGGCGTGGACTGATGGAATCGCGCAACGCGCAAATGGCGGGGTAGTAACGAAAGACCTTCGTTACTTGATCTTGTCGTAGGCCGCCGCGAAATCGCCGAGCGGCATCGGGATCGCGATCGTCTCCTTGGCCATGTTCTGGAACGAGACCTTCAGCTGCTTGCCCGACCGCAACGCTGCGAGCAGGTCCGCTGCGATCGGTGTCGAGGCGTAGCAGCCGCGGTTCTCGCAGGTCTGGATCTGGAGATCGGCCGTCTTGCCCTCGTCGACCTGGAGCTTGGCGCCGACGGGAAGGTTGAGGCCGAGCGGCAATTGCAGCAGCGCGATGGGCGTGCGGGTGTCGGGCGCGATGCGGATGTTGATCAGGACGACGGTCTGGCCGGTCTTGGTCAGCACCGCGTTCTGCTCCATCGCGCATTCGAGTGGTGCCTCGCGACTGGCGCTGGTGCAGCGGACGATCCAGCCGGGCTGTCCGGGAGCACCTTCAGCCTGCGGCTGCGTCGGGGCGGGCGTGGGCTGCGCCGCGGGAGCAGCATTCTTCTTGGCGCCCTGCTGGGCATGCGCGGCGCCCGTCGACAACAGGAGGGCAGCGGCGAGGGCGACAAGTCTTGATTGCATGGGCATGGCGAAACCGCGTTGGCGTGAACCGGGGGTCTCGCTGTAGCGTCGCGGGAGCCGCGGCGCAAGCTTACTCGGCGGCTTGCTTGACGCTGCCGTGCTCGTGCGTCTCGTGCCCTTCGCCGTCACCCGTACGGCCCCAGCCCGAGAACCAGTTGTTGAGCTCATCGAGATAGAGATAGACGACGGGCGTCGTGAACAGCGTCAGCGCCTGGCTGACGATCAGGCCGCCGACCATGGCGTAGCCGAGCGGCTGGCGGATCTCCGCGCCGGTGCCGTGGCCGAGCATCAAGGGCACGCCGCCGAGCAGGGCTGCCATCGTCGTCATCATGATCGGACGGAAGCGCAACAGCGCGGCCTGGCGGATCGATTCCTCCGGCGTCTTGTGCTCGTCGCGTTCGGCGGCAATCGCGAAGTCGACCATCATGATGCCGTTCTTCTTCACGATGCCGATCAACAGGATGATGCCGATCAGCGCGATCAGGCTGAAGTCGAAGCCGGCCGCCATCAGGATCGCGAGCGCGCCGACGCCGGCCGAGGGCAGGGTCGACAGAATCGTGATCGGATGGATGTAGCTCTCGTAGAGAATGCCGAGGATCAGGTACACCACGACCAGCGCCGCGAGGATCAGGAGCGGCACGGTGCCGAGCGACTGCTGGAACGCCTGCGCGGTGCCCTGGAAGCTCGAGTTCAGCGTCGGCGGTGCGCCGAGCTCGGCCATCGCCTTTTGCACGGCCTCGGTTGCCTGGCCGAGCGCGACGCCCTGCGCGAGGTTGAAGCTGATCGTGATCGCCGGGAACTGGCCCTGGTGGCTGATCGAGAGCGGGCGGACCGGATCGGTGGTCCAGGTCGCAAAGGTCGACAGCGGCACCTGGTCGCCGGTCAGCGGCGATTTCAGATAGAGCTTGTTCAGGCTGTCGAGATTGCCCTGCAGCTCCGGCAGGATCTCGAGGATCACCTTGTAGGTGTTGAGCTGGGTGAAATACTGCGTGACCTGCCGCTGTCCGAAGGCGTCATAGAGCGTGTCGTCGATCAGCTGCGGCTGGATGCCGTAGCGCGAGGCGGTGTCGCGGTTGATCTTGAGCTGGACCGTGGTGCCCTGGGTCTGCTGGTCGGTGGCGACGTCACGCAGCTCCGGCAGCGTCTGCATCTTGGCCAGGATCTTCGGCGCCCAGTCGTTGAGCTCGGCGAGATCGGCATCCTGCAAGGTGAACTCGAACTGCGTGCGCGTCGGCCGGCCGCCGAGCCGGACGTCCTGGGCCGCCTGCATGTAGAGGCGGGCGCCGGACACCTTCTCGAGCTTGGGACGCAGCCGCGCGATGATCTGCTGCGCCGAGGCCTCGCGCTCGTTGCGCGGCTTCAGCGTGATGAACATGTTGCCGTTGTTGCCGGCGCGGCCGCTGCCGCCGATGTTCATCGCGATCGTGGCGACGTCGGGGTCTTCCATCACGATCTTGCCGAGCTCGACCTGGCGGCGCTGCATCTCCTTGAACGAGATGTCCTGCGAGGCTTCCGAGGTCGCGGTGATCAGGCCGACGTCCTGCTGCGGGAAGAAGCCCTTCGGGATCAGGACGAACAGGTAGATCGACAGGCCGAGCGTGGCGAAGAAGATCGCGAGCGTGGTGCGCCGCCAGGCCAAGGCATGATCCAGCACATATTCGTAGCCGCGCAGCATCGCATCGAAGGCGCGCTCGCTCCATTGATAGAAGCGGCCGTGCTGCACCTCGCCATGGGCGCGCAGGAAGCGCGAGGCCATCATCGGCGTCAGGGTCAGCGACACGAACATCGAGACGAAGATGGTCATCGCCAGCACGACGGCGAATTCGCGGAACAGGCGCCCGATGATGCCGCCCATCAGCAGCAGCGGGATCAGCACCGCGACCAGCGAGATGCTGATCGAGACGATGGTGAAGCCGATTTCCTTGGAACCGCGGAAGGCCGCCGCCATCGGCGATTCGCCTTCCTCGATATAGCGGGTGATGTTCTCCAGCATCACGATGGCGTCGTCGACGACGAATCCGACCGCGATCGTGAGCGCCATCAGTGACAGGTTGTCGAGGGAATAGCCGACGACCCACATCAAGGCGCACGCGCCCAGGAGCGCCAGCGGAACCGTGACGGTGGGGATGACGGTGGCCCAGAAGCTGCGCAGGAAGATGAAGATGACCATGACCACGAGGGCGATGGTCAGCAGCAGGGTGAACTGCACGTCCTCGACCGCGGCACGGATCGTCGTGGTGCGGTCGCTGATGAGCTCGATCTTGATCGCCGGCGGGATCGCCGCCACGAGGCGGGGCAGGGTCGCCTTGATCCTGTCGACGGTCTCGATGACGTTGGCGCCGGGTTGCTTGAAGATCACCAGGAACACGCCGCGCTTGCCGTTGGCCCAGGCCGCCTGCTTGGCGTCTTCGGCGCCGCTGACCGCCTGGCCGATGTCGCGGATGCGCAACGGGCCGCCGTTGCGGTAGGCGATGATGACGTCGTTCCAGTCCTTGGACTGGGTGAGCTGGTCGTTGGCGTAGATGGTGTAGGCGCGTTTCTCGCCGTCGATGTTGCCCTTCGGACTGTCGACCGTGGTGATCGCGATCTGGCTGCGCACGTCCTCCATCGACAGGCCCTTGGCGACGAGCTTCGCCGGGTCGACCTGGATGCGGATGGAGGGTTTCTGCTGGCCGCCGATGAACACCTGCGCAACGCCGGAGAGCTGGCTGATCTGCTGGGCGAGCTGGGCGTCGACCGCGTCGCTGACGGTGGTGAGGGGCAGTGTCTCCGACGTCGCCGACAGCAGCAGGATCGGCGCGTCGGCCGGGTTGACCTTACGGTAGGTCGGCGGCGAGGGCAGGTTCTTCGGCAACTGGCCGCTGGCGGCGTTGATGGCGCCCTGCACGTCGTTGGCGGCGCCGTCGATGCTGCGGTTGAGGTCGAACTGGATGGTGATCGATGCCGTGCCCAGATAGCTCGTCGAGGTCATCTGGGCGATGCCCGGGATCTGGGCGAACTGGCGCTCCAGCGGCTGGGCCACCGACGAGGCCATCGTCTCGGGGCTGCCGCCCGGCAAATTGGCGGTGATCTGGATGGTCGGGAAGTCCACCTGCGGCAGCGGCGCGACCGGCAGCAGCGGATAGGCGACGAGACCGACGAAGAGGATGCCGGCCATCAGCAGCGAGGTGCCGATGGGATAACGGATGAAAGGTGCCGAAATCCCGCCCTCGGTCATTCCCGTCGTACCTTGTTCTGTCCCGGATCCGAACTTGCCATCGCCGTCGAGACGAGGCTTCCGGGCTGCACCTTGAATTGACCGCCAGTGATCACCTGCTGCCCGGGCGTGAGCCCTTCGTCGACGACCGAATGGCCGTCGATGGAGTAGCTGACCTTGATCTTGTGCACTTCGGCCTTGTTGTCCTGATTGACGGTGTACGCGTAGAGGCCGTTGGTCGAATGCTGGACCGCGTCATCCGGAACCACGGTCGCATCCTTCAGCGTCCGCACCAGAAGGCGCGTCGACACCGACTGTCCCGGCCACAACGCGTGGTCCTTGTTGTCGAACACCGCCTTGAGCCGAATAGTCCCGCTGGTGGTGTCGACCTGGTTGTTGATGACCGCGAGCTTGCCCTCGGCCAGCGTCTTCTTGCCGTCGGTGGTGAACGCGATCACCTTGAGCGCGCCGGCCTTCTGGCCTTCGCTGATGTAGGGAAGCTGGTCTTCCGGCGCGGTGAAGATCACCGAGATCGGCTCGACCTGCGTGATCGTGACGATGCCGGTCTGTGTCGAGGCGTTGACGATGTTGCCGACATCGACCTGGCGCAGGCCGGCGACGCCGGTGATCGGCGCCTTGACCTGGGTGTAGTCCAGCTGGGTCTGGGCGTTGGCGATTGCGGCCTCGTCGGCGGCGATCTGGGCGGTGAGCTGGGCGACGGTGGAACGCTGGGTGTCGACCCGCTGTGCGGTGGCGAATTCGCCGAGCTTCATGGCGCGCTGGAGCTCGAGATTGGCATTAGCCAGATTCGCCTCGTCCTGCGCCTTCTTGGCCTTGGCCTGGTCGAGCGTGGCTTGATAGGGGCGGGGGTCGATCGAGGCCAGAAGCTCGCCCTCCTTGGCGATCTGGCCTTCGGTGAAGGCGATCTTGTCGATCTGGCCGTCCACCCGGGTGCGGACCTGGACGGTGTTGAAGCCCTGAACCGTGCCGAGACCGGTCAGATAGACCGGGAAGTCGACCTTCTGGACCGGCGCCACGCTCACGGGAATGGAGGGCGCGCGGGGCGGACCTTTCTGCGCTGTCTGGGATTTTCCGGCGTCCGGCGAGCCGTATTTCTGCCAACCATAGTAACCCGCGGAGGCCACGGCCGCGAGGATCAGAATCCAGAGGATCGGCCGTGTTTTTTTCATGTCGGCTCGTGTCGGCTCTTGTGCCCTAGCTTACGAATTTTGGGGCAATCATTGGGTTCCAGGGCGCTTGTATAATACACGCCAAGTTCCAGTGTAAACAGCACTATCCGGTGAGAAATCTAAACAATTGGAAAGCTTTGCACCGTCTAGGCAACTCACTGGCGCGCCGGTGTGCAGTGCTGCATTTTCCCACTGCGGGCGATCAGCGAGTAAGAATAAGGCAATGCTCGCGGGGGATGCGGCGGGACCGGCACAGCACCCCCGTCAGGCCGTGCGGATGCACATGATGCAAGAACGGTTCTAAATCGCGCTGGTCGCGTTTCGGTTGTCAGGAAAATCGGCATCGTCCATATCGGCGCCGCCACGATGGGAGCGCAGGATGGACGAGTTGAACGGCAAGCTGATCGCGTGCCAGATTCTGATCACGGGATTGATTGCGCGCGTTGCCAACGAGCAGCGCGATCCCTTGCGCTTCCTCACGGACTTCCGCGACGAGATCAAGGCCGTGGTCAATGGCGTCAACATCGCCGGCATGGACAACACCGATCGCGTGCGTGCCGTCGCGCAGAAGACTGTCGACGAATTGTTCTCGCTGATGAAGCCGCCGAGCAGCGATTGATGCTGTGAGCATCGCCGCCGATTTGGCGGTATTTTTCGCGAGCGTTTTAGAACGAGTCCAATATATCTTTAGAACCGTTTCAAACTTCAGTTTAGAATCGTTTTGATCTGGACTTATTCAAAGGTTCTCGCGGCCTGCCCGCATTGACCCACTATTTTGCCGCCGATACCAACAGCCCGATCGCTCGTCGAAGTGAGTGAGCGAACATGAAGATGGGGCGTGTTGTAATGGGGCAGGTGGTCGCACCGAAGTCGTTGCGTTCGGTCGCAGCATTCGATCCGGTGGATGAAAAGTCTTCGGGTATTTCCGGCAAGAAGGTCTCGGCCGTCGCGAGCTTGATCGCCGTGGCATCGGTCTCGAGCGGCGCAGAGGCGCAGCAGTCGAACCTGCCGCCGGTGACGGTCGATGCTCCGGTGCAGCGGCCGCGCCCGACGGCGTCGAAGCCCACGCCGGATCAGGTTCGCGCGCGCAACGCGCTTCGCCGCGCCGCGCAGCGCCAGCAGGCGGCGCAGACGGCTGCTCCCGCCGCACCGGCCGGCGAGGTGGACCGCAATCCTTATTCCGATCCGGCCGCGCCCTACAAGGTCGACCACGTCCAGGCTTCGGGCAAGTTTCCCGAGCCGATGCTGAACACGCCGAAGACCATCACGGTGCTCAGCAAGGAAGTGCTCCAGGACAAGAATGCCACGACGCTGAAGGAGATCGGGCGATCGACCGCCGGTGTGACGCTCGGCTCGGGTGAAGGTGGCAACGCGTTCGGCGACCGCTTCTTCATCCGCGGCTTCGACGCGCGCAACGACGTCTTCATCGACGGCATTCGCGATCCCGCGGTCTCCATCCGCGAGAACTTCTTCACCGAGCAGATCGAGATCCTGCGCGGCCCGGCATCCTCCTATGCGGGCCGCGGCACCGCCGGCGGCGCCATCAACATCGTCACCAAGCAGGCCGGCGATCGCAACTTCCAGCGCATGGATACCGAGTTCGGCACCGACCGGACCAAGCGCGTCACGATCGACGTCAACCAGGTGGTCGATCCGACCTTCTCGGTGCGCACCGGCGGCCTGTTCCAGGATGCCAATGTCGCAGGCCGCGATTACGTGACCGACAATCGCTGGGGCACCTTCCTCTCGACGAAGTACACCCCGACCAACGACATCAAGATCACGACGAACTACGTCCACACCGACCTCAGCGGCCTGCCGGATTTCGGCGTGCCTTATTACAAGCAGGGCAACGTGCCGGTGACGTCGGCGGGCATTCCGCGCGGCAACTGGTACGGATTCCTCAACCGCGACTTCCAGACTGCGCGGCAGGATTTCGGCACCGGCACGATCGAGTACAAGGTCAACGAGGCCATCACCCTGACCAGCAAGGTGCGCGGCGAGCACTCACTCTTGAACTATATCGGTACGCTGCCGCAGAACCCGAATACGATCAGCGGCAATCCGATGGCTTGGACCACGACGGCGAGCGCGCAGAGCCGCTACCAGAACGTGGACGTGTGGGCCAACCAGAACGAGGCCACGTTCAAGCTCGACACCGGCGGGGTCAAGCACACCGCGGTGTTCGGCGTCGAATATACCAACGAGAATATCTCGATCGACCGCTATGCGGGTCTCGCGTCGGAGCTGGCCGGCAACGCTTTCACGAGCACTGGCGCCGTTACGGGGGTCAATCTCTACTCCCCGCAATACACTAACATCCCCTTCGGCACGCCCTCGCTGGTTGGAAACCCGACGCGCTATGGCGTCAACACCAGCAGCGTCTATGTGATGGACACCGCGAACTGGCAGGACACCATCATTCTGAATGGCGGCGTCCGCTATGACGGCTACAGCCAGAGCTCGTCCACGAACTCGGCCTGGCTCAAGCAGAACAACGATCTCGTCAATTACAACGTCGGCGCGGTCTACAAGCCGATGTCGATCGGCAGCGTCTATGTGGCCTATGCGACCTCGGCCAATCCGTTCGGGTCGGAGCTCGATGCGACCGGCACCGATTACGGTGGCATTCCGGCAAACACGGCCATCCTGCTGGGGCCCGAGCGCAACAAGGCCGCCGAAATCGGCACCAAATGGGAGCTGGCGGATCGTCACCTGCTGGTCAGCGCAGCGCTGTTCCAGACCACGAAAGACAACGCGCGAGAGACCGTCAACAACCTGCTCACTTCGGGCGCGGCCTACAGGATCCAGGGCATCGACATCGAGGCCGAGGGCAAGATCACCGATCGCTGGAGCATCTTCGGCGGCCTGGTGCTGATGCAGTCGAAGGTCACGCAAAGCGGCATCGCCTCCAACATCGGCCTGCAGCTTGCCAACGTCGCCCATCAGTCGTTCAGCATGCTGAGCAAGTACAAGTTCGACGACGGCTGGGAGATCGGCGGGCAGGCGGTGTACCGCTCGAAGGTCTATGGCGGCACGTTCGCGGCCAACACCGGCAACGAGCTGCCGAGCTACTGGCGCTTCGACGCCTTCGTCGAGAAGAAGATCGACAAGAACTGGAGCATGAGGTTCTACGCGCAGAACCTCACCAACAAGCTGTACTACGACACGCTCTATCGCAGCGCGGTGCCGTTCGTGGCCGTCGCGCCGGGACGGGCGTTCTATCTGACCACGACAGCGAAGTTCTGATCATGTTGACGTGCCTGCCTGGCATCCTGAGCAAAGATGATGTGGCGGATTTCCGCCGCATCATGGATGCCAGCGCGTGGGAAGACGGCCGCTCCACCGCGGGCTCGCAGTCGGCCATGGTGAAGCGCAACGAGCAATTGCCGCCGGACAGCGAGGTCGCGCGTAAGCTCGGCAACCGCATCATCTCGGCACTGACGTCGAACCCGCGCTTCATCGCGGCGGCGATCCCGCTCCAGATCTTCCCGCCGCTGTTCAACCGCTACGCGGCCGACAGCGGCCACCATTTCGGCCTGCATGTCGACAACGCGATCCGCGGCGACCGTCTGACCGGCCTTCGCATCCGCACAGACCTGTCGGTGACGCTGTTCCTGGCCGAGCCGGAGGAATACGACGGTGGCGAACTTGTGATCGAGGACACCTACGGTTCGCACGAAGTCAAGTTGCCAGCCGGCGACTGCGTGCTCTATCCCTCGACCAGCCTCCATCTCGTCACGCCGGTGACGAGGGGAACGCGGGTTGCGTCTTTCTTCTGGCTTCAGAGCATGATACGGGACGATCAAGCCCGGAGCATGATCTTTGACCTCGACACCGCGATACAGGCGCTGGTGGAACGGCTCGGGCGTGACGATCCCGAAACGGTCAAATTGACGGGTATCTATCACAACCTCATTCGCTACTGGGCCGAAGTATGAAGACCATGACCTTCCAAGCCAGCCTTGCCGCAGCCGTCCTTCTGGCGGCCGCCTGGCTCGCATCGCCTGTTTCTGCCCAGACACAAACCCAGCCGGCTGCGCCGGCAGCGGCCCAGTCGAAGGCTCAGCCGGCCGCGCCCGCTCCGGCGGCAGCACCGTCGGCAACGGCGCCTGCGGCTGCGCCCGTCACCGCGCCCGTGGCGGTGCCTGCGGCTCCCTCGGCCGCCACGGCTCCGTCGGCCACCACGGCTCCCACGGCCGCCGCACCGACGGCGGCGAAGTCCGACGTTGTATCCGCTACCCCGGCCATGAAGGAATTGTCGCCCTGGGTGATGTTCATGTCGGCGGACGTCATCGTGAAGGCGGTGATGATCGGGCTCGCCTTTGCATCGCTCATGACCTGGACGGTCCTGATCGCGAAGTCGATCGAGCTGTCGGTCGCCTCGGCCAAGCTTCGTTCGGCGCTGAAGAAAGTCGCGGAGGCGCGCTCGCTCGCCGAAGCCCAGATGGCGCTCGGCTCCAAGGAGGGCATCCTGCCGTCGTTCCTGGCGGCGGCGCTGCGCGAGGCGCGGATGTCGGCCGGCCTGTCCAGCGATGCCGGCATCAAGGAGCGCGCAGCCTCGAGCTTCCAGGAGATCGTGCGCGCGGAGGCGCGGCGCATCCGCATCGGCATGGGCGTGCTCGCGACCATCGGCTCCACGTCGCCCTTCGTCGGCCTGTTCGGCACGGTCTGGGGCATCATGAACAGCTTCATCGGCATCTCGAAGTCGCAGACGACCAACCTCGCCGTGGTCGCGCCCGGCATCGCCGAGGCGCTGCTCGCCACCGCGATCGGCCTCGTCGCCGCCATTCCCGCCGTCATCATCTACAATCACTTCTCGCGCGTGACGAAGGGCTATCTCGAACTGGTCAGCCGTGCCTCGGGCGCGGCGGGGCGGCTGCTCTCGCGCGATCTCGACCGTAGCCACGGCAGCGTGCATTCGCGCGCAGCGGAGTGAACCATGGCCGTCTCGCTCGCAGGCAATGATGACGAGGACGATTTCTCGGAAACGCATGACATCAACGTCACGCCGTTCATCGACGTCATTCTGGTGCTGCTGATCATCTTCATGGTCGCAGCGCCGCTCTCCACGGTCGATCTGCCGATCGACCTGCCGACCTCGAGCGCGACGCCGCAGAAGAAGCCGGACAAGCCGACCTATCTCAGCATCAAGCGCGATCTGACGCTGGCGATCGGAGAGGACTCCGTGCACCGGGCCGAGCTGATCATGACCCTCGACTCCATGTCCGACATGAGCAAGGACAAGTACCTCTTCCTGCGCGCGGATCGCTCCGTGCCCTATGGTGAGCTGATGGGCGTCATGGAGCTGTTGCGCTCCGGCGGCTACACGCGGGTGAAGCTGGTTGCGCTGGAAGGTCCGGCCGGGCAGGCGGGACCGGCAGCCGCGGGCACGGCGCAACCATAGGGATTGCCATGTCCGACCCCGAGCACGAACCCAGATCATCCCGGAAGCTGTGGATCTTGGCCGCGATCGCGGCGGTCGCGCTCCATGTGGGTGGCGCTGCGCTCGCGCTCGCAAACCTGCAGGCCGATGACGGTGACGAAGGGCTGGGGGCGGCGGGAGCGGAGTTCGCGGTCGAGATGACGTCGCCGCCGGCGCGAGAGACCGATATGCCGCCCGGGCCGACGGACGCCGACGAGCAGGAAGAGCGCCCGGCGCTGCCTGAGCAAAAGGCCGAGGTCAAGGAAACGGATCTTCCCCAGGACCGGCCGCAAGAGGTCGAGGAGGCCGACCGGATCGTCACCGAGAACAAGCCGAAGAAGGAGCAGGACGACGATCCGAAGCTGGCCGCGGTCGAAACCCCGGCCATGGAAGCATCGCAGAAGTCGGTCGCGATGGAGCGGCAAACCTTCGAGGACGCCGCGCGCGAGGCCGAGAAGGCCATGGCGCCGGTGCTCGGCATCGGCAAGGACCTCCTGAAGCTGACGGCCGACTGGAACCGGAAGATCAGCGCGCATCTTTCGGCGCACAAGGTCAATCCGGAGGGCAAGGAGCCCAGTAACCAGACGGCAAAGGTGAGCTTCGCGCTCAACCGGCGCGGCAACGTGCTGTCGGTCGACGTCGTGCAGTCGTCCGGGGATCCCGCCTACGATGCGGCTGCGATCTCCATGGTCCACAAATCCGACCCGTTCCCGACGCCGCCGGCCGCGCTGACCGAGGACCGGTTCGAGCGCACCGTCGAGATCATGTTCAAGCCGCCGGACGAGAAGAAAAAGAAGAAGTCGGCTCAGCGCCAGTAAAACCGGATCCCGACATAGACCACCACCAGGCAGGCGAAGATCAGCGCCACGGGGAGCGGTCGTTTCTGGGTTCCAGCGGCCGTGCCAGCCCCAAAAAGGTTGGTCGTTTTCGGTTTCGGTGCCGGGCGCCGGAAGGCGGTAACATTGTCCGCGGCCGGCTCGGCCTGGCGGGGGCGGACATCGGGCGGAGTTCCGCCGCCACCCATTTCGGCATAGTAGGCCTTGTAGATCGCGGCGATGGTGGCCTCGGTGGCCTCGCCCTCGCTCATCCGGGCCAGCAGATTCTTGTAGCTGCTGAGGAACTCCTGGGCCTCCGCAGGCAGCGCGGACGCCCCGTTGAGTTTGGCCATCATCTTCCAGGTGGCGAAATCGGCGCGGGCACGGGTGTCCGCGCGTCGCGCGATCAGCATATCGGCAGCTTTGACCAAGTCGGCCTCTGGCCCTTCGGCTCGTATTCGGGTGTTCTGTTCAACTACGCATTGCCGGTCAGGAAGAGAACAGCCTGAATCACATAACCGGTCAACGTTCGCAGTATTGCTGAAATAACATCAAGATTTAGACCGAACTGCGAGCCCGCGAGCGGCAGCAGGATCAACAGGCCGATCAGGATCAGCATACCGAACGGCTCGAGCCGGGCCAGCGGCAAAGCGAGCGGTCGTGGCAGCAGCCCGACCGCGACGCGGCCGCCGTCGAGCGGCGGGATCGGCATCATGTTGAAGACGGCCAGGATCGCGTTGATGACCAGCGCATTCTTGAGATTGTCGAAGATCCATTGCGCCGACCCTGCCGGCGCCAAGGGCAGCGCGTGAAGGGCGAGAGCCGCCGCGAGCGCCAGCAGGATATTGGTCGCGGGCCCGGCCAGCGCCACCCAGACCATGTCGAGCCTGGGGTTGTTGAGCTTGCGGAAATTCACCGGCACCGGCTTGGCATAGCCGAACAGGAACGGCGAATGCGCGAACAGCAGCATCGCCGGCAGGATCAGGGTGCCGAAGGGATCGATGTGCCTGACAGGATTGAAGCTGACGCGGCCGAGCTGCCAGGCCGTATTGTCGCCGAGACGGTAGGCGACGAAGGCGTGCGCGGCCTCGTGGAAGGTGATGGCCAGGACCAGCGGCAGCACCCACACCGAAAGATCATAAAGGGAAATGTTCACGGCTCGTCTATCCCGGTTTGCTCGCGGCCTTGCAGCCGTCCCAGCCAAACCCGGTCGTGCAGCAACGCTTCAGCTCAACATAGGGTGGCCGGTTCCGGAATGCCACGCTGCAGATGATCCGCCAGCAGGGCCGCCGGACGCGACAGCTTGCGCGCGCAATGGAGGCGGATGTCCGCGGCCGGCAGCGGCGGCAGGCCGTCGCGCTCCGACAGGACGCGCAGGCGGGGCGGCAGGGTGCCGGCTTTCACGACGGTGATCGCAAGACCCTGGGCTGCGATCGCCTCAACCGCTGCAAGCGTCCGGCTGACAAAGACGAGGCGCCAGGGCCGGCCGGCGGCATCGAGGGCGTCCGCAGCCCATTGCCGGAACAGGCAGCCGTGTGGGTAGAGCGCGATGGGCAGCGCGTCGTGCGGTGCCCCGACTGAATATGATGCGGCCGCGGCCCACACCGCCTGCTCGCGTCGCAGCAGCTCGCCGTCGCCGCGTCCCTCCGGGTGCATGGCGATGACGAGGTCATAGGCCTCGCCGAGCCGGGCCGGCATCGTCGCGGTCAGCCCGGTCTCGATCTCGACCCGGATCTCCGGATGGCTTTTGGCGAATTGCGCCAGCAATGGCGGAATGACGATCGTGCCGTAGTCGTCCATCACGCCGAGGCGGACCACGGCTTCGTGCTTGCGCGCGCGGAGCGCATCGACGGCCTCTGCATTGAGGTCGAGCAGCCGCTTCGCATAGACCAGGAGTTCGTCGCCTGCTGCGGTCAGTGCAACGCCGGCGCTGGTGCGTTGAAACAGTTTTGCGCCGAGCCGTTCTTCCAGGCGCCTGATCTGGACGCTGACCGCCGATTGGGTCCGGTTGAGCGCCGCGGCGGCGCGCGTGAAGGAGCGATGCTCGGCGACGGCGGCGAAGGCCTTCAGCAGATCAGGATCGAGAACGGGTGCGGTCATGACGAAAACTTATCCTGGCATGACGGAAATTCCATTCCCTGTTTGGGCGCGCCTCCTATGCTGCTTTCTAGGCATCAACGGGAGCAAGCGTGGGCGAGATTCTTGGCGTTCTGGCCGCCGTGCTGTCGAGCGCGCTGGGCGGGACTTCGATCGGCGCGACGCGCTACCTCGTCGGCAGCATCGATCCGCTGGCGATCGGCTCGTTCCGGTTCGGCATCGGCTTCCTCCTGCTGTTGCCTCTCACGCTGCTGCGCGGCGATCGCTGGCCGGAGCGGGGCGACTGGGCCGCCGCCATCGCGCTCGGTATCCTGTTCTTTGCGCTGTTCCCGATCCTGTTCAACGCGTCGCTGATCTTCACGACCGCCGCGCGCGGCGCGCTCGCTCTGTCGACGCTTCCTCTGTTGTCGCTCGTGATCGGCGCCGCGCTCGGCGCTGAAGCCCTGACCTGGCGCAAGTCGATCGGTGTCGTGATCGCGACCTTTGGCGTGGCGGTGGCGCTGCTCTCCGACCTGACTTCGGCACCATCAGGCGCCTGGCGCGGCGATCTCCTGATGATGGCGGCGGCGCTGTGCATGGCGCTCTACGGCATCTGGTCGAAGCCGCTGATCCGGCGCTCCGGCCCAATCGCGTTCACGACCATGAGCATGGCGGCGGGCGCGATCTGCCTGATCCCGCTCTCCTGTGTCCGCGGCAGCTTTGCACCGGTCGCCGGCTTCGGCATGCCGCAATGGCTGGCGGCTGCTTATCTCGGTGCCTTCGGCGCAGCGCTGACCTTCTATCTCTGGGCCTTCGCGCTGGAGCGTACGACACCGACGCGCGTCGCGATCTCGGTGACGGTCAATCCGATCACGGCCTCGCTGGTCGGGGCCTGGCTGCTGAACGAACCGCTGCGCTGGAATCTGGCGGCCGGCATCGTCGCGGTGTTCGCCGGAATCTGGATCGCGACGACGACGGGACGGCGCGCTCAGGCGGCGAGGGCGCCTGTGTCAGGCCAGGCCTGACATCAGGCCGGAATCGTTCCCTGATATTGCGTCAGACCGTCATCGAGCTTCAGCCACGCCAGCTTTTCCGAGACCCAGATGTGCTCGGTCGGCGTAAAGGCGTTGCGGTCGTCGAAGGTCGTGAGTGAAACGCCCGCCAGCGTGCCGTTGCGCCGCCAGGCGAACAGCCGCGTGCCGCAGCGCTTGCAGAATACGCGGTCAATGTTCTCGGACGACGCATAGCGTTCGGTCTCGCCCTGGACCGTCAGCGCGCGCTGGTCGAACTGCGCACGGGCGAAATAGGGCGAGCCCATCGCCTTCTGACAGATGCGGCAATGGCAGATGCGGACGTTGAGCGGCTCGCCCTCCGCCTTGAACCGCACCGCGCCGCACAGGCATCCACCTTCCCGGATCATGGCTCAGGCCACCCGCCATTCGCCGACCTGGCGCGCCATGTTCCAGTTGAGATTGTCGAGATCGCCATCCATGTCGGAATTCCTGCGTCTGGTGTTGGTGAAGGCGGCCCAGCAGAAGCCGCCATGGGTCCTGACCGCAATGGTGCTCGTGCCCGGCAGGCTGCCATTGTGCCACCAATTGCCTGACTTGTTGACGCAAAAACCCTTGGCGTAGTCCGGGCTGTAGCTGGGCGCGGTGGTCATGACCTCGATGGTGCGCGGCCGCAGGATGTTCGCCGGCCTCGTGTAGCCGTCGACATGCATCAGGAATTGCACGAGGTCCGCCGGCGTCGCGATCCAGCCGCCATGGGAATCCATCCGCCGGACGTTCATGATGTAGGGATTTTCGCCCTGGCCGTAATAGACGACTTCACCGGCCTGGCGCTGCTCGCGGGTGTTGCCGGCAATCGTCATGTCGGTGACGCCGCAGCGCGCCAGGACGTCGGTGCGGACGTGCTCGGCATAGGGCTGGCCGGTGAGCTTCTCGATCACGCGGCCGAGCACGCAATAGCCGAAATTGGAATAGGCGTAGCGCTGGCTCGGCGGCCGCTCGAGCGGCCGGTTGGCGAGCGTCCAGGCGATCAGCTCGGCATGATCCATCCGCGGATGGCTGAACATGGGATCGCGGTTGTCGTTGCTCCAGCCGCCGGCGGTGTGGGTCAGGAGATGCTCGAGCGTGATCTCGTCGATGCCGGCAGAGTAGGGCGGCTGTCCATAATCGATGCCGAGCAGCGCGCCCGGACCGAACACGCGATCCGTCAGTTTGAGACGGTTCTGCTCGATCAGGCGGAATATCGTGACCGAGGTTATCATCTTGCTGACGCTGGCGATCCGGAACAGATGCCGCGGCGTCACGGCCTCGTTCCGCTCGATGTCGGCAACACCGAAGGCGTCCTCATGGACAACAGCGCCGGCATAACCGATCGCAACGGACAGTGCCGGCACGCCGTACCTGTCCATGAAGCTGTGCGCGAGCCGTGCCATGGCGCCGCGCTCGGCCGGCGAGGGAGGGCGGATGCTCGGCGGGTTGGGCGCGAGTTGCGCCAGTGTCGTCGATGACAGCAGCGGCAGCGCGCCTGCGCCCGCTGCGAGCTTCACGAAATCCCGACGACCGAATTGCATGATCCGCCCCCTCGGGCGGCCATGCCTCAGTAGGTCGCCCGTCCGCCGGAAATATCAAACACCGCGCCGGTGGAGAAGGCACAATCTTCGGATGCGAGCCAGCTCACCATCGCGGCGAGCTCTTCGACCAGCACGAAGCGCGCCTTCGGGATTTTCGACAGCATGAAGTCGATATGCTGCTGCGTCATCTGGTCGAAGATCGCGGTCTTCGCGGCCGCCGGGGTCACTGCGTTCACGAGAATGTCGTGCGCGGCGAGCTCCTTGCCGAGCGACTTCGTCAGTGCGATCAGGCCGGCCTTCGAGGCCGAATAATGCGATGCGTTGGGATTGCCTTCCTTGCCGGCGATCGAGGCGATGTTCACGATCCGCCCGTATTTCTGCTTGAGCATTTCAGGCACGATCGCCTTGCAGACGATGAAGGGGCCGTCGAGGTTGATGCGCAGAACCTTGCGCCATTCCTCGAGATCGGTCTCCCAGACCGGCTTGTTGACGCCGGCGATGCCGGCATTGTTGACGAGGATGTCGATCTTGCCGAACGCCTTGAGCGTTGCGTCGCGCGCCTCTTCGACGCCTGCGGTATCGGTGACGTCGACCTTGAAGACTTGTGTTTCGCCGCCAACTTCCTTGGCGGTCTTCTCAGCCAGGCCTGAGTCAAAATCCCAGATCGCGACCTTCGCACCTGATGCAACGAAGCGCTCGGTGATGGCGCGGCCAAAGCCCTGCGCGCCGCCGGTGACGATGGCGACGCGGCCATTGAGGTCGATCTTGTTCATCGCGAAACCCTCCCTATCCCTCATGGTGTGGAGCGCGCACTTGGCGCGCGTCTCGAACCATGGAGCCCGTGGCCCATCCCCCAAGACGGCACTTGCGTGCCTCTTGGGGATGAGGAGTTGATCAGAGCATGTAGCCGCCGTCGACGACGAGGTCGACGCCGGTGGTGAAGGCGCTCTCGTCGCTGCCGAGATAGACCGCCATGGACGCGATCTCCTCGGCGGTGCCGAGCCGGCCCATCTTCTGGCGGGAGATGAACATCTCCTTGCCCTGCGGGCCCTGCGCTGCGGCGCGGTCGAGCATCGAAGGCGTCTCGACGGTGCCGGGGCAGATCGAGTTGCAGCGAATGCCCTTGGTGATGAAGTCGAGCGCGACCGCGCGCGACAGCAGCGACACCGCCGCCTTCGACGAGCTGTAGACGTATCGGTTGGCCGGCGGCCTCAAGGCCGCGCAGGACGAGATGTTGACGATGCTGCCGCCGCCGCCCGCAATCATGTCGGGCAGGAAGGCCTTGATGGTCCGGTGCATCGACTTGACGTTGAGGTCGAACGAGAAATCGAAATCCTCTTCCGAGCATTCGAGGATGGTGCCGTGATGCACGAAGCCGGCGGCGTTGAGCAGGATGTCGATCTTGCCGATGCGCTTGGCAAAGGCGTTGACGTCGGCGGTGTTGCGGACGTCGAGCTTTGCGACCTCGGCGATGCCTTCCTTGGTCAGGCCAGCGATGCCGGCCTCGTTGATGTCGGTGGCGATGACGGTTGCGCCTTCACGCGCGAATGCGATGGCGCAAGCGCGCCCGATGCCTGCTGCCGCAGCCGTGACGACGGCGCGCTTACCCTTGAGGCGATCTGCCATTTTCTTGTTCTCCTCACCTTGAATTCGATTGTCAGTGCCGTAGCCCGGATGAGCGCGCAAGCGCGACATCCGGGAACGGGATGTCCCGGGTGTCGCTTCGCTCACCCGGGCTACGTGCCCAGCTCAGTGGTTATCCCGCGCCACACCAAAGGTGCCGGCGACATTCTGGTAGCGCGTGGCGAGCTCCATGCAGGCGCCGGTCGATTGCTGGCCGACGGTGTTGCGGTAGATCTCCTGCCACGGCGTCTGGTTCGGCGGATGCTTGAAGCCGCCGCTGGCCTTGAGCTCGGCGTGGCGCTTCTTCAGCTCCTCGTCCGAGATCAGGATGTTGGCGCTGCCCTTGTTGAGGTCGATGCGCACCTTGTCGCCGGTCTTGAGGATCGCGAGCCCGCCATTGGCGGCCGCTTCCGGCGAAGCATTGAGGATCGACGGCGAGCCCGAAGTGCCGGACTGGCGGCCGTCGCCGATGCAGGGCAGGGACAGGATGCCGCGTTTGATCAGCGCCGCCGGCGGCTGCATGTTCACGACCTCGGCGCCGCCGGGGTAGCCGATCGGCCCGGTGCCGCGGATGAACAGCACGCAGTGCTCGTCGATGTCGAGCGAGGCATCGTCGATCCGGTCGTGATAATCCTCCGGACCCTCGAACACGATGGCGCGGCCCTCGAAGGCGTTGAGGTCCTTCGGGTTGCTCAAATAGCGATCGCGGAATTCCTTGGAGATCACGCTGGTCTTCATGATCGCGGAATCGAACAAATTGCCCTTCAGCACCAGGAAGCCGGCGTCCTTCACCAGCGGCTTTTCGTAGGCCCGGATCACGTCGTTGTCGGGCTTGGGCGCATCCTTGCAGTTCTCGCCGATGCCGCGGCCGTTGACCGTGATCGCGTCCTCATGGATGCGCTTGTGCTTCATCAGTTCGCGCACCACGGCCGGCACGCCGCCAGCGCGGTGGAATTCCTCGCCGAGATAGAAGCCGGCCGGCTGCATGTTGACCAGCAGCGGCACGTCATGGCCGACCTTCTGCCAGTCGTCGATCGACAGCTCGACGCCGATGTGACGGGCCAGCGCATTGATGTGGATCGGCGCGTTGGTCGAGCCGCCGATCGCCGAGTTGATCACGATGCAGTTCTCGAACGCCTTGCGGGTCAGGATGTCCGAGGGCTTGAGGTCTTCCCAGACCATCTCGACGATGCGCTTGCCGGTCTCGTAGGCGATCTGGCCGCGCTCGCGATAGGGGGCGGGGATCGCCGCGCAGCCCGGCAGCGAGAAGCCGAGCGCCTCGGCCAGCCCGTTCATGGTCGAGGCGGTGCCCATGGTGTTGCAATGGCCGACCGAGGGCGCCGAGGAGGCCACGATCTCCATGAACTCCTCATAGTCGATCTCACCGGCGGCGAGCCGCTCGCGCGACTTCCAGACGATGGTGCCGGATCCGGTGCGCTCGCCGTCGTGCCAGCCGTTCAGCATCGGGCCGCCCGACAGCACGATCGCGGGCAGGTTCACGGTCGCAGCTGCCATCATGCAGGCCGGCGTCGTCTTGTCGCAGCCGGTGGTCAGCACCACGCCGTCGAGCGGATAGCCGTAGAGGATCTCGACCAGGCCGAGATAGGCGAGGTTGCGGTCGAGCGCCGCAGTCGGGCGCTTGCCGGTCTCCTGGATGGGGTGGGTCGGGAATTCCATCGCAATGCCGCCGGCCTCGCGGATGCCTTCGCGGACGCGGTGGGCGAGCTCGATGTGGTGGCGGTTGCAGGGGGAGAGGTCGTTGCCGGTCTGGGCGATGCCGATGATCGGCTTGCCGGACTGCAGCTCGGCGCGGGTGAGACCGTAGTTCAGATAGCGCTCCATATAGAGCGCGGTCATGCCCGGATTATGCGGGTTGTTGAACCAGTCCTGCGAGCGAAGGTGGCGGCGGGTGCCGTTACCGGGCGCGTGCCCATTGGTTGGCTTTTTTGTCATTGTTTTCTCCTGCAATGCAAACGCACTGGCGTCAGTCACCGGCGTAAATCTTGGGCTGTCGGCTTGTGCGATGCTCAACGGCGTGAGCAATGGTCTGCCTGCCCGTTGGCGGGTCGTTTCCTCACAAGTTCGATACTAGTCATGGCTGCTTGGTAACGCTACCATTTTGTTCGGTGCAGCGCCGCCCGATAGGGCGGGCCTATTGTCCGAGAGCCGCGACGACGAGCTTTGCCGCTCGATCACCTTGAAGCCGAGGTCGAGCACCGGATGCTCCGGGCGCCGCCCCTCGATCGCCTCGATCAGCATGGTGGCGGCCGTCTTGCCCATCTCGTAGCGGTTGGTGCGCACGCTGGTGAGGGTGGGGACGGCGGAGGCCATGAATTCGAGGTCATTGAAGCCGACGATCGCGATCTGCTCGGGGACGCCGATCTCGCGGCGGCGGCATTCGAACAGCACGCCGAGCGCGAGGTCGTCATTGGCGCAGAACACCGCGTCGAGGTCGGGCTCGCGCGCCAGCAGATCGGTGAACAGGGCGCCGCCGAGCGTCACCGAGGTCGGCGTCGCCGTCGTCACGACGAGGCGTTGCTCGAACAGGCCGGCATCCTTCATGGCGGAGACATATCCGTCCAGCCGCCGCTGCACCCTGGGATCCATTCGCGCGCCGACGAAGCCGACCTTGCGGCGGCCTTGCGCGAACAGGTGAGCAATCGCCGCGCGTGCTGCATCGTAGTGGGAAAAGCCGATCATCATGTCGACCGGATTGGGCCCGACCTCCATGATCTGCACGATCGGGCAGTCGGCCGCCTCCAGCATCGCGCGCGATTCCGCGGTCTGGTCGATGCCGGTGACGATCAGCCCGGCCGGCTTCTGCGCCAGAAACAGCCGCAGCAGCTTCTCCTCCTGGAGAATACTGTAGCGTGTGTTGGACAACTGGATCGAGTAACGGCTGCCTTCGGAGGCGTCATAGATGCCGCGCAGCACGTCGGAAAACACGTTGTTGGTCAGTGACGGAATCAAGACACCGATCACCTCGGTGCGCTGCGAGGCGAGGGCGCGTGCCGCAAGGTTGGGCACGTAGCCGAGCTCCTTGGCCGCGCTTTCGACCCGCGTCCGCTTGGCCACCGACAGCGCTTCGGGATTGCGGAAGAAACGGGACGCTGTAATCGGGCTCACGCCGGCAAGCTCGGCGACTTCCGCCAGCCGGATTTTGCCTGACTTGGTGCGTTTTCGACCCATTTGCTGCTCTTAGCATAGCCACTGTCGCAAACAAAGGATCGTTGACAGCGCTACCAGCAACGACTAACCAAAGACAAATTGCCAAAGCCGCGCAAACTGCCGACAATGTCGCCTGCCATGAGTGGGCTTCGTTCGGCGAAGTTCACAAAAACAAGACGGTGGCGGCGCGAAGGTTGCGTCGCCTGAGTCGGAGGAGGGAGCTAGATGTCGTCTGTGCAAATCCGCGACGTGCGGAAATCGTTCGGCAATTTTGAAGTCCTGCACGGCGTCACGATTCCGATCGAAGACGGCCAGTTCGTCGTTCTGGTTGGTCCCTCCGGCTGCGGCAAGTCGACGCTCCTGCGCATGCTCGCAGGCCTCGAGAACATCACCTCCGGCACGATCTCGATCGGCGACCGCGTCGTCAACAATGTCCAGCCCAAGGAGCGGGACATTGCGATGGTGTTCCAGAACTACGCGCTCTATCCGCACATGACGGTCGCCGACAACATGGGCTTCTCGCTGAAGCTGCGGAACGCCGGCTCCGAGGAGATCAACAAGCGCGTCAAGCGCGCCGCCGAGATTCTCGCGCTGTCGCCGCTGCTCGATCGCTATCCGCGCCAGCTCTCCGGCGGTCAGCGCCAGCGCGTCGCCATGGGCCGCGCCATCGTGCGCGATCCCCAGGTCTTCCTGTTCGACGAGCCGCTGTCGAACCTCGACGCCAAGCTGCGCGTCGCGATGCGCACCGAGATCAAGGAGCTGCACCAGCGGCTGAAGACCACGACCGTCTACGTCACCCACGACCAGATCGAGGCCATGACCATGGCCGACAAGATCGTCGTCATGCATGACGGCATCGTCGAGCAGATGGGCACGCCGCTCGAGCTCTACGACAAGCCGGAGAACCAGTTCGTCGCCGGCTTCATCGGCTCGCCCGCCATGAACTTCCTCAAGGGGCATGTGCGGGTCAACGGCGTTGCGACCTTCGAGGGACCGAACGGCGTCAAGCTTCCGCTCAAGACGGCGCCTGCGGCCTCCGACGGCCGTCCCGCCGTCTACGGCGTGCGGCCCGAGCATTTCACCATTGCCGACGACGGTGCCGAGGCCGAGATCATCGTGGTCGAGCCGACCGGCTCGGAGACGCAGGTGTTCGCCAAGCTCGGCGGCGAGCAGGTCGTCGCCGTCTTCCGCGAGCGCCACCAGTTCAATCCGGGCGACAAGGTGCGGCTGAAGCCCGACCCATCGCTGGTCCATCTGTTCGACGATGCGACGGGCAAGCGCATGAATGCCTAGGGCATAAGACGACAAGGCATAAGACAACAAAAAGCATCACAGGGAGGACACCATGCAAGACTTTACCCGCCGGACTCTGCTTCGAGGCGGAACGGCTCTGGCTGCGACCGGCATGCTGACCGGGCCGGCGCTGTTCGACTTTGCCAGGGCTTGGGCACAGAGCGCGCCCTGGAAGGCCGAGCCGGGCGCCAAGCTGACCGTGATGCGGTGGAAGCGCTTCGTGCCGGCGGAAGACGATGCGTTCAACCAGATGGTGGCGGCGTTCAAGGCCGCGACCGGCACCGAGATGAACGTGTTCAGCGAGTCCTTCGAGGACGTGCAGCCGAAGGCCTCGGTTGCGGCAAACACCGGCTCGGGGCTCGATCTTGCCTGGGGCCTGCACACGCTGCCGCAGCTGTTCCCCACCAAAGTCCTCAAGATGAACGACGTCGCCGATTATCTCGGCAAGAAATATGGCGGCTGGACCGATGCGGCGGCCAAGACCTGCAAGCTCGGCGACGACTGGCTCGGCATTCCCGTCGCGACCAACGGCGGTTACATGACCTACCGCAAGTCGGCGCTCGACAAGGCCGGCTTCAAGGAATTCCCGAAGGACTTCCCCGGCTTCCTCGAGATGTGCAAGGCCCTGAAGGCGAACAACACGCCGGCCGGCTTCGCCCTCGGCCATGCCTCGGGCGACGGCAATTCGTGGCTGCACTGGGTGCTCTGGGGCCACGGCGCCTACACGGTCGACCAGAACGACAAGATCATCATCAATTCGCCGGAGACGGCGAAGGCGCTGGAGTATTGCAAGGCGCTGTACGAGAGCTTCATCCCGGGCACGGCGTCCTGGAACGACTCTTCCAACAACAAGGCGTACCTCGCCGGCGAGCTCTATTGCACGGCGAACGGCATCTCGATCTACGTGGCCGCCAAGACCGACGCGACCAAGAAGGAGCTCACCGAGGACACCTATCACGCGCTCTGGCCGGTCGGACCGGTCGGCAAGCCGACCGAGTTGCAGCTCGCGCTGCCGATCCTCGCCTTCAACTTCACCAAATATCCGAATGCGGCGAAGGCCTTCGTTGCCTTCATGCTGGAGAAGGAGAACTACGAGAAGTGGCTGGACGGCGCGCAGGGCTATCTGACGCAGACCCTGAACGCCTACGAGTCGGCGCCGATCTGGACGGCGGATCCCAAGAACGCCGTGTTCTCGCAGGCTTCCAAGCGTACGCTGCCGGCGGCCGGCATTGGCACCGTCGGTGAGAAGGCGGCGACCGCGATCGCCGACTTCATCGTCGTCGACATGTTCGCCAACTACTGCACCGGCGCCAAGGATGCGAAGGGCGCGATGTCGGAAGCCGAGCGCCAGCTGAAGCGCATCTATCGCTAACGGTCACGGGGTGGGCGGCCATCCGGCCGCCCACTCATCAACATTTCGATCAGGGATATCGGGCATGGCTGATGTCGCAATTCCCCGGGCCAAGCCTCAGATGAGCGAGGCGAGCGCCTGGAACCAGCTCAAACACAATCGCAACTGGCTCGGCTTCTGGTTCATGGTGCCGGCCATGGCGTTCCTGATCTTCTTCCTGGCCTATCCGCTGGGGCTCGGCATCTGGCTGTCCTTCACGGACACCCGTATCGGCAGGGTCGGGCACTTCGTCGCCACCGAGAACTATGAGTGGCTGTGGGACGATTCCATCTTCTGGCTGTCGGTGTTCAACACGCTCCTGTACACCTTCGTCGCCAGCGCTCTAAAATTTGCGATCGGGCTCTATCTCGCACTGCTGCTGAACGAGAACATGCCGTTCAAGGCGATGCTGCGCGCGATGGTCCTCATCCCCTTCATCGTGCCGACGGTGCTCTCGGCGCTGGCGTTCTGGTGGATCTTCGACTCGCAATTCTCCATCATCTCCTGGTCGCTGAAGCACCTCGGCTTGATCAACCAGAACATCAACTTCCTCGGCGACACGACCTGGGCACGCATCTGCGTGATCTTCGCCAATATCTGGCGCGGCGTGCCGTTCGTGGCGATCACGCTGCTCGCAGGCCTGCAGACGGTGTCGCCGTCGCTCTATGAGGCGGCAACGCTCGACGGCGCCACCCGCTGGCAGAATTTCCGGCACATCACCTATCCGCTGCTGACGCCGATCATCGCCGTCGTCATGACGTTCTCGGTGCTGTTCACCTTCACCGACTTCCAGCTGATCTGGGCCATGACCCGCGGCGGCCCGGTCAATGCCACCCATCTGATGGCGACCCTGTCGTATCAGCGCGCGATCATCGCCGGCCAGCTGGGCGAGGGGGCCGCGATCTCCAGCGCCATGATTCCGTTCCTGCTCGCTGCGATCATGGTGTCCTGGTTCGGCCTGCAGCGTCGCAAGTGGCAGCAGGGAGAGAGCAATGACTGACCTGCCCACCAGATCCATCGATCTCAAGAATGTGCTGTCGGGCTCGTCGCCTACGGCCGATCACAGCGAAGGCATGAGCTATCTGCAGTCGGTGCCGCGCCGGATCGTGACGCTGTATCTGCCGCTCGCAATCATCGTCGTGATCCTCTTGTTTCCGTTTTACTGGATGGCGCTGACCTCGGTGAAACCGGACGAGCAGCTGCTCGATCTCGACAGGTACAACCCGTTCTGGACCTGGAATCCGACGTTCAAGCACTTCCACAAGCTGCTGTTCGAGAGCTACTATCCGCATTGGCTCTGGAACACGATGTACGTGGCCGTCTGCGCCACGGTGCTTTCGATCATCGCGTCGGTGCTGGCCGCCTATGCCATCGTGCGGTTGCGCTACAAGGGGGCCCATCTGGTCGGCGGTCTGATCTTCCTCGCCTATCTGGTGCCGCCGTCGATCCTGTTCATTCCGCTCGCCACCGTCGTGTTCCAGTACGGCCTGTTCGATTCGCCGCTGGCGCTGATCCTGACCTATCCGACCATCCTGATCCCGTTCTCGACCTGGCTGTTGATGGGCTATTTCAAGACCATCCCGTTCGAGCTCGAGGAATGCGCCCTGATCGACGGTGCGAGCCGCTGGCAGATCCTGATCAAGATCGTGCTGCCGCTCGCCATCCCCGGCCTGATCTCGGCCTTCATCTTCTGCTTCACCCTGTGCTGGAACGAGTTCATCTACGCCCTGACGTTCCTGCAATCGACCAGCAACAAGACGGTGCCGGTTGCGATCGTCAACGAGTTCGTGGACGGCGACATCTACCGCTGGGGTTCGCTGATGGCGGGCGCGCTGGCCGGCTCGCTGCCGCTCGTCATCCTTTACGCCTTCTTCGTGGAGCATTATGTGTCGGCGATGACCGGCGCCGTGAAGGAATGATCGCGGGGCTTGCCGAGGGCGCGTCAGGAGCGGCGCGTTCCGGCCGATAAGAAGGAGTTGAGCTCTTGCACATTCTGGTTCTCGGCGCCGCCGGCATGGTCGGCCGCAAATTCTGTGAACGGCTGCTGCGCGACGGCCGGCTCGGCAAGAGCGACATCACCAAGCTCACCATGCATGACGTGGTCGAGCCGAAGAAGCCGGAGAAGGCCGGTTTCGCCGTCGAGACCGTCTCGGGCGATTTCGCGGTCCCGGGCGCGGCCGAGAAGCTGATCGCCGGCCGCCCCGACGCGATCTTCCATCTCGCCGCGATCGTCTCGGGCGAGGCCGAGCTCGATTTCGACAAGGGCTACCGTATCAATCTCGACGGCACGCGGATGCTGCTCGACGCCATCAGGCTCGTCGGCGGCGGCTACAAGCCGCGCGTGGTGTTCACGTCCTCGATCGCGGTGTTCGGCGCGCCGTTCCCGGAGGCGATCGGCGACGAGTTCTTCCACACCCCGCTGCTCAGCTACGGCACCCAGAAGGCGATCGGCGAACTGCTGCTCGCCGACTATTCGCGCCGCGGCTTCCTGGACGGCATCGGCATCCGCCTGCCGACAATCTGCATCCGGCCCGGCCTGCCCAACAAGGCGGCATCGGGCTTCTTCTCCAACATCCTGCGTGAGCCGCTGGCCGGCAAGGAAGCGGTGCTCCCAGTCTCCGAGGATGTCCGCCACTGGCACGCCACGCCGCGCTCCGCGGTCGGCTTCCTGCTCCACGCCGGCACCATGGACCTCGCCACCGTCGGCCCGCGCCGCAACCTGACCATGCCGGGCCTGTCGGCCACCGTCGGCGAGCAGATCGCAGCCTTGAAGCGGGTTGCCGGCGAAAAGGTCGCCGCCCGCATCAAGCGCGAGCCGGATCCCTTCATCGTCGGCATCGTCGGAGGCTGGCCGCGCAATTTCGACGCAATGCGGTCGCGTGAGCTCGGCTTCACCACCGCCGAGAAGACTTTCGACGATATCATCCGCATTCACATCGAAGACGAGCTCGGCGGCAACTTCGTCGCCTGACCTAACCGATGAACAGCGTGGATATGACGATGGCGAGCGTTGCTTGCATCGGCGAATGCATGGTCGAGCTCCGGCAGGCCCAAGGGGGGCAGGGCGGTGGGCTCTACTCGCGCGGCTTCGGCGGCGACACCCTCAACACGGCCGTGTATCTCGCCCGGCTCGAGGTCAAGGTCGATTATCTCACCGCGCTCGGCGACGATGCGCTCAGCGATGAGATGATCGCCGCCTGGAATGCGGAGAGCGTCGGCACGCGGCGCGTCGTGCGGCTGCCGGGCAAGCTGCCCGGCCTCTACATGATCCAGACCGATGCCAAGGGTGAGCGCCAGTTCTTCCACTGGCGCGACAGCGCGGCGGCGCGGCAGCTGATGAGCCTGCCGGAGACCGACGAGCTGCTCAACTCGCTGATGAGCTACGACATCGTCTATCTCTCCGCGATCACACTCTCGATCTACGATCAGGCTGGCCGCGAGCGCTTGTTCGCGGCGATCAAGCGCGCGCGCCTGCTCGGCACCCGCTTCGTGTTCGACACCAATTTCCGCGCACGCGGCTGGCCCGATCGCGACGTCGCGCGCGAGGTGTTTGCCGCGGCGTTTGCGGCTGCCGATATCGTGCTCACCTCGACCGAGGATCTGCTCGCGCTCTGGCCCGGGGAGAGCCACGATCAGCTGATGGCGCGCATTCCGACGCCTGAGCTGGTGTTCCGGCTGGCCGAGCCGGTGAGCCTCTTGCGCTTCCCCGGCGGAACCAGCGAGGTCCGCGCCGAGCCGATGACCAAGCCCGTGGTCGACACCACCGCCGCCGGCGACAGCTTCGCCGCGGCCTATATCGCGGCCCGGCTCGCCGGCGCCGAGCCGGTCGAGGCCGCCCAGGCCGGCCATCGTCTTGCCAGCCTCGTGATCTGCTATCCCGGCGCCATCATTCCGGGCTATGCCATGCCGCCGAAGAAACGGCACCGGCCGGCGGCCTCCCGCCAAGCCACCAAGTAACAGCGACCAAGCGAAATCGAGCTCCCATGACCACCGCCGCCCAACAGAACCACCTCGTCGCGCTGTTCAAGGCCGCGACCGTCATTCCCGTCCTCACCATCGAGCGTATCCAGGACGCCGTGCCGCTGGCGCGCGCGCTGGTCGACGGCGGCGTCCGCACGCTGGAGGTGACCCTGCGCACCCCCGTCGCGATCGAGGCGGCGCGGGCGATCATGGCCGAGGTGCCCGATGCGGTCGTCGGCATCGGCACGATCCTCAATCCGGCCGACTTCACCCGTGTCGAGAAGCTCGGCGTCGCGTTCGGCATCAGCCCGGGCCTGACCCCCGATCTCCTGAAGGCCGCGGCCCACAGCTCCTTGCCGTTCGCGCCGGGCATCGCCACGGCCTCCGAATTGATGATGGCGCTGTCCCACGGCTTCGACGTCGCAAAGTTCTTCCCGGCTGAGCAGGCCGGCGGCATCAAGGGCCTGCGCGCGCTCGGCGGCCCGTTCCCGAACGTACGGTTCTGCCCGACCGGCGGGGTCGGCGAGGCCAATGCGGCGACCTGGCTCGCCGAGCCGAACGTGGTCGCGGTCGGCGGTTCCTGGCTGTGCCCGACGGCGGAGATCAGGGCCGGGAACTGGGCCGGCATAACTGCCATCTGCCAGCGCACCCTCCAGGCCCTTAAACCTGCGTGAAGTCTTGCCATCCCTGGGCTAAGACTTAGCTCAGGTGAAAGACCCCAGGGAGAAGAGACCATGACCGCCAGCATCGTCGGATGGGCGCATACGCCGTTCGGCAAGTTCGACACCGAAACCGTCGAAAGCCTCGTCACCCGCGTTGCCAATGAGGCGCTGGCCGATGCCGGCATTTCCGCCTCCGATGTCGACGAGATCGTGCTCGGCCATTTCAACGCCGGCTTCTCGCCGCAGGATTTTACCGCCTCGCTGGTGCTCCAGGCCGACCCGAAGCTGCGCTTCAAGCCGGCAACCCGCGTCGAGAACGCCTGCGCCACCGGCTCTGCCGCGGTGCATCAGGGCCTGCGTGCCATTGCCGCAGGCGCCGCCAAAATCGTGCTCGTCGTCGGCGTCGAGCAGATGACCCGGACGCCGGGCCCGGAGATCGGCAAGAACCTGCTCAAGGCCTCCTACCTGCCTGAGGACGGCGACACCGTCGGCGGCTTCGCCGGCGTGTTCGGCAAGATCGCCAGCTCCTATTTCCAGAAATACGGCGACCAGTCCGATGCGCTGGCGCTGATCGCGGCCAAGAACCACAAGAACGGCGTCGCCAACCCCTTCGCCCAGATGCGCAAGGATTTTGGCTTCGACTTCTGCCGCGCCGAGAGCGAGAAGAATCCTTACGTGGCCGGCCCCCTGAAGCGCACCGACTGCTCGCTGGTTTCCGACGGCGCCGCGGCGCTGGTGTTGGCGGACGCCGAGACCGCCAAGGGCATGAGCAAGTCGATCGGTTTCCGCGCCACCGCGCACGCCCAGGACTTCCTGCCGATGTCCAAGCGCGACATCCTGCAGTTCGAGGGCTGCACGATTGCCTGGCAGCGTGCATTGGAGAAGGCCGGCGTGACCCTGTCCGATCTCTCCTTCGTCGAGACCCATGACTGCTTCACCGTCGCCGAGCTGATCGAGTACGAAGCGATGGGCCTGACGCCGAGGGGGCAGGGCGCCCGCGCCATCAAGGAGGGCTGGACCCTCAAGGACGGCAAGCTGCCGGTCAATCCGTCCGGCGGCCTGAAGGCCAAGGGCCACCCGATCGGCGCCACCGGCGTCTCCATGCATGTGATGACCGCGATGCAGCTTGCCGGGCAGGCGCCCGAGGGCATGCAGCTCAAGAACGCCAAACTCGGCGGCATCTTCAACATGGGCGGAGCGGCCGTCGCCAATTACGTTTCGGTGCTCGAGCCACTGAAGTAAGCTCTCGTAGGGCGGGCAAAGGCGCGCTGGCGCCGTGCCCACCTTTTCCTTGCGTTAGATCATGGTGGGCACGCTTCGCTTTGCCCACCCTACGGCTCCTGATTGATTGGCGAGACGCGCATCATGAGCAATGCCTACGAAGATTCACTTTCTCTCGAAGCACTGAACGATCGCATCGCGATCCTCGAGGACAATATCCGCCAGCTCATTGAGCAGGCCGCGGCCGCCTCCGGCGAGCAGAGCGAGTCGCGGATCGCCGACCGCATCAACCAGCAGAATGACGAGCTCGAGCGGCTCTTGAAGATCCGCGAATCCCGCCAGAAGAAATAGCGGCCGATCTCGCCGCGTGGCGCATGCGGCCATACCCCGGCCGCCCTTGCGCGCGCGGCGTCGCCGTCTTTAGCTGGACCGAAATCGCTGGGCCGCTTTCCAGAGCCCGCGCAATCGGGAGCGAACGATGGGGCCGCTGAAGGGCATCAAGGTCATCGACATGACCACCGTGCTGATGGGGCCCTACGCGACCCAGATGCTCGGCGACTACGGTGCTGAAATCATCAAGGTGGAATCGCTCGACGGCGACGTCACCCGTCTGATCGGCCCGATGCGACATGCCGGCATGGGCCCGGTGTTCCTCAACACCAACCGCAGCAAGCGCTCGATCTGCCTCGACCTGAAGAAACCGGCCGGCCGCGAGGCAGTGCTGCGGCTTCTCAAAGACGCCGACGTGCTGGTCTACAACGTCCGTCCGCAGGCGATGGCGCGGCTGCAACTCGGCTACGACGTCGTCTCCGAGATCAACCCGCGCCTCGTCTATGCCGGCGTGTTCGGTTTCGGCCAGGACGGCCCCTATGCCGCAAAGCCCGCCTATGACGATCTGATCCAGGGCGCCACCGCGTTGCCGGCGCTGATGGCGCAGACCGGCGACGGCGTGCCGCGCTATGTGCCGAACGCGCTGGTCGATCGCATCGTCGGCCTCACCGCGGTCGGCGCGATCTGCGCCAGCCTCGTGCACCGCGACCGCACCGGCCGCGGCCAACGTCTGGACATCCCGATGTTCGAGACCATGGCCGGCTTCGTCATGGGCGACCACATGGGCGGGCTCACCTATGAGCCGCCACTCGACAAGGGCGGCTATGCCCGCCACCTCTCGCGTGATCGCCGGCCCTACAAGACCTCGGACGGCTATCTCAGCGTCATCGTCTACAACGACAAGCAGTGGGAGAATTTCTTCAAGGCGACGGGGCGCGACGATCTGCGGGCCGATCCCAAATTCGCAACCTTCGCCGGCCGCGCCGCCAATATCGACGTCGTCTATGCCGAGCTCGCGCGCATTTTTGAAACACGCACGACCGCAGAGTGGATCGCGCTGCTCACCAGCGCGGACGTGCCGGTCATGCCGATGCATGACCTCGCCTCGATCCTGCACGACGAGCATCTGGAGGCGACCGGCTTCTTCCCGGTGGTCACCCATCCGACCGAAGGTCCGATCCGCAGCATGAAGGTGACGGCGACATGGTCCGAGACCGAGGCCGAGCCGGTGCGCCTGGCGCCGCGGCTCAACGAGCACGGCGCGGAGATCTTGGGCGAGATCGGCTACTCCCAGGATGAGATCGCGGCCATGGTTCGCGATGGCGTCACGCGTTCGGCGCCGGAGTAAGGGGGAATGGCGATGACTCTTTCATCCGTCATTCCGGGGCGCGCCCACTTGGGCGCGAGCCCGGAATCCATTCATCCTCCAGTGATGCCGCGCGATGGATTCCGGGCTCGCGACTTCGTCGCGCCCCGGAATGACGAGGAGGAGAGAGCATGAGCTTCATCACCGGCGTCGGCCTCACGCCTTTCGGCAAGCACGAGGGCTCATCCTCGCTCGACCTGATGAGCAAGGCCGCGCAGGCTGCGCTCGACGACGCCGGGCTGAAGCGCGCCGAGGTCGACGGCATCCTTTGCGGCTACTCCACCGTCTCCCCGCACATCATGCTCGCCACCGTGTTCGCCGAGCATTTTGGCATTCGCCCGTCCTACGCCCATGCCGTGCAGGTCGGCGGCGCCACGGGGCTGGCGATGACGATGCTCGCGCATCATCTCGTGGATGCCGGTGTCGCGCGTAACGTGCTTGTCGTTGCCGGCGAGAACCGCCTCACCGGACAGAGCCGCGACGCCTCGATCCAGGCGCTGGCGCAGGTCGGCCATCCCGACTACGAGGTGCCGCTGGGCCCGACCATCCCGGCCTATTACGGCCTCGTTGCCAGCAGGTACATGCACGAATACGGGGTGAGCGAAGAAGACCTCGCTGAGTTCGCGGTGCTGATGCGCAGCCATGCCTGCACGCATCCCGGTGCGCAATTCCACGATCCCATCACGGTCGTCGACGTCATGGCTTCGAAGCCGGTGGCGATGCCCTTAAAACTGCTCGACTGCTGCCCGGTGTCCGATGGCGGCGCCGCCTTCGTCATCAGCCGCGAGCGAACCGGGGAGACGGGCGTCCGCATCCGCGGCTGCGCCCAGGCGCATACCCATCAGCACGTCACCGCCGCGCCCGCGCTCAGCGAGCTCGGCGCCGAGATCTCCATCGCGCGCGCCAAGCAGGCTGCAGGCCTTGCGATTTCCGACGTGCGCTACGCCGCGATCTACGACAGTTTCACGATCACGCTGGCCATGCTGCTGGAAGACCTCGGCCTGGCCGGCCGCGGCGAGGCGGCTGCGCGCGTCCGCGCCGGTCATTTCGGCCGTGACGGCGCGATGCCGCTGAACACCCATGGCGGCCTGCTCAGCTACGGACATTGCGGCGTCGGCGGCGCCATGGCGCATCTGGTCGAGGCGCATTTGCAGATGACGGGGCGAGCGGCGAATCGCCAGGTGCGCGACGCCTCGATCGCGCTGCTGCACGGCGACGGCGGCGTGCTGTCGTCCCATGTCAGCATGTTTCTGGAGCGGGTGCGATGATTGAACGTCTAGCGGGCTGGACCGAGGGCGAGCAGGCGATCACCTACCAGACCTGCAGCTCCTGCGGCCATGTCCAGTATTTCCACCGCGCCTTCTGCGCGGCCTGCGGCGCATCGGAGCCGCACGAAGCGCGCGCCAGCGGCAAGGGCAGGGTGTACGCAGCCTCGCTGGTCTGCCGCGCCGCAACGCCCGAGACACGCGCGCACGTGCCCTATAACATCCTGCTGGTCGATTGCGCCGAGGGTTTTCGCATGATGGCGCATGGTGACAACGGACTCGCCATCGGCGATTCGGTTGTCGCGAGCTTCAAGCCGTTCGCCGGAAAGCTCGTGCCGTACTTTGCCAAGAGCAAATAGTAGGATCCGTCATTCGGGGGCGGTCTGAGGGACCGAACCTGGAACGGGTATTCTGGGCCTGGCCTGTGCGAGAGCCACCCCGGAACGACGAAAACACTCAGAACGCTTAACTCAACGCCCGTAGAACAATATGCTGGCGATGACGAGCATCGCCGTCACCGCCAGCATATGCGCGAGCGCTCCCGAGGCCGCCCCCTTGGTGGCTTCCTTCATGCCTTTTTCTCCCTAGACTTGGGCGTGACTCATCGTTGCGCGGCAAGCGCGCACGACGGCCAATCGTTTTTTACTCGGAACACCCCTTGCGAGTATCCGCCGCGATTTGTCCCCACGCGGCGAATATCGACTGTGTCAGGGTCGATCAGCAATGCGGCGGCATTTTGACTCGATAATGTTGCTCCTGCGTCCGCTCGCAATTACAGTTTCAGGGAACTCTCGCCGATGGCGACAAAAAGCATCAAAAGATCTGGGAAAACTTCAGGAAAATCATGGCCCGCATTCAGTACAGCGACCCGTCCAAGGCATCCGACCGTACCCGCGAAATCCTCGACAAGAACCGCCACGCCAACATCTTCCGGATGATGGCGCACTCGCCGAGCTACTTTGAGCAGTACTGCCGTCTTGGCGGCGCGATCAGGCACAAGGGCGAGCTCGATCCGGTCGTGCGCGAGCTTGCGATCACGCGCACCGGGATCCTGTGCGAGGCACCGTATGAGATCGTCGCGCACAAGCGCATCGGCAAGAATGTCGGCGTCACCGACGAGCAGAACGAGGCGCTCGAGAACTGGCAGGCCGCGACCTGCTTCAACGAGGTGCAGCGCGCAGCGCTCGCCTTCACCGACGAGATCGTGAAACTGAACAAGCCGACGGATGCGACGTTCAAGGCGATCGCATCGAAGCTCACGCCGGCCGCGCTGGTCGAGCTCCAGCTCTCGGTCGGCTTCTACATCATGACGTCAAAGTTCTTGGAGACGTTCGAGATCGATCTCCAGCCCGTCACCGAAGTGGTGGGCTGATCCAAAATCCGCGGAGAGGGATGCTCATGACGATCGACGAATACGCGGCCTGGGCCGCCACCATCGCGAAAGTTGATGAGCATCCCTCGAACGAGCGCCTGTCCTATCTCGGGCTCGGCCTCGCCGGAGAATCCGGCGAGGTCGCCGAGCACATCAAGAAGCTGCTGCGCGACGACTGGCTCGACAAGGCGGGTCTCGTCGAAGAGCTCGGCGATGTCATCTACTACTGGGCCTGCCTGTGCGCCGCGACCGGCCAACAGCCGTCCGAATTGCTGAAGGCCAGCGCCGCCAAGATCAAGCGGCGGATCAGCGAGGCGGCGAGCCGCTAGGCGGCTCACGTCGACGTCAGAATATCCACCTTGGCATTGGCGACGATCAGGCGGTCGGCCAGCAGCCGGGCGAGGTTGCGCATGATGCACTCGCTGGCGCGCGGGTGCTGCTCGCGGAAGCGCTCGAACTCCTTCAGCGGCGCTTCGAACGCCGTCGCCGCCATGTCGGCGAAGACGTCGGCCGAGCGGGTCGGCTCCAGCAGCGCCATCTCGCCGAACGCCATGCCGGCGGTGAGCGTTGCCAACCTCACGCCGTCGGGCAGCGTGACGTGCACGGCGCCGCTGCGCAGGAAGTACAGCGCGTCGGCGGGATCGCCGGTGGTGAGGATTTTTGCGCCGGACTGATAGGTCCTGATGGTGCAGAGCGAGGCGAGATCGGTCAGCTCTTGCTCGCTCAGCCCTGCCAGCAGCGGCTGTTCGGCGAGCTCGGTGGTCTCATGAAAGTCGATCGAGCCGCCATAGCGGTAGACGATCTGGTCTTCGGCCCATTCGATCGCGGTGTCGAGCAGGTAGAAGTCGCGGACGTTCTTCAGCTCCGCCGTCCATTCGCGCAAGCTGTTCCATTCCTTCGAGGCGCGCCGGACACCGGACAGGACCACGGTGACATTGAGTGCGGCGAGCTCCTCGAAGACTTCGGCGACGAGCCGCGCACCGGCGCGCGTGGTCGAGGTCACGCGATGGAGGTCGAAGATCACGAATTGCGGCCGCGGCCGCCCGGCGAGCCGGCGCGAGACGTAGTCCACCGCCGACAACGACAGCGTGCCGACCAGCTCGATGATCCGCACCTCCTGCTCATGCGCGGCGAGGATCTCGCGCTCCTGCGGCCGGCGCACGCGGCGGGACGGACTCTTGCCGATGTCGTAATCGGCGATGACGGCGTTGCGCGCGTCGTCGCTGCGGTTGAGCATGTGCAGGTCGTAGTGCGAGGACAGCGCCTCGCAGACCTTGATGCCGCGCACGCTGTTGCCGTGCTTGTCGAGTTTTGGCGAATAGCTGCCGAGGCCGAGACGCGCGGGCAGCGCGGCCAGAATGCCGCCGCCGACGCCGCTCTTGGCGGGGATGCCGATCCGGTAGATCCATTCGCCGGCATAGTCGTACATGCCCGACGACGTCATCACCGACAGCGTGCGCGAGATCGCATAGGGCGTCAGCACCTGCTCGCCGGTGACAGGGTTGACGCCGCGATTGGCGAGCGTTGCCGCCATCACAGCAATGTCGCGCGCCGTGACCAGCACCGCGCATTGCCGGAAATAGACGTCGAGCACGCCGGCGACGTTGTCCGAGATCACCGCATTGGTCTTGAGCAGATAGCCGATCGCGCGATTACGGTCACCGGTCTGGCTCTCGGAGCTGTAGACAGCCTCGTCCACGCCGAGGTCGCGGCCGGCGAAGCGGCTGAGGGCAAGCCGGATCTGCTCAAAAGCCTCCGCGCCCTTGCTGTCGTAGATCAGCCCGGTGCAGGCGATCGCGCCGGCATTGACCATCGGGTTGAACGGATGGTTGTCGGAATTGAGCCGGATCGAATTGAAGGGATCGCCCGAAGGCTCGACGCCGATCGCACTCTCGACCTTCGCCGCGCCCAGGAGGTCCAGCGCCAGCGCGAACACGAACGGCTTTGACATCGACTGGATGGTGAAGGGCACCCGGCTGTCGCCCACCTCATAGACGTGGCCGTCCAGCGTCGCGAGGCTGATGCCAAAATAGGCAGGGTCGGCCTTGCCGAGTTCGGGGATGTAGTCGGCCACATGGCCGGACGTTTCGGCCGAGAATTCGTTGAGGCACGTATTCAGAAACCGCAGCAAAGGCGGGTTCGAGCGGGTCCAGGCGGAGGCGAGAGGCGATGTCATCGCCTCTCTTGTGCAACGCAATCAGGGTGTGCGCAACCCGTTCGGCATCGGCGTTTGCCGCCGGACCAGCAGCAGGGCGATCAAAACCGTGGGCGCGAGGATGGCAAGGCCGAGCAGCGTCACCTGCATCTGGGACAGCGGCATGATGCCGCCGCCGGGCGTGGCGACCACGAAGCCGCCGATCACCAGCAGCACGCGGATCGGCCATTCCAGCATCCCCGCGCCGCGCAAGTCGCCGACGAAGGACTGGTAGCCCTGGATGCCGCCGCAGATGAAGAGGATGCCGAAACAGGCAAGTCCCGTGAGCCCGAACGCCTCCAGATACGGATTGGGCCCCTGGAGCAGCAGCGCCGGATTGAGCACGAAGAAGAACGGGATGAAGTAGATGATGCTGCCGACCCACATGCTCTCCCAGCCCGTCTTCATCGCGGGCGCGCCGGCGATGCCTGCCGCTGCGAAGGAGGCGATCGCCACCGGCGGTGTGATCGAGGACAGCATGCCCCAATAGAAGATGAACATGTGCACCGCCATCTTGTTGAGCCCGAGCTTCTCCAGCGCGGGCGCGACCAGAATGGCGAGGAAGATGTAGCAGGAGGTCGTGGTCAGCCCGAGCCCGAGGATCAGGCTGGTGATCGCGCACATGATCAGCAGCAGGAATGCATCGCCGCCCGCGATGCTGAGCAAATCGTTGGCGAGGCTCGAGATCACGCCGGTCAGCGAGAAGGCGCCGATCAACAGGCCGCAGCCTGCGAGGATCGCGATCAGTTCGACGAACGTCTTGCCGTTGAGCTCGAGGAATTGCAGCCAGCGCGCGCCGCCCCAGTTCTTGCCGGGGAAGAATTCGTTCAGCGCCGCCAGGAGGCACATGCCCCACAGTGCGGCGTTGAGCACGCCGAACCAGAACATCGCCGCCGTTGCCGCGATCGAGCCGGCCAGCACCAGCGTGTTGCCGAGCTTCCACGGCGCCGGACCCGACCATTGGTGCAGGATCACCAGCAGCACGGAGGCATAGAACGGCGCATGGCTCTCGCGCTTGAAGTAGAGCAGCATCACCACGAGCACGACGATCACGAACAGATAGTACCAGCCGTCCTTGAAGGCGTCCCAGAACCGCGGCAGCTCGGCGCGCGGCAGGCCTTTCAGCTTGTGGCGGGCGGCGTAGGCGTCGACCTGCGCGAACAGGCCGACGTAATAGAGGATCGAGGGAATGGTCGCGGCGAGCGCGACGTCGGCATAGCCCGTGTTCATGAACTGCGCCATGACGAAAGCCGTGGCTCCCAGCACCGGCGGGGCCAGCACCGCGCCGGTCGAGGCGCAGGCCTCGATCGCGCCGGAATAGGACGGCGTGAAGCCGGTCTTCTTCATCGCAGGGATCGTCATCGTGCCGGCGGTCAGCACGTTGGAGACGATGCTGCCGCCGACGGTGCCGAGCAGGCCGGACGCGAACACGCAGACCTTTGCCGCGCCACCGCGGAAGGTGCCGCACATCGCAAAGGCGATGTTGATGAAGAACTTTCCCGCACCCGTCATCATCAGTGCGGTGCCGAACACCAGGAAGCCGATCACGGTGTCGGCAAAGGCCTGGATGGGAATCCCGAGCAGGCTCTCGCCGGAGAGCATGTGATAGGACGTGGTCTGCTGCAGCGTCGATTGCGTGCCGCGGAACGGCCCGAGCCAGCTCGAATCCGCGAACAGCGGATAGAGCGTGAAGGGCAGCACGCTGAGCAGCAGGCTCCAGCCGCCGGTGCGGCGCAGCGCCTCCATCAGCACGAACCACATCACGAGGCCGGCGGCGATCACGTTGGTGGGCGCGCCGTCGAACTCCCAGCCGAGCTGCGCCGCCTTGCGAATATTGAGCATCAGCCAGATCGCCGAGCCGAAGGTCGCCGCGAACAGCAGAAGGTCGTACCAGGGGATGCGGTCGAGCGGCGCCTTCTCCGATCCCGGGAAGATCAGGAAGGTGAACGGCAGCATCAAGGCGATCAGCAGGTAGAAGTATTCGGTGTTGAGCTGGGTGTAGTCGATGAAGAATCGCAGCGAGAATTGCTGGTTGACGCAGAGGAGGATGGTGGCCGCCGTGGCAACCATCAATACACAGCGCCACGCGCCCTTCAATGTGCGGACGCGCGTGACCTCGGCCTCCTGCAGATCGGCGGCGGCGCCGAGATGCGGATCCTCAAACTCGATCTTCTTCGCCGGCGCTGCCGCAGTCTCTGACATCGGCGCTCTCCTCAAAACGATCTGCGGCAGGCAAGTCTAACGATCAGTCAAACCCGTTCGGCATGTCGGCCTTGGCCAGTGCCGCGGCGCGCGCCGTCATCCAGCCGTCGAGGAAGGCTTTTTCGTCCGACGGTGGATTGGACTTGCCGTACTCGGTCCAGGCGGCAGCTAACACCTCCTGGCGCTTGAACAGCTTGTTGTTGTGCGCGTCCTGCGCATCGCTCCATTGGCCGGCTTCCTTGAGCGCCTTCACGGAGCCCGGATGCACCGGCACCACCCAGTTCTTGGTCTGGCGATCGGCGGCAAGGCCGCCGGCGCCGGGCGCGGAATCCTTGTAGGCGTCGTAATTGATGATCATCGCCTTGGTGATCGCGTAGACCTGGTCGGCCGGCTGCGAGGCGTAGGCGACGAAGATCGGGTAGGGGTAGTTGCCGAGCTCGACCGGTTTCTCCGGCGAGATGCCGGCGCCGCAGGTCGCGACTTGCGGGAAGAAGAACGAGCCGACCTTCTGCATCCTCGCCCAGCCTTCCTTGTCCTTGGCCGGCAGCGGCGGCCAGATCAGGCCGCGCGGCGAGGTCTCGGCTTCCTTGGCGGGGCCGGTGATGGTGGTGCCGAAGGCGGCATCGACGTCGTTGTTGATCAAGCCTTTCCACATCGCGCCATAGCTGGCGAACTCGACGGCCTTGACGTCCTTCTGCGTCAGGCCGGCGAAGGCGAGCACGGCGAGCGAATTCTGGTTCAGCGCGGGCGAGCCGACCACGAAGCCGACGCGCTTGCCTTTCAGGTCTTTCAGTTCTTTCACGCCAGTGTCGGCTGCGACGGCAAGCGAACCGCAATTGCAGTCGACCGTCGAGAGCAGGATCTGGAGCGGCTGCGGCCCCCATTCCTTGGAGCCGAACTCGAACACGCCTTCCTGCGCGAAATAGGTACCCGATCCCATCGCGGCTGAGGCCGCGCGTTTGGCGCGCAGCGGCGCGAGGCGGGCGACGTCGTTGCCTGCGGGCAGCACGCGCACGTCGGTGCTGTATTTGTCCTTCATCATCTTGCCGACGCCGACCGCGATGTTGAAACCGGCGGTGCCGGTGTCATAGGCGGTGAACGTCAATGTCGCCGGCAGCTTGACGTCTTCGGCGAATGCATAGCGTGTAGACGCAAAAGAAATGCCCGCCACCAAGGCAGGCGCGAGCACGAGCAGCCCACGAAGCATGTTTCCCTCCAATGATCCTCGCGTTTGCCGCGAGGACTTTCATTCTTTGTTTGAAACAGATTTTTATTTGAATCGGATCATGTCATCCGCATCAGGCAATGGCAACGCCGTACCGCGCATGCTGGAATGCGACTGACAGATTGTCGCGGAAACCAGGGATGACGCAGTCAGTTCGCGACGATCGCGATCGCCTGTCCCTCGGCAACGACATCGTCGAGCTTCACCAGAAGCGATGTGATCGTTCCGCTTGCAGGCGAGGGCACCGGGATCTCCATCTTCATCGCTTCGACGACCACAACGTCGTCACCATCCGCGACGGTTCCTCCAACCTGCACGGGAGTTGCGCAAATGCGCCCCGCGATTTCAGTGACGATCTTTATTTCTGGCATGCCAATCGCCTTTTTGTTGTCGTCGCAAAATGCCTGAGGTAGCTTCGTCTGCAAGTGGAATTTAATTCCGCAGAGCGGAACACAACGGTAGGGAACATGGGACGACGTTCGGAGCGGTTGAGTAGGCAAGGTGCGCTCGCTGGCGAAGCCGGTGAGGGTGATGTCATCCAGGTGGTGTCGCGCGCGTTCGACGTGTTGCGATGCTTCGAGGGCCACGAGGCAAGGCTCGGCAATCTCGAGATTTCAAACCGCTGCGGCCTGCCGCGCTCGACAGTGTCGCGGCTCACGCACACGCTGACGCGCATGGGGCAACTGGTTTACCTGCCGCGTGACCAAAAGTATCGCATCGGCCCGAGCGCGGTGGCGATGAGCGCCTCGATGATGAAGGGCGCGCAGCTGCGCAGCATGATCCGCCAGCGGCTCCAGGAAGTCGCCGAGCAGCTGCCGGGCACGGTGGGCTTCGTCGTGCCCGACCGCTTCCATCTCGTCTATCTCCAGTTCGCGCGCTCGGCCTCTGCGCTCGGCCTGCACGAGGGCACCGGCAGCCGCATCTCGATGGCCTCGACCGCGGCAGGCGCGGCCTATACCGCGGCGCTGGCGCCGGAAGTCGGCGATGCCTTCATCGCGGAGATGGAGCGCGAGGCGCCCGAAGCTGCGAAGATCCTCAAGCCTCGCATCGAGGCCAACCGGCAGTCGCTGCGCGAGCGCGGCTATGTCGTGGCCTGCGGCCTGTGGAGCCCGCACATCAACGGCCTCGCGATGCCGATCTGGTCGCCGCAGTACCAGACCTTCGTCGTCATCACGATCGGTCTTCTCTCGGCGATGTATGACGAGCAGCGTCTGCATGACGAGGTCGCTCCGCTGATGCTCGCGCTCGGCCGTTCGCTCGGCAGCCTGATGGAGGGCGCGGAAGGCGACGTCTTCAACAACCGCATCTCGCGTAAACCGGTCGCGATGGCCGTGCACAACAATAACAAGCCGATCAATTCGGAGGGAGTGAATGAACTGGAAGCCGGAACTCGACGAGCTCGCCCGGCGCGAAGCCTTCGCGCGGGAGATGGGCGGCGTTGACAAGGTCAAGCGACAGCATGACCAGGGCCGGCTGACTGTTCGGGAGCGTATCGACAAGCTGATCGACAAGGGCAGCTTCCACGAGATCGGTGCCGTCTCCGGCATCGGCGAGTACGATTCCAGCGGCGATCTGAAGAAACTGACGCCGGCGAACTGCGTGTTCGGCCGCGCGCGCGTCGACGGCCGCACCGTCGTCGTGGTCGGCGACGATTTCACCGTGCGTGGCGGCTCGGCCGATGCGTCGATCTCGGCCAAGCCGCTGATGGCGGAGGAGATGGCGCACGACTTCCGTCTGCCCATCGTCCGCATCATCGAGGGATCCGGCGGCGGCGGCTCGGTCAAGACCATCGAGACCAAGGGCGCGGCGAATCTGCCGGGCGGCATCGGCGGCACGCGCTGGTATCGCTTCACGACCGAGAACCTGTCGCGCGTGCCGGTGGTCGCGCTCGGCCTCGGCTCGGTCGCGGGCTTAGGTGCGGCGCGTCTCGCCGCCAGCCACTATTCCATCATGACGCGGAAGTCCGCGATGTTCGTCGCGGGCCCGCCAGTGGTGAAGGCGCTCGGGCAGGATCTCTCGAAGGAGGAGCTCGGCGGCGCCGAGATCCAGACCCGCGCCGGTGCGGTCGATCATGCCGTCGACACCGAAGAGGAGGCGTTTGCCTGCGCGCGCCGCTTCCTCTCTTATCTGCCGTCGTCGGTCTACGAGCTGCCGCCGACCTTGCCCTGCATCGACAGTCCCGAGCGCAGCGACGAAGCGCTGATGAACGCGGTGCCGCGCAACCGCAAGCAAGTTTACAAGATGCGCCCCATTATCGAGTCCGTCGTCGACAAGGGCTCGTTCTTCGAGGTCGCCAAGAATTTCGGCAAGCCTGTTATCGTCGGTCTCGCGCGGCTCGAGGGCAGGGCGGCGATGGTGCTTGCCAGCGACAGTTTCCACTATGGCGGCTCCTGGACGGCGGATGCCTGCCAGAAGGTCGTGCGCTGGGTGGATTTCGCCGAGACCTTCCATCTGCCGGTGGTCTATCTCATGGATTGCCCCGGCTTCATGATCGGCCTCGATGCCGAGAAGGCCGCCACCATCCGCCACGGCGTCCGCGCCATGGCCGCGGTCAACCAGACCACCGTGCCCTGGTGCACCGTGATCCTGCGCAACGCTTTTGGTGTGGCGGGTGTCGTGCATCAGCCGGCCGATCGCTTCTCGATCCGCTACGCCTGGCCGTCAGCCTATTGGGGCTCGCTGCCGCTCGAAGGCGGCATCGAGGCCGCCTACCGCGCCGACATCGATGCGGCCGAGGACAAGCCGGGCAAGCTCAAGGAGATCGAGGAGCGGCTGAACAAGCTGCGCTCGCCGTTCCGCTCGGCCGAAAAATTCTGGGTCGAGGAGATCATCGATCCCAGGAAGACGCGGTCGCTGCTGTGCGAGTTCGCGCGGCTGGCCGAGCCGCTGCGGAAAGCAGGGCCGCCGGAGAACATGACGATCAGGCCGTGAGGGCGGATTGACGCGGCGGCGGCTTCGACCTCGGCGATACTGCCGGTCGGGGCGCCGCCCGCCGCGCGTCTCCCGGCACCCCATCGCTGCAATCTCCGGGAACCTGTTTAATTGGCGTTAATGATGCCTTCTCAATAAGACACATCTCAATTTGTTGCAGTCCATGTTTATGGATTGCCCGTAAGCGTTGATTAAGAAGCCCATCCTCATATTCCGCCCGTGATGAGGCGAGGAATGGGCTGAAAACCCCTCAATCCGCCCCGATCACCAGTTTCGGGATGTGTCGCTGCCGCAACGACGGCAATCAGGGTTAAGGGCAATGCTCCGCCGCGCAATGCTTCGTTTCGCCAGAGACCGCAAGGCCAACGTCGCCATCATCTTCGCCCTGATGATGGTTCCGACCATCTTTCTGCTGGGCATGGCGCTCGACTATACGTTGGCATTGCGCAAGCGGGAGCAATTGAACGCGGCCGCCGACGCCGCCGCGATCGCGGCCGTCAGGCCGGCGATGCTGACGCAGACCGATAGCGCCGTGGTCAAGGCGACCGCGCAAGCCGTATTCGCCGCCAAGGCGAACCTCCCGGGCCTGTCGTCCGTTCCGACGCCGACGGTCACCGTCACCGATTCCGGCCTGGCGCGGACCATCACGGTGTCCTACACCGCGCAGTCCGTGAACAATTTCCCCGGCGTTCTCGGCCGGCAGACCTGGCAGATCGGCGGCTCCTCGACGGCGAAGGCCTCGAGCGCGCCCAACATGAATTTCTACCTGCTGCTGGACGACTCGCCGTCGATGGCGATCGCAGCGACCCAGACCGACATCAACAACATGATCACGGCCACGAAGAACCAGCCTTCGGGGTCGAAGAACTGCGCGTTCGCCTGTCACGAGACAAATCCGCAAAAAGACAGCGGCGCATCGTCCTCGACCAAGGACAACCTCTACATCGCCCGCGCGAACAACATCACGCTGCGTATCGACCTCGTGCAGAATGCCGTCACGCAATTGATGGTCGGACCCTGGACTTGCCCGCAATCGGGTGTGTCGGGCGGCGTCATGCAGTGCATGGCTGCACTCAACAACACGACCTACAACGCCGCCATCTATACCTTCGACTACGGCCTGAACACGATCCAGACGCTGACCACCCCGACCAGCGCCGGCACGAAGATCTCCAACATTCAGCTGATGACGGTCGACCACCAGAACTGCATCATCACCAACAGCTCGGGCAATTGCGTCTACAGCACCGACTACGGCACGGATATCTCGGGCGGGCTCACGGGCGTCAATGCCGTGATGCCGGCGCCGGGCACCGGCACCAACCAGTCGGGCGACACGCCGCAGGAGGTGGTCTTCCTCGTCACCGACGGCGTCGAAGACAAGCTGATGCCGAAGCCGGGCACCTGCGATGCAGCCGCCACCTATCCGCTTCCGACGGGCAGCAGCACGACCGTGCGCTGCCAGCAGCCGCTCGACACGACGATCTGCACGACGATCAAGAACCGCGGCATTCGCATCGCGGTCCTCTACACCGAGTATCTGCAACTGACGACCGACAGCTGGTACAACAGCCGCATCGCGCAATTCAACAATCCATCCTCGTCTACCGGCACGATCGCACAACGGCTGCAATCGTGCGCATCGCCTGGCCTGTATGCGAGTGTGCAGACAGGTGGCGACATTTCCGCGGCGCTGACCAACCTGTTCATCAAGGTCGCGTCCAGCACAGCCAGCCTCGTGCAGTAGGGAAAAGCGCCATGACGGGGCCGGGTGTTGCAACAACGAAGAGACGCCGCAATCGCTGCGCTGCTTTCGCGCGAGACAGCAGGGGGGCCACGGCCGTCGAATTCGCGCTCGTGGCCGCGCCGTTCATCGCCCTCATCATCGCCCTCATTCAGACGTTCCTCGTCTTCTTTGCCCAACAGCTGCTCGAGAACATCACGCGTCAATCCGCGCGCCTGGTCATGACCGGGCAGGTGCAGTCTTCGCAGATGACCCAGGCCGCCTTCAAGCAGAAGGTCTGCGATCAGATCTCGATCCTGTTCACCTGCAGTGGTCTGATGGTTGACCTGCAGGTGGCCAATTCGTGGTCTGCCGCCAACACAGGCATGCCGACCTTGACCTTCGACAGTTCGGGAGCCGTCACGAACACCTGGCAATACAATCCGGGAGATGCCGGCGACATCGTCGTTCTTCGGGTGATGTACGTATGGCCCGTCACGCTCGGGCCGCTCGGTTTCAACCTCTCGAACCTTTCGACCGGCAACCGGCTGCTCACGTCGTCGGCCGCGTTCCAGAACGAGCCAGGAGCCTCCTGATGATCGCCGCCTTGTCGTCTCGCGCTCGGTGCCTGCTAGCCGATGTCCGCGCTGTTGCAGCGACTGAGTTCGCCATCGTGGCGCCGTTCATGCTGGTGCTCTACATCGGCGGCGTCGAGCTCGGGAACGGGCTGGCGATGAACGTCAAGGTCAGCGCCACCGCGCACAGTGTCGTCGACATGGTCACGCAGAACACGTCAATCAGCACGGCCCGCATGCAAGCCATTCTCGGCTCGGCGCAGGCAATCATGGCGCCTTATCCCGTCAAGGATGGTAGCGGCGTCTCACTCATTACGATCACGGTGTCCGAAGTCTCTACCGACAGCAGTGGAAACGCGACTGTCCAATGGAGCGAGTCGACCAGTTCGACGGGAGCGAGAAAGAAGGGTGATCCGATGACGTTGTCCTCGTTCACCGCACCTGACCCGAAGAATCCCACTAATGCGAACATCTCGCTCATTCTGAGCGAGGTTTCCTATAATTACACGACGAATCTCGGCTACACCATCGCCGGTACCGTGAAGCTGAGCGACAGCTATTACCTGTTCCCGCGCTGCTCGACGAACAGCCCGGCCGTGTCGAGCTTTCCGTACTACGACGTGAAGTATTCGTCGTCGTCGACGACCTGCACATGCATCCAGCATCTGCAGCAAAAGAGCTGCTAAGGGCGTCAATCGAAAAAGCGCGCAGCGGTTTCCGGAAAGATCATCCTCGGACAACAAATCAAGGTGCGATGAGAATTGATCTCATCGCGCCTTGGCCTCATGAGGGGCTGGAGCGCCTACGTTGCCGTTCGCTCCGCTTCGCCGGCCATCGTCGTTCATTCACGGCGGCGCGGACGACCTCCGCTACGGTGTTGCGGACCTCGAGGAAGGCCTTGGTTTGTGGCCGGTCTGCGAGAGCAACCAGCGCAAGCGAACGCGACAGCGGCGGATCGACGATGCGGCGGGCGTGATATTTCTCCGCCGCGATGTCTGCGAGCACCGTGGCGCGGGAGAGGATTGCGCATCCGAGTCCGGCTTCGAGCGCCATGCGCAGCGCCGAGAGGGAATCGACCTCGAGCGTTGGGCTCGGGACGATCTGGTTGCGCAGGACCTGCGTCTGGATGATGGCGCGGGAGGCCGGCAGCGGCGTCAGCCCGAGCACGCTCTTCTGCGGAATGGCGGAGAAGGGGATCGGACCGGAGGACCGGCCGATCAGGCTCGAATGCCCGACGAGGAAGAGATCTTCCTCGTGCAGCCACTCCACATCCAGCCGGGCATCCCGCGGCGGATTGTACGCCAGCGCGAGATCGACCGTGCCCGAGAGGACGCGCTCGATCAGCGCCGGTGACAGCGCTTCGATGATGGTCAGGTGCACGCCGGGGGAATGCGTGCGGACCGCCTTCATCAGATCGAGCGCGACCATCGCGATCGCGGTGTGGCTGAGACCGAGGCTCACCGGTCCCATCGCCGCCTCGTTAAAGGTCCGCACGTCCTCCTCGGCCTTGCCCAGGCTCGCGAGCACCGCGCTGCCATGTTCGTAGAGCCGGCGTCCCGCCGCGGTCAGCGCGATGCCGCGTGGCCGCCGTTCCAAAAGCTTCACGCCGAGATCGGCTTCGAGCGCCGCAACGTGATGGCTGAGCGCGGACTGCGCGATGTTGAGGCTCTCGGCGGCCCGCGACAGCACGCCGGCGTCGGCGATCGCGATGAAGTATCTGATCTGCCGTAATCCGAGCGCCATGGCACTTCTCCCCCATCGATCGATCTAATAATCAGATTACGGCGATCTTCATATTATATTTGTCAGATGTCTTGTCGCCCGGCAAGCTTCGACCGAACCAATAAGAACAGCTCCGGGAGTGTCGCGGCATGGATCTGCCGAACAGGATCGTCATCACCGAGGAGGGACCGCGTGAAGGCTTTCAGATCGAGCCGGGGCCGATCGCGACCGCGGACAAGATCGCCTTGATCGATGCGCTCTCGGCGACCGGGCTTTCGCGCGTTCAGGTCGCGTCCTTCGTCAATCCCAAGCACGTGCCGGGCTGGGCCGACGCCGAGCAGGCCGTTGCGGGATTCAACCCCCGGGCAGGTGTCGAGTACACGGCGCTGTGGTTCAACGACAGAGGTTTGCAGCGCGCCCTGGCGTTCAAGGACAAGCTCACGCTCGCGGGGTTCATCTCGCTGAGCGCCTCCGAGCCGTTCGCGCGTCGCAACCTCAACCGCGATCGCGCCGGGCAGATCGAGGCGATGCGAAACTATGTGCGCGCGCACCGCCAGGCGGGCGTGCCGATTGCCAAGATCATCGTCATGGCCGCGTTCGGCTGCAACTTCGGCGGAGACGTGCCGGCGGCGCGGGTTGTCGAGACCGTGACCGACGGGCTCTCGATCGCGCGCGAAGCCGGCATCGAGGTGCGCGAGGTGTCGCTCGCCGATTCCATGGGCTGGGCCACACCGCAGCGGGTCGCCGCGGCGGTCGGGGCCGTCCGCGACCGCTGGAGCGATCTGCGGATCGCGCTGCATCTGCACGATACCCGCGGCCAGGGCATCGCCTGCGCCTATGAGGGGCTGCGACTTGGCGTCACCGCGTTCGATGCCGCGGTGGCCGGGCTCGGCGGCTGCCCGTTCGCGGGACAGCCGGGGGCGCCCGGCAACATCGCCACCGAGGAGCTGGCGTTGCTGTGCGAGGAGATGGGCATCGCAACCGGCCTCGACATCGAGGCGCTGATCGAGGCCGGACGGCTTGCCGAGCGGATCGTCGGACACCGGCTGCCAAGCGCCGCGCTGCGATCGGGCACGCTCGCCGCCATGCGGCGGAGGGCCGGCGCATGACCTCCGCAAAGCCGCTCGCCGGACTGAAGGTGCTGGATTTCGGCCATACCATCATGGGTCCATGCGCGGGCGTTCTGTTCGCCGATCTCGGCGCGGATGTCGTGAAGATCGAGCCGACCGACGGCGATCCGACCCGGCGCTTGCCGGGCTTCGCGGCCGGTTTCTTCGCGACCTACAACCGCAACAAGCGCTCCATCGCGATCGATCTGAAGCGGCCGGAGGGGCAGGCGATCGTGCATCGGCTGGTGAAGGATGCCGATGTCGTGCTGGAGAACTTTGGACCCGGGACGATCGAGCGGCTGAACTGCGGCTGGGACGATCTGCGCAAGATCAACCCGCGGCTCGTGTATCTCTCGATGAAGGGCTTCCTGAAAGGCCCCTACGAGAACCGGGGCGCACTCGACGAAGTGGTGCAGATGCAATCCGGCCTTGCCTACATGACGGGGCCGCCCGGCCGGCCGCTGCGCGCAGGCGCGCCCGTGATCGACATCCTCGGCGGCGTCTTCGGCGTCGTGGCAGCCTTGTCGGCGCTGCGCGAACGCGACGTCACGGGCGTCGGACAGAAGGTCTCGAGCTCGCTGTTCGAAAGCGCGACCTTCATGCTCGGCGCGCTCGTCGTCGGCAGTGCCGTGATCGGCGGTCCGATGCCGCCGATGCCGGCCCGCAAGAATGCCTGGGGCGTGTACGACGTCTTCACGGCATCGGATGGCGGCCAGGTCTTCATCGGGTGCACCTCCGACGGGCACTGGCAACGCTTCTGCGACGCGTTCGGCTTCGACGACTGGCGCGACGATCCGCGGCTCCTCGGCAACGCCAATCGATGCGAGGCGCGCGAATGGATGCTTCCCGAGCTGGAGCGGCGGATCACGCGGCTGCGGCTCGATGAGATTCTTGCCAAGTGCGAAACGGCCCGCGTGGCGTATTCGCGGGTCGGGCGGCCGGATGAGCTGTCGGTCGATCCGCATCTGCTGGCCAATGGCGGACTGCTGGCGACGGCCATTGCCGGCTTTGGTGGCGGACCGCTGGTCGGAATTCCGGCGCTGCCCGTCGAGTTCGGCGACGCGCGTGACCGGCCGGGCCTCGAGCGCCAGCCGCCTCGCGTCGGCGAGCACACCGACGACATCCTCGGCGCGGCCGGATATTCGGCGCGCGAGATCGCCGATCTGCGCGCCGCCGGCATCTTGGGCGTGTCCGCGAACGTACCTGCATAAAAACAAGAGTGGCCGAGCCACCATCTGCAACAAGGAAGGAAGGGATCATGATGTCCCGCATGCTGCTTCAACGGAAGGCGCGTATTCCGGCAGCCGCGATCGCGCTGCTTGGGCTGGTTGCGATGGCGGGGCCTGCGAGGGCGCAAGCCTATCCCGCGCGAACGATCACGATGCTGGTCGGCTATTCCGCGGGCGGCCAGGCCGACGCGCTGGCGCGGATCATCGGCAAGCAGCTCGGCGACACCTTCAAGATCTCCGTTGTCATCGAGAACAAGACCGGCGCCAACGGCATGATCGCCGCGCAGGCGGCGGCGCGGGCGGAGCCGGACGGCTACACGGTGCTGATGGTCACGGATGCGATGCTCACCATCGATCCGCACCTTGCCTCCAGCAACCATTTCGATCTTTCCAAGGCGATGGAGCCCGTCGTCAGCGTCGCCTGGTCGCCTTTGTTGCTGGCTGCGGCCACGGATGTGCCGGCCAATTCCGTTGCCGAGCTCGTCGCGCTCGGCAAGCAGAAGCCGCAGGCGCTGAGCTTTGGCAGCGCCGGCGCCTCGACGCCGCATCGCCTCGCCGGCGAGATGCTGCAGAAGTCCGGCGGATTCACCATGACCCACATTCCCTACAAGGGAACGGCGGCGTCGGTGAGCGACCTTCTTGCCGGGCAGATACCGCTGATCTTCGGCGCGCCGACGGCCGTGGAGCCGCTGGCGACCGCAGGCCAGATCAAGCTGCTCGGCGTCACGTCCGAACAGCGCTATCCCCTGCTGCCGGGCGTGCCCGCCATCAGCGAGACCTATCCCGGCTTCAAGATCATCAGCTATATCGGGCTGATGCTGCCGAAGCAGACGCCGGCGCCGGTGATCGCGGCCCTCAACAAGGAGATCAACGCGATCCTTGCGACCGAGACGATGCGCACATGGCTCGACAAGCAGGGCATGGTCGCAACGGGCGGCAGCCAGGACGACTTCAGGCGCCAGATCGACATCGACTACAAGGCGCGGGGCGAGCTCGTCCGCGCGCTTGGCATCACGGGCGAGTAGGGCATGCCGCGGACGCTGTTCGAGAAGATCTGGCAACCCCACACGGCGAGGACGTACGGGACGCGAGACCTGCTGACGCTGGACCGTGTCTTTCTCCACGACATGACCTCGCTGCCCGCATTCGAGACGCTGCGCGAGCGCAACCTTGCGGTGGCCGATGTCGGGCGCACCCTGGCGGTGATCGATCACACCGTCGCGACCGCGCCGGGCCGGACCGAAGAGACCTATCCCGTCATGGCGCCGACGGTACGCGCGTTCCGGCGCGAGGTGACCGAACGCGGCATTCCCCTGATCGGGCTCGGCGATCCCGCGCAGGGCATCGTCCACGTCGTCGCCGCCGAGCAGGGCGCCGTGCTTCCGGGCATGACTGCGGTTTGCGGCGATAGCCACACCTGCACCAACGGCGCGCTCGGGGCGATCGCGTTCGGGATCGGCAGCACGGAGATCGCACATGCGCTCGCCTATCAGGCGTTATGGCTGCCACGGCCGAGATCGTTGCGGGTGACCGTCAATGGCGTTCTCGATCCCTGGGTCAGCGGGAAGGACATTGCGCTGGCGATCATCTCGCGCTTCTCCACGGATGGCGGCACCGGCTGCGCCGTCGAATATGCCGGCAGCGCCATCCGCGCCCTCTCGGTCGAGGAGCGGATGACGCTCTGCAATCTCTCCATCGAATTCGGCGCGCGGGTCGGGCTGGTCGCGCCCGACGATGAGGTCTTCTCCTACCTCGAAGGACGTCCACGAACGCCGAAGGGGGCCGCGTTCGATGCCGCGATTTCCGCCTGGCGCGATCTTGCGAGCGATAACGAGGCGCATTTCGACAAGGAGTATTCCATCGACGCGCGTTCGATCGCCCCCATGGTGAGCTGGGGCACCAGCCCGGAAGATGCAATCCCCGTCGACGGCGCCGTCCCTGATCCCGGGACGGCGAGGGACCGCTCGCAGCGCTCCCGATGGGAGCGGGCGCTGGTCTACGCCAACCTTGAGGCGGGCAAGCCCATCCTGGGAACACCGATCGACGTCGCCTTCATCGGCTCCTGCACCAACGCTCGGCTGTCCGATCTTCGTGCCGCCGCGCGCGTTGTCGATGGACGCAAGGTCGCGCCGGCCGTGCGCGCGCTGGTGGTCCCGGGGTCATCCGGCGTGAAACGGCAGGCCGAGGCCGAGGGGCTCGACCGGATCTTCCGCAAGGCCGGCTTCGAATGGCACGAGTCCGCGTGCTCGCTCTGCGCGGCGCTCGGGCCCGATGTCGTCGGCCGCGGCAAGCGCTGTGCCTCCACTTCGAACCGGAATTTTGAGAACCGGCAGGGCCCGGGATCGATCACGCATCTGATGAGCCCGCCGATGGTTGCTGCCGCGGCGGTCAACGGTGCGATCACGGATGTCAGGACCTTGGCAAGGACCTTGGCATGACGGGCAAGCTCACCAGCCTTGAAGGCGTTGCCGTTCCGCTGCTGTGGGACAATGTCGACACCGACGCGCTTGTCCCGGCGGCACCGCACAAGCGGATCAATGGCGGCGGCCGGGATCGGTTGCGCGAAATCCTCTTCCACGAATTCCGCTTCGACGCTGCTGGGCAGCTCAAGCCGGATTTCGTGCTGAACGAGGTGCAATTCGCGCAAGGGCCGATCCTACTTGCCGGCGAGAATTTTGGCTGCGGCTCCTCGCGCGAAGTCGCCGTATGGGCTCTGCTGGACTACGGCTTCCGTGCAGTCATTGCCAGGAGCTTTGCCGAGATCTTCGAGCAGAACGCCTACAAGAACCATCTGTTGCCGGCGACCGTCGATGCCCCGACCCATGCCCGCATCGTGAGCGCGTTGAGCCGCCCCCGGCCGCCGCAAATGTCGATCGACCTCCTCGCGCGTCGCATCGCAATCGACGACCAGAGCATTGGGTCATTCAGCGCAGACGAGATGGGTCTGGAGATGATCGTCCAGGGCGTGGACGAATTCGCACTGACCGCGCAGTACATCCCGGACATCGCGGCGACGCAGCGTCGCCTGACCGAAGCCTGTCCATGGCTCGCGGCGTGAAGCGGAGCGTGCGGACGGGAAGGCAGCGCGCGCAGATATCGGTTTCACACCGAGTGAGGCGCGGATCCTGGCAACGTTCAGGCAAGTGCAGCAATATCCGTAAACATTTTCGCCAACATCTCGCGGCTGTTCGGGCATAGGACGCGCCGGGATTTTACGGATCAGGATTGACACATGTTATTGAAGTCTTTGGCGGCGCGCGCCATTGGCGCCGCCTGCCTCGTGCTCGCCGGCATCAATCCGCTGCGCGCCGAGCCGGTGTTCGACAATCTGGGCGGCACATGGTCGGGCACCGGCACGATGAAGCCGTCGGACGGCCCGCGCGAGAAGGTCCGTTGCAAGGTGGCGTACAACATCACGCGGCCCGGACGTTCCGTGAGCCTCGACCTGCGCTGTGCCAGTGACGCGTACAAGATGGTCTTGTCTGCGAATATCGAGCAGAGCGGGACCGATCTCTCGGGCAACTGGTTCGAGAGCGAATACCGTCAGGGCGGCAAGGTCTACGGCACCAACAAGGACGGTTTGATCGAGGCGCGCATTGAAGGAAACACCGTCGCGGCGCTGGTGACGATCCAGACCAAAGCCAATCATCAATCGTTCCTGATGGAAGCGCCGGGCTCCTGGATGTCGGAGGTCGCGATCGAACTGAACAAGGAGACGAAGTGACAGCGAGCGCATTACGAGCCCTCAGAGGTTTGCTCGTCGCCGCATTCTCTCTTGCCTGGATATCCCAACCTCACGCGCAAATGCCCCCGGCGGGCGTGAGCCCGCCCCGCGCCGATCCCTTTCCCGACGGGCCGCCGATCTGGGACTATGACCATGACGGCGCCTACACCTGCGAGGAATGGAAGAGATATATGGACCAGCTGTTCCGGCTTGCCGACCGGAACCGCGACGGGTTTTTGAATGCGGCGGAATTCCCGGCCATCGGATCTCGAACACCGCGCGCAATCTCGACATCGACACGAATGTCTACACCGGCGTCCAGGGTCCGGTGCGCAGCAACGAGACCCTGATCGAGATGATCTACGAGGCGCATATCAAGGCGGGCTGGCTGATCGCGCCTTACTTCCAGTACGTGTTCCGTCCCTCGGGCGGCGTCCCGAACCCGAACGATCCGACCGGGGTCTCGCGGATCGGTGACGCCGCAGTGTTCGGCGTCACCACCACGATCAGGTATTAGGCCATCGCTGGCTTCGGCTCGGCCTTCGGCTGCCGCGACAGCGCCAGCACGATCAGCGCGGCGAACACGCAGAGTGCGCCGGCGATGAAGAAGGCCGGCAGGTAGCTTTCATAGACCGTCCGCGAGAAGCCGGCGCCGAACGCGGCCGTGCCGGCGCCGAGCTGGTGGCCGGCGAAGATCCAGCCGAACACCAGATTGGCGCGCTCGGGTCCGAACTTCTGCGCGGTGAGGCGCACCGTCGGCGGCACCGTCGCGATCCAGTCGAGCCCGTAGAACATCGCGAAGATCGAGAGCCCATAGAACGAGAAATCGCTGAAGGGCAGGAAGATCAGCGAGAGCCCGCGCAGGCCGTAGTACCAGAACAAGAGCCAGCGATTGTCGTAGCGGTCCGACAGCCAGCCCGACATGATGGTGCCGAAGAAGTCGAAGATGCCCATCGCGGCCAGCAGGCTCGCGGCCTGCACCTGCGGGATGCCGAAATCGAGGCACATCGGGATCAGGTGCACCTGGACGAGGCCGTTGGTCGAGGCGCCGCAGACGAAGAAGGTCGCAAACAGGATCCAGAACGCGGTCGACTTGGAGGCGTCACGCAGCGTGCCGAGCGCCACCGCCGTGATCGAGCCGTGGCTCACCGGCGGGGCGGGCAGGGGCTCGGTGCCCTCGTCGCCGAACGGACGCAGGCCGACATCGCTCGGCCGGTCGCGCATCGCGAGCAGCACCGCGAGCGCGGAGACGCCGAGCATGATGCAGACGAAGCCGAGCGCCAGCCGCCAGCCGAAACGTTCGGTGAGGCTGGCCAGCAGCGGCAGGAACACGAGCTGGCCGGTGGCGACGCTCGCAGTCATGATGCCGACGACGAGGCCGCGTCGTGCCGCGAACCAGCGCGTGGCGATGGTCGCGCCCAGCACCAGCGCGGTCATGCCGGTGCCGATGCCGATCACGACGCCCCACAACGCGATGAGCTGCCAGATTTCGGTCATGCCGAGCGAGAGCACCAGCGCCGAGACGACGATGAGCTGCGCCGTCAGCGTGACGTTGCGTAGGCCGTAGCGGTTGAGCAGGGCGGCGGCGAACGGCGCCATCAGCCCGAACAGGATGAAGCGGATCGACAGCGCGGAGGAAATCTGCGCCGTGCTCCAGCCGAACTCCTTCTGCAGGGGAACGATGAACACGCCGGGCGCGCCGACCGTGCCGGCGCTGATCAGCGCGGCGAGGAAGGTTACGCCGACCATCACCCAGCCATAGTGGATATTGCGGCGGGACAGTGCTGCCGCGAGCCAGTTCGAAATCATTGGGCCTCAATCGTGTTGGCGAGCCTCAAGGGGCCCGCGTCATCCTCATTATTTGGCACAGTCGAGGGAAGTCTGAAATGACAGAGTTCCCTCAATTTCGGACATTGGCGCTAATGCGCCGGACGCTCCACCGCGATCGCCGTGGCTTCGCCGCCGCCGATGCAGAGCGCCGCGATCCCGCGCCTGAGGTTTTGCGTTTCCAGCGCATGCAGCAGCGTCACGATCAGCCGCGCGCCGGTGGCGCCGATGGGATGGCCGAGCGCGCAGGCGCCGCCGTTGACGTTCAGCTTGTCGCGGGGAATGCCGAGGTCGCGTTGCGCCGCCATCGCCACCACGGCAAAAGCCTCGTTGATCTCGAACAGGTCGACATCATCAGCGCTCCAGCCGACCTTGTCCAGCAGCTTGCGGATCGCCGGGATCGGTGCCGTGGTGAACCAATGCGGCTCCTGGCTGTGGGTGGCGTGGCCCTTGATCTCCGCCAGCACGGGCAGACCGCTCCGATCGGCAAGCGAACGCTTCGTCAGCACCAGCGCGGCAGCGCCATCGGCATTGGCGGAGGAGGCCGCCGGCGTGATCGTGCCGTTGGCGCGGAACGCCGGCTTCAGCCCGGGGATCTTTGCAGGGTCGACCTTCAGCGGATGCTCGTCGTTGGCGATGACGCGGGGACCTGCCTTCTCGGTCAGCGTGATCGGCGCGATCTCCGCCTTGAACGCGCCGCCCTCGACCGCCTTGCGCGCGCGGCTCAGCGTTTCCATCGCATAGGCGTCCTGGTCCTTGCGGGTGAACTGATAGGCCTCCGCGGTCGCTTCGCCGAAATCGCCCATCGAACGGCCGGTCTCGTAGGCGTCTTCCAGGCCGTCCATCATCATATGGTCGATGATGCGGTCGTGGCCGACGCGGTAGCCGCCGCGCGCCTTGGCGAGCAGGTAGGGTGCGTTGCTCATGCTCTCCATGCCGCCGGAGACGACGATCTCGGCCGAGCCGGCGCGGATGATGTCGTGCGCCAGCATGGTCGCCTTCATGCCGGAGCCGCAGACCTTGTTGACCGTGGTGGCGCCGGTGGCGTCTGGAAGTCCGGCGCTACGTGCCGCCTGGCGCGCCGGCGCCTGGCCTTGTCCGGCCGGCAGCACGCAGCCCATGAAGACCTCATCGACCTTCTCAGGCGCGAGTGTTGCGCGTTCCAGCGCCGCGCCGATCACGTGCGAGCCAAGCTTGTGTGCGGGGAGCGGCGACAATTCGCCCATGAAGCGGCCGAGCGGGGTGCGGGCGGCGGAGACGATGACGACGGGATCGGCGGCTTCGGCCATGATGTGGCTCCCTGGCGATGACGGGTAAGATTATGGTCATCATATGATGCGGCGCAAAAAATGCAACCGCGGCTGGGATGAGAAAATCTTGCGGTTCGCATGAGATTTGGTCGTGCGATTGGGGGAGGTGCTGCCCACAGCACACTGTCATCGCCCGCGAAGGCGGGCGATCCAGTATTCCAGAGACGGCTGTGATTGAGCCGAGAGGCCGCGGCGTACTGGATGCCCCGGTCAAGCCGGGGCATGACACCTTTGGAGTGGAGAGAGCCTAACTCAGCTAGCGCTCCTACCGCTTCCGGTTGACAAACGCCTGCATCAGCCGCGTCGGCTCGTCCGTCAGGAACGACTCGCCGAACACTTTCACGCTCAAATTCACCGACTCGGTCAGCGGCAATTCCTCCCATTGCCGCAGCAGCGCCTTCTGCGAGCGCAGCGCCTCGGGGCCGCATTCGAGCAAGGCCTTCACCAAATGCTCGATCTCCGCATCGAGGCCGCCCTCGGGGGCGACCTTGTCGACCAGCCCCCAGGCCAGCGCGGTGGCTGCGTCGATGTTCTCCGCCGTCATCACCAGCCAGCGCGCGCGAGCCCAGCCGATCAGGCGCGGCAGCAGCGCGGCGTGGATCACCGAGGGGATGCCGACGCGGACCTCCGGCATGCCGAAATGGGCATCATGCGCAGCGATGCGGAAATCGCAGGCGGCTGCGACCTCCAGCCCGCCGCCGAGGCACCAGCCGGGCATGCGCGCGATCACCGGCGCCGGGAACTGGCGCACGGCCTCGCAGAGATCGCGCAGGCGGCTGATGAAGGCTTCGGCCGATTTTTGATCGAGCTTCGCCATCTCCTTGATGTCGGCGCCGCCGATCATGCTCTTCTCGCTTTGGCCGCGCAGCACCACGACGCGGATGCTGCGATCGGCCGCTAGCTTCCGCAGACCTTCGCGCACCGCGTCGGTCACGGGCGAGCCCAGGATATTCAGCGCGCCGGCGTTGCAGATCGCGACATGAACGACGCCGCGCGCATCGCGCGTCACGCCGCAGTGGTTATTGAGCATTTCCATCGTTGAGTCTCGAAGGTTTCGTGGACGGGCGCGAGGCGCGCCGGTCGACGTTACTTCCGAGCCGAAACGTCCTGCTTGTCAAGCCGGTGGGGGCGGAGAGTTGCCAGGGTGAAGTCCGTGGCATAGTATGATATAGATCATACAAAGAGGCGCCCCCATGACCGACAACGATCAACTCGACCTGTTTTCGCCCGCGCAGCGGCGCGAGCGCGTGGTGGACTGGCAGGTACCTGCGCCGGTTGCCAAGGTGGCCATGGGCCTGTCAGGCATGGACGCCATGCTGGGCATCCGGGACGGCCGGCTGCCACCGCCGCCGTTTGCAAAACTGATTGGCTTCACCATGGCCGTGGTCGAGCCGGGCCGGATCGTCATGGAACTGGAGCCGCGCGAGGACCTCGAAAATACCATCGGCCTGCTGCACGGTGCGACCGCCGCGGCGCTGATCGACACCGCCATGGGCTGTGCGATTTCGACGCGGCTGGAGGCGGGGCAGTCGTCCGTGACCCTCGACCTGAAAATGACCTTCCTGCGCCCGCTGTCGGTGCGTTCCGGGCTGATCTCGGCCGAAGGCAAGATCATCAAGTTGGGACGCCAGACCAGCTATACCGAGGGTTTCGTTCGCGACGGCAAGGGTGCGCTAGCGGTCCATGCAACTGCAACCTTTTCCATGATCGGCAATGTCTGAACATGAATTAATTCACCGCCTGGTCCATTTCTGTGTTATGAGATGATCTTCGACATTCAATGAGACGTCCATGCGCTATTCCCGGGAACACAAGCAGGAAACCCACGACCGGATCGTGAAGAAGGCCTCGGTGCGGCTGCGCGAAAAGGGCGCGCACGGAATCGGCGTCGCCGACCTCATGAAGGAGGCGGGCCTGACCCATGGCGGCTTCTACGCGCATTTCGACTCGCGCGAGGCGCTGGTGATCGAGGCCTTTGCCTACGCCATGGACCGCTCGATGGAGCATTGGCGCAAGATCACCGGCGAGGCCTCGCCCGAGAAGCGGCTGGCGCTGATCACGGAGGCCTATCTCTCGACGCTGCACCGCGACAATCCCGGTCATGGCTGCTCGATCCCTGCGCTCGGTGCCGAGATCGCCCGTGAGAGCCCGAAGACGCGAAAGGCCTTCGCCGGCAAGCTCGACGAGATGATCGAGATGATGACCGATTACATCCCGAACGTGCCGCGCAAGGCCGCTCGCAAGCAGGCGATCGCGACGCTCGCGACGATGGCCGGCACTATGCTGCTGGCGCGCATCGCCGGCTCCAGCGAATTGTCGGACGAGGTGCTGAAGGCGGGCCGGGACAGCGCGCTGGGCGGCGCCAAGCGCGAGCCTGCGAAGGCTGCACCGGCGAAGAAGAAGCAGAATTAGGCGAGATGCCGTTGAATGCGTAGGGTGGGTTAGCCGAAGGCGTAACCCACCACTTCTGTCGTCGCGGCATGAACGATGGTGGGTTACGCTTCGCTAACCCACCCTACGAAGTCCGCCCCGCAAACAGCGCCCGGTCCCGCTCCACGATCTCGGAGATGTAATCCGCCACGGCCCTGATCCGCGCCAGGTCCTTGCTGTCGGCGTGCATCAGCATCCAGAACGTCCGCGTGATCGAGATCTCGTCCGGCAGCACGGCCACCAGTTGCGGATAATCGCTCGCCATGAAATGCGGCAGCACGGCGATGCCGAAGCCGGAGAGGGTGGCGTTGAGCTGCGCGATCAGGTTGGCGCTGCGAAAGCGCGCGGAGATCCGCGGCGACACCTGCGGCAGATAGTCGAGTTCCGGCGTGAACAAGAGCTCCTCGATGTAGCCGACGAAGCGGTGCTGCACCAAATCCTGCCGTGCGGCGATTTTTGGGAAGCGGTCGAGATAGCCGGGCGCGGCATAGAGGCCGAGGCGGTAGTCGAGCAGCTTGCGGCCGACGATGCGGCCTTCCTTCGGCATGGTCAGGCTGATCGCGATGTCGGCCTCGCGTTTGGAGAGGCTGAACAGCCGCGCGGTAGCCACAAGTTGCAGATCGAGGTCGGGATAGCGGTCGGCGAACGGCGCCAGCCGCGGTGCCAGGAACGCGGTGCCGAAGCCATCAGGGGCGCCGATCCGCACCGTCCCGGTCAGCCGGGCCACGGAGCCGCCGACCTGCTCCTGGTTGGCGACGATGGTCGATTCCATGGCTTCGGCGCTGTCGGCGACGCGCTGGCCGGCCTCGGTGAGGAGATAGCCGGTCTTGCGTCGGTCAAACAGCTTGGCCGAGAGGTGCTTTTCCAGCCGGTCGACGCGCCGGATCACCGTGGCATGGTCGACGCCGAGCTGTTTTGCCGCAGCCGACACCGAGCCGCCCCGCACGATGGCCAGCACGAAGCGAAAGTCGTCCCAGTCGATGTGACCTTGATCCAGCATTTTCGCACATCTATGGTGCATTATCTCAGACTTGAATCCTATAAAATGCAGGTCAATAGGATTTGTCAAAGCGACCACGCTCGGCCTGAAGGAGACCATCCCATGCGTTCAATCGGACATTTCATCGGTGGCAAGGAGGTCAAGGGCACCTCTGGCCGCACCGCCGACGTTTTCGAGCCGATGACCGGCGACGTGCAGGCCAAGGTGGCGCTGGCGTCCAAGGCCGAGGTCCGCGCCGCCGTCGAGAACGCGCGCGCCGCGCAGCCCGAATGGGCCGCGACCAATCCGCAGCGCCGCGCCCGCGTGATGATGAAGTTCGTCGAGCTGGTGCAGCGCGACTACGACAAGCTCGCCGAGCTGCTGGCCCGCGAGCACGGCAAGACCGTGCCGGACGCCAAGGGCGACATCCAGCGCGGCCTCGAGGTCGCCGAGTTCGCCTGCGGCATCCCGCATCTGATGAAGGGCGAGTACACCGAGGGCGCCGGCCCCGGCATCGACATCTATTCGATGCGCCAGCCGCTCGGCGTCGTCGCCGGCATCACGCCGTTCAACTTCCCGGCGATGATCCCGATGTGGAAGTTCGCGCCCGCGATCGCCTGCGGCAATGCCTTCATCCTCAAGCCGTCGGAGCGCGATCCCGGCGTGCCGATGCTGCTCGCCGAGCTCATGATGGAAGCGGGCCTGCCGGCCGGCATCCTCAACGTCGTCAATGGCGACAAGGAAGCGGTCGACGCCATCCTCGACGACCCCGATGTCAAGGCCGTCGGCTTCGTCGGCTCGACGCCGATCGCGCAGTACATCTATGAGCGCGCGGCCCAGACCGGCAAGCGCTGCCAGTGCTTCGGCGGCGCCAAGAACCACGCCATCGTCATGCCCGACGCCGACATGGACCAGGCCGTCGACGCGCTGATCGGCGCGGGCTATGGCTCGGCCGGTGAGCGCTGCATGGCAGTCTCCGTGGCGGTCCCCGTCGGCAAGTCCACCGCCGACCGTCTCATGGAAAAGCTGATCCCGCGCGTCGAGAGCCTCAAGATCGGCACCTCGATCGATCCGTCGGCCGATTACGGTCCGCTGGTGACCCGCGAGGCGGTCGAGAAGGTCAAGAGCTACATCGACATCGGCATCAAGGAAGGCGCGACGCTCGCCGTCGACGGCCGCGGCTTCAAGATGCAGGGCTACGAGAAGGGCTTCTATCTCGGCGGTTCGCTGTTCGACAACGTCACCAAGGACATGCGGATCTACAAGGAAGAGATCTTTGGCCCGGTGCTCTCGGTCGTGCGCGCGCACGATTACAAGGAAGCGCTGGCGCTGCCGTCGGACCATGACTACGGCAACGGCGTTGCCATCTTCACCCGCGACGGCGACGCCGCGCGCGACTTCGCGGCCAAGGTCAACGTCGGCATGGTCGGCATCAACGTGCCGATCCCGGTGCCGATCGCTTACTACACCTTCGGCGGCTGGAAGAAGTCGGGCTTCGGCGATCTCAACCAGCACGGCCCGGACTCGGTCCGCTTCTACACCAAGACCAAGACGGTGACCTCGCGCTGGCCGTCCGGCGTCAAGGAAGGTGCGGAGTTCTCGATCCCGCTGATGAAGTAGGGCTGTTGCCCAGCCCGTCATTGCGAGCGTAGCGAAGCAATCCAGTATCTTTCCGCAGAGACAGTCCGGATTGCTTCGTCGCTTCGCTCCTCGCAATGACGAGGAAGGTGAGGAGCCCAGCATGCAGTTCGCTCTGAACGAGGATCAGGTCGCGGTTCGCGACATGGCGTTGGCGTTTGCGGCGGAGAAGATCGCGCCGCACGCGCTGCGCTGGGACGAGGAGAAGCATTTCCCCGTCGACGTCATGCGCGAGGCGGCGACGCTCGGCATGGGCGGCATCTACATCCGCGAGGATGTCGGCGGCTCCGCCATGACGCGGTTCGACGCGGCGCTGATCTTCGAGGCGCTGGCGACGGGCTGCCCGACCACCTCGGCCTTCATCTCCATCCACAACATGGCGAGCTGGATGATCGATGCCTTCGGCAGCGACACCCAGCGCCATCAATGGCTACCGAAGCTCTGCACAATGGAGCTGATCGCGAGCTACTGCCTGACCGAGCCGGGCGCGGGCTCGGACGCGGCGGCCCTGCGCACCCGCGCGGTGCGCGACGGCGACCATTACGTCCTCAACGGCCAGAAGCAGTTCATCTCGGGCGCGGGTGGCACCGACATTCTGGTCGCAATGGTCAGAACCGGCGGCGACGGTCCAGGTGGCATCTCGACTCTCGTCATCGACGGCAAGACGCCGGGCGTCTCCTTCGGCGCCAATGAGCGCAAGATGGGCTGGAACGCGCAGCCGACCCGCGCGGTGATGTTCGAGAATGCCCGCGTGCCCGTCGCCAACCGCCTGAGCGAGGAGGGCACAGGCTTCAGGATCGCAATGGCCGGTCTCGACGGTGGCCGGCTCAACATCACGGCCTGCTCGCTCGGCGGCGCGCAGACCGCGCTCGACAAGGCGCGCGCCTACATGAAGGAGCGCAAGGCGTTCGGAAAGCGTCTCGACGAATTCCAGGCCTTGCAATTCCGCCTCGCCGACATGGCGATCGAGCTCGAGGCCGCACGCACTTTCCTGTGGCGGGCTGCGGCGGCGCTGGACCGCAAGGACCCCGACGCCACCATGCTGTGCGCGATGGCAAAACGCTTCGGCACCGATGTCGGCTTCGAGGTCGCCAACCATGCGCTGCAGCTTCACGGCGGCTACGGGTACCTCAGCGAATACGGCATCGAGAAGATCGTGCGCGATCTGCGCGTGCACCAGATCCTCGAAGGCACCAATGAAATCATGCGGCTCATCGTGGCGCGCAAACTGATCGAGGGCGCGCGATGAGTGGAGTGGAAGAGGGTGATCTGATCGCCCGCGTCGAGGGCGCCGCCGGCATCATCCGGCTCAACCGTCCCAAGGCGATAAATGCCGTGACGCTGGAGATGTTTCGCGACATCGAAAAGGCGCTCGACCGCTTCGAGTCCGATCCCGCAGTCGCTGTGATCGTGCTGGAAGGCGCCGGCGAACGCGGCCTGTGTGCCGGCGGTGACATCCGCACGCTCTGGGAAAGCTCCAAGGTTAACGGTGATCTCGGCAAGATTTTGTGGCGCGAGGAGTACATCCTCAATGCCCGGATCAAGAAGTTCCCAAAGCCCTATGTGGCCTTCATGGACGGCATTGTGATGGGCGGCGGCGTCGGGCTCTCCGCGCATGCCAGTCATCGCGTGGTAACCGACCGCACGAAACTCGCGATGCCCGAGGTCGGGCTCGGCTTCTTCCCTGACGTCGGCGGCACTTTTCTGCTATCGCATTCGCCGGGCGAGATCGGCACCTATTTTGGTCTGACCGGCCAGACCATGAACGGACCGGACGCGATCCACGCGAAGTTTGCCGATTGGGTTGTACCGTCCGCGAGACTCCCGGAGCTGCGCGAGGCGCTGACGAAGCTGCGCTCCGGTGCGACGGCCGCCGAGGTCGGAAAGCTCATCGGCAGCTTTGCAACCGGCGAGACCGCAGGGCCGGTCGCGGCGAAGGAGCCGGCGATCGATGCGCTGTTCGGCTTCGACCGCATGGAGGACATCGTCGCGGCGCTGAAGCGCGACGGTTCCGAGTTCGCACAGGCGACGCTGAAGACGCTCAACGAAAAATCGCCGCGTGGCATGGTGGTGACGCTGAAACTGCTGCGGCTCGCGCGCACATCGTCGAGCCTGGAGGAGTGCCTGGCGCGCGAATACCGCGCCGCGCTGGAGGTCTTCCGCAGCGACGATTTCCGCGAGGGCGTGCGCGCCGCCGTGATCGACAAGGACCGCAATCCGACCTGGTCGCCGCCGCGCATCGAGGATGTGACGTCGGACATGCTTGCGCCGTATCTCGCCGAGATCGGCACTGATGAGCTGAAGTTCAACTAATCAACGCTACAGCGGAGGGAACGACAATGGCCACGATCGCATTCATCGGCCTCGGCAACATGGGCGGCCCGATGGCCGCCAACCTCGTCAAGGCCGGCCACAAGGTGGTGGCGTTCGACCTCGTCGAAGCCTCGCGCGCGCAAGCCAAGGCCGATGGCGCCGGCATCGCCGACAGCGCCGCGGGTGCGGTGAAGGGCGCGGATGTCGTCGTCACCATGCTGCCGGCCGGCAAGCACGTGCTCGGCGTCTGGAACGAGGTCGTTCCTGCCATGGCCAAGGGCGCGCTGATCATTGACAGCTCCACCATCGACGTCGAAAGCGCGCGTCAGGCGCATGCCCTGGCCGCCAACAGCGGCGTGCTTTCGGTCGATGCGCCGGTCTCCGGCGGCACCGGTGGCGCCAAGGGCGCGACGCTCACCTTCATGTGCGGCGGCGACGACAAGGCGTTTGCGGTGGCAAAGCCCGTGCTCGAAAACATGGGCAAGAAGATCGTGCATTGCGGTGGCGCCGGCGCCGGCCAGGCAGCCAAGATCTGCAACAACATGATCCTTGGCATTTCGATGATCGCGGTGAGCGAGGCCTTCGCGCTCGGCGAGAAGCTCGGGCTCTCGCACCAGGCGCTGTTCGACGTCGCCTCGACCTCGTCGGGGCAGTGCTGGTCGCTGACGACCTATTGTCCGGTTCCCGGCCCGGTGCCGACCTCGCCGGCCAACAACGATTACAAGCCGGGCTTTGCCTCGGCGCTGATGGTGAAGGACCTGACGCTGGCGCAGGACGCCGCCAAGGCCGCGGGCGCGGCCACGCCGCTCGGCAAGCATGCGCAGGAGATCTATCAATCTTTCGACGTAGCCGGGCAGGGCGGGGTGGATTTTTCCGGAATTATCAAGCACGTTAGAGCACTGGCCGGAAAATAGCCTTCGCTTGGTGCCCGGATGAAGCGAAGCGAAATCCGGGACAGCTCTTTCAATTGGCGCGACCGGCCCCGGATTGCGCTTCGCTCCATCCGGGCTACGCTCGAACGTCAATCGACGGGCCCGGACACAATGACGACATTTCAGGACGCGCGCGCGTTTCTGCTGGCCAACCGCACGGACTACGAGACCGCGGTCAAAGACTTCCGCTGGCCCGATCCGGTTCCCTTCAACTGGGCGCTCGACTGGTTCGACGCTGAGCTCGCGACCAATGCGGAAAGCAAGGATCGGCCCGCACTCTGGATCGTCGATGCCGCGCAGGACAGGCAGACAAAGCTGTCCTTCGCGGCGCTCTCGAAGCGCTCGAACCAGGTCGCAAACTTCCTCCGCGCGCAGGGTTTGAGGCGCGGCGATCATCTCCTGCTGCTGCTCGGCAATGTGGTTCCGCTGTGGGAGACGATGCTGGCGGCGATGAAGCTTGGCGTCGTGGTGATCCCCGCCACAACGCTGCTCACCGCCGACGAGCTGCATGACCGGCTCGATCGCGGCAAGGCGAGGGCGGTGGTCGCGGCGCAGGATCAGGTCGCAAAATTCGCGAGCTTAGGTGCCGAGAATGTCGTCCGCATCGTGGTTGGCTCTGCATCCGATGGTTGGCTTGCGTATGACGAAGCGGCAAAGGCTTCCGAAAGCTTTGCGCCCGACGGCCCCACCAACGCCGACGACCCGATGCTGCTCTATTTCACCTCGGGCACCACGGCAAAACCAAAGCTCGTTCGGCACAGCCAGCGCAGCTATCCCGTCGGCCATCTCTCGACGATGTACTGGATCGGCCTGAAGCCCGGCGACGTCCATCTCAACATCTCCTCGCCTGGCTGGGCCAAGCATGCCTGGAGCTGCTTCTTCGCGCCGTGGAATGCCGGTGCGACCGTGTTCGTGGTGAACCAGCCGCGCTTCGACGCCAAGGCGCTGCTCGCCACCATCGGCCGCTGCGGTGTCACGACGTTGTGCGCGCCGCCGACGGTGTGGCGGCTGTTCATCCAGGAGAACCTTGCTTCGTTCAAGGTGTCCCTTCGCGAGGTCTGCGGCGCCGGCGAGCCGCTCAATCCCGAAGTGATCGACCAGGTGCAGGCCGCCTGGGGCCTCACCATCCGCGACGGCTACGGCCAGACCGAGACCACGGCACTGGCCGGCAACTCGCCCGGGCAGACAATCAAGATCGGCTCGATGGGCCGGCCGCTGCCGGGCTATCGCGTGCAGGTCAGCGATGCCGATGGCAATCCCGCGAAGGAGGGCGAGGTGACGCTGGTGCTGGGCGATGACCGTCCCGCCGGCCTGATGCAGGGCTATCAGGGCGACGACGGCAAGCTCTCGGGCGCCGAAGGCGTGCTCTATCGCAGCGGCGACGTCGTGTTTGCGGATGAGGACGGCTATCTCACCTTCGTCGGCCGCTCCGACGACGTGTTCAAATCCTCGGACTACCGCATCAGCCCGTTCGAGCTGGAGAGCGTGCTGCTCGAGCATGAACTCGTTGCCGAAGCCGCGGTGGTGCCGAGCCCGGACCCGATCCGGCTCGCAATCCCCAAGGCGTTCGTGCTGCTGACGTCGGGCGCGGAGCGGACGCCGGAGACCGCGCTGTCGATCTTCAAGCACCTGCACACGCGCCTTGCGCCGTTCAAGCGCATCCGCCGCCTCGAAATCGTCACCGAACTGCCGAAGACGATCTCTGGCAAAATCCGCCGCGTGCAGCTACGACGGCTCGAACGCGACGATGATCGGGGCGATCCCTTGCGCGGCCGGGAATTCCGTGAGGAGGATTTTCCGGAGTTGCCGAAAACACGGAGTGAGACCTAAGTGAACGAAGTCTGGAAGAAGCCGCCGATTGCGCTCGAGGCCTATCAGGCCATGGTCGGCAAGGAGATCGGCGTGTCGTCGTGGCACCTGATCGACCAGCCCCGTATCGACACCTATGCCGACGTGATCGAGGATCACCAGTTCATCCATGTCGATCCGGAACGTGCGAAGAAGGAAACCGCCTTCGGCACCACCATCGCGCACGGTTTTCTCACGATGTCGCTGCTGTCGATCATGTCCTATGAGGTGATGCCTGTGATCGCCGGCACCACGATGGGCGTCAATTACGGCTTCGACAAGCTGCGCTTCATCTCGCCGGTCCGCTCCGGCAAGCGCGTCCGCGGCCGCTTCGTGCTGGCGGAAGCCAAGCTCCGTAAGCCCAACGAGCTGCAGTCCCGCACCAACGTCACGGTGGAGATCGAGGGCGAGGACAAGCCCGCGCTGGTCGCCGACTGGCTCGGGTTGATCTATTTCGCCTGAGAGGGGCCGTCATGGCTGGGCTTGACCCGGCCATCCATCGCTGCTCAAAAGCTGACCAAATCGCGCTCGGTGCACCCTCTCTCCTTGTGGGAGAGGGTGGCTTCGCGGAACGCGAAGCCGGGTGAGGGGTATCTCTCCACGAACTCGGCTGCCGAGATATACCCCTCATCCGGCGGCGCCGTAGCCGACGCTACGCGTCGGCGTCTTTTTAGGACGGCGGCCGTAGGCCGCCTATGCCACCTTCTCCCGCAAGGGGAGAAGGAAGAAAGGAAACGCACTCATGGCAATCAGGTTCGACGGACGCGTCGCCATCGTCACCGGCGCGGGCAATGGTCTCGGCAAGGCGCATGCGCTGGGGCTCGCCAGCCGCGGCGCGAAGGTCGTGGTGAACGATTTCGGCGGCGCGCGCGACGGCACCGGCGGCTCGCTCTCGCCGGCCGAAGCCGTGGTCGAGGAAATTCGGAAAGCGGGCGGCATCGCGATGGCCGACGGCGCCGACGTCTCCAATTTCGAGCAGGTCACCGCCATGGTCGAGCGCGCCACCAAGGAGTGGGGCAGCGTCGATCTCTTGTGCGCCAATGCCGGCATTTTGCGCGACAAGTCGTTCGGCAAGATGGAAGCGGCCGATTTCCAGAAGGTGCTGGACGTGCATCTCGTCGGCACCTTCTATTGCTGCAAGGCCGCCTGGGCCGGCATGCGCGACCGCAACTACGGCCGCATCGTGCTGACGACCTCGTCCTCCGGCCTCTACGGCAATTTCGGCCAGGCCAATTACGGCGCGGCGAAATCGGGCATGGTCGGCCTGATGAACGTGCTCGCCGAGGAAGGCCGCAAGACCAACATCCGCGTCAACATCATCTCGCCGACCGCGGCGACCCGCATGACCGAAGAGCTGCTGCCGCCGCAGGCGCTGCAGTTGATGAAGCCGAACGCGATCACGCCCGCGGTCGAGTACATGCTGAGCGAGGACGCGCCGACCCGCACCATCATGGGCGCCGGCGCCGGCTCCTTCGCCGTGATCAAGATCGTGGAGAGCGAAGGCATCAACCTGCCGGAGTCCGAATGGACGCCCGACGCGATCGCCGCCCACTTCGCCGAGATCAGCGACATGTCGAAGGCGAGGGCGCTGCAGGGCGCGTTCGAGCAGACGCAGAAATATGTGGCGCAAGCCGCAGTGCGGGCGGGGATCAAGCTCTGACTGACGTTGCCGTCATCGGTGCCGGTCCCGCCGGGCTGATGGCGGCGGAGGTGCTGGCGCAAGGCGGTGCCCGCGTCACCGTCTATGACGCCATGCCGTCCGCGGGTCGCAAATTTTTGATGGCGGGCCGCGGCGGCCTCAACCTCACCCACACCGAGCCGCTGCCGGATTTCCTCGCCCGCTACCGTGAGGCGATGCCGCATTTGCGCGCCGCGGTCGAAGCGTTTCCGCCCGATGCGCTGCGTGACTGGAGTGCGGCACTTGGGCAGTTGACCTTCGTCGGCAGCAGCGGGCGCGTGTTTCCAAAAACGTTCAAGGCCTCGCCATTGCTCCGCGCCTGGTTGCGGCGGCTGGATGCGGCCGGCGTGCAATTCGCTTTTCGGCATCGCTGGACCGGATGGGACGGGCAGGGGCGGCTGCAGTTTCAAACCCCCAACGGCACGCTCGCCTTCGCCGCGGACGCAACCGTGCTCGCGCTCGGCGGCGCAAGCTGGCCGCGACTGGGCTCGGATGGCGGCTGGGTCGACATTCTCGCTGCCAAGGGCATTGCCGTCTCGAAGCTTCGACCGGCCAATTCCGGCTTCACGGTCGCATGGACCGATGTGTTCCGAGACCGTTTCGAGGGCCAGCCGCTCAAGGGCGTGGCGCTGACGATCGGCGCGCACACGGTGCGCGGCGAAGCCATGATCACCCGCAGCGGCCTAGAAGGTGGCGCGATTTATGCGCTGTCGGCGGAGCTGCGTGAGACGGTGCTGGGTCTTGGACAGGCGACGCTGATGATCGCCTTGCGGCCTGATCTCGATACGGCCGCGCTGACCGAGCGCCTGTTAGGCACGCGCGGCAAGCAATCGCTCGCAAACTTCCTGCGGAAGGCCGCGCAAGTGTCGCCGGTCGGCATCGGCCTGATGCAGGAGGCGGCGATTGCATCGGGCCGGCCGCTGGCCTCGTTCTCGCCGGCCGAGCTCGCGCGGCTTATCAACGCCATTCCGCTTCAGCTCACCGGCACAGCGCCGATCGATCGGGCGATCTCGACGGCGGGCGGGATCACCTTCGACGAGCTCGACGACCACTTCATGCTGCGCAAGCTGCGAGGTGTGTTCGCCGCCGGCGAGATGCTGGACTGGGAGGCGCCGACCGGCGGCTACCTGTTGCAGGCCTCGTTCGCGACGGGGGCGGCCGCGGGCAGGGGCGTGCTAGCGTGGCTGAAGCGCTCTTAGAACGCCGCCGCCCTTCGAGGGCCGCTGAAGAAGCGGCCACCTCAGGGTGACGGCTACGAGAGAGCGCAATCGCGACGACAGATTGACGAGAGCGTCATCCTGAGGTGCTCGGCCTCCGGTGCGACTAGCACCGGAAACCGAGCCTCGAAGGATGCGCGGGTGCTCCGGCGCCTACCGCAGCTTCCCGCGTGCCGCCACCGGCAGCGTGCCGATGATCTCCTCACCGCGGACCATCACCACCTCGTCCATCATGTTGACGACGACGCAGACGTGGTTCGGCACGATGCGGACGACATCGCCGACATTCGGCCTTGTGTTGCTGCGCGAGAGATCGAGAAAGCCGTGCTCCTCGGCGAATTTTACGATCTTGGCTTCGGGATGCTCCAGGATCAGGCCGTGGCCGTCGAGGCCGCCGGTGTCCGTGGTCAGCGTCTTCGAGCCGGCATCGAGAATGCCGCGCTCGGGCGCGGCGCGGCTCACCACCGTCGAATAGATATGCAGCGCGCAGTCGTCCCAGGTGGCGGAGCCGGCGGCGACCTGCATGCGGTCGTTGTAGATGTAGGTGCCGAAACGGTGCTCGGTGCCGCCCTTGAGCTTGCCGATGTTGACGAGGTTCGGCGTGCCGCCGGTCGAGACGATTTTTGCGTCGAGCCCGTGCGCGCGCACGCCGGCCAGCGCTTCGTCGTAAAACTTCTGCGCATCGGCCCAGCCGGTCTCGGTCGGATAGAGCATGAAGCCGGCGAATTGCAGTCCCTTGGAGGCCGCGATCTCGCGCGCCAGCGCGATCGCCTCGGCCGGCATCTCGACACCCGCGCGCTTCCGGCCCGTGTCGCACTCGACCACGACCGAGAGCGGGCGGCCGGAGGCCGCGGCGGCCTTGGGCAGGCCGGCGACGACGGTCGAGTTATCGGCGGCCACCGTCATGTTCGCCTTTGCCTGCAACGCACCGAGCCGCGCCATCTTCTCGTCGCCGAGGAGATTGTAGCTAATCAGGATGTCGTCGATGCCGGCATTGGCCATGATCTCGGCCTCGCCGAGCTTCTGGCAGGTGATGCCCCTGGCGCCGGCCGCGACCTGCATCTTGGCAATCGTCGGGTTCTTGTGCGTCTTGATGTGCGGGCGATTGGCGATGCCGGCGTCGTCGCAGGCCTTCTGGATCCGCGCGATGTTGCGCTCGACCCTGTCCATGTCGATGACGGCGCAGGGCGTGCCGTATTCACGGGCGATTTTTGCGGCGAGGGGAGTGGTCATATGATCTCTCTATTTCCGGACCCGTAGGATGGGTAGAGCGAAGCGAAACCCATCAGAACCAATTTCCGTTACGCGATGGGTTTCGCTGCGCTCTACCCATCCTACGAATTCATGCCTGCTCGATCTCTTCGCGGAGCATTTCAAGTTCGAGCCAGCGCTCTTCGGCGGCGGAGAGTTCCTCGTGTGCCTTGGCGATGGCAGCGGACGTATCGTCGAAATTCTTGCGGTCTTTGGCGTAGAGGTTGGGATCGTCGAGCACGCGCTGCAATTTTGCAATATCGGCGTGAAGCGTTTCCATTTTCTTCGGCAACGTTTCCAGCGCGTGCTTCTCGTTGAAGCTCAGCTTGCGCTTGGGTGCGGACGAGGCCGGAGCAGGGCGTTCCTCTTTCTTCTCCGCGGCCGGTTGCGCCTTCGCCGTCTCGCGTTTGAGGTCCGCGCCGCGCTGCGCCAGCATGTCGCTGTAGCCGCCGGCATATTCGATCCACCTGCCGTTGCCCTCCGGCGCGATCACCGAGGTGACGACGCGGTCGAGGAAGTCGCGATCATGGCTGATCAGCATGACGGTGCCTTCGTAGTCGCCGAGCATCTCCTCGAGCACGTCCAGGGTCTCGAGGTCGAGATCGTTGGTCGGCTCGTCCAGCACCAGCAGGTTCGAGGGTTTCGCCAATGCGCGCGCCAGCATCAGGCGGCCACGCTCGCCGCCGGAGAGCACCTCGACAGGCGTGCCGCGCTGCTCCTGGCCGAACAGGAAGTCCTTCATGTAGCCGACCACATGTTTCGGCTTGCCGCCGACCATGATCTGATCGCCACGGCCGCCGGTCAGGGCCTCGGCCAGCGTCGACTTGGGATCGAGGCTTTCGCGATGCTGGTCGAGCGTGGCCGTCTCAAGATTGGCCCCTAACCGCACGATGCCGGTGTCAGGCTGCGCGCCGCCGGTGAGCAGATTGACCAGCGTGGTCTTGCCGGCGCCGTTCGGGCCGATGATGCCGAGCCGGTCGCCGCGCTGGATGCGCGTCGAGAAATTCTCGACGATCTTTCGCTCGCCATAGGCCTTGCTGATGCCCTTGGCCTCGATCACCAGCTTGCCGGATTGCTCGGCTTCCGCCGCCGCGAGATTGGCGGTGCCGGCGGTGCCGCGATAATTGCGGCGCTGGTCGCGCAGCGCATGCAGATTGGCGAGACGCTTGACGTTGCGCTTGCGCCGGCCGGAGACGCCGTGGCGCAGCCAGTGCTCCTCGTCCACGATCTTGCGGTCGAGCTTGTGCTGGTCGCGCTCTTCTTCCGCGAGCACCTCGTCGCGCCAAGCCTCGAACGAGGCAAAGCCGCGGTCGATCTGCTTGATCTTGCCGCGGTCGAGCCATGCCGTCGAGCGCGAGAGATTGGTGAGGAAGCGGCGGTCGTGGCTGATGATCACCAGCGCGCCGCGGCGGCTGTCGAGCTCCTGCTCCAGCCACTCGATGGTGGAGAGGTCGAGATGGTTGGTGGGCTCGTCCAGCAGCAATATGTCGGGTGAGGGCGCCAGCACGCAGGCGAGCGCGGCGCGACGCGCCTCGCCGCCGGAAAGATTATGCGGGTTCTCATCGCCGGTGAGACCAAGCTGCTCGAGAAGGTAGCGCGCCTGGTGATGGTCGTCACCCGGCGCGAGCCCGGACTCGACATAGGCGAGCGTGGTCTTGTGGTCGCCGAAGTCCGGCTCCTGCGGCAAATAGCGGACGGTCGCGCCCGGCTGCACGAAGCGCGTTCCGCTGTCGGGCTCGACAAGGCCCGCCGCGATTCTGAGCAGCGTCGACTTGCCCGAGCCGTTGCGGCCGATCAGGCAGACGCGCTCGCCTGGCGCGACATTGAGCTCGACGCCCGACAGCAGCGGTGTGCCGCCAAAAGTCAGCCTGATGTCTTTCAGTTGGATCAGCGGCGGCGCCATGATCAGCCTTGACTCAAATTCTGGCTCGTTGCGGCCTGGTCGGCGCGGCGGCGCTGGATCCGGCGCAGCGTCTGATCGAGCGCCGAGAGGAAGGCGGAACGGTCGCGCGGCGCGAACGAGCGCGGTCCGCCCGTGACTTCGCCTGCCGAGCGCAAATCCGTCATCAGGTTGCGCACCGCCAGCGTCATGCCGATCGACTCCTCCGTGAACGGTTTTCCGTTCGGGGCGATGACATCGGCGCCAGCCTTCACGCAGCGGCTTGCGAGCGGGATGTCCGCGGTAATGACGACATCACCGTGCCGGGCCCGCTCGGCGATCCAGTCGTCGGCGGCGTCCATGCCGGCGCCCGCCGAGATGCGCTCGATCAACGGGTCCTGCGGCACGCGGATGAAATTGCCGGCGACCACGCTCACGGGCACGCCGTGCCGGATCGCGACGCGGTAGATTTCGTCCTTCACCGGACAGGCGTCGGCGTCGACATAGATGCGGGTAGGGGTCTCGGTCATTCCGCCGCGTGGTACCCCATTCGGGCCGCAAAGGCGAGGGGATTGACCGCTGTTCCCCGGGCCCTACGATCGGGCCTGAAATAACAAAAACAGGGAAGGCCCAGCATGCCGAACCGGCTCGAAACCTACCGCGTCGAGGCCTACAACACCGCAAAACAGTCCGAAAACAGGATGCATGACGACACGGTGGCGCGCCGCTTCGGCTTCGAGGGCGGGCTGGTGCCCGGCGTCGACGTCTTCGCCTACATGATGCACGTGCCGATCGCACGCTGGGGCCACGATTTCCTCAGCCGCGGCCTGGTCGAGGCGCGCTTCATCAAGCCGGTTTATGACGGCGAGGCTGCCGATGTCGACGCCACCGAGCACAATGGCCTGCTGACGATCGAGGTCTTCAGCCGCACTGAACTCTGCGCCACCGGGACGGCCGTGTTGCCCGCGGTTGTGCCAGCGGTATCGCTGAGTGACTATGTCGAAGTCCCCGCGATCGCCGAGCGCAAGCCGGTCAGTCCCGCGACGTTCGAAACAGGCAAATGGCTCGGCACAACGCCGCGCCGCTGGGCCGGGCAGGACGCCGCCGATTATCTCGCTGACGTCAGGGAGACCGATCCGGTTTTCGCGCGCGAGGGGCTCGGCCATCCCGGCCTGATCCAGCGGGTCATGAACCGCATCCTCGTCGACAACACGATCCTGGGGCCATGGATCCACGTCGGCAGCCGTATGCAGCTGCTGTCAGCCGCGCGCGCCGGCGACGAGATCACCGCGCGCGCAAAGGTCACTGCAAACTACGAGAAGAAGGGTCACCGCTTCGTCGAACTCGACGCGCTCGTCGTCGCCAACGGCAAAACGCCGATAGCCCACTGCCAGCACACCGCAATCTACAAGCCGCGTGAGCAGGCGGCGGCGTAGCGTTTCGTGCTGTCATTCCGGGGCGGTCCGCAGGACCGAACCCGGAATCTCGAGGTTCTCAGGTGCGCAAAGTGCGCACCGTAGTTCGATGCTTCGCATCGCCCCGGAACGACTTGATCATATTCAGACGCTGTCATGCCCCGGCTTGACCGGGGCATCCAGTACGCCGCGGCCAATCGATCCCAGCCGCGCCGTCTCTGGAATACTGGGTCGCCCGGTCAAGCCGGGCGACGACAGTTGTGGGTTCGGATGCGACAACGTAGCGAGGCCGCTCACCCCAGCCGCTGCAACTCCGCGATGGCGGCGACATGTTCGCTGAACCACGGCGGGCAGGCCTCGGCGGCCGCCTGCAACGCCTTCCTTGCCTCCGCGCGCTCTCCGCGGAGCAGGTGCCACTGCCCCAGATAGAATTGTGCTTCGCCGGCATCGTCCGGCGTGCTCGCGGCTGCGATCGTCGCGTCGGCGGAGAGCCGCCCCAGGTAAAGGCCGACTACGGCGGATGGCCAATGCCAGATTCTGACCTTGGCTGCGTCCATCTCCAGCGCCGCTGCCGCATCCTCGCTCGCCCTGGCGCGCGCAAGATGCAGGAACAACAGGGCGTAGGTGTCGTTCGCGATCTCAAAGGCGCGTTGTAGGTCCGGGATCGCAGCCCTGAAATCTCCGCGGCAGAAGTGAGCCAGGCCGCCCTGCTTGAGGCAGTTGGGGTCTTTGGGCGCCAGATCGATCGCCGTCGTCAGGCTACGGACGGCGCTGTCGAAATCAAGTTTGCAGAAATAGGCCGCCCCGAGCTCGGTATGGGCGTTTGCAAGACGCGGGGACAGCGCGATGGCTGCGAGCTGATCCGAAATGACGCGATCGAAATTTCCCAGAAACTTCCAGGAAACTCCACGGCTGCTATAGGCGTTCGCCATGCGCGGGGCGATGGCTATGGATCTGTCGAAGTCGGCGATCGACCCGCGGTAGTCGCCTAGTCCCTGCTGCGCCACGCCCCGGTCATGATAGGCGGCGGGGTTGGCAGGGTCGAGCTCCAGGACCTTGCTCAGCCGTTCCGCAGCGCGATCGAACTGATCGCGCCGCATGGCGGCGTCGGCGCGGAAGTAATGGAAGATGATCTTCAGTCGTCGCAGCATGCCGCCACTGCCAATGGTGTCATGTCGGACGGGAAGATTCTGCCCTTACACCGCCTTGCCCTTCGCGTCCTGGATCGCGCGCCAAACCCGTTCCGGGGTCAGCGGCATGTCGATATGCTTGATGCCGTAGTCCGACAGCGCGTCGAGCACGGCGTTCACCACGGTCGAGAGGCTGCCGGCGCAACCGGCTTCGCCGCAGCCCTTGCTGCCGAGCGGGTTGGTCGTGGCGGGCACCGCATGGTCGCCGACCGTCATGAACGGCACGTCCTCGGCGCGGGGCAGGGCGTAGTCCATCAGCGAGCCTGTGATCGGCTGGCCGCTCTCGTCGTAGCGGACATGCTCCATCAGCGCCTGGCCGATGCCCTGGACCACGCCGCCATGGAGCTGGCCTGCGACCAGCAGCGGATTGATCACCGTGCCGAAATCGTTCACCGCGCTGTAGCGCACGATCTGGACCACGCCGGTCTCCGGGTCGATCTCGACCTCGGCGACATGGCAGCCGTTCGGGAACGCGGAGGCGACCGGATCGCTGGTGTGGTCCACGTCGAGCGAGTCAGGCACACCGTCCGGCACCTTGCCGTCATGCAGCTTTTTGGCGAGCTCCATGATGTCGATGCTGCGGTCGGTGCCGGCGATGGTGAAGCTGCCATCGGCGAATTCGATATCGGCCTCGGAGGCCTCCAGCATGTGGGCGGCGGCGCGCTTGCCTTTTTCGATGACGAGCTTTGCGGCTCCCACAATGGCCTGGCCGCTCGCGGTGATCGAGCGCGAGCCGCCGGTGCCGTTGCCGGTGTGGACGATGTCGCTGTCGCCCTGCACCAGCTTGACGTTCTCGAAGGGGACGCCGAGCTGCTCGCACAGCACTTGCGCGAACGGCGTGGCATGGCCCTGACCGTAATCGAGCGTGCCGGTGATGAGCTGCACGGTGCCGTCAGCATCGAACACGATCTTGCCGAGCTCGGGGCTCGGCGGCGCGGTGACCTCGAGATAGGAGCCGACGGCGATGCCGCGCAGCTTGCCGGTCTTCTTGCTCTCCTTCTTGCGCTTGGCGAAGTTCTCGTGGTCGGAGATGTCGAGCGCCTTGTTGAACACGGCCTGGAAGTCGCCGCTGTCATAGGTGACGCCGGAGGACGCCGGGAACGGCATCTGGTTCTGCTTGATGAAGTTGCGCTTGCGCAAGGTCAGCCGGTTGATGCCCATCTCGTCGGCGGCGCGGTCGATCAGCCGCTCCATGTAGTAGTTCGCCTCGGGCCGGCCGGCGCCGCGATAGGCGCCCATCAGCGTGGTGTTGGTCAGCACCGTCTTGATGTCGACGCCCATCAGCGGCGTGCGATAGACGCTGGAGAAGTTCTTGCCGGTGTTGAGCGAGAGCGGGCCGGGCGCGACGCCGGTGATATAGGCGCCGAGATTGCCGTAGCCCGAAAGTTTCGCCGCTAGGAAGTGCCCTTCGGCATCGAGCGCGAGCTCGGCATGGATCTTCTGCGCGCGGCCGTGGCTGTCGGAGAGGAAGCTGGTGGAGCGCTCGTCGAGCCACTTCACCGGGCGTCCCAGTGCCTTCGCCGCGTACAGGATGCACATGTATTCGGGATAGTTGATGTTCTTCATGCCGAAGGAGCCGCCGACATTGGCGGTGAGGATGCGCACCTTCTCGTTCGGCACCTTCAGGTTCTTGGCGAGGTTGGCGCGGTTGCCGGCGACGCCCTGCGTCGGCACCTGAAGCGTGTAGCGCTCGGTCTTCTTGTCGTAGGAGGCGAGCCCAACGCGCGGCTCCATCGAGACCACCGCAACGCGGGTGTTCTCGATGTCGATCTTGGTGACGTGGGCGGCGCCGGCAAAGGCCGCATTGACCTTGTCCATGTCGCCATAGTGGTAGTCGAGCGCGACATTGTTCGGGATGTGGTCGTAAAGCTGCGGCGCGCCGGGCTGGGCGGCGTCCTCGGGATCGGTCACCGCGGGCAGCGGCTCGATGTCGAGCTCGACGGCCTCGGCCGCGTCGCGCGCCTGGGCCAGCGTCTCCGCCACCACGAAGGCGAGGGGATCGCCGACGAAGCGGACCTTGTCGGTCGCCAGCGGCTGGCGGTTGGTCTGGAGCAGGGGCGAGCCGTCGCGGCTCTTCAGGGGCAGGCCGCAGGTGAACGGGCCATAGCCGGCGGCGTCGAGGTCCTTGCCGGTCCACACCCCCAGCACGCCCGGCATCGCCCTGGCGGCGTCGATACCGATGCCGCGGATGACGCCATGGGCATGGGTCGAGCGGACCACCACGGCATAGGCCTGGCCGGGCAGGTTGAAATCGTCGGTGTAGCGGCCCTTGCCGCGCACCAGGGTGTCGTCCTCCTTGCGGCGGACGGGCTGGCCGACACCATATTTTTGCAGTGCAATAGCGTTTTCGAGCGTGGACGATTTGGTGTGTTCTTGCATGGAATCGACCTGAAAAGCCGGCATTTGCGCGATTTCGCGGGCGCCTGGAGGGGGCCGGACCCCTACTCAGATAACCCACGGACCCGTTCACGACAACGCACGAATGGGCATGGTCCTATGTGATGCGTTGTTGCGCAGGCCTGCCGCGCTGCTAATGTTTCAGGCGAAAAAGCAATTCCAGATCGGCCCGACCGGCCGCGGAAAGACAGTTTGTATGAATGACCACACGCGGCTCCGCGACGGCCATGGGCTGCACGGTGAGCTGGAGGGGTCGATGGCGGCGGTGGCGTTGGCCACCGAACCGGCCGTCCCCGCGCAAGTGGCCGGAACCGGCGTCTATGCGGCGCTGGACCTCGGCACCAACAATTGCAGGCTGCTGATCGCCTGTCCGACCCAGGACGGCTTTCGCGTGGTCGATTCCTTCTCGCGCATCATCCGGCTCGGCGAGGGGGTCTCGGCGACCGGCTCGATCAGCGAGGCCGCGATCGAGCGCGCCATCGCGGCGCTCAGCATCTGCCGCGACAAGATCAATCTGCGCAAGGCGCGGCGGTTGCGGCTGATCGCGACCGAAGCCTGCCGCGCGGCCTCGAACGCGGAGGGGTTCCGCAGCCGCGTCGCGGCTGAGACCGGCATCGAGCTCGAGGTGATCGACCGCGAGACCGAGGCGTCGCTCGCCGTGCTCGGCTGCTCGCCGCTGGTCGACCCGAGGGGGCGCGGCGCCATCCTGTTCGACATCGGCGGCGGCTCGACCGAACTGGTGCGGATCGAGCGCGATCCCAGCAATCCGGAGCCGCGCATCAAAGCCTGGATGTCGATCCCCTTCGGCGTGGTCACGCTCGCCGAGCAGTTCGGCGGCCGCGACGTGACGCCGGAGATCTACGCCGCGATGGAGCGCGAGGTCGCAAATCACGTTGCGCCGTTCGCCGAGGAGCATGGCCGCGATCTCACTGAGATGCATTTGCTCGGCACGTCGGGCACGGTGACGACGCTGGCCGGCATCCATCTCAATCTGCCGCGCTACGACCGCCGCCGCATCGACAGCATCTGGATGAACGATGCCGACATCACCGCGACCATCAACAAGCTGCTCGGCATGAGCTACGAGGAGCGCGCGAACAACAGCTGCATCAGCGTCGAGCGCGCCGACCTCGTGCTGGCGGGTTGCGCGATCCTCGACGCCATCAGGCACGCCTTTCCGCTGCCGCGCCTGCGCGTCGCGGACCGCGGCCTGCGCGAGGGCATGCTGGTCGAGATGATGCGCGAGGACGGTGCGCTCAGGAGCTGGTGAGATGGCGAAAGACACCACCGGCCGCTTGCACGTCCAGGTCAAGACCGGCGGCAAGCGCAAGCTGTCGTCGAAGCTGTGGCTGGAGCGGCAGCTCAACGATCCCTATGTCGCGAAAGCCAAAGCGGCGGGCTATCGCTCGCGCGCCGCGTTCAAGCTGCTCGAGATGGACGACAAGTTTCGGCTTCTGAAGCCAGGCATGGCCGTGGTCGACCTTGGCGCAGCGCCCGGCGGCTGGAGCCAGATCGCCGCCAAGCGCGTCGGCTCGGTCGAAGGCAAGGGCAAGGTCGTCGCCATCGACCTCCTGGAGATGCCGGAGATTCCCGGCGTCGATTTCGCGCAGCTCGATTTCATGGACAATGACGCCCCGAGCAAGCTCACGGCGATGCTGGGCGGCGGCGCCGACGTCGTGATGTCCGACATGGCCGCCAACACCACCGGCCACCGCAAGACCGACCAGCTCCGCATCGTCGGCCTGGTCGAGACCGCCGCGGCGTTTGCCTGCGATGTGCTCAAGCCCGGCGGCGCGTTCCTGGCCAAGACATTCCAGAGCGGCGCCGACGCCGAGCTGCTCGCCCAGCTCAAGCGCGACTTTGCCACGGTGCGCCACGTCAAGCCCGCCGCGAGCCGGCAGGACTCGTCCGAGCGTTACGTGCTGGCGACAGGGTTTCGGGGCGACCGTTAGGATCCGACAGTCACTCCCTTCGCCTAGTTGAGCGCAAACCAGACCTTGGCAACGAATGTCGCGCCGCACCAGTTCGAGACCAGGCCGTCCGGGTTGGTGATCGGATTGGCGCGACCGCCCGGCCGCGCATTTGGATCGCCCGTAAAGACGAAGCAGTTCTCCTTCGACAGATTGGTGTCGTAGTAGCGGAGATCGAGGTTGAGCGCCTTGTGCGTGAAGGTCACGCCCGCTTGCCAGTTGAGATAGGCAGGCAGCGGGAAGCCGCCGAGTTGCAAGGTCTGGTTGCCAAACCAGGAATAGCCGGCGGCGGTGGTGAACGACACGGTCAGGTTCTGCGGAAGAAATCGTTCCGGCACGTCGAAGCCAACTCCCCCCGCCACATATTGGCTCCAGGCGCCGGTGTTCGAGACGTTAGGAGAATAGGCGTAACCGCCGGCGACGCGGACCTGATCGCCGATGCGTCGATCGCCGCGGACAACGATCTCCCAATAATTGATGCCGTTGGTCTCGCCAGGAAGTCGTTCACCGGGATAGGCGAAATAGGTCGCGCCAAGATCAAAGTCGATCGTTGCAATCTGCTTTCGCATGCCGGCGGCAACGGTGAATTCGGCGGCCGGCTGGGTCGGCAGCTTGACGGTCGCGACCGTGGTTCCGGCATAGAGCGGGCCCCATCTTGTTTCGAAGGCGGCACCGGCCGCGGGGCCATGATCGGACAGCGTGGTCCCGCGATAGATGTAGTCGGATGCAAGCCCTGCGCGCGCGCTGAATTCGAGCTCGTCGCCAGGCTTTGCGTTGGTGTCGGCCGCGGACCATCCGCGGTTGCCAAGGCCGATCGCGCCGCCCGGACCGGGGGATTCAGCCAGCGCCAAACCGCCGGTCAGTGGCGCAAGCCACAACCCGGCCAATGCGGCAAACGCGGCCCCGCTTGCACCCCGAAACGATGTGTCGTGTCGCCGCAAGTCGATCATCCTCCAAGAGCGACCGCGATGCCAACCAGCGTACTCCCGAGGGCCACCATGGCAAGTCCCGCCGCCAAAGGCCGTAGCCCGCTACGGATCCCGAACACGTAACCGCAACAGAACAGCATCAGGATAGCGACGGCGTAGGAAATGCGCAGCGCCAGTCTGGCGTCGCTCACGAACACAAACGGGATGACCACCGGGAAGGTCGACAGGAAGCTCAGCAGGCAAAGGCCCAGCGCTCCGGTCCAGTCGTGTTTCGTCAGCCCTGGACCGCGAGCCGGTTCCGGCAATTGTTGCAATCGTTGCCGCATCGATTCCAATTGCTCGACGGGCAACATGGTCGACAATTCCGGCGGCAGCGCCTCGGCAATGACGCGGCGTGCTGCTTCGGGATCCGGCGCCTCCCGTATCGCGCGGACTGTCAAAACCTTGTTTCCCCGCTCATTGATGCGCCCCAGCAGATAGAGACCGCCGTCGACAATGCCCCAGGCGAGATTGCAGCCGAGCGCACCGATCAGCATCGTCTGAATGTTGATATTGGTGCCGGTCGCGATACCGAGGGAGCAAATGAAGGTGAGGGCCATGATCAGCCCGAACAAGGTCTCCGAGATCCGTTCCATCGGATCAAGTACGCCCCCGAGGGGAGTATCCGGTCCCAATAAAGCGCCCATGGCCTGGTCTTCGATCACCGTTGCAGGTGCCATCGAGGCTCACGTCCGGCTGTCGCCCTTTGAGCTAAGTCAAAGGCCTGGGCATGAGTGGACTGGGCCGGCTGGGCGTCGCCCGTGCCCTTCAGTCCATCGAGGACGATTTTACGACGTCGGGTTCTGACCGACGTCGCTCCGGCCTCATCGCGCTTTATCCCAGCCGCTGATCCCGCACGTCCTGCGTGTCTTCCGTTGCCGCCTTCACCGCGGCCTTCTCCGCGCCCTTGCCGGCGCCCTTGCGGCTCGCGATCTCGACCGCCTTGCGACCGGAGATCTCGTGGCCGGCGTCGACGGGCATCTGCCAGAAGAACCAGCTCGATGCCGCCGAGGTCAACGCGACCACGACGAAGGCCGGCGCGAACACCGTGGCGTCGATCTCGCTGATATGGTGGAACCACATCGTCGTTTCCACGCAGGCCGCGCCGACGGCGACGCCGGCGGAGACCGCGAGCTGCTGGTTGACGCTGACGAGCGTGGTGGCCCGGCTCATCTGCGCGGTTTCGACGTCGGCGTAGGCGACCGTGTTGATCGCGGTGAACTCCAGCGAGCGGAAGAAGCCGCCGACCACCAGGATGACCATGATGATGAGCAGCGGCGTCGTCACCGTGAACAGCGCGCAGACGGCGAGGAAGAACGCGCTGACGATCGCGTTCACCGTCATCAGGTTGCGGAAGCCGAAGGTGCGGATGATGCGCGCGGCCAGCGTCTTCATGCCCATCGCACCGAGCGAGGAGGCGAAGGTGACAAGGCCGGAATGGAACGGCGACAGGCCGAAGCCGATCTGCATCAAGAGCGGCAGCAGGAACGGCAGCGCACCGATGCCGAGCCGGAACATGAAACCGCCGAACACGGCCGCGCGCAGCGTGGGCAGCTTCAGGAGCGAGAAATCGAGCACCGGCGAGCCCGTGCGCCTTGCGTGAATGACGTAGAGCGTCATCGAGATCGCGCCGCCCGCGATCAGCGCGGCGACGGTGCTCCAGGGCAGGAGGTTTAGCCCGGCGACCGACAGGCCGAAGGCGATGCCGGCAAGGCCAATGCCCGCCAGCACCATGCCGTAGAGGTCGAACGGCTCGCGTTCCTCGCTCTTGATCGGGTCGATGAAGCGCAGCGCCATGAAGATGCCGAGCAGCCCGATCGGGATGTTGATCAGGAAGATCCAGTGCCAGGATGCGTAGGTCGTGATGAAACCGCCGAGCGGTGGGCCGATCACCGGGCCGATCAGGGCAGGGACCGTCACCCAAGCCATGGCGTTGACCAGCGCGCTCTTGTCGACCGAGCGCAGCAGCACGAGGCGCCCGACCGGCGTCATCATTGCCCCGCCCATGCCCTGCAGGATGCGCGCGAACACGAAGTCGGTGACGGAGGTCGACAGCGCGCAACCGACCGAGCCGACCATGAACACCCCGACCGCGATCGCGAACACCATCCGCGCCCCGAAGCGGTCGGCCGTCCAGCCGCTCGCCGGGATGAATACCGCGAGCGACAGCAGGTAGGAGGTGATCGCAAGCTTCAGCGTCAAGGGGCTGGTGCCGATGTCGGCCGCAATCGCCGGCAGCGAGGTGGCGATGACGGTCGAATCCATGTTCTCCATGAAGAGAGCAGTGGCGACGATCAGCGGAATGATGCGTTGCTTGTCGACCATGACGGATTGGTAACGAAAATCGGAAGGAGGGGTGAGGGTTGCGGCTTATCACCGCCACCGGGCCGCGACCATTGCGGATCGACGCATAGCACCTAAATCCCGCGTAACAACGGTGTGACCCTGTCTCGTCATTCCGGGGCGCGCCACCTGGCGCGAACCCGGAATCCATGGGGCCGCGGGGCCCGCTGGCGGATGGATTCCGGCCCCGGGCTTCGTCGCGCCCCGGAATGACGGCGGGTGGGTCGCGCACGGGCGATCCACGCCGAATTTACCCTAAAAAAGCCTGTGCATGGCTGGCCAGCGGCCCGAATTGCTTTGATTCGTCACGCGGGCGTGCTATCGACCCGCGTCAACCCCACCGATGGGCTCCGATTCTTAAGGCGATGCCGCAAGGTACGCCGAGGGCGGCGCTCATCCATAGCTATTTGCGGCAGGGCCGCAGGAAGGAGTTGGCAGATGGCCACGGTGCAACTTCAAGGCATCCGCGAAGCCTTTACGTTCGACGACGTGCTGTTGAAGCCGGGCCTTTCGGACGTCATGCCGGGCGAGGTCGACATCCGCTCGCGCGTCACCCGCGCCATTCCGCTCAACATCCCGATCATGGCCTCGGCCATGGACACGGTCACCGAAGCCCGCATGGCGATCGCCATGGCGCAGGCCGGCGGCCTCGGCGTCATCCACCGCAATTTCGATCCGGAAGGGCAGGCGGCCCAGGTCCGGCAGGTCAAGCGCTACGAGTCGGGCATGGTGGTGAACCCGCTCACCATCAGCCCGGATGCGAGCCTCGACGACGCGCTCAAGCTGATGAGCGATCACGGCATCTCCGGCATTCCCGTCGTCACCGGCGCGAGCAAGACGACGCCGGGCAAGCTGGTCGGCATCCTCACCAACCGCGACGTGCGCTTTGCCACCGACCGCCGGCAAAAAGTCTCCGAGCTGATGACGCATGAAGGTCTCGTCACGGTGCGCGAGAATGTCAGCCAGGACGAGGCGCGGCGGATGCTGCACCAGCATCGCATCGAGAAGCTGCTGGTGGTCGACGAGCAGTATCGCTGCGTCGGCCTCATCACCGTGAAGGACATGGAGAAGGCGGTCGCCCATCCGCTCGCCTGCAAGGACGCGCAAGGGCGCCTGCGCGTCGCCGCCGCCACCACGGTCGGCGACACCGGCTTCGAGCGCACCGAACGCCTGATCGATGCCGGCGTCGATCTCGTCGTCGTCGACACCGCGCATGGTCATTCCCGCCACGTGCTGCATGCGGTGAACCGCATCAAGCGTCTCTCCAACTCGGTGCAGGTCGTCGCCGGCAACGTCGCGACATCGGAGGGTGCGCAGGCGCTGATCGATTCCGGAGCGGATTGCATCAAGGTCGGCATCGGTCCGGGCTCGATCTGCACCACGCGCATCGTCGCCGGTGTCGGCGTTCCCCAGCTCACCGCGATCATGGATGCGGTCGAGGCGGCCAAGAAGTCCGACATTCCCGTGATCGCCGACGGAGGCATCAAGTTCTCCGGCGACCTTGCCAAGGCGCTCGCCGCCGGCGCCGACATCGCGATGGTCGGCTCGCTGCTCGCCGGCACCGACGAGACGCCGGGCGAGGTGTTCCTGTGGCAGGGCCGTTCGTACAAGGCCTATCGCGGCATGGGCTCGGTCGGCGCGATGGCGCGCGGCTCGGCCGATCGCTACTTCCAGCAGGACATCAAGGACTCGCTCAAGCTCGTGCCTGAAGGCATCGAGGGCCAGGTGCCCTACAAGGGTCCGGTCGGCAATGTCATGCACCAGCTCGCCGGGGGCTTGCGCGCCGCCATGGGCTATGTCGGCGCAAAGGACATGAAGGAGCTGCACGAGAAGGCGAACTTCGTCCGCATCACCGGCGCGGGCCTGCGCGAAAGCCACGTCCACGACGTCACCATCACGCGCGAAGCGCCGAACTATCCGGGCGGGGGTTAGTCCTCGGCCGCGCCTTCAACTCCGCTCTCGTGCCCCGGACGCAGCGCAGCACCTCTTCGGTGATGCGCTGCAGAGCCGGGGCCCATGTTTCCACGTTCTGCGGTGTTGCTTTCTGGGTCCCGGCTCTGCGCAGCAACGTTGCACGTTGCAGCGCGTCCGGGACACGAGAGGGGGGCATATCGCCGCGACCATCCACTCCACCGCTTTTGTATTGACGCAGCTTCCTCCCTCCGCTTCCGTTCGTGCCGAAGTAAAATCAGGAGGAAGCCATGTCCCAAGGCAAACGCATCGTTCTCGCTGCGCGTCCCGTCGGCGAGCCCAAGCCGTCCGATTTCCGCATCGAGGAATTCGCCGTTCCAACGCCAGGGCAGGGCGAAGTCCTGCTGCGCACGATCTGGCTGTCGCTCGATCCCTATATGCGTGGCCGCATGAGCGAGGGCCCGTCCTATGCCGCACCGGTGCCGATCGGCGGCGTGATGGAGGGCGAGGCGGTCAGCGAGGTCGCGGCCTCCAACAATCCTGACTTTGCCAAGGGCGACATCGTCCGCATCCGTTCCGGCTGGCAGACGCACGCGATCTCGAGCGGCAAGGGCCTGATCAAGGTCGATCCGAAGCTCGGGCCGATCTCGACCTCCATCGGCGTGCTCGGCATGCCTGGCATGACGGCGTACACGGGCCTGCTCGACATCGGCAAGCCCCAAGAAGGCGAGACCGTCGTCGTTGCCGGTGCCTCAGGTGCGGTCGGCTCGGCCGTCGGCCAGATTGCCAAGATCAAGGGCGCCCGCGCGGTCGGCATCGCCGGCGGCAAGGACAAGTGCGACTACGTGGTCAAGGAGCTCGGCTTCGACGAGTGTCTCGATCATCGCGAAACCGATTTTCCGGCCAAGCTGAAATTCGCCTGCCCGAAAGGCATCGATGTCTATTTCGAGAATGTCGGCGGCGCCGTGTTCGAGGCGGTGTTCCCGCTGCTCAATCCGTTCGCGCGCGTGCCGGTCTGCGGCCTGATCGCCCATTACAACGACACCGAAGCCAAGCCGCCGAAATGGGCCGCCAGCATGATGCGTGCGACCCTGACCAAGCGGCTGACCTTCCGCGGCTTCATCGTCTCCGACTTCGCCGCCCGCCATGGCGACTTCCTGCGCGACATGTCGGGCTGGGTCCGCGAGGGCAAGGTCAAGTACAAGGAGTTCGTCACCGAGGGCCTGGAAAGCGCCCCCGGCGCCTTCATGGGCCTGCTGAAGGGGGCCAATTTCGGCAAGCAGCTGGTGCGCGTGGGGCCGGACAAGGCCTAGGGCGACAAGGAATGGGACTCCCGTTGCCCCAGCGCCACAAGCCGGCTGGGGATGGTTAAGAAAGAGTCACCAAATGGTCACACCTGCCCGCAAAAGCCGCAGGTGTGACCGTCTGTTCATTGACGGGCCGGCGAAGGCATTGAATCATCGCGCATATTTCAGGTGCTGCGATGTTAGAGATTGTTCTTTTCTGCGTAATTCTCCTGGCCGCCGGCTATTGGGCGACGATGTTCGTCATGGGCCGCCGCGACGACGTCATCCATGGCAAATTCGTTCACACCGAGGAGGAGGGCGATTTCACGCCAGCCGCGATGCCGGCGCCACCGCCATTCCCGAAGCGTCCGGTGAGAGTTGCGCAGCCCGCGAGTGTCCGGACCGCCAGTGTTCAGCCCGCGCTCCCTGAGGCCAAGCCCGTGAACAGCGCAGCGCTGCAATCGCTGCTGGCCGCTATCCAGCAGGATCTCAAGAGCGTCGCTTAAATCTGGCGCTCAAACGCTGCCGCGCTCGATCAGCGACAATTCAACCGCGAGCCGCTGCTCGGCCGCCGGCGCGCCGGACAGCCGCGCCAGGAGCAATTGCCCCGCAATCCGGCCGAGGGCCGCCGCATCGAACGAGATGGTGGTGAGGCCGGGCGTGATCTGATCGGCAACGTCGTTGTCGCCGAAGCCGAGCACGGCGAGATCGCGCGGCACCGAGAGGCCGCGGGCGCGGGCTTCGATCAGCGCGCCGGTCGCGAGCAGGTCGTTGGCGCAGAACACGGCATCGACGTCGCCGCCGCGATCGAGCAGCGCGGTGAAGGCGGCGCGGCCGTCGACGAGGCCCGTGATCTCACCGACACCGATCTCGTGGACGATTTCGAGGCCGAGCTTTGCCGCTGCCGCGCGAAACCCGTCGCGGCGGAGCGCGCCACGGCCGCTGCTGCGGCCCACGAAGGCGAGGCGGCGATGTCCGGCCTCCGCCAGCCTGCGCGCCGCCATGGCGCCAGCATCCGCATTGGGCAGGCCGACCAGCATGTCGATGGGATCGCGCGGAAACGCCCAGGTCTCGATCACGGGAATGCCGAGCTCGGCAAGCGCTGTGCGATTCTCCTCGAGCTCGATGACGCCGGTGAACATCACCGCGGCGGGGCGGATGCCGCGGAGCGACTGGATCATCGCGACCTCCTTGGCATAGGAGTAGGAGGTCTGCCCGACCAGCACCTCAAAACCTTCCGGCTCCAGCGTCGCGGCGAAGCTGCGCACCGCGAGGCCGAACTGCTGGCTGAGGATGTTGGAGACGAAGGCGACGACCACGTTCGACCGGCCCGAGCGCAGCGCGCGGGCATGCGGGTTGGAGGCATAGCCGGTCGCCTCGATCACCTCGAGGATGCGGTCGCGGGTCTTGCGATTGACCTTCTCGGGATGACGCAGCACCCGCGACACCGTGATCGGCGCGACGCCGGCGCGCTCCGCCACTTCCTCGATGCGCGGCGGCCGTCCGGTCGCATTGCTGCGGCCGGGCGGCGCCGGAATGCGCACGACGTCGTCATAGCCTGGCTTTGCCGGATCTGTCATCGAATCCCGAAGTTACTCGCTGTCGGTATCGTCTCCAAAGTTCAGCGCGCAGGCAACTCCTCGCGCGACAGCGCGCGGCCGACCTGGACTAGGCAGTCGCCGCTCTGGCTGTCGGTGTGCAGACGCTGCGAGATCACGATGCCGTCGGCGGGGAAGCGCAGCACTTCTTCCGCAAGCTCCGGACGCTCAAAGTCGTGATACCAGCCGGCGATATCGCCCGCCTTGACCCGCGCACCGACGGTGACAGCGGGCTCGAACCAGCCACGGCGCGTCGCGAACACCGCCTGGGCGTGGCTCTGCAGGGCCAGCAATTCAGTAGCGCGCTCGACCGGCGCATGGGGCCCCAGCACGGGCGCCTGGACGAGGCCAAGTGCGAGCAGCAACCGGTCGACCGCGCGCGCGGTGAACGCCATGGTTTGCGGCGTCACGGTGCCGCCGCCGCCGAACTCGCCCGACAAGCCGATCGCGCCGGCGCGTGCGGCCGCCGCCATCGAGGTCGGCGCAGCAGCGCCGTTCTCGGCGACGAAGGCGAAGGGCATGCCGAGCCCTTCCATCAGGCGCAGCGCGTGGCCGAACATCTCGGGCGGGCCCTGCCGCTCGATCAGCGCGCAAGGCACGTGCGCCATCGAGGTGCCGCCGGAGTGGATGTCGAAGACGACGTCGTGGCGCGGAAACAGCTCGTGCTCGAGGAAATGCGCCAGGCGGAATGTCGGCGTGCCCGCGGCATCGCCGGGGAAGGCGCGGTTGAGATTGCCTTCGTCGAGCGGCGAGCGGCGGCGCGCCGCCATCACGGCGGGCAGGTTGGCGAAGGGCAGGATGGTGATCTCGCCCTTGATGTCCTTCGCGTCCAACCGGCGATACAGCCGCGTCAGCGTGATCTCGCCCTCATATTCGTCACCGTGATTGCCGGCCATCAACAGCAGCTTTGGACCTGCGCCGTTCTTGATCCGGAAGATCGGGATCTTGAGCTGGAAGTAGGGGGAGCGGTCGATCGAGAAGGGAATGCCGAGATGGCCGGACCATTTCTGGTCCTTCTCGAAATCGATGTCGTGGAAAAGTCCGGTATGCATGGGAGGCCTCGTGGCCGCGCCGTCGCCGGCGCCGGCCGAAGGTTGAAGAAAAAGCGACGCCTTTACAGCAAGGCGACCGCGGTCATCTCGACGCGCAAATCGGGATCGGCGAGGCGGGCTTCGACGCAGGCGCGCGCCGGCGGGTTGGCCGGATCGATCCAGGCGTCATAGACCGAGTTCATGGTGTCGAAATCGGTGATATGCGGCAGGAAGACGTTGACCGCGATCAGCTTGGAGCGGTCCGAGCCTGCCTCCTTGAGCAGCGCGTCGATCTTGGCGAGCACCTGCTGGGTCTGCGACACGATGCCGGCCTTGCGGTCATCGGCGACCTGGCCTGCGATGTGCACCATGCCGCCGGCGGCGACGGCCTGGCTCATGCGCGAGCCGACGACGTAACGTTTGATCATCTGAAAATTCTCCTCGTGTAGGTGGCGCTCCCGCGACGAGCGCGGGAGCGTGTGCCCGATTACAGCGTCGGCAGCGACTGCTCTTCCTTGAACCATTTCAGCTGAAGTGCGCCGAGCTTGCCGTTGAGCTTGTTGAAGAAGATGTCGGTGTTGATCCAGTTGAGCAGGTTCTGCTCGCCCTGGCGCACGCCGACATGAGCCGGCGACTGGCGGATCAGGAATTTCAGCTCGACCTCCTTGGTCGGGTTCTGGTCCTGCACCTTCAGCGCAATGGCGCTGTTCTCCGCGAACGTGTCTGCCTGTCCGGCGAGATAGGCCGCGATCGCGGCCGGGGTGTCCTCGAAGCGCACCAGCTTCACCTTCGGTGCGTTGTCGGTGAGCCAGACGTCGAGCGTCGAGCCCTTGGCCACCGCGACGCTGCGGCCGTCGAGATTGTCGGGCTTCTTGCCGGTGGCGGAGGGAAGCGACTTCGCGCCATAGACGCCGAGATTCACGACCGCATATGGCTGCGAGAACATCACCTGCTGGGCGCGCTCGGGCGTGGCGCCGAGGCCGGCGATCAAAATGTCGAGCTTGTCCGAGAGCAAACTCGGGATGCGCGCGGCGCCCGTCACCGGCACGAGCTCGAGCTTCACGCCCATGTCGGCGGCGATCAGTTTTGCAAGATCGGCGTCAAGGCCGGCAATCTCGCCCTTGTCGTCCTTGAAGCCCCAGGGTGCGGCGTCGGTGAGGATGCCGACGCGAATCTTGCCGGCGCCGAGCACGTCCTGGAGCTTGTCGGCCTTGGCGAGGTTCGGTGCGGCAATGACGGCGAGGGCCGTCGCAGCAATGGTGAAGATGGACTTCAACTTTCTCATGACTCTCTCCTTGAAGGGGAAGGTTCTCACTTGGAAGGTTTCACTTGGCAGATGCGATGAAGCTTGCGAGCTCGGGGGTCTCAGGATTGGCGAACAGTTTTGCCGGCGGGCCCTGTTCCCAGACGCGGCCCTGATGCATGAAGACGATGCGGTTGGCGACGTTGCGGGCAAAGCCCATCTCGTGGGTGACCAGGATCATGGTCATGCCCTGTTTCGCCATCGCCTCCATCACCTTCAGGACTTCGCCGACGAGCTCGGGATCGAGCGCGGACGTCACTTCGTCGAACAGCATGAGGTGAGGGGCCATGGCGAGGCAGCGGGCGATCGCAACGCGCTGCTGCTGGCCGCCGGAGAGCTGCTCGGGCCAGGCGTCGATCTTTTCGGCGAGGCCGACGCGGGTCAGCACATCCGCGGCCAGCGCACGGGCTTTCGCCTTGTCGATGCGGCCCGTGAGCAGCGGGGCCAGCGTGATGTTGCGCTCGACCTTCAGATGCGGAAACAAATTGAAGGCCTGAAACACGATGCCGACGCGCTGACGGAATTTCTTCAGGTCAGGCATTTTGGCGTGGACCTTCTGGCCCTCGACCCGGATCTCGCCGGAATCGACGCTCTCGAGCGCATTGATGCAGCGGAGCAGCGTCGACTTGCCCGAGCCCGAGCGGCCGATGATGGTGACGATCTCGCCTTCCTCGACATCGAGCGAGACGCCCTTGAGCACCTCGACCTTGCCGAATGTCTTGTGCACGTCGCGGATTTCAACGAGAGCCATCGAGGCGGGCCTCCAGGGAGCGGGACCAGAGCGTGAGCGGCAGGCACAGCGCGAAGTAGATCGCGGCGACCAGCGCGTAGGTGAGGAGCGGCTGGAACGTCGCCGCGCTCACCACTTGGCCGGCGCGGGCAAGCTCGACGAAGCCGAGGATCGAGGCGAGCGAGGTGCCCTTGATGAGCTGCACCAGGAAGCCGACGGTCGGCGGCAGCGACAGCCGCAGCGCCTGCGGCGCGATGATGTGGCGGAACTGCTGCCAGGCGGAGAGGCCGAGACAGGCGCCGGCCTCCCATTGCGCCTGCTTCACGGCCTCGAGGCCGCCGCGCCAGATCTCGCCGAGGAAGGCCGCAGTGTAGAGCGTGTAGGCGACGGTCACGGCAACGAGCGCCGGCACCTGGATGCCGAGGAAAACCGGCATGCCGAAATAGAAGAAGAACAACAGGCCGAGCAGCGGCACGCTCTGGATCACCTGGATGCACGCCGCCATCGCCCAGCGCAGGCCCGCGAAACGGCTGATGCGGCCCAAGGCAAGCCCGAGCGCCAGCGGCGCACCGAAGGCGAGCGCGAGCGCGACGAGGGCGACGGTCCAGCGCAACGCTGCGAACAGCGAGACGAAGTCGATGAGGGAGAAGGATCGCATCGCTTGTCCCTCAGCGCCGCCGCGGCCAGCGGAAGGCCGCCAGACCGATGATCGCGAACAGCGCCTTGAACGACATCGCCATCGCGAAATAGACCGCGCAGATCACCGCATAGACCTCGAAGCTGCGATAGGTGCGGCTCTCGATGAAGCCGGCGACGTGAAACAGCTCGTCGGCGGCGACCTGCGAGGCGAGCGAGGTGCCGAGCAGCAGCAGCACGAACTGGCTGGTCACGGCCGGATAGGCGTTGCGCAGCGCCGGCGGCAGGATGATGTGGCGGAACACCTGCCAGCCCGACAACCCCAGGCACTGGCCGGCTTCGACCTGGCTGCGCGGAATGGAATCGAGGCCGGCGCGGATGATCTCGACCGAATAGGCGCCGAAATAGAGCGACAGCGCGACGGCGGCGGCCTCGAAGGCCGGCAGCTTCAGGCCGAAATTCGGCAGCACGAAGAAGACGATGAAGATCTGGATCAGCGACGGCGTGTTGCGGAACAGCTCGATATAGCCGCGCACCAGCCAGCGCAGCGGCGTGATGCGCCCCTTCAGCGCGACCGCGCCGGCGATGCCGATCACGAGCCCGGCCAGCGCCGAGATCACCGTCAGCTCCAGCGTGACGATGGCGCCGTCGATGAGCTGGTTCTGATAGCGCCACAGCGGCAGGAAGTTCATCGCCGCCCTCAGCCGAATTGGGTGGGAAGGGCGCGCGTCACGACGCCGTCGGCGTCGAGGCCGAAGATGACGCGCCAGCGGTCGAGGCAGGTGCAGGGATGCGAGATGCCGAAGGCGATGATGTCGCCGACGGCAAGCGCGGCTTCCGGCGCGACCGAGAGGAACGCGTGCTGGTCGTTGAGGCGCGTCACGGTGAGCGCAGCGGCGAGCCCTTGCTGCTCGACGCCGTCGCGGAACACGCGCAGGGGCACGGGCAGTCCCTGGTCGAAGGAGGCATCGCGCATGCCGAAGCCTGCGATCGCAAGCCCGTCTTCGGGCCGCGACAGCACCTCGGCCCAGAGCGTCAGCGCCGGGCGAAAGCCTTCCACGGCGGAATGGTGCAGGCCGTCGACGAGGAGGCCGCCGCGCCGGTCGACTTCCGCGAAGGCGCGCGCATAGATGCCGTGATCGGCGAAGAACAGCGCGCCCGAGCGCAGGATCGCACCGGCATTGCCGTCGGCCTGCGCCACCGGCGCCAGCGCGTGCGCGACGATATCGAAGTAGGCCGATCCGCCCGCACTCATGATCAGTGGCCGCTTTGGTGCGGCGGCGCGCACCAGCGCAAAAGTCTCGACGGTACGCTCCAGCAGCGCCGCGATGGCGCGCATCGTGGCGTCGGCATCCGGCGTTGCGACCGCACCTTCGTAAGTGGCGACCCCGCCGAGCACGAGCCGATCGGCGGCAAGCACGGCCGCGATCGTCGCCTCGACCGCAGCGCGATCGCGCGCGCCGGCGCGGCCCGCGCCGAGCTCGACCAGCACCGACAATTCGCGGGGGCCTGCGATCCGCGCAGCCTCGGCGAGCGCTGCGACCGCAGCCGGTGAATCCGCAAAGGCGTGAAATTCGACATCGGGATAGGCGCTCAAGAGCGCGCCGAGGCGTCGGCCGGCGGCGAGCCCGCCGATCTCGTTGGCAAGCAGCAGACGCCGCTCGCCGCTTGCGAGCAGCACCGCAGCCTGCTGGATATTGGCGACCGTCGTGCCCCAGGCACCGGCTGCGCGCAGCGAGCGGGCAAGCTCCGGCGACATCGGGGTCTTCGCGTGCGGCGCGACGCTGACGCCGGCGCTCTTGCACCAATTCAGGAAGAGGTCGCGGTTGGCTGCGAAGGCGGCTTCATCAAGGGTGAGGGCGGGCAGGGCGAGATCGCCGCGCGACGGTGACCAGCTCTGGCTGCCGATGTCCTCAGTGGCGACGCCATCGACCAGGGGAATGCCCCGAATGGTCGTCGAAAGGCGTTGGCTATCCCACCGGGACAAGAACTGCATCGTCGCTCCCTCAGCGGCCCCCGACCGCTGGAATGAACGATATGTTCGAATGACAACGTTGTCATTAGCCAAATTTGGCCATTATGGGGACAAGTTCGAGGCAATGAGGTATTTAGATAGGGATTTATGCCCGCGAATTAAGCTAATGCTCGCCGCCCATCTGGGCGAGTATCTCCTCGATATCGATATCGGCCTGGCCTGCGGCCCTGACGTGGCGGACCTCGAAACTGTCCGGCCCGAAGCGGTACTCGACGAGTCCCGTCTCCTTGATCGCAATGCGGTCCTGGCGGGCGTCGTTGATCCTGAAGCCGACAGACGGCGCCCAGACGTGGCGGGTGTGGCGGAAGGTGAAGTCGCGGCGCTGGTGCACGTGGCCGCTGGCGATCAGGCGCAGGTCGACACGCGCGAACATCTCGATCAGCCGCGCGCGCGCCGGCTGGGGCACGTAGCGGATCGAAGTCTCCGGCGTTTCAGGATCGTCAGGCTGGTTGAGAAACAGCGGCTTGTGCAGGAACAGCGCGACCGGCCTGCCGTTCACGCGCGAGATCTCCTGAGACAGCCAGTCGAACTGCTCGGCCTCGAAGGCGAGGCCTGAATTCATCACCAGCGTGTTGAGGCCGATGAAGCGCCAGCTCGCGGCTTCGAACGACCAATGATCCTCGCCCATGATGTCGCAGAATTGCCGGCGATGCGCTTCCGCGATCGGCGGCTTTGGCGCCGGTCCGATTGCGGTCGGATTGTCGCCGATGTCGTGATTGCCGGGAATGTAGCGGCAGGCGACGGGCAGGGCGTTATGCAGACCCTTCGCGAATTCGACATCGTCGCGGCTGGTCGGCCCGTCGAAGGAAACGTCGCCGGTGTTGATGACGAGATCGGGCCTGTCTGTGTCGATGTGCTCACTGACGCGATGGAAGTTTGCGACCAGGCCGGGAAAGCGCCGGCCGAGATGGGTGTCGGAAATCTGCGTGAGGCGAAATTCGGACATGAGTTCATCATACCGGCGCTCCCGCGTCGGAACGATGACGGCACGCCACGTTTCACGACCGAACTAAGTTTAAAGCACGCGATAGCGGATCGTGTAGGCGTCCTGCGGGGCGACGCTGCCGGCCAGCGGCGAGGCAATGTGGTCGGCGAGGTGCCAGGGGCCGAACTCCAGGGTGCGATGCGGCTCGGCGGCAAGGCGAAGACGGAATTCGAACGTGCCCTTGCCGGGCAGGTTCACGACCAGCACGCGGTCCGCGGTGCGGTGGTTGAGCGCCACCGCGCCGCGCAGCACCGCGCGGCCGTCGGCGAGATCGCGCACGTCGCCAACCAGGGCCAGGGTCTGGTTGCGGTCGGTGTGCAGCTCGATCTGGCTGTCGCTCACCGTCGCCAGCATCTCGCGGGGCATGCGGATCTCGAACTCGACCGCAGGCTTGGACGGATTGAGGCCGAGATAGGCGAGCGCGGCGTGGCGCATGTCGTAGGCGGCAAAGGCGAGCAGGGCGATGGCGGCGAGCGTGGCGAGGCCGTGCCTGACGACGTCGCGCCAGCTCCGGTAGCTCAGGCGGAAATACACCGTCATCGCCAGCGCCACCGCGAGCGCCGTGGCGATGCCTGATAGCGCCGACATCAGGATGCCGAGCCCGCCATCGGCGGATTCGGTCAAGAGGCTGTACAGGGTGTTCATGGCGCTGGCTCGCCTTGCGGCCGAAGGGACCAAAATTGCTTTAACAATCAGCGGTTGGTCGCAAGAGCGGGAACACCGGTTCAACTCGCTGATTGTCAGCGTGAGAAGTCGCGGCTAATGACGGTCCGCGGCGATCCGCCTTACGGGAAAGTTCCGATGTCCGTCCAAATGGTCCTGCTGCCTGTCTTCGTGCAGGTCGGTCTCACCTTCGCGCTCCTGATCGGCATGGTTTTCGCGCGCCGCAAGATCTTGGTTTCGGGCGAGACCAGGATCCGCGACATTGCGCTCGGCGAGCCGAACTGGCCCAAGGACGCCACTCAGATCGGCAATTGCTACCGCAACCAGTTCGAGCTGCCGGTGCTGTTCTACGCCCTGATCGCGCTGGCGCTGCCCTTGCGCCATGCCGATCTCTTCATCGTGCTGATGTCCTGGGTGTTCGTGGTGGCGCGCTTTGCCCATGCCGGCGTGTTCGTCTCCTCTAACGATCTCGGCCGCCGCTCCACGATCTGGCTCGCCGGCGTGCTCGTGCTGCTCGCGATGTGGATCTACTTCGCGCTGAGAATGCTCCTGGTGATCTGACGCTTAGCAGTCGGATCCAATCTGAAAGATTCAAATGACCCCCGCTGCCCGGCTGTCCGCAGCCATCGAACTGATCGACACCATCGAGAGAGACCGCGTGCCCGCGGCCAAGGCGCTGAAGGAGTGGGGCACCGCGCACCGCTTTGCCGGCTCCGGCGACCGCGCCGCCATCGCCGGCCTCGTCTGGGACGTGCTGCGCCGCTACGCCTCGAGCGCGTACCTGATGGACGCCGACACCGCGCGCGCGCGGCTGATCGGCATGCTCCGCCTCGAACGCGACATGGACACGGCCACCATGGCCGCGCTGTTCGACGGCAGCCGCTTCGCTCCGGCGCCGCTGACCGAGGCCGAAGAGACCGCGCTCAGCCATCGCTCCCTGAAGGACGCGCCCGCTTCCGTCGCCGGCGACTACCCGGAATGGCTCGATCCGCATCTGGCCAAAGTATTCGACGAGGACCGCGCAGCGGAGGCCGCAGCGATGGCGAGCCGGGCGCCGCTGGATCTGCGCGTCAACACGCTAAAATCCAATCGCGACAAGGTGCTGCGCAATCTTGCTCATCTTCATGCGAAACCGACGCAATGGTCGGCAACGGGTTTGCGCATCGAGCTTTCGGCCGATGCGCGCAACCCCGGCGTCCAGGCGGAAGAGGATTTCATCAAGGGCGCAATTGAAGTGCAGGATGAAGGATCGCAGCTTGCGGCCCAGTTCACCGCGGCAAAACCCGGCGAGCAGGTGATCGATCTCTGCGCCGGCGCCGGCGGCAAGACGCTGGCGCTCGCCGCCCTGATGCAGGGCAAGGGCCGGCTGATCGCGACTGACCGCGACAAGCGCCAGCTTGCCCCGATCCACGAGCGCCTGTCGCGCGCCGGCGTCCACAATGCCGATATCCGCACGCCCAAGGGCGAGGCCGATCCGCTGGCCGATATCCGCGGCACCGCCGACCTCGTCGTGATCGACGCGCCCTGCACGGGAACCGGAACCTGGCGCCGCAACCCCGACGCCAAATGGCGCATGCGGCCGGGGGCGCTGGAGATCCGCCTGCGCGACCAGGCCGAGGTGCTCGCGCGTGCGGTTCCCCTGGTGAAGCCGGGCGGCCGCATCGCCTACATCACCTGCTCGGTGCTGTCGGAAGAGAACGGCGAGCAGGTGAGGGCGTTCGTCGGCCGCCATCCCGACTTCGCGGTGGTGCCGCCCGAGCAGACCGCCAGCGTGCTCTGGGACAAGGCCGAGGCTTTCGCCGACGCCGCGCTGCAGTCGGCCGAGGGCTGGCTGATGACGCCGCGGCGGACGGGAACCGACGGGTTCTTTGTCTCGGTGTTGAAGAAGACGTAGCTCTCGTAGGGTGGATTAGCCGGCGGCTGCGCAAAGCGCAGACGCTGGCGTAATCCACCTTCTTCTCCGTCCGGGGAAGCATGCGTTGGTGGATTACGCCGAGCGGTTTGCGCTTCGCGCAATCCGCAGGGCTAATCCACCCTACGGCACCGATGATCGACGTTGTCATTCTCCCCAAAAGCAAAAGCCCCGCAGACCGATCCCGGTCGCGGGGCTTTCTTTTTCTAGCGTTCTGCCGGTACGTCCGCGGTCAGAACGTTGCGCGGGCGATTAGCCGACGCGGAGATTGTCAGCCGACGACTTGCCGCTGCGGCGGTCGGCGACGATGTCGAACGAGACCTTCTGACCCTCGTTGAGGGACGAGAGGCCGGCACGCTCGACGGCGCTGATGTGGACGAAAACGTCCTTCTGGCCGTCGTCCGGCTGGATGAAACCATAACCCTTTTGGGTGTTGAACCACTTCACGGTGCCCATAGCCATGGGGAACTTCCTTTAGTTAGTTAGAGACGGTACGCACGTGGGCCGGTACGCGTCGCTGCGCCCATAGCCCTGATGAGTCGATGTTTTGGAGAAATCATCTGAAGCGTGCGCGCCTGTCTAAAGACGAGGCGAAGCGGCCCAGTCGTTCGGCCAAGTATCGATGATCACAATATAGCGAGATAATTGGACTTCTTCAAGGCACCACCCGTGGCCCGGCACGTTCCGGGACTTTGCTATTTGCGGTGCAAATGCACCGCAAATCAGCCCTCAGTCGACGATAAACAGCGTCGCGCCTGACGCCGTCGAGGACCGGTGCGCGGCGTCGCCGAAGTCCGAGACCTGGTAGCTCATCCCCGCCGTCAGCTTGAATTTGCGGCCGTCGCGCAGCTCCGAATCGAGCTCGCCCTTGACCACGAAGATGACGTGGCCGCGGTCGCACCAATGGTCGGCGAGATAGCCCGGCGAATACTCGACCATCCGCACCCTGAGGTCGCCGATATTGAGCGTGCGCCATGTGGCCTCGCCGGTCTCGCCGGCATGCCTCGTCGGCGCAACCTTGCTCCAGTCGGTGACGGTGAAGGGGGAGGTCGGGAGTTTCATCGGGGAATCCTGTGTCAGAGCCGGCGGTGCCGTTGTTATCGCACGCCGCGCCGGCAGTCTCCGTCATTGCGAGCGCAGCGAAGCAATCCAGTAATGCATCCGCGGAAGCAGCCTGGATTGCTTCCGCCTTCGCCAAGGCTTAGGCGGACAAGTCGCTGCGCTCGCAATGACGCCTGTGGTCCAGCGCGCTCCATTTCCATCACCGTCACCCTGAGGTGGCCGCTTCTTCAGCGGCCCTCGAAGGGCGACGGCCCGGCTGCAGCTCGGCCGTGCATCCTTCGAGGCTCCCGGCGCGATGCGTGGCATCGCGCCACTCGCACCTCAGGATGACGGGAAATAAGCGAAATCGCTGCTCAAAAAGCGCAAGTCCGTAGGGTGGGCAAAGCATCCGGCTTCGCTCGAAGAGCGAAGGCGGAAGCGTGCCCACGATGTCTCGGCGATCCCGAAGAGATGGTGGGCACGGCGCAAGCGCGCCTTTGCCCACCCTACGAGGGCTCATCAAGAGGCGGCGCTCAGTGCAAATGGTTCGCCGATCCCTGCACGATCAGCCCGGCATCGTTCACCCGCAGATACTCGCAGATCTTCTTGCCCCGCTCGTTCGCATAGAACACCACGACACTGTCCGGGCTGACGAACACGTCGATCAGCGAAAAATGCAGCTCCGGCAGCAGCCCCAGCGCCTTGCCCCAATAGGCCCGCAAGCTATCCTTGCCGCGCACCGTTCCGCTGGCATCGAACCCCATCACCGGGATCCGATCCGAGGTCATTACCGCCGCCTCGTCATACAGCGCGAGCACGCGCTCGAGATCGCGCGCGTTCCAGGCCTCGACCCAGGTCCGGCCGAGCGCGGCGAGCGTTGCTGGCTGATGATGCTGTGACACGAGCGTTCTCCCTGATCGGCCCCTGATTGCTGGCGGGGCAAATTAGGTCAATAATACTTACCTATATCGATTTGTCCATGCCCAAAGAAGAATGTGGGCGCGCGGGCCAGCGCGGTTGCGGGCAGGGGCGCGGTCGCGTATCTGCTTGCCATGACAGCAGCACAGAACGACCGCTCCGCGTCGACGCCCTCATTGGCCTCGGCGCATGACAAGATTCTCATCGTCGACTTCGGCAGCCAGGTGACGCAGCTGATCGCGCGTCGCGTGCGCGAGGACGGCGTCTATTGCGAGATCGTCCCGTTCAACAAGGCAGAAATCGCCTTCAACGAGATGAAGCCGAAGGCGGTGATCCTCTCCGGCGGCCCGGAATCGGTGCACGAGGCCGGCTCGCCCCGCGCCCCGCAATTGATCTTCGATTCCGGCGTGCCCGTGATGGGCATCTGCTACGGCCAGATGACCATGGCGGCCCAGCTCGGCGGCACCGTCGAGGGCGGCCATCATCGCGAATTCGGCCGCGCCGATGTCGAGGTGAAGGCGCCGAGCAAGCTGTTCGAGGATGTCTGGTCGCCCGGTGGCAAGAACCAGGTCTGGATGAGCCACGGCGACCGCATCACAAAAATGCCGCCGGGCTTCTCCGTCGCCGGCACCTCGCCGAACGCGCCCTTCGCGATCATCCAGGACGAGACGCGCAAATATTACGGCCTGATGTTCCACCCCGAAGTGGTGCACACGCCCGACGGCGCCAAGCTGATCCGCAACTTCGTCCGCAAGATCGCCGGCCTCACCGGCGACTGGACCATGCGCGCCTTCCGCGAGGAGGAGATCGCAAAGATCCGCCAGCAGGTCGGCAAGGGCAGGGTGATCTGCGGCCTCTCCGGCGGCGTCGATTCAGCGGTGGCGGCCGTCTTGATCCACGAAGCCATCGGCGACCAGCTCACCTGCGTCTTCGTCGATCACGGCCTGATGCGCCTCAACGAGGCCGAGCAGGTCGTCGACCTGTTCCGCCACCACTACAACATCCCGCTCGTGCACGTGGATGCCTCGAAGCAGTTCCTCGGCGAGCTCGAAGGCGTCGCCGATCCCGAAACCAAGCGTAAGACCATCGGCCGCCTCTTCATCGAGGTGTTCGAAGCGGAAGCCAAGAAGATCGGCGGCGCCGACTTCCTGGCGCAAGGCACGCTCTACCCCGACGTGATCGAGAGCGTCTCCTTCACCGGCGGACCTTCGGTCACGATCAAGTCGCACCACAATGTCGGCGGCCTCCCCGAGCGCATGAACATGAAGCTCGTCGAGCCCTTGCGCGAGCTGTTCAAGGACGAGGTGCGCAAGCTTGGCCGCGAGCTGGGCCTCCCCGAAATCTTCGTCGGCCGCCACCCGTTCCCGGGCCCGGGCCTCGCCATCCGCTGCCCCGGCGACATCACCAGGGACAAGCTCGACATCCTGCGCAAAGCGGACGCCGTCTACATCGACCAGATCCGCAAGCACGGCCTCTACGACGAGATCTGGCAGGCTTTCGCCGTGCTGCTCCCGGTGAAGACGGTCGGCGTCATGGGCGACGGCCGTACATATGACTACGTGGTCGGCCTCCGCGCCGTCACCTCCACCGACGGCATGACCGCCGACTTCTACCAGTTCGACATGAAGTTTTTGGGGGAGACGGCGACGCGCATCATCAACGAGGTGAAGGGCGTGAATAGGGTGGTGTACGACGTGACGAGCAAGCCGCCTGGGACGATTGAGTGGGAGTAAGGGGGCTCCTACAACTGGAATGCGAGTGAGAAATTCCTGCGCTTACGGCCCTGATACCCGGCTACGGAATTCGCGCAACCATTGCCGTGCGAGCTCCGAGTACGGCTCGGTAGGTTCGGCCATCACCCGCATCTCAGCTAACATACTGTCGGCGAGGAACCGAAGGCGTTGAGCGATTGCCTGTGCTCGTCCCATTGGGAGGGTATTGACCACTGATGACTTGTCGATCTCGTCCGCCATCGCGGTGAGTTCAATCGCGATACCTCCTAGAAATTCGAGCCGTCGTAGTAGGCGCGTGCGCTCCTGGACGAGTCGGAGACGGTTCAGCCCGTAGGTATGAATTGAGGTCGCGCCTCGTGCGCTGGGCGTCGGATTTCCGTTGGGTAGAACGAGGCCAAGAGGGTTACGGTGATCGATATGGAAGACTAGGTGGGATCCTGGATCATCGCGGCACGGGTCGAGCAACAGCGCGCTTTCGGCAGCATAGTCGTTGCTTTCGGGAACGATTCGGGTTCCTGCGATCGGGAAGCTATCGTGCTTTCCTTGCTGGATGCGATGCTGTCCGGTTGAAGCTTTGCTGGAGCGCAACAGGTCAGCCAGACTCGATCCTGCGGTAACGACGATCTGCTCGCGGCGGCGGTTGCAATCAATGCAACTCGGCAAAAGATTCTCCCAATCCATGGCCAACCACCAGTAGCCAGGGTGCGACTCGTCCTCACTGATTCGTCCTTTCGGGCGATAATGTTCGACGTCAACAGGCGCTGAGACGGCATAAAATGTTTCGCAGTAGGCACACTTGCCGTGGAAAAGCGCCTCCAACTTGCGCTTGACCTGATCATCCTTGTACGCGGCGAAGTCAAAGCTTCCCTTCTTGGGGTCAGTGTCGGCGACATGCGCGCGCACACGATCCAGTTCAGTGTTTCCTTGCCTATTGGCCTTCGAGAGGCTGGTGGGCGCGGTTTCCTTGCTACGATCGACCTTGCGCACGTTCAGATTCCTCTCAGCGCGCCGACAATACTCTGGCGTGCCGCCTCGCTCAATTCTCGGAGGCGATCTTCCGATGCTGCACGGCGCTCGCGCAAATACTCGACGACGGCATTCTGGACGAGACGATGCACCTCTGATGATCCAACTGGAAGCGCCGATGTTATGTCTGCATTGAATCGGTCAATGGTGCTGCGCTCTACCGCGGTTAGCGGCTGATCAGCTCTCTGCCGCGCGAGCAAATCTCCAATCATCGCGAGCGTCGCATCTGTCTCTGGTGTGTCAGTCGAGAAGAGCTGAAAGAGGTTGGATGTGAGTAGTTGCTCGAGCGTGAGTTGCGAGACGGAAGGTATCTCGCGCAGTTGCTCCACGACTATTGGAAGGTCCGTTCTTTGGTTTGCTTGGCTGCTAGACACCTTCTGCATGACTCGGACTTCGTGGTCGTCCATACCCCGCAAGCATAGTGGATCGTGGGTCGTCGCGATGAAGGTGACGTTCGGAAGCGCTGTGCGCAGGCCTCGCATAATCTGCATTTTCCAGCGCGGGTGGAGATGAGCTTCGACTTCGTCGATCAGCACAACAGCGCGCGCGGCAGCCAACGTCTCAAACCCATCATATATCCGAGGGTCCATAAGACCCTCAAAGATATCACAAACCATCGCCAGAACCGAACGAAATCCAGAGCTCACAATCCCAAGAGGGGTCGAGACGTCGACGAAGCTGCCATCTGGTCTAAACATACGTGTAACGATAACGCAGCGTTTCGCCTCGGAAGTGCGCTGGATGACGTCGAACTCTCCTTCGATCGAAAAGATATCGCGCAGAGCGCGAACGACCATATCGAAGCGCGTATCATCCAGACCGAGTAACCATCGCTCGGGATTGGAAAGTAACTGATCGGGGTGAAACAGACTTTGAATATACTTCGCAGGTCCGTGCTTGCGGCGCCGATCGATGTAGTGTCGGAACGCCCCATAGGCGAACACGGGCGGCATCGCCACGTCGGGTTCGCTCTGGTCGCGATAGCCGTCCTCAAAAATTGTCAATTTGTGCGACCAGCGTCCGTCCAACGTCAGCGTGATCTCCGCATTTCGTAGAGGATGATCGGAGCCAGCGCCCATGTAGCGCGGGTCTAGTGGCAGTTGGTTTATTGGGAGTTTCAGTGCGGCGCGCATGGCGGGGTCGGCAAATGCGAGCGCGATCGCTTCGAGGAGCGAGCTTTTACCCGCGGCGTTCTCTCCTAAGATAAGGACCGAGGGGGTAGATGACGCCGTTCCGGCATTCGTCTCTGGGCCAAGCGATGGCATGGCAAACTCAAGCGATTCGATCGATCGGAAGTTTCGAACCCGCACGTTGGTAAGCCTGGTGCGGCTGCGGCGTGGGAGCGAAGCCGCCTTGTGCTCAACAGGAAAGCCGGCATCGTCCTCCTCAAAGATCTTGTTCACGGCTGCATGCAGTAGTTTCTCGATGCCCGGCCGGCCATAGAGTCGCAGGAAGCCGGCCGCGATCCCGTTTCGCGAGGCGCTCATAGGCGGAGCACCAAGCGTCTGTAACGCCTTCGCGAGCCGGCGTAGAAGTAAGAACCAGCTGCCCCCGAACTCAATTTCAGCGAAGGCAAACAAGTCACTTGTCCTGCGGTCGGGCTCCGAGTGCTCGAGCATCGCAATCAATTCATGAATGCGTCCAGCATACGTGGCGCGCCTAGCCTCAATGAGGGGGATTTCGTTGAGACGAAAATGTTCGATCGTCGCGCTCGAGGCTTCCGTGCGCGGTCTGAAACCACCCCGAATTCCGACATGGAAGTGGCCGTAGAGCTCGCTCCGTCCACAAGGATCAAGCAGTAGCGCTCTTTCCTGCGGAGGGTGATCACGCCAAAGTCCGATTCCTTCTCGAACGTACTGATCAACCTGCCGATCTGTTGGAAGTGGCGCCCGGCTTCCTTTGACAGGGAAATAGTCCACCTCTGAGGGGTGGCAATTATTGCAAATCGGGTAGATATTCTCCCATGCATCGGCCAGCCAAGCGTAATAGAGATGGCCTGTCTCAGACGCGACAAAGGGGCGCGCCTCGGCCGATGGCCTAAATCGATACGGCATCGTCTCCACGAACGCTTCGCAAAACGCGCATTTGCCGTGGAACAGCAGGCCCAATGCCTCGGCCACCGAGCTATCTTTCAGTAACTGCATTCCCCGGGGCGCCGTCGTTTGAGCGCGCTTGCGAGCGTCACCGCCCAGGTAGTCCCGTAGGAGGATACGATTCTGGCGTGCCTCGCTGCTCCGCAATAATTCCGGCGGAGGCACCCGATTGCGGTCAAACCGCTGCATAAGTCTGATTCTCGAACTGCATCCCGGCAAGGTAGTCATATCGAGCATCTGCACGCAAGTGGAGCGCGGGCTGTAATGCAGGCCTTGAGCAACTGACGAGTGGATCCACCAGCCGCGGCAAGCGCGGCTGGAGCGGGTAGAGTGCTGCGATACCCATCGCGATCGCCCGGTGCGCGGAACTGCAAGAAACTCAGCCCGTAGGATGGGTAGAGCGCAGCGAAACCCATCGCCCTTGCAAAACGAATTGATGGGTATCGCTTCGCTCTACCCATCCTACGATCTACATTCTCAGCAGCGATGTAACCTGGGAAGGTTCGGTGAATCCCAATCGACGGCCCAACTCGACTCCTAACGGCACAACCCAAAACGCGGAGTCTGCATCAAAGGGCGCGGGAGAATGACTGAGGTTGTACAGTGTCTTTGCGCATATCTCTTCGAAGGCATATTGCGCCAGAGCCAGCTCATCGCGCTTTTCCGCCTTTAGTGTTTTGTGCCGAATCTGTTGGAAGAGAGCATGACCCTCTCGCCAAGCTCCACGATTCGAAGCCATCGCGGAAAGCCGGCGCAGCGTGTCGCCATCCTCGCAGGCGTTCTCGAAAATGGCTAGCATCTCGAGCATTGCAGAGATGATATCGGTCGGATGATTGCGCATCGGTCTTTCAACGTTCGCCTGCTTAGATTTACGGTGCCAGTGTATCGAATTGTTACGGTAGCGGTAAACTGCAGGGCTTCGGCGGTCTTGCCCATACTGGCAGCACGCCAGAACAATATGTTGAAATAGTCTCCGAGCGGCCACTCGGCCGATGAGAGCTATGGAGACACCATGGCTGGCACGCACGGACAGAGCATGGTTGGGCGCGCGCCGTCACCTCCACCGAAGCAATGACGGCAATGTGAAATTCCCCACGTATGCCTGCTCCAAATTTCAGCATCAAGTGAGTTCGCTTTAAGGGTGTATTGTCCTGGACTGTCGCCCGCGAGGGCGGGGCTGCTTCGTGCCTGATGTCGCTTGCTGGAAGCTCCCGGCCGTCGATCCAAGAGTCGGTCCACAAGACCCGTCGATCCAAGAGTCGATCCACGACCTGCAGGGAGCAAATCATGGCCTGGCCTACGCTTGCCGAACTCGTGTCGAACTTCGCGCCGATGCTTCATCTCGACAAGGACGAGGTCAATCTGCCCTCGTCGACCGACTGGTACATCAACCAGGTCGGCTACCAGGCCGCCGGCGGCATCTATTCCGGTCCCGGTCAGTGGAATTGGGGGACGGTCGAGCAGAGCAGTCCCGACGACTATCTGGTCGCGCCGCAGGTCATATGGGCCTCGCTGATGAAGGGCTATCTTCCCAGCGCCACCAGCTATGTCCATGTCCTGCCGGTCGACGACCGCACCGACATGGTCGATCTGCAGTACTGGCTGTTCTATCCCTATAACGGGCAGGAGATCTGCGAGGTCACCGGCTGGACCGGCTCCACCGGTCGGGCCTTGATGCCGCTCTCGATCCATTGGGGCGACTGGGAATGCGTCGTCGTGCGCGTCAATGTCGCCCAGCAGGTCGTCGGCGTGTTCTTCTCGCAGCATTCGGGCGGACAATGGTGCTCGCCGAACGACGGCTTCCTGACGTTCAGCAGCGGCACGCATCCGAACGTCTATGTCGCGAGCGGATCGCACGCCAACTATCCGGCCTCGAGCAACGACACCTATGAGATCGACGGCGTCGACGTGTGGGATGTGCGCTTCGCGGTCGCCGATTACGCGCGGGGCGGCGGTCCGAACGTCAATCTGGCGACGCCCAACCCGCCGGTGGTGATCCAGAACGATGCGCAGGCGATCCTGCCGACTCCCGTGACCCCGCCGCCCTGGCTTGCCTTCAAGGGGCGCTGGGGACAGCCGCTCGAGCCCACGCTGACCGATGCGCAGATCGGCTCAATGGTCGCCGCCGCCGCAAACGGCATGCAGCTGAGCTCGGCGGTCGAGGATGCCGTGCAGTACGTCGCGAACTCGACGACGCTGCAGGCCTGGCTCTCCGAAGTGATCCTGCCGATCGTGAAGGGCGACCTGACCGGCCCGACGACACCGTCGCAGAAGGGCTCCTGGGCCGTCACGCCGACCTTCCTGCCGTTCGGCTCCGACACGCCGATCAAATCGAGCGCCAGCCTCGTTCCGGTGGCGCTGGCGGCGATGCCGGGATCGGAGATCATCTGCATCGGCATGGGACTTCTCCCGCCGATGATGGGTGCGTGGAGCTTCAATCAGGGCCAATGGACCAAGGTGGCGTCGCCCACGATGAACCAGCTCGCAGGACTGGCCGCCTGCGCGACGCCCTCGGGCGGCCTTGCGCTGCTCGGTCTGCTCAATCAGAAAAGCCTCGTCGCCTACACCTCCTCGACAGGGTCCGGAGGACCATGGAGCGTGCCGGGGCTCTGGCCCGCGCCGGCGGCCAAGACCGGGGCCAGCATCGGACAGTACAACGGCGCCTGGTACATTGCCTGGGGCGGCAGCGACGGCACCATCCAGTATCTAAGCACGACCGACTGGGTGCACTTCAGCTCGCCGCAACGCGTGATGCTCCCCGGCGCCAACGGTCCGGTGGCTGCGACGATCGCGGGCGATGCGCTGGTCGCGCCCGCGGTGGAGTGCTGCGGCGGCTCGCTGGTGATCGTGGCGCCGGTCGCAGGTCTGGAGAAGGGCATGCCGACGGTGCTCGGCGCCTATGTCTCGCCGGACGGATCGAACTGGACCGGCCCCAACCTCTTGCCGAGCATGTCGCTCTATTCGGACTCGAGCGGCTCACTGGCGGGAGGACCGAACGGGACGCTCTATTGCTTCTATGCCGACGGCAACAAAAAGGTGCGCTACGCCGTCACCAGCGACGGCGCGGACTGGAGCGATTCCGGCACGATCGCCGGCGCGTTGTCGATACGGACGCCGAGCGTGATCCCCTGGCAGGGCGGCTTTCTCGTCGTGCATCCCGGCAAGGGGTCACCAACGCTCTACTGGAACAGCGCGACGTTCGAGTAAGCCGCGCGGCGGATCGCTGCACAGCAGCCCGGCACAAACGCGGGATGTCGGCTGCGCTGTCCCATGATAGCCAGCCACATCGTCCCCTCCGGAGCCCGTGTTCATGTCTGTTGCGACCAAAGCGCCCGCCACCGCGACCGAGACCGATCCCGAAACGCTCGGCTGGATGAAAGGCTTTCCGCCGGCGCCGGAGCGGACGATCACCTTCCAGAACGGCTCGTTCCGCAGCTTCCCCGAGCTGCGATGGGCCTGGAGCAATGTGCGCCAACTGGTGCCGACGGTGAACGTCTGGCGCGGGCCGGGGCCGGCCTCGGTGCTGCCGCGCGCGGACCGCGACATCGGCGCGGTCGCCTCCACCACCATGGACGGCCGTCCGATGACCTTCGCAAACATGCTGGAGGAGACGTATACGGACGGCATCGCCGTGCTGCACCGGGGCAAGCTGATCTACGAGCGCTACTTCGGTGCTTTGAAGCCGCACAAGCCGCATATCGCGATGTCGGTGACGAAGTCGTTCACCGGCGTGCTCGCGGGCATGCTGGTTGCCGAGGGCAGGATCGATCCGCAGGCGCCCGTCACGGACTATGTGCCGGAGCTGAAGGCCGGCGCGTTCGGCGACGCGCGCGTGCACGAGGTCATGGATATGACCACGGGGCTCGAATACACGGAAGTTTACACCGACAAGAACTCACACGTCTGGGGCCTCAGGCGCGCCAACGGCATGGCGCCGATCCCGCCCAGCTATGACGGTCCGACCAATATTTTCGATTTCCTCGTCGCGCAGAAGAAGCAGGGCGAGCACGGCAAGGCCTTTGCCTACAAGACCGTCAACACCGACGTGCTCGCCTGGATCGTCAGGCGCGCCAGCGGCATGACGCTGTCCGATCTGCTCTCCGAGCGCATCTGGCAGCCGATGGGTGCGGAGGAGGACGCGTATTACCACGTCGACCGCATCGGCACGGAAAGCGGCGGCGGTGGTCTTTCAACGACACTGCGCGATCTCGCCCGCTTCGGCGAGACCATGCGCAATCACGGCCGCTTCAACGGCCGGCAGATCGTGCCGTCGACAGTGGTCGAGGACATCGCCCGCGGCGGCGACCCCGAAAAGTTCAAGCCGGCCGGCTATACGACGCTGCCAGGGGCCTCCTATCGCAATCAATGGTGGGTCACGCACAATGAGCACGGCGCCTACATGGCGCGCGGCGTCTACGGCCAGGGCATCTATGTCGATCCCAAGTGCGAGATGGTGATCGCGCGCTACGCCTCGCACCCCGTCGCCGGCAACGCCGCCAACGACCCCGTGACGCTGCCGGCCTACATGGCGCTGGCGAAGCAACTGATGGCGGGCGGGTAGGGAGGCTGCGTAGGGTGGATTAGCCTGCGGCTGCGCGAAGCGCAGTCCGCCGGCGTAATCCACCAGTTGTGCCGTGCTGTTAGGTGGCGGATTACGCTTCGCTAATCCGCCCTACGAGCTATGGTTTGCCAAACCGCAAGATCGGTCGAGCGTGTTCCGGCCATCTGCCGCTAACTGCAGCCGCCACGGAGGAGGGACGATGAAGACGGCGCTGCAAAACTATCAGGCCCGGATGCGGCGGGTGCTGGAGCATATCGACCGGCATCTCGACGATGATCTGGACCTGGACAGCTTGAGCGCTGTCGCAGCCTTCTCGAAATTCCATTTCCACCGGCAGTTCACGGCGACCTTCGGTCTATCCGTGCATCGCTATGTCCAGCTGGCCCGCATGAAGCGCGCGTCGCGTCAGCTGGCCTACAGTGACGCCCTGAGCGTCACCGACATCGCGATGGACGCCGGCTACGACGCACCGGATGCCTTCGCCCGCGCCTTTCGGCAACGGTTCGGGCAATCGCCGTCGTCGTTCAGGAAGTCTCCCGACTGGGAGCCGTGGCTTGCGGCCTTCGGGCCTCTCGACAACGCGAGGAGCAAGCTCATGCAGAAGACTTTTTCCACCGACGACGTGACGATCCGCGATGTGCCCACCACGAAGGTCGCCATCCTGGAGCATCGAGGCGACCCCGCGACGCTTCCCGCCACCATCCAGCGCTTCATTGCCTGGCGCAGGAAAGCCGGCCTGCACCCCAGCACAAGCCCGACCTTCAACGTCTGGCGCTCCGAGCGGCGCCCCCTGACGCCAGCCGATTACAGCGTGGATCTCTGCGTCGGCACCGATCAGCCGATCGCGGGATGCGACGACGCGATCAAGGCCGGCGAGATCCCCGGCGGCCGCTGTGCGGTGCTGCGCGTCGTCGGCTACACCGACAATCTCGAGCCCGCCGCGCTCTACCTCTATCGCGACTGGCTTCCGGCCAGCGGCGAGGAGGCGCGCGACTTCCCGATCTATTGCCAGCGCCTGAGCTTCTTCCCGGAGGTCCCGGAGCACGAGACGGTCGCGGAGCTGTTTCTGCCGCTGAAGTAGATGCGTCGGGTGGATTAGGATGCGGCTGCGCCAAGCGCAGTCCGCGTCCGTAACCCACCCTACAAATCCCGCGCCGTTTCGTGCATGCCGGTAAAGAACTCCACCAGGCTGAACGGCGCGCGTTCGCCGAGGCAGAGCTTCAGGACCTCATGCGCGCCGACCGCGGCTGCTCCGCTGCGGGAGAACATCGCATCCTCGTAAGCCGCGAGCGCGGCTTCGATGTCGTCGGGGCGCGCGGCGATGCCCTTGCCGAGTTCGGCGCCGTCGAGCATTGCGAGGTTCGCGCCGTCGCCGGCCGGCGGCATCACATGAGCGGCGTCGCCCAGCAGCGTGACCCCGGCCACACGGTCCCAGCGATGGTCGTTCGGCAGCGCGTGGATCATGCGCGGGACCGGCGGGGTGTCGGCATCGGTGATCAAGGCGGTGAGGGCAGGCGCCCAGCCGTCGAACTCGGCCGCGATGCGTGCCGTTGCGGCGGCAGTGTCGGCGAAGTCGATGGCGGCGATCCAATCGGCGGGCTCGTTCAAGGCGATGTAGGCGTGAAGCACGCTTCCCGGCTCGCGATGTGCAAAAATTCCTCTGCCCGGCGCGACCGCGAACAGTGCACCACCGCCGACCGCTTCCGCCGCCGCCTTGTGCCGCGCGTCGGCGTCGTGGAGATACATCTCGATGAAGGAGGTGCCGACATAGTCGGGCACTGCTCTCGACAGTAGCGGCCGCACTTTCGACCAGGCGCCGTCCGCTCCCACGAGCAACGTCGCGCTCACGCTGGAGCCATCCGCGAATGTCAGCTCATGCCGCCCGTCGCCGCGTGCGATGACGCCGGTGAGCTTCTTGCCCCATCGGATCGTGTCCGCGGGCAGCGAGTCCAGCAGCATGCGCCGCAGGGCGCCCCGTTGCACTTCTGGCCGTCCGCCTGTGCCGCGATCGGGCTCGTCGAGCAGCACCTGCGCGTGCCGGTCGAGCACGCGCGAGGCCTGGCCGCCCTCGTGGATGAGATCGCGGAATTCCTCGAACAGGCCGGCCGCCTGGATTGCGAGCTGTCCGCTGTCGTCGTGGATGTCGAGCATCCCGCCCTGCGTGCGGGCCATCGCCGACGCGTCCGCCTCGTAGATCACCGCGCCAATGCCGTGAAGGTGCAGCACGCGGGCGAGGGTGAGGCCGCCGAGGCCTGCACCGACAATCGTGACCGGCGTCGTCATCGGGGAAGCCTTTCGGAAGTTGACTGGAACGTCGTTCCATTCTATTGGAACATCGTTCCATTCATGTCAAGACGAGGCATGGCGACCAGAACCCGAACGAAGACCCACCGGACAGAACGGCGCACCGACGCACTCTCGCGGGAGCGGATCATTGCCGCTGCGATCGAGCTCCTCGACGGCGGCGGCGAAAACGCCTTGACCGTCCGCGCGCTCGCGGCGCATCTCGCGACGGGAAGCGGGGCGATCTACTGGCACGTCGCCGACAAGGGCGAGCTGCTGGCTGCGGCGACCGATGCAGTGATCGCGCGTGTCATGGGCGGGATCGTCAGCGGCGCAAAGCCGCGCGAGGCAATCCGCGCGGTCGCCCTCGGCGTGTTCGACGCGATCGATGTCCATCCCTGGGTCGGCGCGCAGCTCTTCCGCGAGCCATGGCGGCCGGCGACGCTGGAGATCATCGAAAGCGTCGGTGGCCGGCTCCAGGCGCTCGGCGTGCCCCAGGCCGCGCAGTTCGATTCCGCATCCGCGCTGGTGCACTACATCCTCGGCGTCGCCGGGCAGAACGCCGCGAACGCGCGCTCTCATGTCGCCGGCACGGATCGATCGACCTTCCTCGCCTCCGTCGCGGCGCAGTGGGAAGAGCTCGACCCTGCGAAATATCCGTTCGTGCGACAGATGGCGCCGCAGTTGCGCGATCACGACGACCGCGCGCAATTCCTCGCCGGCGTCGATCTCATCCTGGCCGGTATCAAGACCGTTCGATAGGCAGCGCGCAGGGTGGATCAGCCCGCGGCTGCGCGAAGCGCAGTCCGCGTGCGTAATCCACCATTCTCTCGTTGCGCTGTGCTCAAACTGGTGGATTACGCTTCAGCTGACCCGCCCTCCGATTCGATGGTATCCCTGCAAAACCATGATCCGCGGTGCCGCCACATGACCGAAGCCACGATCCGCGCAGCAGCGGAGCACGAGCTGTCCGAGCTGCTGGACCTTTACCGGCACCTCCATCCGCACGATCCTCCTCTGGAGCCGGCGGCCGCCGAGCGCGTCTGGTCGACATTGCTGAGATCGACCTTCATGACCGTGATCGTGGCGCAGGCGGGAAAGCGGCTCGTATCCTCGTGCACGCTCGCGATCGTGCCCAACCTGTCGCGGGGCGGTCGATCCTATGGGGTGATCGAGAATGTCGTCACGCGCGCCGACCACCGCCAACAGGGGCTCGGCCGACGGGTCCTCGCGCACGCGCTCGATCTTGCCTGGCGGGAAGATTGCTACAAGGTCCTGCTGGCGACGGGATCGAAGCGGGAGGCCACCTTGCGCTTCTACGAGGGCGCGGGCTTCGTACGCGGCGGCAAGACCTATTTCGAAGTGCGCCGTCCCTAGAGCGTAGAGTGATCCTGCCGTCGACGCGGAACTCCGCGCAGCGCCAACGCCGTCCCATCATAATATAAGTGTTGACTTATATTAGTGTGCGCCGATATTCATGCTTGTGCGAAACAAGAGGGAGAAGCGCAATGCAGATCGACGTCGCCAGGGTCCTGGGGCTTGTCACGCGCTCGGTGACGAATTTCGAGAAGGACGGAAAACCGGCCAGTGCGGTGACGCTGACCCGTCTCTACGAGACGAGCATCGACGATCTCTGGGACGCGGTGACCAGCAGGGAGCGCATTCCGCGCTGGTTTGCGCCGATCGAGGGAGAGCTCCAGCTCGGGGGAAGGTACCAGGTCAAGGGGAACGCAGGCGGCACCATCACGGCGTGCACGCCGCCAACTCATTTTGCCGCGACATGGGAGTTCGGTGGCGCGACGAGCTGGATCGATGTCAGGCTGACATCGGAGCGAGATCAGGCGCGTTTGACGCTTGAGCACACCGCGATCATTGAGGATCATTGGTATCAGTTCGGTCCAGGTGCGGTTGGGATCGGTTGGGATCTCGCTCTTGCGGGACTCGAGCGATATCTTGCGACCGGAGCATCGGTCGATCATGAGACGGCCGAGGCGTGGATGGGCTCGCCTGAGGGCAAGGACTTCATGACGACAAGCGGCGAATATTGGCGCGCGGCGCACGTTGCGAGCGGGGTGGACCCCGCTACGGCAAAGGAGCGCTCGGACCGCACCATCGCATTCTATCGCGGTGAGGTGCCGCCCGGCACCGCGCATCCGGGCACGGGAAGCTGATGCACGTCTTCGAGGTCCTCGCCGATCCCGTGCGCCGTCGCATCCTCGAGCTGCTTGCGCCCGGGGAGATGGCGTCCGGTGAGGTCGTCGGGGTGATCGGGAGCGAGTTCGGGATCACCCAGGCCGCCGTGTCGCAGCACCTCAAGGTGCTGCGCGAGAGCGGCTTTGCGACGGTTCGCGCGGAGGCGCAACGGCGCCTCTATTCGGTCGACGCCGCGGGGCTTCAGGCGGTGGACGCGTGGATCGGCCGGTTCAGGAATTTCTGGGAGCCGAAGCTCGACGCGCTGGCGACGGAGATCGCACGCGGCAAACGGGAGCGCCGCAACGCGCCGATCACCAAGCGGGGCGGGAAGAGGGCGTGAGTTCGTAGCGTGGGTAGAGCGCAGCGAAAGCCATCATCGTAGCGAACGGCTGCGCTGAAGGCGGCCAACTTTTCGAAGGCGACGATAGCGCTTGAATGCTATTGTTGGCGCCAGTTGTTTTGAGCGGACGGGGGTGATGCAAGATTGAGCGAGCTTGAACCCAACGCTGCGGCGCGTGTGGTCGCGACCCCGATTGAAAGCGAGGAGCTCCGGCGAGGCGAGCAGGCCTCGCTGTTCGTCGCAGGCCGTCTTTCGCAGTACTTCAGTGCGACTGGAGAAGGGGCGTTCAACGCACCCTATGGTTTCCTCGATGACGTGGGCTTTGCTTCGCGCTGGGCTGATCCGCTCTCTTCGCTGCCACCGCGCAATATGGTCTTTTGCCGTGATTTCATGGAAGACCGCTTCTTCTGGGTGCGGTCCGGCGATTGCGGGCCCTGTCTGGCAAGCGTGGAGATCAACGAACATCTGGTCGAAGATTACCAGATGCGAGGGCCGGTCGACTACACGGGCTTCCAGGTGATCCTCGGCTGCGGAGCGGATGTCTATGCGGTGTTGACCAAACTTGTGGGAATTGATGGATCCAGGGCTTTCGGCGATTATCTGCATTTCGTCTTCTGCATTCCGACGCCGCCCTTTGCTTTTCCTGCGCAACGCGGCAGGCCGACGGATCTCTACGCGCGGATCAAATCCGTAAAAGACCTCCAGCCGATCAAGCGGCTTGAGGTCTCCGACATGATCGTCGCCATTGTGAACCGCCGCACTCTCGCGCGATCCGATGGTGCGCCGATTCTCGACCGCTACGAGATACTGTCCGCAATGAGGCTGGTCCTGGTGAGCGGTTGAAGCGGGCCAGCTCATCCGCGCTACGGAGCCAACTTACCCCCGCCCCATCTTCTCGAATTTCTTCACCAGCCGCTCGCGCTTCAGCCGCGACAGCCGCTGGATCCAGAACAGGCCGTCGAGCTGGTCGATCTCGTGCTGGTGACAGACGGCGCGCAGGGCCTCGGACTCCTCGCTTCGCATGTTGCCGTCGAGATCCTGGTAGCTGATCCGCACGCGGGCGTGGCGCTGCACCTCGTCGTTGACGCCGGGCATCGAGACGCTGCCTTCCTTGTGCATGATCATGTCGGGCGAGGCCCATTCGATCGCCGGATTGACGTAAGTCTGCGGCCCCGCCTTGGGGTCGAGCTCGAGCACCACGACGCGCAAGGGCACGCCGATATGCGGGGCGGTGATGCCGATGCCGGGCGCGGCGCGCATGGTGTCGAGCAAATCCGCCGCAAGCTCGCGCAAGCCGTCGTCGAATACGGTGACGGGGCGGGCCGGCATTGCGAGACGGCGGTCGGGGTAGCGGACGATCGGGCGAATGGTCATGGAAGGGCTCCTACCACTCACGGATGGTTGAAGCACCCCATTCTTGACGACCTACCAACTGGAAGGTAGTTAATCGGCCATGACCAATTTTTCCTCGACCGCCGACGACATCCTGGCCTGCGCGCGCAGTCTGATCATCGCGGGCGGCTACAACGGCTTCAGCTATGCCGACATCGCCGACGTCGTCGGCATCCGCAAGCCGAGCATCCACCACCATTTCGCCAGCAAGGTCGATCTGGTCCGCACCCTCGTGTCGCGTTACCGCGAGGAGGCGGAGGCGGGACTGGCTGCCCTGGAGCGCAATATCCCCGATCCGCGCGACCAGCTCAAAAGCTATGTCGGATATTGGGAAGCGTGCATCACGGACGCGACGGCGCCCTTCTGTGTCTGCGCGCTGCTCGCCAGCGAGCTCCCGATTCTGCCGGAGGAGGTGGCGCTCGAAGTCCGCGCTCATTTTCGCGCACTGGCGTCGTGGCTGATTTCGGTGATGGAGCGCGGCAAGCGGAAGGGGAGGCTTCACCTCTCCAACTCGGCCAAGGTCGAAGCTGAAGGATTCATGGCAACCATTCACGGTGCGATGCTGTCGGCGCGCGCCTATGGCGATCCGAAAATGTTCGGCGTCATCACCGGCCCGCTGCTGGAACGGCTGTCCACCAGGCACTGAAGACATCGGCGAGACGATGACAGCGCCCGGCGCAGGCGAGCCGGGCGAGGGCGACTTGCTGCGCACGGAGACTACCAACTAGTAGGTAAAGGAGAGACTGCAATGACGCAACATCAACTGGATCTGGTTCGTGCCGATCGCGAACGATGGCTGAAGCAATACTATTTCTTGCGCGCGGCGTTCTCCGTCGCCTGGGTCGTTGCCGCGTTCGCGGTCGGGTCGTCGTCTGCCGCGATCGCCGGAGCCTTGCTGGTGCTCTATCCGGCATGGGACGCGGCGGCCAATTTCGTCGATGGCCTGCGCAGCGGTGGGCTCGATCAAAACCGCACGCAGATGTTGAACGTCGTGGTCAGCCTTGCGACCGCGATCGCGGTCCTTCTCGCGTTGCAGGTGAGCATGAATTGGGTCCTTGGTGTGTTCGGCGCCTGGGCGATCTTGTCCGGATTGCTCCAGTTGGCGACAGCAGTGCGGCGCTGGAAGAGCGACAATGCGCAATGGGCCATGGTGCTCAGCGGTGGCCAGTCGGCCCTGGCCGGCGGTTTCTTCATCTTTCAGGCCACGACGCCGATGTCTCCATCGATCGCGGCCGTCACAGGCTATGCCGCGGTCGGTGCGGTCTACTTCCTGGTCTCCGCGGTCTGGCTCACCGTCGGCGAATGGCGGCGTCGCGCCAGAAGGGCTCAGCTGGGATGATGCGATAGGGGCTGGAGC